>CAYSQA010000001.1:0-1164 GCA_964433225.1 uncultured Pseudomonadales bacterium
TCAAGAAGGTGTTATAGAATAACTAATAGTAAGCGGAAAGATATTTATGCTAAAAAAAACTAGTTTTCCCATTGAAGAGGTCATTTCTAGAGGAGTTGCCGAGATTTTACCCAACAAAGAAACTTTTTTGACCAAACTAAAAACCAATAAAATTAAATTATATCTAGGTATCGATCCTACCGGAGCTAATCTTCACTTGGGCCACTCAGTTGTTTTGAGAAAACTGCAACAATTTGCCAATTTGGGCCACGAAGTAATTTTACTGATTGGTAATGGAACCGTTAAAATTGGTGATCCTACAGGCAGAGATGAATCCAGACCCATCTTAACTGATCAGCAAATTGAAGAAAACTTTGCTACTTGGAAAACCCAAGCTAGTAAAATCTTAGATTTCAACTTAATTAAAATTCAACGCAATGGTGATTGGTTAGATAAATTGACTTTTCCAGATATGGTTAAGATCATGGCCAAAACCACTGTTCAACAACTAATGGAACGAGATATGTTCCAAGAAAGACTAAAAAATGGTCTACCGATTCATGGCCACGAAATTATCTACCCATTAATGCAAGGCTACGATTCAGTGGCGATGAATGTTGATTTGGAGATTGGTGGTACCGATCAGACGTTCAACATGATGATGGGCAGAACTCTCCAAAGAGCCTACAACAACAAAGAAAAATGGGTTTTAACTACACCAATTATTAATGGCACTGATGGTAGAAAAATGAGTAAATCATTCAATAATTTTGTCTCTTTAAGTGAAGCTCCAAACGAAATGTATGGCAAACTAATGAGTGTCGCTGATGAGTTGATCATTGATTATTTCACTTTACTAACCGATGTTCATCAACAAGAGATTGAAGTAATTAAACAAAAAATAGCAAACGGAGATAATCCAATGCAATGGAAAAAACAACTAGCATGGGAAATTACTGCTTCTTATCATTCTGTTGAAGCAGCTGACCAAGCTCAAAGACATTTTGAAAATACCGTCCAAAATAAACAAGTTGATAGTGCCACTGTAGTGAGTAGAGTAGAGTTAGCTAATAAAACAGCTCTAGAAATCATGGTAACTTTAACCAAAGAAAGTAATAGTCAATCAAGAAGATTAATTGAACAAGGAGCCTTAACTTTACTACCAAGTGAAGAAAAAATCACTGA
>CAYSQA010000001.1:1264-52843 GCA_964433225.1 uncultured Pseudomonadales bacterium
GACAGATTAGCTGATACAACAGACGGTTTGGATACTATTCAGCATCAATTTCCCAAGCTTTCTCAAGCATTAAGAATTATTCATTTCCCAGAACCTAATGACGATGTCCCTTTAGCTAGAGAAAGACTGGCTTTGGAAGAATTGATTGCTTTAATTAAACATTCTCAGCAAGTTAAACAAGACTGGAAAAATAAACATAGCGCCTATGCTATCCAGATACCAACTACCAACTACCAACAATGGCTAACTAAAAAATTGCCTTTTGAACTGACAACTGCTCAACAACAAGCCATCAGTGAACTGCTTAATGATTTACAAGCTGACACCCCAATGAATAGATTGTTAATCGGTGATGTTGGTTCTGGAAAAACAGTAGTTGTAGGGATTGCGGCTTTTGCTACTGTCAAACTAAATCAACATAATGCTGTTTTAGTAGTACCCACCCAAATCTTGGCCCAACAGCACCTGCAATCACTAACCAAACTTTTTCCAGACTTAAATATTGAACTAGTTACCACCAAAGAAGCTAAAAAATTTAAACCTAACTCAAAACCAACCCTATATGTTGGTACCCATGCCGTTATTAACAAACTTACAGAGATCAATCCTGTTTTGGTGGCTTATGACGAGCAACATCGTTTTGGTGTCAAACAACGAACCACACTACCACTGGAACATGGTACTCCACATACTCTAACTCTATCTGCTACCCCTATCCCCAGAAGCTTAATGCTGACTTTATTTAGTCATTTAAGCTTAAGCACTATTGATCAAATGCCTAAAGGTAGCATTCCCTCTAAAACTTGGCTTGTTAGTAATGACAAAAAACAAGATTCACTAAACTGGCTTGCCGAAACTATTACCAAAACTAAGGGCCAAGCCTTAATTGTTTGCCCATTTATTGAGCCATCTAGCAGTGAAACTTTAGTTGGGGTGGCTGCTGCTAAAGAATTATTTACCAACATCAAAAATTTTTACCAGCAAACCTCACCGAAGCTTAAAGTTGGTTTACTCCATGGCAAACTTTCAAGCCAGGTTAAACAACAAGTGATCGATGATCTGTTTCAGCAAAAAATAGATATTTTGATTACCACACCAGTAGTTGAAGTTGGGGTAGATCTGCCAAAAGCCAATATTATGGTGGTCGAAGCTGCTGAACGTTTTGGTCTGGCTAGTTTGCATCAACTTCGTGGTCGAATTGGCCGAGCTGGGCAAGAAAGTTATTGCTTATTATTCACAAACTCAAATTCAGCAGCAACTAAAAAAAGACTAACTATTTTTACCAAAGAAAATAATGGGTTAAAACTCGCTGAACAAGATTTGCAAAATAGGGGAGCAGGCGATTTATTTGGCTTTCAACAACATGGTTTTGGCAATTTACAGTTCGCTTCATGGACAAACCTAGAGTTAATTCAAACTGCTCACCAGCTATATAAAAAAGTAGCCTTGATTAATGACTGGCAACCAATCATTAGTTTTAAAAATGATAATTTTCCAACCAATAATTAAACTAGTCCCTCAAGTTTTCATGCTTGTTTCTTGAGAAAAATACCCGTATCATGGAATGGCAATGAAAAAGTATCTTCACCTTCTAAAAAACAACAATCAAGGTCAAGTAGGCTTGATTGTGCTACTTATTATGGTTGTTATTTTGGCTTTGGGCTTATCCTTAGCAGCCAGAACTTCACAACAAGCAGAGATTGCTATTCAGCAAGAAGATACCACCAGAGTTTTCAATGCTGCTGAATCTGGAGTAGAAGCTGCTTTAGCTAATATTTTTCAAGCCGAAGCAGCTGGTACAATCAATGATCTGTCAGAAGATATTGAATCTCTGGATTTATCAGGCAGTAACTCCAATGTTAATTACAACATTACGAAAAGCAACATCCTAGAAACTCACCTCAAACAAGGAACTAGCACTGAACTAAAAGTTCCGGCAGCTGGTAGTATTAGTTTTTATTGGGCAACCGAAGCAGAGTGTTTAGAAACAGCAGCACTATTATTATCTGTCTACGCAAATGACGGATCAGATGTTACGGCCAGACACTTTGCAGTTGGAGATTGTAGTGGTGCTAGCACCAGGGGTGACAACTTTATTTCCAATGATCCTGGCCCAAGTCCTTACAAGTATGGTTATACCTTGTTTACTTCTGCAGATGATTTATTTGTGAGAGTAAAACCAATTTATAATGATACTGACATTAAGATTGTTGGCTCACCAGCAGTTAGTCAATTTACGATTAACTCTCAGGCTCAGAATAGTTTAGCCAGCCAAGAAACTAGAACTTTTGAAGTAAAAAGAACGCTCTCTACTGCCCCAGCTTTCATGGAATATGCTTTGGTCAGTGGAAGCTCAATTATTAAGAATTAAAAAAAATGCCTGCCACTGCCATTGATATCGGTACCTATGCCGTTAAAGTTGTTACTGCTGATCCTGGTCCACAACCAAATGTTCACCGGGTAGTAGAAGTTGTTAATCCTTTTGGTGTAGCTATCCCAACTGATGATCTCCAAGTTGAACAATTGGGTGAACTAATTAATAATCTGATTTTTGATAATAAACTCACCCACACAGATTTAAGACTGAGTTTGCCAGAGGCAATGGTTTCTTCAAAAATCATCTCGATTCCACCATTAACTGACTCAGAACTAGCCTCAGCTATCGGCTGGCAAGCTGAACAACATATCCCTATCCAAAAAGAAGACTTGTCCTTGCAATACAAAGTGCTTTATCGCCCAGAAAAAGGTAACTCCAAAACTCCGATGAGAGTCCTATTAATCGGCACTAGAAAATCAATTGTTGATAAATATATTAATATGTTTATCGCCATGGGCATTGAACCAACAGTGCTAGAAACTCAGGTTCTGTCCATTCTCAGAACCCTAGACATTACTGCCCAGGAACCCCCCACTATGCTTCTGAATTTAGGAGCAACCAACATGGATGTGGCTGTGGTTTTTCAAGGAGAAATTCAGTTTGTCTTTACTCACACTGGAGTTGGCGCTCTACTTACCAAAACTCTTCAACAAACCCTTGGTTTAGACTTACAACAAGCAGAACAGTACAAGCGTTCTTATGGTCTAGATCCCAACCAATTTGAAGGCAAAGTCAGAAATGCGCTCTTGCCAATAGTTAATGTTTTAATTAGTGAAATTCAGAAAGCTCAACGCTACTTTACTAGCCAATTTCCTCAGCACACTCTCTCTAGAGCAGTGTTAACTGGAGGCTCATCCCAACTTCCTGGTTTAGTAGAGCACCTCTCAGAAACTCTAGGCTCTGAGATTTTATTTGCCGCTCCGTTTGTTACTGCTACCGGAGAAGTTCCAACTGAAAATCAACAAAATTTTTCTGTTTGTACTGGGCTATTAATGAGAGAAGTTTAGTCATGACTGAAATTAATTTTCTTAACCAGAGAAGATTATCTCTTGCCAAAGTAGGAGAGAAAGATGCTGTTTATCAAAAATATAGTTTGTGGGCTTTTGGTGGAGCCTTAACTTTGTTTTTAATTGCCACTGGTTTTAATTTTTTCTTTGTCCAAAGACTCAAAGACCTTAATAAACAAGAAGCTACTCTAACTAGCCAAATTTCAGCTGAAGAAGAAACCGAGCTAACTTTCTTGATGTTTTCTCACAAACTCAAAACCGTGAAAGATATTTATCAAAATAGAAGTAATAAACAACAAGCCATTGATTATTTTTCTAACCTCTTTGGCAACCAAGTTTTTTTGTCTGGCATGAACTATGGAGATGGAGAAAAGGGCAATGCCTTATCTTTACGTCTCACTAGTGAAAATATTTTTGCCTTAGAAAAAATCTTGAATACCCTTGATCTAGATAGTGTTAAACAATCATTTTCTACCATTAATCGCAGCGGACTAAGAAGAGAAAACAATGGTACCTATAGCATCGATCTGGCTGTGGAGTTACTAAAACAAGGAGACATTAATGCCAGTTCTCAATAAACTTGATAACAACTTTAACCTCTCTTTGCTCTTAAGCACCAGAATGAACTTGGTCAAAGCAGTGGCCTTTGGTTTAACTGCTTTGGTGTTATTAATTCTTACTTACTACCAACTGACTGGCATTAGCGAAACCAGAAAAAAAATGGAAGTTACCCAAAAGAAAACTAATCAACTAGCAAACAAAATCGCTGAGCTTGAGGCTCTTAAAACCACCCCTGAATATGCTCAAGCCCAAAAAATGAATGATATCTTGCCATCTCATAAGCCTCTTTTGGAATTGTTGAATAACCTCAACTCAGTCGCCAGTGAAACCAATGTTTCCATCACTGAGTTTAAGATTAATCCTGGAGAAATCATTACTGAAGGTGAAGAAGCCCAAAAAATTTCTGTGAAAAAGAAAAAAGCCGGTGACTACGACCAACTGAATTTGGACTTAAGTATTGTTGGTGGCTTAGACCAAGTTAAGGAGTTTATGACCCTGATCGAAAGAGTCTCACCGATTACCACTATTACCAGTTTAACCATTGATCGAAAAGCCACTAATATTGGTGATAATCAACAACTTACTAGAGCAGACTTATCCCTGAGTACTTATTACTATACTAAATCAGTCTCGGCTACTTTATCGGCGGCTATCCCTAGTATTACTCAAGAAGAAAGAGCTATTTTTCAAGATATCATTGATTTTTCACCTTCACAGATCGAGAACCAACTTGAAATCATTGGGGGAAATAACACCGATCTATTTGGAATTGATGGTCTCAATGTCGGCGATTTGGAACAACAAATAGAAGATGAACTAACTTTTACTGAATAATTTCAGTAAACAAATTATTCAACAATCTCGACTCTAACAAAAACCCCATCCCTGGCTGCTTTGACTTGAACAAGTTTTCTGACGGCTTTGATGACTTTACCACCTTTACCAATAATTCGACCCATATCATCTGGATGAACTGTCACTAAAATCTTTAAACCTTCAGCCGTTTCTTCTTCAGTTACTTTTAAATCATCTGGATGATCAATCAATCTTACTAACAGATATTCAACAAAGTTTTTCATGATTTCCTTTAACTGAAACTAATAATTTATTCAGTTTTTTCTGCAGAAGTTGGAGCAACTGGTTGTTCCTCAACAGGAGCTGCTTCTACAGGAGTTTCAACTGCTGAATCTTGAGCGGCGGCATCAATTTGTTTGGCAGCTGCTTCTTGTTTGGCTTTAGCTTTACGAGATAATTGAGCTTTTTTGACTGGAAAAGGATTACCAGATTCAAAACGAGCGAATAGACCAGCTACTGTTTCAGTGGGTTGAGCTCCTTTTTTTAACCAAGCTTTATATTCTTCAACATTAAAATCCAAGACTTTTGGATTTTCTGTTGGTACATAACGACCAATTTGAGCTACATAGCTACCATCTCTTTTATCTCTAGCTTCATTAACCACAATCCGATAATGAGGATGTTGTCTTTTACCAAAACGAGCTAATTTAATTTTCAACATATTATTTTTAATTTCTTTTAATTTTTAATAAATACTACTAGCCTCTACCTAACTTGAGAACAAAACGAGCACTTGTCCTCAAAGATCATAGGGGAGAATTGTACCCTCTTTAGTTAAAATTCTCAAGAAGGAGTAACAAACACTAAGAAATAATAGATTTTCTTAATTATATAAATACAAAACAGCCAGATCTCCTCAGGTTTGACTTAAAATAAATACTATTATTTCTTAGCAAACGAGCTAACTTTTATTCAATTTAAGGAAAATCTTAAACGTCAAAACGTTCTAAAGCCAGGCTGGCTGCCTCTTGTTGGGCTAGTTGTTTACTCTTGCCGATACCTTTACCAACCACCTGATCATTAACCTTAACTTCAACGGTGAAGGTCTTGTCATGATCTGGACCTTGTTCAGCAATTACATCATAAACTGGAGTGGGCAAACCTTTTGCCTGAACAACTTCTTGTAACAAGCTCTTACTATCACGGTAAAGTTTTTTTGATTTTATCTCGGCAAACTTGGGAAATAACTGCTCAGCCAAAAACTGTTTAACAGCTGTAAAACCTTGATCTAAATATAGAGCTCCGATCACAGCTTCAAAAACATCAGCCAATAAACCATCATTTTCCCTGCCTCCAGTAGCTTCTTCACCTTTACTCATAAACATTTTCTCACCCAGTTTCAACTCCCGAGCAACCTGAGCAAGAGTTGTGGTTTTAACCAAAGAACTTCGATAAGAAGTCAGTACGCCCTCTGGTTCATCGGGAAATTGCTCAAACAAGAACTCAGTAGTAACTAATTCCAAGACTGCATCACCCAAAAACTCCAATCTCTCATAAGACTCGGTTGCCGTTGTTCCAGAGTTTACTTCATTAAGTGAACTACGATGAGAAAGTGCGGTAATTAATAATTGCTGGTTGTTAAATTCGGGTAACATAAAAACTAGCCCAATTCTACTTCTTCCTCTACCAATTTAGCTAACTGTTCAACTGTATCTTCGGCTTCCTCTAACTCATCTAGCACGGTCATCATATCTAATTCAATCTCAAAGTCTTGATTAATTACTGCCAACAACCGAGGAAAATCTTCTTCCATGTTAATACCCAAATCAGCCTCTAAGTGTGAGCCAGGCAAAATCTCAGCCGGACTGTGACCAGTAGCCAAAGCTAATAACTCTTGCAGTTGATTAAAAATATCTTTATTCATTTTTTTCTTCCTCCATCAGGATTTTACCTAACACCCCATTCACAAATTTGGGCGAACTATCTGAGCCATATTCTTTGGCCAACTCAACCGCTTCGTCAATAAGAACTTTTTTAGGTGTATTTTTGGTTTGAGACTCAAAAATAACCACCCGCATAATGGCTAAATCAACTTGATTAATTTCATTCAATGGTCTTTCCGGAGCATATTGCACTACCAATTTGTCTAAATCTGGTGATTGGTTAATTACTTGCCTAGCTTCATCAAGATAAGCCAACTGAGTAATATCTTGGTCTGCTTCTCCAGAAAACATGAGTGCAAACACTGTTTGCATCAATTGAGCTCTTTTTTCATGACGTGGGTCAATGTGGTGTTCTAACATAAAAAATCATTTTCTAAAACCAAAAACAAACTCTCCATATGAGAGAATTAATATGGTTAGAGTAGGGGACAATTTTCTAAAAAGCAAGCAGGAATTAAGCCTCTTAATAAAGACTAATCTTTACTTCTTATCTCCAGAAATAATCTTTAGAAAACCAGCCATTAAACCTTGTTTGTGCATGGGGGTTTTACTAATTTTGGCGTCTTTTTTCAAGCTTGGAGTGTTACCGGCTCTTCTTTTGCCGCGCTCAACTCGAGTGATTTTGTTTTTTGGTACTGCTCCCATAGTTTCTTTCTTAGAATAATTCTTGCATTACTATTGAAACAATCATTTTAACCTCTGGTAATAAAAAAAGCAAGCCAATAAAAATTATTTTACAAGGATGTAGTTTGAGAATAACTAAAGCAAGGAATGCTAGAGTAAAAATGCCAAGTCTCTAATCCTATATTTTGGATACAAGGGATGATAAAAGCTTGCAAAAATCGAAATCATTATTTATAATAATCTTTTAGGCTCTGATCTAGATAGATATAGATCAGTTTTTTAGCAGTTAATTTATACAATAGAAGAAACTCAAACAATATGCCTAAAAAAATTTTTGATAATTCACAATTTTCTCGTAATAAAGGTTTTGATAAACAATGGAGACAAGAAGGTCTAGAAAGACTGAATGTTCCCTTTGACCAAGTTAAAGCCTTAGCTACTGGCGGTTGGCAAGAGCTCCAAAACCAATTTTGGAAAATTGAGGCCGTTATGCAACCAGCAGACATGGAGTTCGCTAATGCTGTGGTAACCGGCTCTATCGGTCAAAATGAATATCAAAAAAGAATTGCCGGTTTTGCCCCAGAACGCAGAAATCTGATTCTTTATTTGCTCCTAATCCTTGTGACTATGTCATTTCTGGTAAGTTGTGCCGCTCCCATTGATGGAACTCCAACAGACGTAATTTCCCCACCTACTGCCTATGTAGAAAACCAACCAACAGATAATCCTCCAGCCATAGAATCAACCGCTACTGCTTTTGCTGATCTAGATATTGACTACGGTGACTTTACTGGTTTTGAGCCAATTGTTGATCCAATTTTAGAAAGCTACTGGCAAAAAATTATCGCTAGTGGGGTAGCATCACCACTGGGTATCGATGTAAGTGATGTTACTTCAGATAATATTTTAGTCAAAGTCAAGCCTGGTAATGGCTATGATAATGATACTTATTTTACTATTTCTAATATCCCTGGCCATGAAGGGGAAGTCATGACTGTTTCTCTAGCTGGTGTTAATCGAGTAGCTGGTGGAACTGCAGTCAGACTAGCCCTTGGAGTTAACGGTTTGCCGGTTGGAGTCGATATAGAGAACAATGTAGTCGGTTATATCGATGAAACTGGCCAATGGGTGGCTGGCTCTATCGAGCTTGCTCCAAGTTTACCAGGCACTCCAGCCGAACCAGAACCAACTCCAGCGGAAGTTGATTACTTTGACATGAGTCCAGAAGAGAGGTTGGAGCAATCCCAAGGATTTGTGGAACAAGCTAATGGTTATAGTGGAGAAGTTAGTTTTGTAGCAGATCAATGGGCACAGCATGGCTACAGAGCTCCTTTTTGGTGGTCTCCCAGACTTGATCAATGGGCCACAACATCAGAATTTACAACTGGGATCGGTGGCGTTGATGAGGCTGAATTAGATAAAACAGGGGAATCTTTTTATGTAGCAGCAGCTGGTTGGGAAAATCCAGATGGAAGCTTGGTAATGATTCATCCAGAAACTGGAGCAACCATTAACTTTCCAGCAACAGTAAATTTTCCAGGATTAGGTAGAATCTCGATTAGAGATTTAATGAATATGAGTCCTGAAGAAATAAATAACGCAGCAATTGATTCAACTTTGGTGGCGGTAGGAGATCCAAATGAAGATCTTTATAAAATGCAGGAAGTGATGAGAGTAAAAGGAACTGCTTTCCCCGGGTTTGTTATAGAAACTAGAAATTTGTTCCCACTTTCAAGTGCAGTAGGTAATGATATTCCAGAAAGGTCTGGCTCAATTTTAGAAGATCCTGCAGACATGGTAGTCATGCCTATTTTTAATCCGGAGACAGGTGATTTCATGCTCTGGGCAATTGTTCAAAGAGGTCAACTAGCTTCCGTTGCTGAATTTATGTCTCAAAACGGTAGCTATCGTTATGATTTTATTAGATTTGGTAATAATGCTTTTGGTTCTAATGGCAGCAATTTTGGTATTTTTATGGAATATTCAGGAGATAATAAAGGGCTAGCATATTATCGAGGAGGTGGAGATCAAACTGTTGATGGCAATGACCAAGGAATGGGAGACATTGACACTATCATAAGATTAATGAATGCCAGAACTGAAGCAGAAATACTATCAATTCTAGCTGAACAAGGCATTATTTGGTCTGTGCCTTCAGCTGTTTTATACGAAGTTGGTCAATAAAAATCATTGTCTTGCAAGTCAGTTTGATTTCTTGCTAGAATGAACTAGTGATTGATACTCAACCTGAATACCAGGTAAATATTGGGAAGGCAAAAAGTAATAAGAAAGAAATCATTTTTTTCGTTGTTTCTTTATTGTTTTTTGTGGGAATTTTGGCAACTTATGTTTTCTTTTTTCTAAAAAAGGACAAATATACTCTTGAGTATAAAGATGTGCCAAGACCAGATACTGAGTTTTATTCTCTTGACCCTGCTACCAAAGAAATCACCAAAATTGACCAAGAGCCAGTCGATACAATCATCACTGATCTCAAACTAGATGATAACCCAGAAGAATTTAGGCCAGAAGGAGTAATTCTAAAAGGCTATTTTGATCGTTATGATCAAAATTCTGGGCTCCTAACCTTCAAAAACCAATTTTTAAAAGCTCAAACTTTACAACTTTTAGAACTTAATGCCTCCAAGATTAACGATTTTTACTGTTGGCCTACCACTGCTCCTAATAGTGACGTCGATATTAGAAATGTTGAACTCGGGCTTTCATCTCCAAATTCGATTATTTATCATCCTGATGAAACAATAAAACCATTAACAGCAATTAATAGTGTTAGTGAAAATGCCTACCTAATCGTGCAATTAGAAAACGAGTATGATATTGGCAAAACAAATTTTGTTAGGAAATTAATTGTAGTGGATTGTCAGTTATAAAAATGAAAAAGATTTTAAAATTATTAGTTGGTTCATTAGTCTTTGTCTCTGTTTGGGGGGTGGTTTTAACCAATCAACATATTTTTGACCTAATCCCTGTTGTAAAAGCCGCTTGTTCCAGTGCCAATTGTGGTGGAGGAAAATGTCCTGGTGGTTGCCCTGGAATGGTTTATGGAATAGAGTATGGAGGTTGTTTTAGTGGGGAAAATGCTGGTTCACTATCCTGTGATGGATCAAGTACTAATACTTGTGCAGGTCAACCTAATGACACAGTCCCTTGCCCAGACGAATGTCCCAACCCTTGTACCTGTAATCCTCTTCTTGATGCCTACTGTACTTGTAATCCCAACCATGATAATGCTGGCTGCAATCTTTCTAATGCCTGGAGTGGTGTCTGTTTTGAAGGTAATTCAAATACCGGTTGTATCAATGGACAAAGATGTACTACGGTAAATGATGGCTCTCAATGTTATGAGACAACTGTTGATGTCTACTGCTGTGACTCACCAGCACCAACCTCCCCCCCAGCTGATCCAAATCCAACTTCACCACCTCCTCCAGGAGCCACTACGGCTCCCACCGCCACACCTACCCCAATCAGACAGTTTCAAGGTAACTTTTACGAAGATGCGAGTGCTACTGTCAGTGGGCTAGGAGGTACCGATAATCTCTGTACTGGCTCAACAGCTAATCCAGTTTTTGTTACCACCGATGCCCCAGGCTCCACCGTAAGAGCAACCAGAACTGGAGAAACAGCTAACGGTACTTTAGTTGCTTCTAGTTATGTTACTTTTGTCAACACCTCTAATTCTGACTACACCGTCGCTTTACAACTACCATTCCCACCTCCAGATCCAAATAATGCTTGGCAATGTGCTTGCAATGCTGATCCAGGAGATCCTTACCGCTGTTTATACACCAATCGACAGCCTTCTAATCTGGTTAACGTCAACTTTTTCTTAAAAAGAGCCAATGTGGCTGAAACTGCCTGGTTCCAAACTTTGGGTGGTAGCTCTTGGGCAGCCAACAGCATTGAATCGATTATCCCTGCTTCAACTTGTACACCACCCAACTGTACACCAGCCCTAATTGCTAGTGATCCCAATGGCACCGCTGATAGTGCTGGTTTTCCTCTCACCCAAAATGGTTCGATCATTACTAGTGTGACTGGTGGAACCTACATTCACGAGACTGATTCTAGAACTACAGCTGCTCAAGGCCAAGCCACTGGCGTGACCGTCCCCACAGAAAACTATGACTACTTTTATGACAAACTAGATGACCAAGTCCAAGTATTATCAAGTTCTGACAAACCAATTGTCGGTACAGAGTTGGCAGTTTTTAAATACACTGGCAACTTGACTATTGATCAAACCAGTCCTTGGAATTTGGCCAACACTGAAAAAATCGTTGTTTTTATTGATGGTAACCTGACCATTGATGATACAGTGGCTGGTGAAAATCGCTTAATTACTGTTGCCAAAGGAGGAGACGCTTTCTTGATGTTCGTAGCCAGCGGCGACATTACCGTTACAGCTAATGTTGGTTACAGTAATATCTTTACTGACCCAACTCAAGCTAACATTAGTAATATTGAAGGTGTTTTTGTCGCTGACGGAATCTTGACTATAGATGGTCAAGCCAATACAACCGATAGAAAATTCATTGGAGCAGGAACATTTGTGGGGTGGAGTGGAGTTAGCTTGAATCGTGATTTTGACGATGGAACTGACCCTGCCCTCAATGATAATGCTGCTACGGAGACATTTATCTTCAGACCAGACCTCTTGGTTAACGCTCCCAAACCAATTAAATCAGCCCAAATGACCTGGAGAGAAGTAGAACCTAGCTTCCAGTAAAAATATATGCTGAAAATCATCTTGTTACTGAGTTTTTTCTTCAGCTCGTTTTCCATGGCCAAAGCTGGAACTTTTGCTGGTCAACTGTACGAAGATCCCAATGCAATGCCGATGGGATTGGGTGGATCAGATAACAAATGTGATGGTAGCTTGGCAACCGAAGTCTCTGGAGCCGGCTTTAAAGTTAAATCTACCAGATCAGGTGAAACAGATCATGGTTTTTTCATGGGTGCTACATATAACATCACCACTGGCACCTCAAACGCTGATTACACCGTTATTCTAGATTTACCTTATCCACCGCCAGACCCAGCTAACGCCTGGCAATGCGCATGCAGTGCTAATCCTCTGGATCCTTATCAATGTGTTTATACCAACCAAGACCCCACTACTCTAGAATCACTTAATTTTTTTATCAAGCGAGCTAATGCCAATAATAATGCTTGGTGGCAAATCTTGGGCGGCAATATTTTTTCTAAACAAAATATCCAAAGTTATATTCCAAACTCGGAATTACCTGGTTATTGTAATAATACTCCTGGCTGTACTCCAGCCCTCATTGACATGAATCCTGGCTTTACTCTGGAAAGCCCTGGTTTTGCTTTTACTCTGGATGGCTCAGTGTTGACCTACCAAAATCCAGCCTCAATCTTTTTACATACTAATGACAGTCGAAGTAATGCTCTACAAGCCACCGCTTTATCAACTAATATTCCAGAAGAAAACTATGCCTTCTTCTTTAAAAAAGTCGCCGATAAAGTTGTTCCTTTGCCCAGCTCACAAAAACCAGTGCCTAGCCAAAACCCCGGCATCTATCTTCATGAAGGCAATCTAACCATTAATGAGTTAAACTCCTGGCAAGTCACTAACACTGAACAAATCATTGTTTTTATTAATGGCAGTTTATTTATTGATGATACAAGCGCTAGTGAACAAAGAATCATTACTGTTGAGCCTGGAGGAACTGGGTTTTTAGCCTTTTTTGTCAAAAATAACATTGTGATTTCAACTAATGTTGGTTATTCAGATATCTATACTAATCCTCATAATCCTAATGTAGCTTTAGTAGAAGGAGTTTACCTGACAGATGGTGTTATTAGTGTCGAAGGAATAACAGAGTCTCAAGACAAAAAATTTATTGGTGCGGGCTCATTTGTAGGGTGGGGAGGCATTAGGTTGGGTCGAAGTTTCGCTGTCCCAGGGGATAACTCACTTAATAACCAAAGCCCTGCAGAAGTGTTCATTTTCCGCCCAGATTTTTTGGTCAATACCCCCAAAGAAATTAAATCAGCTCACTTTTACCTTAGAGAACTTCAACCAAAAACTATACAATGAGCGTTGTAATGAAAAAGCTATTGAAACAGACCCAAGGCTTCACTCTCTTAGAATTACTGATTGTGGCTGGTCTTTCAGTGTTGGTCATGTTAACTGTCACCACCATGTTTCTGACTTTTATTATTACTTCGAAAAAATCAAATTTAAAACAAAAAGTTCACAATGAAGGTCAAGTTGCGTTAAGTAAAATCGAGTTTATTTTGCGAAACTCACAAAAATTAGTGGCAGGCTTAGATGGGGCAACTGTCTGCAACAATGATCCAGATACACCTATGAGCAATATTGCCGTTCAAGGTTTAGATGGTTATGTGACCACTCTTCAAAGCTATCCATTAGAAGCTGGTCAACTCGCCTCATACTCTACCGCCATTAATGACTACTATTATCTAACCTCAGAAGAAACAACTTTATCGAATCTCAGATTCATTTGTTTGACTGGTGGAGAAGAGAATACTTATTATGTCAGCACTTCCTTTGACCTTAAAATCGGCTCAGGAACAACAAACAATAAAGAGACAGCTGTGGAGAGTTTCCAAACCGGAATTACTCTGAGAAACAATTAATCCCAACGACGAAAAACTTGAACTATTTCTACATCTTTGACGTTATCATTAGTCACCCAAGACATAGTCATCACCACTCTTACCTGTGGATTATTGGGATCTGTTTCATCCACCGTCACGATTGCTTCTCTGATAAACTCTTGACCAGAAATAACAATCGTATCATCGCTTCCACAAGCCCCTCTCGTAAACTCTCCAAATGGTTCTGGTAAGTCTTTAAAACAATAAACAGTATTGGTGCGAAAAGTATTAATAAACGACTCCCACCCCAATAAGGTTCTTTCTCGACGAAAAACCTCCATAGCTTCCTGAGCCCGCTTGACTGCTTGGGATCGATACTCAGATTCAGCATTGGTTTTCAGTGATAAAGTTAAACCAGCCACAATACTAGTTAAAACCAGAGCCATCACTCCAGTTGCAACAATAATTTCTATCAAACTTGAGCCTTGCTGATTAAGAAATTTTTTTAGCCTCATAACCATCCTCCAGGGCTAAACCTACCTTCTCGATAAAGAGTAAAAGCATAACTGTGACTGTCATTAGTCACAGTAATTTCCTGACTAGCCACCCCTCCTGGTAAATCAACCCCAGCATGAAGCACCCTAAAGGTAAAATCTAGGTTGGGGGAAACAACCACCCCATCTGCCAACCGATATTCAGTTGCTTCATTTGCTGTCCCAACTGTACAATCAGCCTGTAAAAAAACGGTAGTGACATTACCACTTTGAGCAGAAGTAATTTTATAACCATTCAACTGTTCACAACCATTTAAGTTGCCAGCATTAGCCTCTGATGAGGCTCGTTGAAAAATAGTTTTGAGTTCATCAACGGCATTACTTACGTTTCTTTGATCTAAATAATCAAGAAAAAAAGCAATCGCTCCACTCAACAATATCAAAGTAATTGCCACTGTGACCAATAGTTCAATCAGGGTAAAGCCAAGCTGTCGATAGAGGTGGCCAAAGTTATTGTTATATGTTTTTAACACTGCGGTTTAAGGATTTTGTACCGAATAAATAGTATCATCTGGTTCCAAAGTAGCTTCCAAAGTAAAACCAGCAGCCTCTGTAGAGTTACAGGTTCCAGATGGAGTATAGGTATAAAGAGGATTAGTCTCTGAACCCAGAGGATCAAAAGGAATATCAGTAGTATAAGCACTAATCGTTGCTAGCATTTCTAAATAACTAGCAGACGATGGATAACAACCATTATCACTTCGATACAAAACCAGTTGTTGTCTCACTGATTGTAAATCAGTTTTTCTCTTAGCATTACGACTACTCTGAGTGGCCTGACGATAACTAATCAAGGCAATCGTCGTTAAAACAATCATAATAGTTGCTACCACTAATAACTCAATCATCGAAAAACCAGCTGTTAAAGTATTTTTTTTCTTCATTGTAAGTTAGTTAAACAATAATACGTTCCTGCTGATGTAAAATTACAGGTACTAGCAGTCGGGACATCAGCATTCCCAGAACTACTCTCCATGTTGGCACAAATACAATAGCTATCAGCAGCACACCCGGTTGAAGTATTGTAAACATAATCTCCAGAGCTCTTGGGATCTTCTGGTAATCCTCCAGGCATTAAAGCTCCAGAACCGTCATCATAGGTTGCCATCGTACTACAATCAGCATAACTATTATTGGCAGCCTTATACTGTTCAAAAGCATCTTGCATGGCTTTAACATCACCTCTTCTTCTTGAGTCACGACCTTTTTTCTGGACCGTAGTAAAAGCCACTGTTCCCAGAGCAATTAAAATTCCAATGATTGAGATAACTACCAATAACTCTAATAAACTAAAACCGGCTTGTTTTTTTTTCATAATGTTAATTTCTGACTTGAACCTGTATTTTTGCTACTCCATCCAAACTACTCGTTACGCCAAATTTAGTAGTTGCTTGAATGGTGACGTTATAAACACAGATTGCTTTTCTTTCACAAGTATAAGTATGACCAGTTCTCCCATGCAAGTCCAGTAATTTCTCCGAAGTCCCATCACCAAAAGAAATGATAATTTCTGCCACTTCATCGGTAGTAGTTTCTTGTTGAGTATATTTATTTAAAATATTTAATAATTTTTCATCCCACCTGAGTTGGTCTGCCTCTGCTTCAAAAAGATTTTCTCTAGCAAAAACATCGCCTTTCACATCACTAATCGTATAAATAAACTCAATAAAATCACCAGATTGTAAACTCACTACTTTCGAATCATCCCCTGTTGGTTCAGAGTTGAAGGTTAAAACCACTGGCTTTTCTACACAACTGGCATAACAAGACTTGGGACAATCCAAGGCGTTGGGTTGATAGAAATCTTGACCAGCCTGATAATCATCACCGCAACAAACATAACCATAACCACTACAAACAGTGGCTGGCCCTTCATTAAGAATGACATCTAACTCATTTATTTTGGAAGAGGCTACAAATAATACATTTTCTTCTTCATACACCACTCCAGCTCGACCAAAAATACCTACTTCAACACCATGGCCACTCTGACCTTGAACCAAGCCTGACTGACCAGCGGCTCTTCTAACCAGGGGAGGTAGGGTTTTATTCTTAATGACTTTTCTAACTGATTCTGATGCTTTACAAACGCTCTCCAGCACATACTCACTATCAGAGATAAATCTAATTTGATTTCGGACCATAGAGCCTTCATCAACAAAAGAACCCCCACTATATTCAAGACACTGTTTGAAAAACTCTCCACCAGTAGAGGATTGGGCCAAAAACTTCATATCTCCCTTGAGTTGGCTCAAAGCCGTTGATAAAAGAATTTCTCTACTAATCAAACCACCGACCAAAGCAGTTAAAAACAAGATAACCATTGAAGTAAAAAATATCTTTAAAACTCTCATAGACCACCACCTAATATTAGTTTGACATATTCATCCCAAATTTCATATCCCCAGACTAAACTCAAGCCTGTGGCCAATAATAAAAATGGACCAAAAGGCAATGTCTGACCAAACTTTTTTTTCTTGAATAGGACTAAAACAATACCAACTATGGCGCCAATGACAAATGAAAAAAAAGTTGCAATGACAATTCTTTGCCAAGAACCTAGTAATAAACCCAAGGGAACAGCTAATTTAACATCACCAAAACCAAAGCCTTTGCCTTTGGTTACCAACCACAAACTAAAAAAGAAACCAGTTAAACAAAAAGTACCAATAACAGTTCTAATAAAATCTAACCACTGCATCTCTCCAGTAACAAGCAAAATACCTCGATACAGAATTACAGCAAAAAGTAACAATAAAACCGACCAATTAGGAATAATTTGGTATTTTAGGTCACTAATCAAAATAGCTACAAAAATCGTCGAAACCAATAACCAAAACAACGGCTGAATATAGAGTAGGGGAGCGGCCGTTAACTTAAAGAAAAAAAAGCCCATAGCATACCACCACAAAAATAAACTACCAGTTAGTAACTCTATTAAAGGATGAATTAGATCTATTCTTTTTTTACAAGCAGCACAACGACCACCCAAAAATAAATAAGAAAAAACCGGAATGTTCTCATACCAACGAATTTTGTGGTGACAGTGTTCACAAACTGACCTAGCTTTGATCCAATCCTGTTCTCTGATCGTGCGATAAATTAGAACATTGAGAAAACTCCCAATTGCCGAACCGAGAAAAAAAATTAAAAAACCTAAAGCCAACCAAAATAAATTCATGTTTTTCAGTATACAACCTCAGACCCAAAAAAGCGGTCACTAGGACCGCTTTTTTATTGTCAAACAAACTGTTACGGGATACAAACACAGTTACCGGAAGCACCACATTGAGCGGTGTTACCAATAGCATCAGAAGCTGGATAATCAGCTGGGTAGTTATCCAAGGTATCATCTCCATCTGGATCAAGTCTTGTATCAACCTCTTGAACAAAAGCATTTGATTTGGGAGCAAAACAAGCATAAGTACTACTGCCTTGAGCCCCACTGTTGTAGAGGTAAAGATAGTTATAAGTTGACTGAGATACACGCTCAATAAAACTTTGCTTTAACTCATCAGAACCGCTACAACCAGCTGTTGAAGCTGTTCCAAGTTTTTCAGCAACCGTACAAGTGCCACCACTATCAGTAAGGGTAGCATCTTCAAAACGCACCCAAGCTAAAGCTACATTGCCCGTGTCTGCAGCACCCGTTTGCCATGGATAATAACCATTGAAAGCGTAGTAACGATCGATCGCACTAATCAATTGTTCAGCATCAGAGCGACTACCAGTATCACGGCCTCTATTAATCTGCTCAATCGGGTTAATCGCAGCTAACACCGCCACCGCCAAAATTCCTAAAATTCCAATCACGATTAACAACTCAATCATGGTAAAACCAGCTTGTTGTTTCATCTGATTGAAGAGCGAAAATATTTTTTTCATATTCCTTACATCCCTTCGTGTTTTTACACTGACTTCCACTATAAACTATTTCTTGAGTGGAGCACAAGAGCCTCCTCTATAATTTACTACTAGAACTGACTGGTCAAACTGTAGATAGGCATGATAATGGCAATTACCATTGCTCCCACACCAATACCTAACACCACCATAATCAATGGTTCCATAGCAGCAGTGAGGTTTTTAACCGCTTGCTCACTTTCCGCTTCAAAATACTTAGACAACTTCAATAAGACTTCATCAATCTTACCTGTTTCTTCACCCACTGACATCATCTGATGCAAGATTGAAGGAAACAAATCAAAGACCGCCACCGCTCTAGCCAAAGAAACACCTTTTTCTACCTTTTTAGTGATGCCTAACATAGCCTCACGATACAAAATACTATCCATTGATTCAGAAACAATTATCAAGCCATTGAGCAATGGCACACCTGAACTTAGTAACAAAGACAAAGTTCTAGAAAAACTAGTCAAAATAATTTTTTTACGTAAATCACCAATAATCGGGATTTTAAATAGAAATTCATCGATTTTCCTTTGACCAACTTGAGTTTTATTCCAACTTCTCAGACTAGCTACCGCTCCACCAACAATCATTAAAATTAACCACCAAAATTTTGACATAAAATTAGCAATCGACATTAAAATCAAGGTCGGTAGAGGTAATTCTGCCCCAAAATCACTGTACATATCAGTCAATTTGGGAATCACAAACACCATCATTACGAACCCTACTACCAACATAGCGATAAATACAATTGCTGGATAAATCATCGCTCCCTTGGTCTTAGCCCGAAATTCCTTATCCTTCTCCAAATTTTCAGCTAATTTATCTAAAACTTTATCCAAAACACCACCCAACTCACCAGCTTTCACTAATTGAACAAAAATACGATCAAAAACATCTGGCTGTTTTTCCAAAGCTTTGGCAAAAGAGCTACCACTTTCAACCTCTCTCAAGAGTGAACTAACCACTTCAGCCATAGCAGGATTATTTTGTTCTTTCAGAATATTTAAGCCTGTGGCTAACGGCAAACCAGCATCAATCATGGTCGATAACTGTCTAGTAAAATTCACCAAATCTTCATGTTTAACCTTATTGAGAATTTTAGAAATAAACAGTGAGTCACCAAGAGGCACAATATTTACTACCAGTAAATTTCTGCTCATTAAAATACCAGCAGCTTGACTTTTGTTTTGGGCCTCAACCTTACCTTTAACGTTTTCTCCGTGCTGGTTTTTGGCTGTATAAGAAAAAACTGGCATAAATATTAACTATTCCCCAATCAACCTTAATAGTTCTTTTGGCCTAAAGGCTTTTCTTAAAGCCGTTTCTTTGTCGATTAAACCTTGCTGAATTAATTGAGCCAGGTGCATCTCAAAAAGCATCATTCCTTCTTGAGCAGAGGTCTGAATAACACTATCAAGTTGATGAGTTTTACCATCTCTGATCATGCTTCTGACTGCAGAGTTAGCAATCATGATTTCTACAGTGGCCATCAAGTCTCCATCAACTTTAGTCACTAACCGTTGTGAAACGATTGCCTGAAGAGTACCTGCTAACTGCATTCTAATCTGACTTTGTTGGTGAGCTGGGAAAACATCTACAATCCGATCAATAGTTTGAGCAGCGGTCGCAGTGTGCAAAGTCGCAAAGACTAAATGACCTGTTTCAGCAATGGTAATGGCCGAAGCAATCGTTTCAAAATCTCTCATTTCACCAATTAACACTACATCTGGATCTTCTCTCAAAGCAGACCTAAGCGCCATGTCCCAAGAATTAGTATCTCGACTTACTTCACGTTGAGAAATAATACTTTTATTTGGGCGATAAACAAACTCAATCGGATCTTCAATTGTTAAAATATGCTCAGCCCGAGCATGATTAATCTCATCAATCATGGCAGCCAAAGAAGTAGATTTTCCTTCACCAGTGGGACCAGTAATCAATATCAAACCCTGTGGGTATTGAGTGAACTGATGAAAAATTGGCGGCAAACCTAGCTCATCAATAGTGCTGATTTTGGAGGGAATAAATCTAAAAGCTGCCGATAAATTACCCTTTTCATGGTAAACGTTAACTCTGAATCTAGCTCCATCATCATGCTGATAACTGAAGTCTAGTTCTTTATTGGTAATAATATATTGACGCTGTTCATCAGTGACTAATGAAAAAATTAATTCTTGAGCTGTTTCCAAATTTAATACTTCAATGTTTTTAACAGGATAAAGCTTACCTTGAACACGAATTGTTGGAAGTGAACCCACAATTAAATGCAGATCAGATCCTCCCTGAGCAATCAGCAAATCCAAAATTGCTTTCATCATTGGATTCTTAGTAACTTGATTCATATTGTTTAAACCTCCGCAACTCTCAATACTTCTTCGATCGTAGTAACACCCTCTAATGCCTTAATGTAACCATCCTGTTTCATTAATAACATTCCCTTAGTTAAGCCCACTTTTTCTATCTCTGCATCACTTTTCTTTTCAGTAATCATTTTACTGATTTCTTCATCTACTGGTAAAACTTCAAAAATACCAACTCTACCTAAATAGTCTGGTTCAGTAGCGGGCCGATCTTTAGCAGGACGGTAGAGAATAGGCTTCTCTGGGTCTTTTTTGTTCACTTGGCACCATTGTAAATATCTTTCCCCTAAAACAACCTTAATGTCATCTAACACCGGTTGTTCTGGTTGGTATTCTTCACGATAGCTTTCGTTAATTTTTCTGACCACACGTTGCGCCATCACCAAAGTAATAGTTGAAGCTAATAAAAAAGATTCAGCTCCCATATCAATTAAACGAGGAATCGCACCAGCAGCTGAATTAGTGTGTAGAGTAGAGAAGACCAAATGACCAGTTAAAGAAGCTTGAATAGCTAGTTCTGCCGTTTCAGTATCACGAATCTCTCCAACCATAATGATATCTGGATCTTGTCTAAGAAAAGAACGTAACCCAGTGGCAAAGGTCAAACCAGCTTGAGGATTAACTTGAACCTGACTAATACCTGACATTTGGTATTCAACCGGATCTTCAATCGTCATGATGTTAACCTTTGGTGTATTAATATCATGCAAAACTGAGTAAAGAGTGGTGGTTTTACCAGATCCAGTTGGACCAGTAACCAAAACAATGCCACGAGGAACCTTCATGGCATCAGTTAGATTTTTTAAAGCTAAGCCAGATAATCCCAGCTGTTGTAAAGTCGGCACTACGGTATTTTTTTCCAATAACCGCATCACGACTTTCTCTCCATGGATTGTCGGCAAAGTAGAGACACGAAGATCAATTTCTTTACTCTCAGCCACATAATTGAACCGACCATCCTGAGGGACTCTTCGTTCGTCAATTTTGAGGTTAGCAATAATCTTAATACGAGACACTACTGCATCATGAACTGTTCTAGGCAACACCAATTTCTCTGTCAAAATACCATCGATACGATAACGAACTCTAGTTCTGCCCAACTGTGGCTCAATATGAATATCAGAGGCTCTGGCCTTCAAAGCAAAATCCAATAATGTTTCAACAATTCTGTTAACCGGAGCGTCTCTGACTACTTCCGACTTTAAAGCAGCATTTTGTTGTTTAACCACTCTTTCTGATGTGCCAGTTGTTTGTTCCAAAGCTTGATCAACTTCAGTCGAGATATCTTCAGAATAACGTTCTGCTAATGCTTCCTCCAACTCGGAAGGCACTGCCGCATAAACTTCAACGGTTGCACCAGTCTTTTGCTTCAAAAAACTAGTTGCTGCTAGATCCAAAGGATCAACCATTGCTACCTTGAGCAACTTACTGTTTTTATCGTAGGAGAAAGGTAAAACTTTGTAACGTTTAGCCACACTTTCGCCAACCAAAGTTAAAGCCTCTGGCAAAATACTAGTTTCAGAGATTTTAATAAACGGAATGTTATTGAACTGGGCCTTAGCTTGAGTGAGCTCAATTTCGGTAACCCATTTTTTTTCTAAAAGAAGTTCTTCATAAGATTTATTTGTTTGGAGTTGTTCATTACGCAACTGACCAACCTGTTCTTGAGTTAATTTTTGCTCTTGAACAAGCACATCCAAAAAATGCTGGGGTGCACTAACAACAGGAGCCGTTGGTGCAGGTTGGACAGGCTCTGACATAATTCATAGAATATAATGACACAATACTTATGAGAAAAAAAGGCTTCGAAACCGACCTTTCTATATCAGTTTTACTAACTGTACCAGATAAAACTAATCACCAAATGATTGCTGAAACATATTTGAGTGCTAGTTTTCCTGATTTTCAAAAAATTTATCTGAATAAAGAAGAAGAAAATTTGCCAATTTCATTGGTAAGAGACTTAATCAACCAGGCTAGTTTTTCTAGAGCTAGTCAAGAAAAACTAGCCTATGTACTTTGTGGAGCAGAAAAAGCTAGCCTACCAGCTCAAAATGCTTTGCTAAAAATCTTGGAAGAACCACCACAAAATATTTTACTAGTCTTAGTGGCCAACCAAGGTCATCAACTATTACCAACCATTATTTCCCGTTGCCAAGAAATATCTTTGCTTGACCCTCAGTCAATATCCGAAACTTCGGTAGCAGCACACCTACAACAAACCTTGGATTTTTGTTTGCAACCAAGCATTTTGCAGTTTTATCAATTGATAGATTTAGCTGAAAATTGGAAAAAAGATGAGCTAAGAGAAAAAAATTGGTCGGAACTGATAAACTTGCTATTAACTAACCCAACAAAGGACAGTTTTATCCTCGAAAAACTTCGAGAAGCCCTTGATTCATTGAAAAAAAATGGTAATGTGAAAGTCGTTATTGAGCACTGTTTATTTGCAATAAAAAAACATTACTTAAACTAGTTATCTATATCAAAAAGGGTAATTACCAACTTCATTTTCTCTTGAGAATGTGATACAAATAAGGCTCTGAATTTAGATTATGACAGCAGCAAAAACACCATCTTATCAAGCAACTGATATTAAAGTTTTGGAAGGCTTAGAGCCAGTTCGCAAAAGACCTGGTATGTATATTGGTTCAACCGACGCTAAAGGTTTGCACCACTTGGCCAAAGAAATCCTAGACAATGCTGTTGACGAAGCGATTGCTGGTTATGGTAAAAAAATCACCATGTTCAGGATGACCACCCCTGAGTCTTATTCAACCGACAAAATTAAAGAGATTGGACCAGAAACCATCACCGTAATTGATAATGGCCGTGGTATTCCGGTCGAACTCCATCCTTCAGGTGTCTCAGCCCTTGAGATCGTGATGACCAAACTTCATGCTGGGGGTAAATTTGAAGAAACTGCTTACAAAGCCTCTGGTGGACTGCATGGTGTTGGTTCTTCAGCAGTTAATGCTTTATCTAGTTTCATGCAAGTGGTAGTTAAAAGAGAAAATACTTATCATTACCAATCATACAGTCGGGGAATTCCTGAGGCTCCAGTTAAAGAAATTCCTGAAAGCAAAGTCATTGAGTTATTTCAAGACAGAGTCGCTAATTTTGTTCAACAGGATACTGGTACTTTAGTTGAGTTTACTCCAGATCCAACTATTTTTTCTGTAGTTAAATTTGGTAAAAAAACTCTTAAACAAATCATTAAAGACCGAGCCTACTTGATGGCAGGGATTTACTTTCAGTTCGTCGATAAAATCGAGGACACTGAAGAACATTTTTACTTTGAGGGTGGAATTCAATCTCTGGTCGAACATTTGAATGGGGCTAAAAAGACCCTTCATCCAGTTTTTTATACTTCAGGTGACTGGCAAGACGAAATTACCAAAAAACAAATTGGAGTCGAAATAGCTCTTCAATATAATGATACTTACCTCGAAAAAACAGATAGTTATGTCAACGTGATTAGAACTCCTGATGGAGGAACTCACGTTAATGGTTTAAGACTTGCATTAGGAAGAATGGTCAGGGACTATGCTGAAAAAAATGGCATGTTAAAAGAAAAAGAAGCTTTTACTGCCGATGATCTAAGAGAAGGTTTAACTGCCGTAGTTTTTGTCAAAATGCCTGCTAATGACCTCCAATTTGAATCACAAACCAAAGCTAAACTAAACAATGGTGAGGCACAATCTGCTGTTTACCAGGTTTTTAAAGAAGGTTTTCAGATTTATTTAGAAGAAAATCCCGCCGTAGCAAAAGCCATTATTGGTAAAGTGTTACTCTCAGCTAGAGCCAGAATGGCAGCCAGAGCCGCCAAAGATGCTGTGGTCAGAAAAGGAGTCCTAGAAGGTTCTTCATTACCAGGAAAATTAGCTGACTGTCAAAGTCGTAAGCCAGAAGAATCAGAGATTTATATCGTTGAGGGTGATAGTGCCGGTGGAAGTGCCAAACAGGGGAGAGACCGTAAATTTCAAGCCATCTTCCCACTGCGAGGTAAAATTCTTAATACTGAAAGAGCTAGACTCGATAAGTTGGTGGCTTCAGAAGAAATTAAAAACTTAGTGGTAGCTCTAGGAGCTGGAATCGGGGAGACTTTTGACCTAGAAAAACTACGTTATCATCGCATTATCTTAATGAATGATGCTGATGTAGATGGTGAGCATATCACTACTCTCGGACTAACTTTGTTTTTCAGGCACTTACCAGAAATCATTAAAGCTGGCCATTTGTACGTTGCTTTACCACCTCTTTATAAAATCACTGTTGGTAAAGACTCAGAATACGTCTATTCAGATGAAGAAAAAGATAAATTAGTAGTTAAAATTAAACAAGAAAAACCCAATTCACCAATTGGCATTCAAAGATACAAAGGTTTAGGTGAAATGAACCCAGAACAACTCTGGAGTACCACCATGAATCCAGAAACTAGAATCGTCAAAAAAATCACCATCGAAGATGCAGAAAGAGCTGACCTAGCTTTTTCTACCTTGATGGGAGATGAAGTTCCACCTAGAAAAAGATTCATTCAAACTCATGCCAAATTAGCTGAGATTGATGCCTAGTAATAATACTAAAAGGAGTAAAAATGTCTAAAACCTACGTTATTGGCCATACCAAACCAGATACAGATTCTGTCGTGGCAGCCATGGCGCTCCAATACCTTTACCAACAACATTCTTGCTTTGGCCATCAAGAAGTTGAGGCTGTGGTTTCAGATCCATTAAATCCAGAAACTACTTTTTTATTTAAAAAATTTGGGGTTAAAGCACCCAGAAAAATCACAGCTCAAGACATAAAAGAAACAGACAAAGTTGTACTAGTCGATCACAATGAGGAATCACAACGTTTGCCAGGTTTAAACCAAGATCAAATCGTTGAAATAGTTGATCACCACAAGGCAAATCTTAATTTTTCCCAACCAATCTTTTTAACTTTTAAAACTTGGGGTTCATCTAACACCATCATTTACTTTATGATGAAAAAGAATGAGGTTAAACCAGATAAAACTCTGGCTAGCTTAATGTTAGCCGCTATTCTTTCTGACACAGTTGGTTTCAAATCAGCCACTACAACTGACAAAGATAAAGAACTTGGCCAAGAACTAGCTCAAATTGCTGGTATTACTAACCTTGATGATTTTGCCCTAGAAATCTTTAAAGCCAAATCAGATATTTCTTCATTATCAGATGAAGAAATAGTTAAAAACGACTACAAGGTCTTTGACTTTGGTAAAAAAGTTTTTGTCGATCAAATCGAGACAGTTGAGCAAGACGTCCTGGTTAGTAATAAAAAATCAGCTTTGTTAACAGCAATGCAACAAATTAAAACTCAAGAAAAAGTTGATTTATTGTTTGTCGCTGTCACTGACATCTTAAAAGTTAATACCAAGTTGTTGATTTTAGGAGACGAAGAAGCCAACGTAGCAACCACTGCCTTTGGAGGGGAAGTCGTTGACCACATCTTGGATATCGGACCAAAGATGTCTCGTAAAAAAGAAATTGCTCCAGCTCTAGAAAAAACATTAAAACAATAACTAAATAAAGAAACAAGTTACGTATGAACGAAGAGACTAAGTTGCCAGAAACAGCAGAATTAAATGGTGAATCCATGATTGGGACTATCGAGGAAACTCGATTTGGTAAGGTTAAACACACCTCGATTGTTGATGAAATGGAAAAATCTTACCTAGACTATGCCATGAGTGTCATTGTTTCAAGAGCTCTGCCAGATGTTAGAGACGGTATGAAACCTGTTCATCGTCGCATTCTTTATTCCATGTATAAAAGTGGAATTCATCACAACACCCCTTATAAAAAATCTGCTCGTATTGTTGGTGATGTCTTGGGTAAATACCACCCCCATGGTGATTCATCTGTTTATATGGCCATGGTTCGGTTAGCTCAAGACTTCAGCATGCGCTACCCACTAGTTGATGGCCAAGGTAACTTTGGTTCTGTTGATGGTGATAGCCCAGCTGCCATGCGTTACACCGAAGCTAGATCCGCCAAGATTTCTCAAGAATTACTGGCTGATATCAACAAAAATACGGTCCCTTTTGTGGAAAATTTTGATGGCTCACTGACCGAGCCAGCTGTTTTACCAACCAGATTGCCCAATCTCTTATTGATGGGTTCAGAAGGAATCGCTGTTGGTATGGCTACCAAAATCCCACCACATAACTTAACTGAGGTGAGTAACGCCGTGATTGCCATGATTAAAGAGGGCAAATCAGAGGTCGAAAAACAAGTTATTACTGAACAAGAAATCAATAAAAAAGGTGACTTAGCCAATAATGAAGCGATCGATAAAGTGTTAGCCACCAAACCAGAAGAGTTGGCTGGAGATTTTTCCAGTGAAATTGAGTTTGAAACTCTGATGACTCATGTTCAAGGTCCAGACTTTCCAACTGCTGGGATCATGTATGATTTCAACTCCATCAAAGATGGCTACCGAACTGGTCGAGGTAGAGTCGTAGTCAGAGCCAAGGCAAACATTGAGGAAGAAAAAAAGGGTGGCTACAACATTGTTGTTACTGAGCTCCCTTATCAAGTCAACAAAGCCAGAATGTTAATGAAGATTGCTGACTTGGTCAAAGACAAAAGAATCGAAGGTATTAAAAACTTAAGAGATGAATCTGATCGAGTCGGGATGAGAGTAGTGATTGAGTTGAAAAGAGATGCTCGCCCCAAAGTGGTGCTTAACAAACTCTTTAAATATTCAGAACTTCAAACTACTTTTTCGATGAATATGGTGGCGTTGGATAGTGAAGGTACGCCTCAGTTGATGAACCTCAGACAAATCTTGAGAGAATATATTGTCCACCGTCAATTAGTAGTGGTTCGTCGTTCTCAGTATGAACTGGCTGAAGCCAGAGACAGAGCTCATATTTTGGAAGGCTTATTAATTGCTCTTAAAAATCTTGATGAAGTCATTGAGACAATTAGAAGATCAAAAGATACCGACACAGCGCGTGAAGCTTTAATGAAAAAATTTGGTCTAAGTGAAAAACAAGCTGTTGCAATCTTAGAGATGCAACTTAAACGCTTGGCTGCTTTGGAAAGACAAAAGATCGAGGATGAATACAAAGCAATCAAAGAGAAGATGGATAGTTTATTAAAGTTACTGATTTCTCCTCAAGATATTTTAGATGTTCTTATCAAAGAAACTGAGGAAACAATTGAGCTTTATGGTGATGAAAGACGAACCAAGCTAATCAAAGGGAAAGTTGGTGAGTTTAGTGAAGAAGATTTGGTAGCTAATGAAGTAGTTGTCGTCACTTTAACTGAAAGTGGCTATGTTAAAAGAATGAGCCCCAGTGCACTACGATCTCAATCTAGAGGTGGTAAGGGTAGTTCTGGCCTCAAAATGAAAGAGGAAGATGTCTTGCAAGCGGTAGTTAGTTGTGAAACACATGACAATCTTTTGATGTTTACTAATCAAGGTCGAGTTTTTAAGATGAGAGCTTTTGAGTTACCAGAAGCTTCTAGACAAGCAAAGGGGACAGCCATTGTTAACTTGCTTAATCTTAAACCAGAGGAAAATATTAAATCCATCTTGGTAGTTGACCAAGAAGAAGATCAAGATAAATTTATTACTTTAGCCACGAGAAATGGCCTAGTAAAAAAGAGTGCTGTTAAGCTTTTTGATAACATTCGTCAAAATGGCATTGTGGCGATCATTCTTAACGATGATGATGAACTGTCTTGGGGGAGAGTCACTTCTGGCCATGACCACATTATGTTAATCACTCACCAAGGCAAATCGATTAGATTCTCTGAAGAAGAAGTTAAGTCATCTCAACGTGATACCAAAGGTGTCAAAGGAATCACTCTTAAAAAAGGTGACTACGTTGTTGGAGTAGAGGCTTTTGCCAACGATGATAACTATACGAGTAAGACTGCTTTACTCCTAGTAACTGAAAAGGGTCTTGGCAAAAGAACCAACCTAGATCAGTACCCCGTACAAAAGAGGTCAGGACTTGGAGTAAAAGTATCAGAAATTACCAAAAAAACCGGTAACGTTGCCACAGCTAGAATTATTGAGGATTCACATAAAGATGTGGTAATTAGTACTAGAGAAGGTCAAACTATTCGCTTACCAATCAGTAAGAAATCTATTCCTTCTTTAACCAGACCAACTCAAGGTGTAATTCTAATGAAGCTGAAACCAACTGACTCAGTGGTCTCTGTTGCTCTAACCGGTGAACTTGAAAAAGAAGAGGAAAAGACCTAAATAAGCTGTTGATCATGCCAAAACCAGAGCTCTTGGTTTCTACTGATATTGTTGGTGCTTTCGGCAACCCCAATTGGGCCAAAAAACTTTACCCTTTTTTTGCTCAAAATGAACAACTCTCGGTTGAATTGCTTGCTTGGAAATATCTGGCGCAATATCCACACTTAGTAGAAAAAAATAAGCTTTCAGTCGTCGGTATTCATGGACCAACCGGACCACCCAAAGATGCTCCGTCTTTAATAGAGAAAAGTAAAGCCGTTATTATCGACCAACTAACAGCTGATTTAGAGTTAGCTTTGAGTGCCAGGCCAGAACTTTTTGACCATAGGAAAAGAAACTATTTCTTGGTTCATGAACCAGAATTGAGAACAAAAGAAAAAATTAGCTTAATAGCCCAGCAACCACTTCAAACGCATGTATTAGTGGAAAACGTCCTAGATATTGGTTCTCTTGATAAAACAGTAGAAAAGATTAAATTACTCCAACATCATGATGTCTCGGCTGGAATTATGTTAGATTTAGTCCATTTGCTTAAAGAACTAACTCAATCTCTAGTCACCTTACAAAATTTGGATGCAAAAATCTTTGACCAAGTCTGGAGAATAACTTTGGCAAAAATTCAAACAACCATTAGTGATTTACCAAACTCGGGTCTTCATATCCCTATTGGGGAGAATGGTGACTCTTTGCCTTTACACTTAATGACTGATCATCATTGGCAAGATCTGGCTCAAGTAATTGGCTCCTTAGGAGAAAATATTCAGTGGTTAGTTTTTGAGAACCAACAAAAAAAAGCTTTAGTTACTCATCCTAAAGACTTTGATCAAATTGCTGAGAGAAACAAGAGAATTACCGGCCAAATAGCTGAAAATGGCATTTTCTAATTTTTTTAAACTTATGTGTGGACCTGAGGGGGCTCGAACCCCTGACCTTCTGTATGCCATACAGACGCGCTAGCCAACTGCGCCACAGGCCCAACTTGAGTGCTTTTAATGTAAGAATTGTACCATTTTTAATGACAAAAGCTATATTTATTGTGAACTGTTAAAAGCAATTGTAATTTAGTTTAGATAGGGTAGAGGAGCCGAATCATGTTTTTGGTGGAGTTAAAATCAGTTAAATAAATATATCAAAGTATTTTTTAAATAAAATAATATATACAAAAACAAACAAAATATATTTAAATAAATAAAAACATAAATTAAATGAATTTAAATGATCATTTTCGGGGGTCTTTATCCAATGAATGATATTCCTCGTGAACTTTTCTTAATTGTGGTCGGGTGACATGAGTGTAAATTTGGGTAGTGGCAATATTTTTGTGACCAAGCATTTCTTGAACATCCCTCAAACCTGCGCCACTACTCAATAAATCAGTAGCAAAACTATGACGTATGCCATGTGGAGACAACTTAATCGGCAAATGAGCACGGCGACTAGATTTATCAACCAAACGCTGAACACTTCTGGTAGTCAAACGCATTTCTTCGCCATCCATGAATAAAGCTTCTTTTCTTCCAGAAAAACGAATAAAAACAGGTCGCCATTCATCTTCACGAGTATCTAACCATCGTTGCAACCAGTTAGCAGCCCGTTCACTCAAAAAAACCACTCTTGGTCTACGACCTTTACCAATCACTCCAAACTCACGTCTCTGGAGATCGATTTGATCTCGATTAAGTTTAACCAGCTCGCTAACCCGCAAACCGGTTGAAAACAAGACCTCAAGAATAGCTCTATCTCTTAAACCTTTTGGCTGAGAGATATCTGGCACAGCCATCAGGCTTTCAATCTTTTCAGCACTAACAAACTTCATTGGCGTAGACTCACCCTTGGGTAACTCAATTTTCTCTGGATGAAGCACTTCAATATCATTTTTAACCAACCATTTAAACCAAGAACGCAAAGCAATAATGTGATAACCCTGAGTCTTTTTGGACAGGGTTCGGCCAACTTCATCAACATATCTGGCCAAAAAAACTCGATATTTTCTCAAAATTTCCCGATCAAGTTCTTTTAAATCTCGATGTCCTTTGCCAGTAAACCAATCATTAAACCTTCTTAAGTAGTGACCATAATTTCTAATGGTCAAGTTACTAAGGTTTTTTTCTACTTCTAATGATTCCAAAAAACTAAGTAATGCTTTTTCTGGAACAGTTGATATTGCCATAAATCTAGTTATACCGCAAAGCTTTATAAACAGCGAGATAGGTTTGCTAATTTTTAGAATCTTCTTTAGAATAAGGTTAATAACCTGCCTAGCAATTCACTAAAAGTGAAATTGAAAATTTCGCTAATTGGTTGTTTTTTTTAAAAATGTATTTTCCCAATAAGTCATAAGCTCAAGATACTATGAGCCATTAGCAGAGAATCTAAACTACTGCTAATAAGCATATTGATCAAAATAGCTTGATTTATCAGATATTATTCACTGATATACTCTGATGTCTTTGAGCAAAATAACATATAGTGATTCCACTAAAAAGGATCTTGACTAAACCTTGAGGGAAAATTTAAAACCAACCAGCAATATTTTCCAATGGAAAAAATTAGACGTGATTTATCAATCAACAATTTTTTAATTAGCCAACAACTAAGATCAACTTAACTTCATAAAACCGATTTTTTACTAAGAGTTATTTAAAATCAGTTTTGCCAAAAAAAGCCGTTTAGTTTTTAGACGCCTAAAAGTTTATTTCAACCAATGATTTATTTATTAATTTCTAATTTTTAGATTTTTTAAAAACTAACGTATTAATAACTCGGTAGTCACTAGTTAATCAACAAATTTTAAAAACAATGATTCAAATAAAAATCCTGTTAAACGATCTCGGTAGCTGTTTTTACTAAACCCACCAAAACAAGTTTCAACCAGTAAAAACTAAGCCCTTTAAACAGCTCAAAAACGGCTTTTTTTGGCAAAGATGATCCATCCATCGTTATAATAAATTAACTTGATATATCAATTTAAAAATACTTTTAAGTCCAAAATATTTTGCTAAAAACCAAAAGTCGAATAGTTTTAAAAGCAAGTCGTAAATTGGTCCAAAAACGATTGATTAACATTAAACAAAAAGCAAATAGAGAAACAGGTGAAAAATTAATAATTAAAAAAAAGATTGATATATAAGCCAATTATTCAATATAAATAATCTGTAATAAAAAATACTAAAAACCATTTGTGGTTTATGTCGTAAAAGTTATATTGTGCGACATAATCTTTGTTGGTGATTTGAACACATAAATTGGAAAGAGGGAGTGCCTCTCTCACTCCGCTCTGTTTTTATTTTTTTCTTTTAGTTAATGAAATATTTGAAGTTTTTATTACTACTATCTCGTAACCACTAGTCAAAAAACCATTTTCGACCTCTCAAAAGCTCATTCGGGTTTTATTTTGCTGCTCCCCAAAACCAGGCTAAAACCAAGTTTTTCTTATTTTTCTGGTACCAGGCTATATTTATCACTCTACTCGAGAAAATATGCCTGGACATTTTGTACCCAATTGTGACCATTAGCCTGGAATTATTCTTGCAGAATTATGGCTTTATCTGAACAGAAAACTATAACATAGTATATCATCACCCCGAGTGATAACTGTCAAACCTGCAACAAGATCCTATAACTTTTTCACGGGAAAGCCTATAGTTTTCCACAATTTTAATAATATATCAAACTATATCACTCTTCCCTGTTTTAGCCTGGCAATCTACTCCGTTTTCTCTTGGGTCTCTTCCCTATTTTTTTAATAAATATTTTCTTAAACTTAATAAAATTTTATTTTTACTAACCAAAAATAACTATTTTAAAGCCTGGTAAAGTTCAAATTTAATACTATTCAAAAACTTCTAAGACTATTACTCTGGTTTTACTCAAGTACTCTCTCCTGCTCTGTTTAAAAATTTTAGCCTGGTGTCCAGGCTAAAAAATGCAACCACTAGCCCCCAAAAAACACTTTGCACCCAATCTTAAATCACATTGAGTGTTTTGGCGGATCTAAACTTAAATTATTAGCACTCAAGCAATTTTACTTCCACGGTAAAAGAATAAAAAAGATAAAACCAAGCAAAACCGCCACCAAACTATATTCATTGGCAGTGTTATGAAAAAGTCTCTCCCTAATTTGACTTTGTAATACCCCCAGACCAATATAAAACACGCCCATGACGAATAATGCACCATGCCAAGCTGGCAAGGGTAACAGTGATAGTAGTGCCATCAGTTCAACTAAAACAATGGTTAACAAAACAGTCTTTTCTAAAATTGCTTTGCTCACAAATGGCTCTAACTTAACTGACCATAAACTCATCATCACCAAAGGAAAGTGAACTAGGCCTCCAAGCAGTGCATTGCTATAAAAAGGCATTCTTAACGAGAAGATGGTGTTGGTCAGGAGCATTGAAGTAAAAAGGGTAAAAAACAAGCCTACAGCATGAGCAGCATAAATAAGTTGAATAGTTCTTCCTTTAGCCACCGAATAAATATTACTAGTCAAATATAAAGCGTACATACCTACTCCAAATAAAATCAAAAAGAAAATTCTTGTTAAAAAAGCCGTTGGCAGCAAGAAATAGAATAAAGCCACCGCTGCGGTATAAATTACCGGAAATGGCAAAATCGTTAACCATTCATGTGGCTGGAGATCATCTTTGAGTGCCCAAGCCGAAGCGAAATAAGTAACCACCATTAAGCCAGCAATAGCATAATAACGCCAATCGAGGCTGGTGTACTGAACTAAAGATAAACCAATACTCAAAACAACTGCTGCTAAAACAAATTTTTCTCTTCTTCTCATAACCTAACTAGATTATTACTCTTTACCTTCCCATTCACCACTGCAAAATACATCTTCAACATCTTCGTTTTCTCTGAGTTCATCCATCAAACTTTGTAAAGCTTGCTGTTGAGTTCTATCAGCTACTTGAAAAGGAATCTGCACACTATAACCACCATCATGATTTCTAGTAAAGAGGTACATTGCTGAGCCAGGAGCTCCAATTGAACCACCTGCCTTAGAAAAGATACTTTTAATTTCTGAAGTGGTTCTGTTGGTGTTATCAGAAAAAGTCATAACCAACATGCCAACTCCACCCGGACCAAAACCTTCATACACTATTTCTTTTACTTCTCTACCATTGCCTTTACCCAAACCGGCATCAATCGCTTTTTGGATTTTTTCTTTAGGCATGTTTTCTGCTCTAGCCTTATCTAAAATTGTCCTTAAACTAGGATTTGCTTGAGGATCACCAGATTTACCTTCTTTAACAGCAGACCTGATTAAACGAGCCATTTCGCCAAAGATTTTTGATTTTTGGGCATCAACAGCTCCTTTTCTTTTTTTGATGTTATTCCATTTACTGTGACCAGCCATAAGAATTCCTTTCCCCTGAATTGTATGTGACAGATTATCGCTTGACAATATTGGCCTCAGCCAGTATTCTTTCACGCAGTTTTTTAACGAGAAAAAGGGATGGATTTATGAAAAAATACGCCGCTTTAGTCCAAGAGGCAATCAGCGCTGCTAAAAATCAAGATTGGCAGTCTGCCATCGAGTTAAATACTGAAATTATTGACCGAAACACCAATGACATCGGTGCTTACAATCGCTTGGGTCTTGCTTTGATTCAGCTAGATAAAACCAAAGAAGCCAAAGCGGCCTTTGAAACCGTACTGGCTAAAGATAAATCCAATATTATAGCTAAAAAACATTTAACCAACCTTAAAAACAAACAAAGAACAAATGTTTCTGTTTCTCAAGTTTATTTTATTGAAGAACCAGGCAAAACCAAAATTACCGAACTTCATCGTTTAACTAGAAAAGATTTTTTGAGTACTTTGCGAGTTGGTCAAAAATGCCAATTAAACTCTAAAGGCAAACATATCTCTGTTGAAACTGAAGATGGCAAATATGTTGGCTCATTACCAGACGATTTATCTTTTAGACTTTGCAAACTGATTAGTCGAGGCAATGAATACGAATGTTTGATTCATTCTTTTGCAGAAGCTAGCTGTTCGGTTCACCTTAGAGAAGAAAAAACCTCTGCCAAAAACAAACATATTCTCTCTTTTCCTGTGGGTAAAATTTCTGCTACCAAAAATTCTCCACTAGAAGAAGAATTACTTATTGAAGACGATATTCCTCTTGATTTGGAGGATGAGGAAGAAGAATCTTCTGGCAACAAAGCTGACGATTTCGAAACTACCTTAGAAAAAATTAATAAGGGTGAAGAAATTTAAGCCTGTTTATTTCATATCTTCACCAAGTTTGACAACCAAATCTGCTCTATAACGATTGGTAATTCCATCGTCTAGTTTCAAAGTCGCTTCTCCTGGCAAAAGCTTGCTGATTTTAGTTTGGACTCGTTGACAATGTTGTTGACTAGTTTTGTCGGTACTTACAACTAATTCTGTTTTCTCCAAAGTTTGATCATCGGTAGCTGTTCTAATGACTGAAAAACCATCAGCACTCAAAACATTTTCTATTTGACCAGCCAAACCATTAACTGAAGTAGTGTTGATTACAGCAATACTACATAAAAATAAAGAAGAGTCAGTCGTGTCTGATCTGGTTTCTAGAGGAAAACTGGTTCTAAGATTATAGAAATTAAACTCAGTCCTGGGATCACTTACCAAAGCCAACCAAGATCCTTTCATTATCAATGATCCAGGTAATTGCCAAATGTTTCTGGAAAAAAAGATGCTCTTTAATTCTGTTTTTTGAGTAAAAAATTTGAGTGGTTGGTTAACTGGCCAAACCTCATCAATCACTCTCCCTAACGAAAAGCTATAAGTCGATCTAACAAAATTAAGTGGTTTTTTTTCTACAGAGGCCAAAAGTGGATACACAGACTGAAAACGATAGTTACCATAGTCACCCAACTCAATCTCCACTTCGCTGTCTAAAGGATACACAGCCAAAGCTAATGATGAAAAATCAGCTTCTAGTAAGTAAGCTGTAGATTTATCTGCAGCATTGTAAACAAGTAAAATAGTTTGTTTTTCTTGAGAACGAACAAAATCACCAAAGTGAATACTTTTTAACAAAAAAATAATAACTAATATCACTCCGGCTAGAACCATTAGTAAAACAGTCAACTTACTTAATGACTTAGCAGCCGCTGATTTTTTTTTAGGCTTATGAGCAACAAAATCTTGCACTGCCCTATTATTGAAAGAAAACTAGTCAAACGTAAAGAGGCGAACCTCTTTTGGAGCGTTCGCCTCTTCAATAATTTTTATTTTGCTATTAAGTTATTCAGTAATTTCACCACCAACTTCATAACGGACAAATCTTCTAATCTCCATTTTTTCACCAATCTTTCCACTAAGTGACTTCAACATCATGGCAATAGTCGTACTAGCATCACGAATAAATTCTTGGTCCAAAAGTTCAGTAACATCTACTGGATTCATCGCAGTAACATGCATGGCAATTTCGCGAGCCATGTTTCTGAATTCATCGTTTTGGGCAACAAAATCTGTCTCACAAACAATCTCAACCAAACTGGCAACTTGACCATTATTATGTACATAACTTGCTACATAACCAGCTTTAGTTTCTCTATCAGCAGTTTTTTCAGCCCGAGCCAAACCTTTTTCCTCAACAATCTTGATTGCTTTTTGATAATCACCAGCAGCCTCTTCTAAAGCTTTTTTACAATCCATGATTCTGGCACCAGTTTCTTCTCTTAATTTTTTAATTTCATCCATAGAAATAGCCATAGTTTATCTCCTTTATTTTTTATTAGTTTTTTTGCCTTCAAGATAAGCTTTAGCAAATTCATTTAAAACAAACTCTATACTACTGACAGCATCATCATTACCAGGAACTGGTAAAGAGATATTTTCTGGATTGGTGTTGGAGTCAATTAAGGCAACTACTGGAACACCAACTTTATTAGCTTCTTCAACAACTAACTGTTCTCTTTTGGGATCAACTACTACTAAACAGTCTGGCTTACCATTTAGGCCTTTGATACCTTCAAAAAATCTCTCTAAACGACCTTGCTCTTTTTCTAGTTGGAGCTTTTCAAATTTGGTATAACCATCAAATCTGCCAGACTCTAGACCTTTTTCAATGTCATTCATCCTTTTGACTGATTTACTAATTTGCTCCCAATTCGTTAACATCCCACCCATCCAACGTTGAGCAATAAATAAAGCTCCAGCTTCTGTAGCTGATTTACGAATAAGGTCTCTGGCTTGTCTTTTGGTACCAACAAAAATAATTTTTTTACCTTTAGCACCAAGATCAAATAGGAAGTTGTAAGCCAAACGAAGCTGTTCGGCAGTTTTGGCCAAATCAAAAATATGCACACCATCTTTGGCCATGTAGATGTACTCTTTCATTTTGGGATGCCACTTGGCACTGTTGTGTCCAAAATGCATACCAGCTTCCAAAAGATCTCTAAGATCATAATCTGGAGCTTTATCTGGGTAAGTTGAAAAATCAACAAACATACTTGTCCTTATTTAACCGATTTTTGTCGGTTTCTCCCCTATCACCATAATCAGGACGCTGTCAAAGTGAATCAGGGCTATTTATTAAATACTTATTAAGAGTTTGGATTATATCACAGCTAACTATTTTTTCCCAAGTAAATTGCATTTTCCATCAAGCTAATCACTGTCATTGGTCCTACTCCACCAGGAACCGGCGTAATCGCTCTAGCTTTGCCAATCACTGAGGCTGTATCTACATCTCCATAAGGTTCACCTACATCAATCACTACTACCCCATCTTTAATCAAATCTCCAGTAATTAAGTTTTTTCTACCAGTAGCGGTTACAATTACATCTGCATCTTTTAGGTTATTTCCCTGTTCAATTCTTTGATTTAATTCCTGTGAACCAATTATTTCAACTTTACATTTCTTTGCAGATAAAATGCTAAATAATGGTTGGCCAAGTAAATCTGACTTACCCAAAATAACAGTTTTCAGCTGATTGTTTCTAAGATAAGCAAATAACTGATCAGTCTGAAAAGCTTGTTCCAAAAGTCTAATCGTCGCCTGACAAGTAGCTGGCAAAACCCTTCCTTGCGCTCGCCAATCACCAGTTTTAATGGCTGTTAAATTGGATGGATGTAGACCATCAACATCTTTTTTAGGAGTCAAACAACCAACTAGTTGCCGCCACCAGTAATCAAATTTATCTTTACCTTCTTCAGTTGTTAGTTGGAAAGCATTTAACCAAGTTTTACGCCAAGGTTTTTGAATAATAATACCGGTGACATTATCGTCTCGGTTAAGTTGCTGAATCTGGGTTAACACTTGATCAAATTTAGTTTTAACCGAAAAAGAAAAAACTTGATACTCTATGCCCAAACTTTCAGCCATTTCTTTTTTTAGTTGAGTATAAAGTTGGCTACCTTTATCTTCTTCAAACAAAATAGCAGCTACTACTATTTTTTTATTCAAGTTGGAGTTGATCAATTCATTAACTAAATGTTGCTGAATTTTGTTTGCCAGCTGATAACCATCAATAATTTGCGTTTGCATCGGCTTATTTTAACATTATCTAATTACTTAACTAATTTCCATAATCGGGTGATGTTCTCCTCATCTGGACCATTGCCATCTGCACCTGGAACTTCGGTAATAATTGGGATCATGGTTAGTCTCTGGTCATTCAGAAACCCCTTTAAAGTTTCTAATCCTATTTCTCCTTCACCAATATTGGCATGGCGATCCCGTCCAGAATCAAATTGATCCCGACTATCATTAACATGAAGACAGGCCAAACTTTCAAGCAAAGATAATTGCTCCATTTCATTAATCACAGAATCAGCACCAACCAATTTTTTACCAGCAGCAAAGCCGTGACAGGTATCAAAACACCATTTCACCCGCTTAGACTTTAATCGCTCCACTAACCATTTAATCTCGGTTAAATCACTTGCTATCTTGCCGTTTTGTCCAGCCGAGTTTTCAATAATAAAAGTTGAACTACTAGGAGTGTTTTCTAAGATTACTTTAATTCTATCAACTAAATCATTCTTGACTGCTGCAAAACCTCTGCCTTGGTGACTGCCTAGATGAACCACTACCCCTGCTCCTTTAATATAAGCATCAAAATTGAGATCATGAATTAAAGCCTGAGTAGATTTTTCTACCAACTCCTGGTTATCTGAAGCCAAATTCACCAGATACAAAGCATGGGTAAAGATTGGTTTAACAAGATATTTTTCTTGATTTGACCAAATTTTTTGAACATCGATGTTAGCTAATGGAGTTCTCCTCCACATCCGAGGACTACCCGAAAACACTTGGAGAGCATTAGCTCCAAGAGCATGTGCTCTCTCAACAGCTTTATCTACTCCACCGGCAGTAGATAAATGAGCGCCAATTTTCCTATTCATCATAAGACTTCTCCTCTTGCTGACAAATTTTCATAATTTCTTGATGAACTTGTTCAGAGATAGCAGCACAATACTCAAAATTTTCATCAACTCTTGTTAGTGGCTGATCATAACTGAGTCTTTCACCAGAAAAATCTGTATACTTACCACCCATTTCTTCAATCATCACTTGAGGAGCAACATTATCCCAGATCTTACTTGATTTGTTTAAATAAGCTCCATACTTTCCGGCAACAACCATCATAAAATCATAGGCACTATTAGAACTTCTAATATTCCTGGTGCTCAAAACCAACCCTTCTAAAAGTCTCATTTCTTGATGAGTTTTATCTCTTTGGTTCGGGTGACCATCAATTCCGTAGCTAATTAGAGAATCAGCCAGTTTTTTATCATAAACCAGAGTAATTTGGTTGCCATTCAACCATACGCCTTGACCTTTTTCGGCTACATAGATTTCTGAAAACGCAGGTAAGGCCACTCCGCCAGCAATTGGCTCCCCTTGATCTAGTAAGCCTATCATTACTCCATAATGGGGTAAGCCTTGAGCAAAATTACTGGTGCCATCAATAGGATCAATGACCCAAGTAAAATTAGAGTTTTTGTCAATTACCCCAGCCTCTTCATCGATCACATTAAAACTTGGATACCTCTGTTTTACTTGGTCAACTAAAAACTTACCAATCTTCAAATCAGCCTCGGTTAGAACTTGATTGGGATCATCAGCTTTGACGGTTGATGAAACCTGACCAAAGTGAGCAGTGGCTATATTGCTAGCTTCAACTAAAGAGTTGTTAATAAAAGTTTGGTAGTTTGTCATAACTTAGTCCCAAGTAAAAAGTGGATACTGTTGAGCAAAAGCCTCTACCTCTTTCCTAATAGCTAGGAGGTTTTTGTTCTGTTTTGCTTCGGCTCTAAATTGTTTAATAAATACCTGTCTTGCCTTTCTATCGGTTGGCAACTGGTGGTCCTTAACTTCTTTAACTACCTTAGCTATCCAACTAGCAATTTTCTTCATTTCGTTTTCTTTCATCCCTCTAGTGGTAACCAACGGTGTTCCCAATCTAACTCCAGATGGATAAAAAGGTGAACAAGGTTCATGAGGAATAGTATTTCTGTTAGCATAAATTCCAGCTACATCCATGGCGAAAGCCACTTGTAAGCCCATGCCATCACCATAATTAGTCAAATCAAGTAGCATTAAATGAGTTTCTGTACCATCGCCGACCAATTTTAAGCCTTCAGTTTTTAAAGCCGTGGCCAAAACTTGAGCATTTTTTCTCACTTGTTGACCATATTTCTTAAATTCTGGTTTAGCAGCCTCGGCTGCTGCAATAGCAATCGCGGCTGTTGTTGCGTTGTGAGGACCACCTTGTAAAGCAGGAAAAACTGCTTTATCGATTTTATTAGCTAAGTCTGGATCACGATCTAAACCTCGTTGAGTAACTAAGATCATTGCCCCTCTAGGACCACGAAAAGTTTTATGTGTAGTAGACATGATTACATCTGCATAAGGTACGGGAGAAAGATGCTCACCAGCCACGACCAAACCAGTTACATGCGAAATATCTGCTAATAACCAAGCTCCGACTTCATCAGCGATTTCTCTAAACTTAGCAAAGTTTAACTCAAAAGGATAAGCCGTATTGCCAGCAATAATAAGCTTTGGTTGATGTTTGAGAGCTAACTCTCTAACCTGAACAAAATCAATTCTGGCATTTTTATCTAAGTCATATTGAACTGAATTAAAATATTTACCAGAAAAAGTTACTTGAGGATGACCATGAGTTAAATGTCCACCACCAGATAAAGCCAAACCCATTAAAGTATCTCCAGGTTCTAACAAAGCAAACTCAATCGCTCCATTAGCTGGTGAACCAGAATATGGTTGTACATTAACATGAGGTACTTTGAACAATTTTTTTAATCTATCTTGAGCCAGTAACTCCAGCTCATCAATAATCTGATTACCCTCATAATAACGACGGTGGGGATAACCTTCGGCATATTTACTAGATAAACAACTAGACAGAACTGCTGACACTTCTGGAGAGATGTGATTTTCAGACGGAATCAAGCCAATCATTGCTTGTTGACGTTGACACTCTTTTTCTACTAAGGAAAAAACTTGATCTTTTTTCATGAATAACGACTTTCTTTTTAGAATACACTTCTACTTGTAATTACCAACGACAAAATTAACAAGTAGATAAGCTGGAAAGAAATGAAAGTCTAGACTTAATCATGATGGTGATCATTCTAACTTGTTTTTCTGTATTCTGCCAGCCAATTTCTCTGAGATCCAAGTTTCACCATCCGCTCGTCAATTTCTGTTTCAGTCAAACCTTCCTGGGTCCATTTATGATTAAAAAAGCTAAAAGACTCTCTCGATTCATAAGGAAAAATAATCCAAGCAGAAGTCTCTGCTCCATAAAAATCAGGTTTCAATACAGAGTGAGGTTTATAAAACAAAGTAGCAACGACAACGTTTTTAACTCCAAGCTTTAATAAATGTTGTTTGGTAAATTCTAACGATTTGCCAGTATCAGCCACATCATCAAATAAAATTACAGTTTCACCTTTGATTGAAATCGGTAAATCTTGGTAAATTTCAGGCTGTTCAAACCGCTGGCCTATCTCTGGCTTGTAAAACTTCACCCCAACACTAGCTACCTCATTAATCCCAGTAAAATCAACCAAGGATCTAGTCATTGGCCACCCACCTTTGGCCAAAGTTACAATGCGGTCGGCGGTAATTTTTTGTTTTGCCATTTGCTGAGCAATCACAAAAGCTAATTCACTCATTTCATTCCAAGTAGGGGCAATGTAATCAATTGGATCATGATTAAAATTAATTTTGGCAAAATTCATAGGCTACCTTTATTTTTCTTGTAAAAAAGCTACTACTTGATTCAAATTTACTGGTAATTTTGCAGAAAACTTTACTAAGTTATTAGTTCTGGGATGAAAAAACTCCAAAGTTTCTGCATGAAGAAAATGTCTTGAACACCATAATGGATCAACTTTGGCTCTTTTCTTTCCCAAATAGGTTACGTCTCCTACCAAGGGATGATTTTCATGAGCTAAATGAACTCTGATTTGGTGAGTTCTTCCCGTTTTAGGCCAACACCTAACTAAAGCAAAACCTTGGTTATAAAAGCGCTCAGCTTGTCTTAAAATTTTCTGTTGTTCTACTGAAAATTGGTTATAAAAATCAGCAGTAAAGCCACCAAAACTCTTCACCACCTCATAATCAGTTTCTGCAGCTCTACCATTGACATCAACCGCAAATTTTCTTCTGTCTACCCTGGCCCGAGCCAAAGGAGCAGTAATCGTTCCTTTTGGGATTCGAAAAGTTCCATGCACTAAAGCCAAGTACTGTTTAGAAGTTTTTCGCTGACGAAATTGAGCCAATAAATTGACTAAGCTACCAGGATGCTTGGCAAAGACCATTACTCCACTGGTGTTTTTATCTAATCGGTGAACTAAACCCTGACGTTGAGTAAAAATTTCTGTTGGTTTACCAAACTCAGCAGAAAAATCTTCGGGAACACAAACCTGCCAATCACTTGGAAAAGTACTTTGATATTTTTTACTAAACCAAGCTTGAAGTGAAGGTTGTTTAACTGAATCGGCCTGATTAGCCACTACTCCAGCTGGCTTATCCACTACTAAAATATCTTGATCCTCAAAAATTATTTTTATTTCTTGTTCCATATTTCAAAGTATATTATGCCTAATAACCCAATTGTTATCCAGACATCTGCTAGATTATTACTAAAATTAAAAATTGGCCATTGCCACCAATCTCTCACTCCTCCCAAAAACAATCTATCAAATAAATTACTCACTGCTCCAGCAAAAAAAAAGGTTGACATTAATCTTCTTAAGAAAAACTGAGTTTTGCTGATAAACTCAATCGCAAACCAAACTCCAACTAATAAAATCACCAGTAACCACGGCTCTAAACCACTTGCTAACCCAAAACTTATCCCTCTATTAATATGCGTAATCGGAAAAATCAACTTAGTTAGTTGATCAACCAAAACCAAAAAAAGAAAAATCGCACTCAACTTAATTAAAGGAGCTAGCTTCTTCATTCAAGCTGGTCTTTTCTCTTTTTTTTAAACAATTTTTCTTTTAAAGCAACCGGTAATAAAGGCTTGTCTGATCTGGCTAATAATGTCTTTATTCCAAAGAAAAAAATCACTAAATAAAGCCATAAATCTAGTGTTTTACCCATCATTACAAACTCTGGTAAACGAAAAAGCAGCATCACTGAAGAAAACAAAGCTAAAAAGATAAAAAAGTTACTAATCATAAATCCGGTTTGAGCGGCTTTTTTGCCCAAACGATACCAATCAAAGGTGCGGTAGTTATTTTCTGCCCAAGTTAAATACAAATGTAACAGCAAAAAGAAAACCAAAGAATAAAGCTGAACTGGATGAGTTTTATCGATTGCACCAGGAAAAATCACCCCAACAAAACTATTAGTCAGATAACCTCTGGCATTACCAGCCAAAAACTCTCCTAAACTAGTCACTATCATCCACATTGTCAAAGACAAAGACCAAAAATCTAAAACTTCGTAGTTATCCCACTTTTTCTTTTTAGCAAAATTATTTAAAAATAAAGTAGAAACAACCAATAACACTAATTTATGAGAACCTGGATTACCAATAAAGTTTAACCACTGAAATAAGTCCAAACCAAATCTATCCCAATGAAAAATAATAAAACTAGCTCTAGATCCCAAAAAACCAACTAAAAAAGATAGTAAAAAGCCATCGAATAACTGAATCTCAGAATAATGCTCTTCTTTACCTCGTCGCCAAAAAGTAAAGCCAGTCACAAAAAAGCCTAAGAACAAAATCACACTTAAAGTGGAAAGCTCAAAACTACCAATAGTAAAAATCGTTGGCCACATACTTAGCTATATCATAACAAAAAGCTCGTTTGATGGTGAACCAGCTTCATTTCATTCAGCTGGCACTCTTCCCTATTCCTCCAGGACAAATAAAAAAACACCTATCGGTGTTTTTTTGTTTGTGCCGGGGGAGGGAATCGAACCCTCACGAAGTTGCCTTCATGGGTTTTTGAGACCCACGCGTCTACCAATTCCGCCACCTCGGCTTCTCTACTCTGAAGACGGCAATTATACTACATTCTTATCTAGACTGAAATAATCTTGCTTTTTTGCCCAAATCTCTTCATAGTAATAACGATGGAAGTTCTACAAGAGATTCTTCAGCAGGCTTTTGCTATTGATAGCGTCTGGTCAATTGTTACCAGAGGCTTAATTTGGTTAGGCATTGCTTTGGTCGTCATTGTCAGTATGGATAAACCAGATCCAGATAAATCACTCAAAGACCTCAAATCTAACTTAGGCTTTTTCTTCTTCTTTACTGTACTAACTGGAGGACTAATTTATTTACTGTTTGGCTTTACTGCTGGTTAACCACCCATTTTCTTTTCCATACCATAAAAACGAACCCGATCACCCCTAAAGAAGAGTTCTACTTCACCTAAGGCCCCATTTCTATGTTTGGCAATTTTTAAAGTAACTTGTTCACGGATATCATCATCTTTACGATACAAAAACATCACTACATCAGCGTCCTGTTCAATAGACCCAGACTCACGGAGATCAGATAATTGGGGTGCTTTTTCACCTCTACTCTCAACTGCACGAGATAACTGAGATAAAGCCAATACTGGGATTCTTAATTCACGAGCAATGTTTTTCAAACCTTGAGAAATCTCCGCCACTTCCTGAACACGATTATCTTTTGTTCTACCATGAGCTAACTGTAAATAGTCAACAACTAACATATTAATCTTATGTTCAGTCATTAATTTTCTGGCTTTAGTCCTCATCTCATAAATACTCATACCAGGGGTATCATCGATGAAAATCTGAGCATCAGCCAACACTCCCATCGCATCCGAGAGTTTTAAAAAATCCTGTTGATCTAATCTACCTGTCTTCAGTTTCCAAGCATCAATGTCAGCTTGAGAAACTAATAGACGGTCAACCAACTCTTCCTTACTCATTTCTAGAGAAAACATGCCAACTTTTTTTTTGGAAAGCACTGATGTATTTTGGGCAATATTAAGTGAAAAAGCAGTTTTACCAGTCCCAGGTCTAGCCGCTAAAATAATCAAGTTAGAAGGCTGTAAACCAGCCAAAACTCTATCCAAATCTTGAAAACCAGTGGGAACTCCTCTTAACTCTCCTCCACTCTTTTGCAGTTCATCAATCCGATCAAAACTCTCCACCAAGGTATCCTTGAGGGGAATAAAATCTTTAGCTGAATGAGCCTGAGAAACATTTAACACTTTTTGTTCTGCCAAATCCAAAATATCTTTAGCATTTTTTGATTCATCAAAGGCCAACTCACTCATCTCACTACTAAGACTAATTAATCTTCTTTTAACGTTTTTTTCCTGAACCAACTTAGCATAGTTAACTACATTAGCCGCGGTTGAAAGAATATTAGAAAGTTCTGCCAATTCAGAGGCACCACCAATTTTAGTTAGTTGTTTTTTCTTTTTTAGCTGAGCAGTTAAAGTAATGACATCAATCGGCTCTCTTTTTTCATAAAGATCGCGCATCGCTTCAAAAATAAGTTGGTGTTTGGGTTGGTAAAAACTCTCTGGCTCCAAAAACTCAGTCACTTTAACAATTGCATCTGGATCGATTAATACCGCAGCCAAAACTGAACGTTCAGCTTCTAGGTCATGAGGGGGTAATTTTGCGACAACACTACTCATCGTCTTCAATGTACCATTCTCCTAATAAGAATCAAGAAGAATTTAATTGATAAATTTGGGTTTTTTAGTTATTTCACTCTAAGTTTATTTAAGTCCGTTGAATGATCACTAATTCTTTTTCTTCTGGCAAACGCTCTTTTTCAACTTTAAGTTTGTCAATCTCTTCGACATTCTCTACTCCAAATTCTTTAATAAACTCGCTTAACTCTTGAAGCTCACCAAATTTTTCTTGGTTGTGAGCAGTGGTTTTATAATGCATTGGCACAATAAAACTTGGTTCCAAGGCTTTGGCAACAGCAACAGCTTGTTTAGCATTAATGGTATAAACACCACCAACAGGTAATAGTAAAACATCGATATCACCAATCTCTTTAACTAAATTTTCATCCAACTCATGTCCTAAATCTCCAAGGTGACAAACTCTAATTCCATCAATCACAATTACATAGATTCGATTTAATCCAGCTTTGGTCCCGGCCTCTCCATCATGAAAAGACTTAGTGCCAAAAACAGACACGCCCCCTACTTCATACTCGCCCAAATGCTCAATTACAAAAGGTCGTTTTCTTCTAGCCGTACCAACAACATCCTTGGCGTTATTGTGATCATAGTGATCATGAGAAATCGTGACAATATCGGCACTCAGACTAGGCATGGTAAAACCAACCCCACTATAAGGATCTGTAATAACAGTCCCAGTTTTACCTTTTAACTTGAAACAAGAATGACCGTGATAAGTAATAATCATTAAATTCCCCTTTTTGTTAAATATATTTAAAAATAAGATACTTTCACTTATTTAGTGTATTGATGATACCATTCGTGACAAATCATTTATAATACGTTTTATACTCTTTGTAAAAGTATGAGCTCATGAAAAAAGAAATTATTATCGCTATTTTGATTGGTTTGTCGCTGGGCCTGTTTATCACTTACGGTGTTTACCAGGCTAAAACCGGCATTTCACAAAAAACAAACCAAGATCAAAAAGAACTGGCTTTAACCCCAGCTCCCGATCAACAATTTGCTGGAGAATTAGTCATTCACAGCCCAGAAAATGAAATTGTGCAAAATGAAAACACAGTCAGTGTTTCTGGTACGACTTTAGAAAATAGTTTTGTCGTGGTCTTAGTAGGCAACCAAGAAAACATTACTACTTCAGATGATTCTGGTAACTTCTCGGTTGAAGTGGAATTAAAAACTGGGGCAAACATCATTACAGTCGTTGTCTTGGATGAAAATGGTCGCTCAATCTCGGCCACCAGAACCTTGGTTGTCAGTGATGACTCACTAATGCCAGAAGCAAGTGACTCTGCTGAAGAGGAAAACAATGAATAAAAAAGTTTTGGCCTTCATCTTCACTATAACTTTAACCATAGCAGGAGCTCTTTCTGTCGTGACGAAATCACCAACACCAGTCTTAGCCCAAACGGAAGAGATCGACCCAACTGACCCTGCTATCCAAAATATAAAAGAAAAGTATTTGAAAAAAGACAAGATAGATAAAGTGCTTGGAGATATCTCTACCCAAAGAAGAGGTTTTGTTGGCCAAATCTCCCGTGTTTCTGAAACTACCTTTACCCTTAATGTTAATGGCATAACCAGAATAGTGCCTTTTAATGAAAAGGTACAACTAGTCAAAAACAAACAACCAATTAAAACCGAAAATGTTTCTGTTGATGACTGGGCATTAGTGTTGGGTTTCTTAGAAGATGACTCCATTAACCCAAAAAAAATCGAGATTTCTAGTGACTCACCCCTACCAAATCCTATTTTTGTTGGTCTGGGTTCACTAAAAAATATTAAAAATAAATCTATCGATTTTCAACCACGCACCGGAGAGCAAATTGAAACTGTGATCATTAACAACCAAACCAAGATTGAAGACTATCAAGGCGAAGAAACAGCTTTTGCACAATTGATTGAAGAAGACCAAGTATTAATCGTGGGCTATAAAAATGATGATGATACTTATGCCACTACCATTAGAGCTTTAGCCCCATTAGCTAAAGAGTAATATGAGTCAGGCTACTCACTTTTATGCTCAACGGCTAAAAGTGGTTCAACAAAAAATAAAAGCCAATGAGGCTTACTTAGTTTCTAAAGCCACAGACATCACCCATTTTACTGGTTTTCCTCAATTAGTACCTGAAGAAAGAGAGGCGCTACTCCTAGTTACTTCTAATAAAGCTTTTCTTTTCCACCACAACTTCAGTCCAACTTTGAGCAACTTTCCTGAATTAAACTATATTCCCCAAACGAATTTGAAAAAAATCGAGACTATCTGTCAGCAAGAACAAATCAATCAGCTGTGGATCGATGAGAAAACTTTAGTTGCTGAAGAATTTAGTTTTTTTAAACAAATTTATAATCAAGAAAACCTAAAAACTTTACCCCACAATCTAATTTGGCAATTAAGATTAACCAAAGATGAACTAGCTTTAAACAACCAACGTCAAGCTGGTCAAATCATTGCTCAAGTGTTTGCTCTGATTCCTGCTTGGCTAAATACCAACCTAACTGAGAAACAACTGGCCGGAAAAATTATTGGCCAAATGATGGAATTAGGAGCAGAAACAGTAGCTTTTCCCACTATTGTGGCTTTTGGTGGCAACGGGGCTCTTCCCCACCATCAACCAACCAATCAAAAACTGGAAAAGAATCAAGCAGTATTGATCGATGCTGGAGCCAAATTTAACGGCTATCGTTCTGATATGACCAGAACTTTTTGGTTTGGTGACCAACCAAGTCAAGAATTTTTAAATATTGAAACCATTGTCAAACAAGCTTACCAACAAGCAGTCACTTTAATTGCAACCGGACCAAATGGGCACTTGGTTAAAGACCTAGATCAAGTAGCCAGAAACTATATTGAACAGCAGGGTTTTGGCGATGAGTTTATCCACACCACCGGACATGGAATCGGTTTGGATATTCATGAACCACCATCTATTTCTTGGTTAAATAATGAACCATTAACGGCTAATATGACTTTTACCATTGAACCAGGTATTTACCTGTTAGATAAATTTGGTTATCGTTTTGAAAACACCATCTATTTAACCACTACTGGCTACCAAGAATTAACTCAACCATGATTTCAATCAGACTCCTAACCGACCAAGATGCTCAAATTTATAAAGACTTAAGACTCAAAGCACTAGCTAATAATCCTGAAAGTTTCTTGGCTACTTTTGAAGCAGAAAATAACAAACCTATTTCGGCTTTTTCAGCCGAACTTAGATATGCAGTTAGTGAGCCTATTTTTGGTTACTATGGTGTCTTTGCTGAAAATGAATTGGTTGGTTATGCTTACTTGGAAAAATCTTACCTGGATAAACAAAAACATATCGCTTTTTTCTATAATCTCTATATAGATTCTGCCTACCGTAGTCAGGGTTTGGCCAGCAAACTATTTAATTATTTACTCGAAAAAATCAAACAACAAACCAAGATTGAAAGAATCTTTCTATCTTGTAATAAAAAAAACATCCCGGCTTTTAAGCTTTATCAAAAACTAGGCTTTATTCAATATGGAATCAAAGAAAAAAGTATTAAGTGGCAAAACCAATATGACGATGAAATCGAGATGGTCAGAGAAGTTTAAACTATTTACAATAAGAACTATTATGTTTAATTTTCTCAAAAAAAACCTCAGTGAAGAACAGCTTAAACAAGTCGATAAAGCTCTTGAAAAATTCAAAAAAAATCCCCACCAATTCCGTTTTACTGTAATGTTTTTCCTAACTTCTATTCTCTTTGGAGTCTTTTCTATCTATCTGCTTCAACAAAAGTTTGCTTTATTAATGCAAAAAAACGGTAAGGTCGAGATTAAAGAAGTAATTAAAAATGTTCCGGTTCCACCAGCTGATATAACCATCAAACCAACTGAAGAGGCCACTAACTCTACGGCTGTTAGTGATAATAAATTAAGCTGGCAACTCCAAAAAAACGAAAATTGTAATGTCCTAGTCCCAGTTTCCCCATATAAAACAACTGCTGATAATGGCGAATTAACTCAATGGAAAACCTACTCTTTAGCTGCAGGCAATGATTTCCCTACTCCATTCCTAAATATTTTTAAGCAAATAGAGTTAGTTGGTTTTACTGAATCTGATCAACCAACCGAAGCTGGCAGAATGATTATCTACTGTACTGATAACCCAGATGGAAAAGCTGTTTTAGATTTAAAAAATAAAATTACCACCGAGCTTGAAACTAACGAAGATCTTAAAGAAATTACTATTGTTTCTAGTTTAGAAAAAAAACTTTGGGGTAAAGCTAGTTTAGAGTTAGTTTTTTCTGGTAGAAATCTTGATGGTCAAATTTTTTATGCAACTGCAACTAATAAGCATTTTTACTTAATTGGTAAACAAGTTACTAATCCTGATGAAAATGTTAAAAAAGATCTTGAGCGTATGTTTAACGGTATTATCTTTTTGGACTAGTGTGGACCACAGGAGAATCCACGACTCGCTTCGCTCACATGCATTAGGCGGGTGACTTCGTCACTCGCCGGTGAACTAGTTTTACTAACGTAAAACTGAACCCTCTCTCATCATTGGTCCAAAAAAAAGTCTCTTTCGAGACTTTATTTGTGGACCACAGGAGAATCGAACTCCTGACCTTTGCAATGCGAATGCAACGCTCTACCAACTGAGCTAGTGGCCCGAATGTTGTTATTTTAACACTCTCATCTGCTTGACTAATAACATCTTTTTTTATAGGATATATTGGTTATGACAAAAGTAGCTGTTAAACTAGCTCACCATCATTCCCTCCGCTAAAGTGTGGGTAATGGTTGTTATTGTCTAAAATACCCGCACCAAGCGGGTTTTTTCATGGCAAACTGCCACCAAAACAATTTTAAAAATCAGTACAATACAGAAAGAATATATGACAAAACCACAAATACAAACCCTCAAAGGCTTTAGAGATTTTTTACCAACAGAAAAAAGAGCTCGTAACTTTGTGATGGCCAAAGTAACCGAAACATTTGAAACTTTTGGTTTTCAACCACTGGAAACACCAACTCTGGAGTATGCTGACCTATTACTTGGCAAATATGGTGATGAAGCAGACAAACTAGTCTACAATTTTGAGGATCGTGGCGGACGAAAAATTGGCTTGCGTTATGACCAAACCGTCCCTAGCGCTAGAGTTTTGGCTCAATATCAAAGCCAGTTACCAAAATACTTTCGTCGTTACCAAATTCAAAATGTTTTCCGAGCAGAAAAACCTCAAAAAGGCAGATTCAGAGAATTTACTCAATGTGATATTGATATCTTTGGTAGTAATTCTCCCCTAGCCGATGCTGAAATCATGACTTGTACTTATCAAGCTTTCAAAAATGTTGGTTTTAAAAATGTCATTTTGAAGTTTAATGATCGAGAAACTCTGATTAAAACCTTAACTCCTTTTGCCAACACCCAAGTTAATGTCTTTTCGATCATTCAAAGTAT
>CAYSQA010000001.1:52943-121634 GCA_964433225.1 uncultured Pseudomonadales bacterium
TTTGACCGCATGGTTGAAGCGGCTCAATCCCTACAAATCATTCCTGAAAATCAAGGCGTTGAGGTCTTGATGGCTAACTTTGACCAACAAGCTCTCGCCACGACCCTACAAGTAACAAATAAATTAAGACAACTGGGCATTAAAACCGAGCTTTACCCAAATATTGATAAACTAGGCAAACAATTCAAATACGCTGATCAAAATAAAATTCCCTATGTTTTTATCGTGGGTGAAGAAGAAACCAAAAACCAAACTGTCTCGATTAAAAACATGCAAACAGGTGAACAAAAAGTTATTAGTGTTGAAAAACTTGATTCATTCAGACAGACTTGGTAAAACAATTGGTCCATGATATAATCTCTTTCTTCGAGATAGATATCTTATTTAAGGAAAAAAATGAAAACAAATATACATCCTCAGTGGCACCATGACACTACCGTTACTTGTAGTTGTGGTAACACTTTTACTACTGGTTCCACCAAACAAAACATCACTGTAGATATTTGTAGTGCTTGTCACCCTTTCTTTACCGGTGAAATGAAGTTCGTTGATCGTCAAGGTCGTGTTGATCGCTTTATGGCCAAAATGAGGTTGGCTCAAGATAAACAAGCTACTGCTAAAAAGAAAACTAAAGCTGCTAATGACAAAACCAATCAACCAAAATCTTATCAAGAGATTTTGCGTGAACAAAAATCAACTCTTCAACAATCAGCTAAAGCTACTGCTGAAGAAGTCAAAGCTTCCACTAATTAGCTCATCAAACTAGGCTTAAACTCCTCTCTACCAATTAAGAGGTATAATGAGGTTTATCTTTTCTATGCATAATCCCTATCTTGAACAAATTAACCAACTAGCAACAAAAATTGCTGAAAATCAGGCTTTACTTACTGATCCTGATTTAGGTGAATTGGCTCAAGCAGAAATTACTGAACTTGAAATTCAAAAAAAAGCCTTAGAAGACGCTGCTGAAGAGCTGTTACAAGGCTCCAAAGGTAGTGAGGGTGGTGAGACAGATACTTCTAAATCTAGTGCTATTTTGGAAATAAGAGGTGGAGCTGGTGGTGATGAGGCTAAAATCTGGGCCAATGATTTGTTGCGCATGTATCTAAGGTTTATTGAGAACAATAACCTTAAAATGGAATACATCGACGACCTGGTAATCAAGATTCGTGGTCGTATCGAGTTAGGTGAAGAAACTCTTTATGCTTATGATTTATTCAAATATGAGTCAGGAGTTCACCGAGTTCAAAGAGTACCTGAAACAGAAGCCCAAGGTAGAATTCATACTTCGACAGCTTCAGTGGCTGTTTTGCCAGAAATTAAGGAGAATGCGATTGAGATTAGAGATGAAGATCTGGAGTGGCAATTTATACGCGCTGGTGGAGCTGGTGGCCAATCAGTGAATAAGACTAGTAGTGCTGTCCGTTTAACCCATACTCCCTCTGGAATTGTCGTCACTTCCAGTCAAGAGAGAAAACAAGCTCAAAATCGCCAAATTGCTTTGGAGTTACTTAGAGCCCAACTCTGGGAAATTGAAGAAGAAAAGAAACAAGCTGCTTTAGGAAATGCTCGAAAAGCCATCGGTCGTAACATGAGAGCTGAGAAGATTCGTACTTACAACTACCCTCAAAATCGAGTCACTGATCACCGGATTAATGTTTCTTGGCATAGCTTAGAAACTATTATTGAAGGTGACATTAAAAAAATGTTGCTAGAGGTGAGGCAAAAGCTAGAAGCTCCAGAAGAAGAAACTAATCAGAGTGAGTAGTAAACTAAAAAAACCCTTTTCCTCACCCTAATCTTCCATTTTCTCCTAAAAAATCAACAAAGTCTTACCATAACTCAAACTGGCCTAACTGTAGCTAAAAAAACCATAAAAAATAACTTTTTATTAATACTTTTCCTGACCTAAACAACTTGACTAAGTCCTAATAATATGATATTATAGGACATTATTTTAAACTGCTCTTTAACATCCTGCTGTAGGAAGACATTGGTTGTGATTAAGCCAAGAATCAATGCGATTTTTTACTTTTAATCACTCCCAAAAATCACAATCGATTTGCTTCCTACAATTTTACAGACCATATATTTCAGCGTCTGCTTTTCTTGAAGAGGATGTTTTTCTAACTTATAGATTTTTAAATGACTATTACTTATTATATTTTTTATTTCATTTAAATCTAAGTTTTTTCATTGTCTTCAATAAAGCGGACGCTGAGATCTAGCTATTCGGCCAGACCACAGTCAGTGTAACCTGGAAGTCCGACTAAAAAACCAAAAAGGTATTTCAATCATGAAACAACAGTTTAAAACTGCAGGGATCTTCTTCCTTGCTTTTGCCCTTTTGCTCTCCGCCTGTGCCCCTACTGGCGTTGCCCCGGTTACTCCCGCGACCGGTAATGTCGAATCCTCCTCTGTTCTCCCTGAAGGCTCAGTTGATCATCCGGCCGGCGTTTATGTCTACGCCGACCTGAAACCGTATTTTGGCGACCCAATGGTCTCGGCTTGTATCGAAGCCATCGCTTACACAGCAATGACCTACGAAGAGCGAGGCGCGTACTGCGTCGTTCGCTATCTCAAACCGACAGCCAAAACCATGACGGTGGCAGAACTATCCCAGTCCATGGGCTTGGCCACGGTTTACGCCATCCGGCAGAACACCTGGCAAATTGCCACTCCTGAATCTGTAGCCCTGCCTTCCTTGTCCTGGCTGGGTCCAACTTTAATCGGTCTGGGGTATGCGTTCGGCGTAGGTACCACCTACGCGTACATCGCCACTTCAGAAACCTACGCCGCGAAAGTGGCGAGTTGGGAAATGGAAGCGTTGACTCCGGAAACCCAGGTCATTGTCCTTGGGTATGAAGGGGTCGTCACCACAACCTATTCACTGACCGGCGAAATCCCCAGCCTTACCAGCTGGGAACAGGCAAATGCTGAGTGGAATAAGTTGTACGCAACCGCGTCAACCATTCCGTTGACAGCAACTGCCAACATCGGAATGGACCAAAAGACCTTCAAAGGGCCGGCTGGCTCGACCTTTACCCTGACATATATCGGTTTATCCAGCATGTGTCACATGAACCTGTTCACCCATCTGATGTGGTGGGACGGGAACCAGTGGCAACACAAGATGTTCGAGTCCAACATCAACCGGTCTGATGGTCCTTGCAAGCCGTGGGACTTTGTGGACATTTTCAGGCAACTAGCTGACAAAATCAGCGAATTTGCCAAAAACCTAACCACAGAACAATGGTTTTCTAGCAATGCCTACAAGGTCACTGAAGACCTAATGTACTTTGCCTTGAAAATGATTACAATCATCCTCAAGGGCATGGTCCCGTAAAGCAAATCGAGTGTGAATCAGAAGTCTCGCTGTCGGTATCAACTGACAGCGGGGCTTCCCGCTCATATAAATACACCACTTTAATAAGTGGTTTTTTTAAGTCAATTTACCCAATGAAGACAGTTGTTTATATCTGATTAATTGTGGCACCAACAATCCAACCATCACTAACCCCAGAATCCACGCAAACTCATTCGGTGAACTTTGTTCAATCATGTCACCAATAAAATAAGCTAATAAAACAAATGGTAAATCAGATAATAACGCCATTGTTGATAAAGCAGTCGCTCGGTTTTTTGAGTCAATAAACTCATTTAATAATAAAGATTTCGAATTATTAAAAGTAGTCGAGCTACTAATTCTGATAAAAATCAAAAACATGCCCCCAATTACTCCCACCCATTTGGCGCCCAAGAAAGAAACCACCAAAAATAATGAAGCCAAAACAGCCAATTTTCCTGCAGAGAACTTAGCCCTCAATTTGGGATAATAATGAGCTGCCAAAGCTGCTACCAAATAGCCAAAACCAAACAATAAGCCGACTTCTTTACCACCCAAACCGTATTCTCTAGCTTGAGAGATTCCCAAGATTTTAGCTGCAATCACATAACCTGCCGCAATAGTAATTAAAATGAAAGTAATTGAGCGGTTTTTTTTCTGAGCAAAAAGTTCTTTAAAACCAGTTAAGTTTTGTTTTAAGTATGTTTTAAAAGAAAAAACTTGTGAATCTACTTTTGGCTCAACTAAAAAGAAACTTAAGCCTAGTGCCACCAACGTAAAAACTAGAGTAACCACATAAGGTAGGGTTGGATCTAGATCAAACATCCACCCTCCCAAGATTGCAGAAATAAATAAAGCCAACCAACTAAAAGTTTCATTCTTTGCCACTACTTGAACAAAGAGCCCTTCATTTTTTTCATCTTTAAGGGTGTCATATTGCAAAGACTCTAATGCCCCAGACCATAAGGCTTGGGATAAACCTTGAATCAATCTAGCTACTAAAAACCACCAAAAAGTCTTTCCCACAATAATCAGTAAAAAAGAAATTGCGCCAAAAACTCTTGACAAGATTAGGGTTTTCTTTCTGCCAATCACATCAGCAATGGCCCCAGTGGGAATCTCTAATAAACTCCCGGCAATGGTCGTAGCAGCACCAATTAAAGCGACTTCTTTAAAATCAAGAAACTGTAAAAAATAAAATATCCAGATAGCAATCGGAAAATAAAGTTCCCATTGAAACACTAACAACCAAGAAATGAAAATATTTCTTGAATACTTTGGTTTGGCAGTCATGTCTTTATAAAGATTCGATACCCTTTAACAACACTTCATCTTGCTCTGTTTCAGGATCATTTTTTACTTCAACATCCACTGGAATGCCTTCCTCATGAATCCATTCTCCTTCTGGCATTAACCAACGACCAATCGTGATATGCACCCCTCCACCATTAGATAGTTCTCTTCTATCCTGGACAGTCCCCTTACCAAAAGTTCTTTCTCCTACCAACTTTGCCCCAACATTATCCTTTAAAGCTCCAGCGACAATTTCAGAAGCAGAAGCACTGCCTTTATTAACAAGGACAATCGTTGGTATACCGACTAATCTAGCCTTACCTTTGGCACTAAAATCTCTAGTCTGAACCTTACCTTTTTGAGAAACAACTATTCCACTCTTAAAAAACTCACTAGCAACAGTAATTGAGGTATCAAAAAACCCACCTGGATTATTTCTGACATCCAATACTATGCCTGAGAGAGTCGATTTATTGGCCAAAATCTTCTCGACAGCGTCGTTCCATTCAGCTTCAGTTCTTTCACCAAATCTGGTTAATTTAAGATAAGCAACTTTTTTACCAGCATGTTCAACAAACTCTAACTCTACTGATTTGACAACAATCTCATCTCTGATGATCTCTATCTCAAAAGGGCCTCTTTCTTTATCAGTAAGTCGATAAAGAGTTAGAGTAACTGGCTCTCCTTTGCCACCTCGGATACTATTAACTGCTTTGTTTAAAGACCAACCAGTCGTATCTTCATCCAATCCAGTTTTCTTATCTTCAACATGAATAATCAAGTCTCCAGCTTCTACCCCAGCTTTTTGTGCTGGACTATCATCTAACGGAGCCACTACTGCCAAGGTGTTATCAATATAACCAAGCTCAATACCCACTCCATAAAAACTACCAGCCAAATCTTCTCCATTGCGTTGATTATCCTCTGGAGGCAAATAGGCTGTATAGGGATCACCCAAAGAAGCAGTCATGCCAGCAATTGCCCCATGCACCATTTTTTCGGCATCAAGTTTTTCCGGTTCTAAGTATTCCTTTTCCAAATAACCCCAAACTTCCCAAAAGGTATTAAAGTTAACAGTATCATCCTGTGGCTTGGGGTCACCGGTTAACCTTGAAGACTGCCTGATTTGTTCTTTGGAAATTGAGCTTGAAATAAATGCAATTTTTTCCAAACCAAATGGCAATTTACCTGTTTTAGAGAATTGAAAACCAATTAGCGCTCCCACCCACAACAATAAAATAACCACCACTGTATTGAGTAGGTTTTGCAGATTAAAAATCTGATTTTTTTTGGGTAAAGTAATTGATTTCATATGAACGACTTATTGTAACCCTTCAGCCTCATCAGGTACAGAGAAATTTATTTGACCGTCACACTTTTAGCTAGATTTCTTGGCTTATCAGGGTCATTACCTAATTTAATCGCCAAGTAGTAAGCCAAAAGCTGAAAAGGAATGACCTTAGTAATTGGGTCAAGTTCCCCAAGTTCAGGTGCAACCAAATGCACATCAAAAAAATCATTGTTTTCTTGAGCAATACCGACTACCTTAGCACCTCTAGCCTTAACTTCCGCCAAAGCACTAATAACTTCATGTTGTTCCTGAATATCTCCTCCCACAATACCAATTACAAAAGTGCCTTTTTCAATCAAAGCGATTACCCCATGTTTTAGTTCTCCAGCTGAAAAACCTTCAAAGTGCTTATAACTGATCTCCTTGACTTTTAAAGCACCCTCCAAAGCAGTATAAAAATGTTGATTTTTACCCAAAACAAAGACGTGTTCTTGATTGGCTAATTGTTGAGCTAGTTTTTTAAATACTGTTTGGTGGTGGTGATCTGAAAAGTATGCTTGAAGTTGGTCAGCCAGTTGACGAATATTTTGTTGAGCTTGATCATATTTTCCCATGACTGTTTGAGCTAATAAATAACCCCAAACCAACTGAGACGTATAAGCTTTAGTGGAAGCAACACAAATTTCTGGACCTGATCTGGAAAAAAATTGGTAATCAGAAAATCTGGTCAAAGTTGAACCAACCATATTAACAATACTAGCCACCTCAACTTGTTTTTCTTTCAATTGTTCAATAACTGCTAACGTATCGGCTGTTTCTCCACTTTGACTAACCGCAATCACCAAATCTTTTTGGGTAATTAGGGGCAAATAATTTGCTGATTCATAAGCTTTAAGTTCAAAAGCATTAATCCTAACCGTCCTTAAAAACCTAGCAATTTGCCCAGCAGCAAAAGCCGCTGTACCAGCTCCCAGTGTATAAACTTTGTCAGCCATCTTGATTTTATTAACCAACTTAGAAAAATCTTGCTCACTATAACTAGCTGCTTCGATTACCGTGTGTTGTTGCTCAAAAATCTCCTTGACCATAAAGTGCGGAAAGCCATCTTTATCTATCTTTTCTGCTTGTTGGGTCAAGAGATGTTTCTTAAAATTAAGTTTTTTGCCTGTTTTAACAGCAAACAATTGCACATTCCCATGACTAATTTCCACTAATTGGCCATCTAATACATAAATTAGTTCAGGCACATTGCCCAATAAAGGCATCGTGTCAGAAGCCAAATAAACTTCTTGTCGACCGACTCCCACTACCAACGGAGAACCTTGCCGAACAGCAATAATTGTTTCGGTTAATTTATCCAAAACTACAAAAGTATTTCTGCCTGTTAACTGCAAAAAAGTTTGGCTAACAGCAACTCTCAAGTCTTTAGTCTGCTGTAGCTGATAGTGCAGTAAATGTACAATTACCTCGGTATCGGTTTGGGTGGTAAATTTATAACCAAGTTTTTTAAGTTGGTCTTTGAGTGGCAAAAAATTTTCAACAATACCATTTTGTACTACTGCAAATCTGCCATCAATTGATAAATGAGGGTGAGCATTATTCTTAGTCACGCCACCATGAGTTGCCCACCGAGTGTGACCAATCCCAAGCAAAGAAGGTTTTTTGTTTTTAGCAGCCAAACCAGTAATTTGGCCAGTTTTTTTATCAATAAAAATACCATGATCAGTAGTTAGAGCTACGCCCCAAGAGTCATAACCACGATACTCCATAGTCTTGAGCCCCGTAATAATTTTATTTGCTACTTGGGTTTGGTTGTTGAGGTTACTACTGTAACCAATAATGCCACACATGGTGTTCCCTTCTTTTTTGAAAGCAAAACCTTCAAAAAAATATTTGTTAAAAACGCTATAACAAAGTAACTACACTAAAATTAGTGAGTTCACGCCGTAGATAGCTATAAAGGGAAATAATGAAGGGGTGTGAAGTTGTCTTTGGCCCAAAATTTACAGATTGGTTTTAAACTTCTTCTTGAGGTATACCCATACCTGAGGGTTTCCGCAGATGCTTTCTTTTGTGGTTAGTAAAAAAAGCCCGATTGTTGCCTTTCAAAGCAACCCCTCTTCCTCGTTTTCCAGACTTATAAGCAAAATCTGGACCACACGCTCTTTTCTTGCAAGCAACATTTGCTCACCTTTAAGAAAAAGCATAGCAACCTCAACTTAAAATGTCAAAAAATCCACCCCAAACAAATTCCGCACCTCTTATGGTGCGGAATTAATTACTTTCAAAACTAAAACAAATTTTTAGACGGTTTGAGTAAATGGCAACAAGGCTAAGTGTCTAGCTCTCTTGATTGCCTTTTCCAAACGACGTTGTTGTTTTTGAGTTAGACCAGTCTTTGAACGTGGCACAATCATGCCTTGTTCGGTGACAAATCTCTTCAACTCTTCTGGTCGAGCGTAAGAGAAATCGGTTACTCTAGGTCTTCTTTTATTTAACATAATTCATTCCTTCTAAAATTTAAAATGGGATGTCATCAGCAACATCTTCAACTTCTGCTACTTGATCTTCAGCAACTGCTTCTTCTACTGAAGCAGCAGCTCCATTACCCTCATCACTACTGGTGGAACCACCCTTAGAATTACTAAGTAACATCATGTTATCGATCACAATCTCGGTAACCCGTCTATCTTCACCACTTTCGGTTTTCCAATCTCTAGTTTGAATTCTACCTTCAACGTAAACCTTGTCACCTTTGTGAAGTAACTGACCACAAATCTCAGCTAATTTTGACCAAGCAACGATGTTATGAAAATCAACTCGTTCTTGTTTCTCGCCACCTTCAGCTGAAGTCCATGATCGATTGGTAGCCAAACCAAAAGAACAAACAGCGGTGCTGTTTGGCGTAAAACGAAGATTTGGATCTCTGGTAAGATTTCCGATAAGCATAACTTTGTTTAAAGATCTAACTGACATATTTTCCTTTCGCTCTTTTGTGTCTATTAATGGTTTTTAGTTTAACTTGCCAAAATGACACAAAAGTAACTTTTCCCTATCTTAATTTTCTGGTGAGGCTTGTACCTCTGTTGCCTCGCTACTACCTACTACCATGAGATGTCGAATAATTGAGTTATGAAGATAAACTCCTTGTTCAAATTCTGGAGCTTGTTCTGCAACTAAACTCAATCTAAGGTGAACGTAATAAGCTTCATCATAAGATTTGCCAGCTTTACGAACTGCATAAGCTAAGGGTTTTTTACCCCACATTGTTTCGGAGATAACTTCTCCTTTATATTTTTTGACCAATGCTAAGACTTCTTCTTGAACTTTTTTGAGTTCGCTGTCGGTATAACCTCCAGAGACCAAATAGGTCAATTCGTAAGTATTAGTCTTGGTTTCGGTCTTCAGCTTCATGTTTTCCTTTCGCTGTGAGCCCTCTGTTTACCTAACTAGAGAGGGAACCAAGTTTTTACTAGGGGTGTATTATAGCAGATTTTATGAGAAAGTTATTTGCCGATCATAAACTCTACCACATCACCCTCTTGCATTATATAATCCCGACCTTCTTGTCTTACTTTACCAACGTCTTTCAATCCAGGCCAACCATTTGAATTAACAAAATCATCATAATTAGCTACTTTGGCCTTAATAAAATGCTTTTCAAAATCAGTATGAATTACCCCCGCTGCTTCTGGGGCAGTCATCCCTTGCCTAATGGTCCAAGCTCTGACTTCTTTTTCACCAGCAGTCAAAAAACTCTGTAGTTTTAGAGTTTGGTAGGCAACTTTAGCTAATCGCTCCAGTCCACTCTCTGTTAAACCCAACTCAGCCAAATATAATTCTTGGTCTTCAGTCGATAAAACCGCAATTTCACTCTCGATTTTGGCACTAACTAACACAATTTGTTCAGCTTTGACTGCCAACTTTTTTGCCCACTCGTTTGCTTTGGTAAGTTCAACTTTCAAGACATTTTCATCAACATTAAGCACAAAAATTTCTGGTTTAGAGGTTAATAAATTAAGCTCTCTAGCATATTTAACTGCATTTTTTTCATCACCATAAGTTGCCATATCTACACTTAACATTCGACCTGCTGCCAAAGTTTTTTGGAACTTCTGGACATACTCCCAACGAATAAATAATTCTTTGTTTACTCCTCCCTTTGGTGGTTTTTGTTTTTCCAAAGTCGTTAAGTCAGCTAATTGTAACTCAGTTCTAATTGTCTCCAAGTCTTCTTCTGGAGAGACTGCTCCTTCACGAATCACATTTTTATCACTAAAAGCTCTCAGCACATGACATATGGCATCGGTTTCTCTGATATGAGAAAGAAATTGATTGCCAAGTCCTTCACCTTTAGAAGCACCTCTTACTAAGCCAGCGATATCAGTAAACTCCACCACGGCTGGTTTAATCACCGTAGTTTTAACTACTTCTGCCAATACAGCCAATCTTTTGTCTGGTACTTCAGCAATCCCATTATTGGGTTCAATCGTCGCAAAAGGATAATTAGCAGCCAGTGCTACCTGTTTTTTCAATAAAGCATTAAATAAAGTAGACTTACCGACATTAGGTAAACCAACAATTCCAATTGATAAAGACATAAGTTGTATTGTACTTGATGTTTAGAAAAAATTATTGAGAAAATAATTGCAAATACTTAGCAAAATCTTGAACAAACAAGTGAGGCTCTTTAGTGAACCACTGTCTCAACTCTTCAAGCTTTAACCACTTAATCTTAGCGATTTCATTTTTATTAAAATTAATTTCACTATTCTCTACTGAACTTATAAACCACTGACAAAAAAATTGATTGTCTCCGGATAAAAACAACTTTGTCTTTTTCTCTAAAGCTAAGTTTTTTAAACCTAGTTCATTTTCAGCAGCCTTAACTATCGCCTGTTCATAAGTTTGGTCACTCTCCACAAAACTGGCAGCCGCTGGTCCCCATTTTCCTGGATCATTCTTTTTATGAAAAGCTCTTTGAGCTAACAATACTTCACCTGTTTGATTCTTTAACCACAAACTTGAGACCCTAAAAATATCTTTTTCTGCTACTGCCTCTTTTAGTTTTTCGGCAACTACTTCATCCCGTTGGTTAACTACGGCATATTTCTTTTTGGTATCAACATCCAGAATAATATCTAGTTTTTCAGCAACAGCTTGAAAAATTTTCTCATGACCAACCACATTGGGATGTAAACCATCAGCAAAGTCTGTATCAGTCAAAATAGCTTGTAAATCAATAAAGGTAAAATTTTCTTTTTCACAAACTTCTTTTATTACCTGTGAGTACTGATTAAGATTCGCTTTATCGTAACTCTTTCCAGTCGTACTTTGAGGCAAAGGGTTAGTTATTTGGTCATCACCTTTGGCCAAACCAACAAAAATAATTCTAGAAGTATATTTTTGAGCTAAATCACTTAATTTTTTTAAATTACTTTTAAAAACACTTGACGCTGTAATTGGCTGAGCTTTTGTTTTGATAAAAGCAGCATCATTAGTCCCAATCGCAAAAATAATCACTTCCGGTTTTCTGGCCTCAGCTTCATTAACAAAACGTTGGAGCAAATCTGTTGAAGTATTTTTATCTATCCCCAAATCATAAACAGAAAAAAACTCATCACTGACCTTTTCTAAATGGTTACGCAGTAAATTTGCCCAACCAATTCTAAAAGGTAGTTTAGCTCCCCAGGTAATACTGTCACCAAAGATACAGATATTCATCTTTTAATCTTTTTGTAAAGTTTTTTTGAACTCTAGTTTTAATAAATCTTGACTAAAATGAGCTAAACCAAACCTAATAGCAAACTTATCACCACTAAATTTTTGTTTGGCAAAAGCAACCATCCTGGCGTAGGTTGTCAAAAAACCATCTACTCTTGTAAGTGGCGAAACTTGGTTGAGACCAACAGATAAAATTGTTTCATCTTCAGATTGTGCGATTTGCCAATCTGATTCAGGTTGAATTTTTTTATTATCATCAAATAAAAGAAATAAGCCATAAACTTTGGCTCCAGAAAAACCAAATCTTATTCTTGAAGGATGTTTTTGAATTCCAGCAAGAAACGTCTCGACCTCAACCCCTAAGCCTCTGGCAACAGCGTAAAGCTTACTTGTAATTTCTACTGAATCTTCTTTTTTAACGGTACTTCCCCATGACACTACCAAACCAACACCACTTTCTATCACCACCTCGTAATCAAAACCTTTCAATTCTTTTTCTAAAGCTTGTAAAAAGTTGTGTTTAATAGCTTCAGGATTAGCTTGCGGAGTGTGTTCAAACATATTAATTTAAATAAGTCTTTCTGCTTTTTTAATTAATCTCATCAAAGCATAATCTAGTTTATCACCTAATTCATATCCTTCTGAAAAACTAAGAAACTTTAAGTCTTGTGATTCATGTTCTTCTGGCTTGGGCAAGTTTTCTGCTTGGGTAAAAATCAAATAACGAAAATCCAGGTGCAGATGAGCTGGAACACCATTTTTCTCTGGAATAAGTTGTACTTCTATATCTATCGGAGTATCTATATAAAACTCTAAATCAGTTAAACCACTTTCTTCCTCTGCCTCCTTCATTGCTACTTTCGCTAAATTAGTCTCCCCATCTGCGTGCCCACCAAACTGTAACCATTTATTGAGTTTTTTATGATTGTGTAAAAGTATTTTTTTGGTTTTTGGATTAACCACCAATGCCGAGCCAGTCAAATGAGCCTCTAAACAATCTCTAATAAAAATATTTTCATGCTTGGTTATCAACTCTTTAATTTTTTTAACGTCAGCTAATTCTCTAGAATCACTAGTTTCAAACCGATTCAATAATTCAATTATTTTATTTCTTGGTTGGCTCAACATAAGTTCTTAAAAATAATTTTTCTACTTTATCCTTAAGATAATCTAAATCAAAGATATTAGGAATAAACAAAACATTGACTGGATATTTATGAACTGCCTGTAAAAAATCATCATGAACAAAGAACCGCTCAAAAGCTTCGTTCGGGCAAAAGAAAGACTCAAACACAGTAGCATCTTTACTGAGAGGTGGTCGCTGTTGATTCCTCTGTCTTCTTGCTTCAACCGGTGAATAGATATAAACAAATAACGATGTTTTTTTTAGGTTTTCAGATAATTGAGAAAACAAGTGGTGATAAGAAAAATCAACTACGCCTTGTTCATCAAAACCTCTGGAAATTTCTATTACTTTGTTTTTATCTGAAAGTTGAGCTTTTTCAACCAGCTGAGCTACAGAATAATAAACTGGCTCTGAATCTTTCAAGACAAAACTATCTGGGGTCGGTTTGTGGTGATGTTTTTGTTCAACATCACGTTTAATAAACTCAACCATTTCCAATGAATCATTCAAGTAATTTACCTTTTTGCCCAAAGATTGATTGACCAACCTTAAAACAGTTGTTTTTCCGGAAGCGGCTAACCCGCAAAACCAAATATTTTGATAGGCATCAAACATTTTTTCTATTGGCCAAGATACTGCCCTCCTGTTGCATTGATAATCGAACCTGTCAAAAAGCCAGATTGCTTATCATCAGCCAGAAAAGCCACAATTTGAGCTATTTCTGCAGGGGCAGCGATTCTCCCAATAGGAGTATTTGAAGCAATTTTATTTCTAGTTTCCTCATCCCAATCAGCGGTCATGGGTGTATCCATGGCTCCTGGGTAAATGGCGTTACAACGAAGATTGGGCCCAACTTGTAAAGCAACTGCTTTGGTTAAACCCAATAAACCAGCCTTTGATGCAGCATAGCCAGGTTTTTTGGTTCCAATTACGCCAACCATTGAAGAGATATTAACAATTGAGCCTTTAATATTGAACTCTGCTGAGTTTTGAGCAAACAGCTGACTCAAGACAAAAGGAGCTGTCAAGTTAATATTCATCATTAAATTCCAGTGATCCAAAGTACCATCAACTAGTTTTCCACCAATACTTAAACCAGCATTATTAACCAATACAGTCCAGTTTTTATTGGGTAAAAATTTGGCCAAAGAATTTTTTATTGTTTCTGGTTTAGAAAAATCAACTCCACCAATTGCTAGTTCTAAATTATCTTTCAATTCAGCTAGATTCTGTTTAAGAGCTTCTGTTTCTAATAAATCAACCGCAACAATTTTGAAACCTTTTTCAACCAAAGCTTTACAAACCTCTTTACCCAAACCACCTGATGCCCCAGTAACTAAAGCTAATTTCATTATTCAAATCTCCTTTCATAAGCCATATCAATCACTCTCATGATTCTCATGTTGTGACTAATATTCTGTGACCAAATTGATTTATCATTGGCTAAAAACTGCTCAAAAGCCTTGACAACAGCATCAGTCCCGTCACTAGCAAAACTGTAGTGGTTTAATTCTTTCCCTTGAACATCATAAACCGTTAAATCTGACTTAGTTACTATAAACCTACCCTTAGTCCCCCTAACTTCAATTGATTCTTCTTTAGGACCGCTTAGCACTGCCAATTGAAAAACCCCTTGAACGCCAGTGGGATGCCAGTTGTGTAAGCTAGCAGCATCTTCAACCTCATAAGTGTAATTTGGTTTGGCAACATTTGACCAATGGAGATTGGCCTCACTCACTTCACCAAAATATCTCATAATTACGTCAAGTAAGTGGTAACCCATATCAATTAATGCGCCGCCACCAGCAGCCTGAATAGCACTTCTCCAACCCTCATAAAGATTGCCATGAGGAATAAAATGACGAGCATTATACATATAAGGAGTGCCAATCACCCCCTCGTGCAATAATTGTAAACCCATGGCATATGATGGATAGAACTGTCTTTTGGTGACAGTGTAAATTTGAACATTCTCTTTCATCGCCAAAGTGCTAAGTGCTTTAGCTTCTTCTAGATTAAGCGCAAATGGTTTTTCTTTAAAAACAGTCACATTATTGGCTACTGCTAATTCAATAATATCCTTGTATAAGAAGTGAGGAACCGACAACACTGCTCCATCAAGCTTAAGCTCTTTTTTACTAACCTCAGCAAATAAATCTTTATAGTCACTATAAACTTTAACCTGTTCTGAATGGGGCAATAAATCTTGAGCCAAAGTAATAAATTCTTGACTAATGTCACAAATAGCTGCAATCTCACATTGGTCAGCTAATCTTAATAAAGCGGGAATAAGCTCACTCCTAGACTGACCTCCAAGGCCAATGATTGCGAGTCTCTTTTTTTTGTTTTCCATTGTTCCCTCCTTCGATATGATTAGGAAAACCATTATTATATCACGTTATGGGACAAATTTTGTAAAAAAATGTACAAAGTTTATTTAAAAGCCAAACTAAAAGGTGTATAACTGTTGATATATGCAATGGATGATTTATGCTTTATTGGCTGCTGTTTTTGCTGCTGCTACTTCCATCTTGGCTAAAATTGGGATCAAAGATGTTGACTCCAACCTGGCCACAGCGATTAGAACAACAGTGATCTTAGTTTTTACCTGGGGAATTGCTTTTGCCCAAAAATCTACAAGTCAACTGGGATCAATAAATAAAAACTCAATGCTTTTTTTAATTCTATCTGGAATTGCCACTGGCTTATCCTGGTTATTTTATTTTAGAGCTCTCCAACTAGGACCAGCTAGTAGAGTGGTTCCAATTGATAAGTTAAGTTTAGTGATTACGATTGTGCTGGCGGCTATTTTTCTCAAAGAAAATTTAACTTTACCAGTAATTATTGGTGCTATCCTTATGACAGCAGGAACACTGATTATTGCAACAGCAAAATAAACCTAGTATTTAACTAAGAAAGAAAGGACTTTCATGACTGGATATTATGCGCCTATAGAAAAAGAGACTTTGACAAATGAAAATTTTCGTCAAGTTTTATTTACTGGTAAAAACATGCAATTGGTTTTAATGACTCTTCAGCCACAAGAAGAAATTGGTTTGGAAACCCATGATGGTCACGACCAATTTTTCCGTTTCGAAGCTGGTTTCGGTAAAGTGGTAATTAATGATAATGAATATGAAGTTAAAGATGGAGATGCTGTTATCGTTCCAGCAGGAGCACAGCACAATGTGATTAATACCTCAGTAACAGAAACTTTAAAACTTTATACCATCTATGCTCCACCAGAACATGCCGATGGTACTGTTCATCTTACTAGGGCTGATGCCCTGGCTGATGATGAGCACTATGATGGTTAAATTTAACCTAAAATAACCTAGCTTTATCTTGTAACTAGTGGTTTTTTATTAATGAAGAAAGTTATTTTTCAGGTACAATTGGCTTCGTGGCAAAACCCACTTCACAGCCAACTATCTTGATTTTAGGTTCTGGACCAACTGGCTTAGGTGCAGCTTATAGACTCCAAGAGTTGGGTTATGAAAACTTTTTAGTTTTAGAAAAAAATAATTTTGTTGGTGGTTTGGCAACTTCATTTGTTGATGATAAAGGATTTACCTGGGATATTGGTGGCCATGTAGTTCACTCTCACTACCAATATTTTGACCAAGTTTTTGCTAAACATGTATTAAAAAAAGCTAACACGCTTCAACGTGAAGCTTGGGTCTGGTTGTACAACACTTTTGTTCCCTACCCCTTTCAATATAACCTTCACTATTTACCCAAAAAAATTCAAGAGGAATGTGTTGCAGAATTAAAAAAAATAAAAACTAAACACAAACCAAAAAACTTTCTGGAATGGATCAATCATAACTTTGGTCTAGGTATTGCCAAACACTTTATGATTCCTCAAAATCTTAAAACCTGGGGTTATGATCTAAAAACCATTAATGCCGATTGGGTTGGAGATCGCGTTGCTACTGTTGATCTAGCTAGAACTTTAAAAAATATTGCCAACAAAAAAGATGATGTTTCCTGGGGACCAAATAATGTTTTCCATTTCCCCAAAAAAGGAGGCACAAGTTACATCTGGCAACAAATTGCCAAAACTATTCCCAAAGCAAAAATTAAACTAGGCAAACAAGTTACTAAGGTAGACTACAAAGAAAAGGTAGTTACCACCCAAGATGGTAAAACTTATAACTATGATTTTTTGATCTCTTCATTACCTGTAACTAAACTTTTAGAAATTGCTGCTCACCCATTAACTAAAACAGCTAAAGATAATCTTTTTTCTTCAACTGTCCATATTGTTGGGCTTGGACTAAAAGGTAAAACACCTGAAAAGCTCAAAACAAAATGCTGGATGTACTTCCCTGAAAAAGATATTCCTTTTTTTAGAGCTACAGTTTTTTCCAACTATTCAAAAAACAATGTGCCAAATTATAAAACTCAATGGTCACTAATGTGTGAAGTTGCTCAAACTCCTCAGACTGATTTTCAAAATCAGCAACAAGTAATTACTGAAGTAGTTAAAGGAGCAATCAAAGCCAAACTGATCAAGAACCAACAACAAATCATTCACTCATGGAGCCACTCTGAACAGCTTGGCTATCCCACCCCAACTATTTCTAGAAATAAAGTCATTGACAAAATCTTGAAAAATTTACTTAAGGAAAAAATCTACTCAAGAGGCAGGTTTGGGGCTTGGAAATATGAAGTTTCCAATATGGATCATACTTTTATGCAAGGCGTAGAAGCGGTTGATCATATTCTTTACCAAAAACCAGAAACCACAGTTTGGCAACCAAATAAAGTCAATCAAAAAAAATAGTTTTTCAAACTTGCAATGCTTGTTTGATTTCTGCCACTAACAACTCTTTTGAATTAAAATTGCTCGTTTTCATTTTTTGTAAACTCTTTTTATAAATAAGCAATAAACTAGGGTCTTCAATAAATTCTTCTAATCTTGCCCAAGCTTTTTCTAACTTGTTTTCAACCAAACCCAAGTGATAATTAATTATTAGCTCTTGATTGCCTTTTTCTTGAGCTCCCCCATAGTTAATCGCCATAAAAGGCGTTAATGTCGCAGTGGCTTCAAACAAAGTATTTGGTCCTGACTTACCAATCACTAAATCAGCAGCTTTCATATATCTATCCATTTCATCAGTAAAACCAAGTACTTTAAAGGTTAAGTTTTTGTTTTTAAGAAACGAACTTCTAAAACCATTAGCTACATCTTTCAAAAATTCATTACTACCACAAATCATTACTACTTGAAGTGGTTTTTTAATAGTCAAAAATTTAGGTAAAAATTGAGCTGGTCCAACATTTCCCAAAGATCCAGAGCTCAATAAAAATAAAGGTATATCTGAATTAAAACCCAATTCTTTTTTTAACTCACGTTGCTGGTAAGCCTGTTCAAAAGTAGGTTTGACAAACCACCCAACTACTTTAGTTTTAGCCTGTGGATATATTTGAACTATTTTTTCAGCCTGCCAACGATCAAAAACAAAGTTAACATCAGCCTGTGGTGAAGGATTCATCAAAATCATCGTTCTAGGATCAGTAATCAAGTTAATAAAATAGAAATTATATTTCTTTTTGAGCCTTTCAATTGCTGGATTAAGTAAATAAAAAGTTGAAATTACTACTTTTGGTTGGTATGTTTTGAGTTGTTTTTCCACCAAAGCTGCAAAAAACCAACCAGTTATAAATCTGGAAAATTCCAACACATATTTATTTGCTACAGGTTTGGATAACAATCTCATTAACCTAGGAGCATAACGATGTAGTGACACATGAAGACTAAAATCTGGAAAATACTTAAAAAGTTTAACAGTAAACTTGGTCTTGGTAGTGATTGTTTCTGCCACAACCCTGGCCAAAGACTCGTGACCTTGGCCAGTGGTAAAAATTAATATGTCAGTATTTTTCATCAAACTCACAGATTTTATTCTAGCAGGTTATAATTCTCCTCATGAGTTCAAAAACAACGCTAACAAAAACTAAAATCTTGGGCAAAGAATACCAGTTCCCGATTTATTTACCTGATGCCACTTTAGGCGTAGTCAGAGGTTTAGATAGTAAAACCGTTACCAAAACTGGAATTAAGGGCGTGGTTATTAACACTTATCACTTAATGACTAACCCCGGTACAGAAGTTTTGGACCAAGTTGGCGGCATTAAAAACTTTATGAATTGGTCTGGCTTAACTGCTTCTGATTCTGGTGGTTTTCAACTATTTTCTTTGATTCACAAAAACCCCAAACTAGGCAAAATTACTGACGATGGTGTCGTACTTTATACTGGTGAAAAACAACAAAAAAAAACTTTGTTTACACCAGAAGATTCAATCCGAGTTCAATTCTCGATTCAAAGTGACATTATGATTTGCTTAGATGATTTTTCACCGATTGATGCTTCAACGAAAAGACTCCGTGAAAGTGTTGATCGGACTGTTGCTTGGGCAAAGCGTTGTAAAGCAGAATTCACCAAACAATGCCAACAACATGGCTATAATGATGAAAATAGACCATTACTACTTGGAGTGGTTCAAGGTCATAATAATCATAAATTGAGAAAAGAATGTGCTCAAAAATTAGAGGCTATTGGTCTTGATGGCTATGGTCTAGGTGGCTGGCCTTTTAAGACTGATGGCTCTTTTGACTATGACATGTGTCAAACCACTGCTGATGTCACACCCAACGACAAAATCAGATTTGCTTTGGGAATTGGTAGCCCAGAAAACATCGTGAAACTCTATCAAATGGGCTACAACATTTTCGACTGTGTCCTCCCTACCAGAGATGCTAGACATCAAAGACTCTATGTTTTTACCAAAAATCCAGCAATAATCGACTTTGACCAAGCTGAAAATTGGTATGACTATTTGTACATTGGTCGTGGGTCGTTTAAGCAAGACACTAAGCCTATTGACCAGCACTGTGACTGTCATACTTGTCAAAACTACTCTAGATCATACTTAAACCACCTATTCAAAGTTAAGGACAACTTAGCGTTCTATTTGGCTACCATTCACAACCTTCGCTTTTATGCCAGATTGATGGAACTATTAAAAAACTTGTCAGTTTAGTTAGTTAAACTTGGTTTAGTGAAACCAAAACTAAGAGAGAAGCTTGAACTTTTTGGAGCAAGAAACCTAACTAATAACGAACTTCTAACTATTTTATTAAGCACTGGTAACAAACAACTCTCAGCTAATCAAACTGCGCAGACATTGTTGAAAAAATTTCCGCTTAAAAAGTTACAACTTCTCAAACCGAGTGAACTAGCTAAAAATCAAGGAGTTGGAATAGCTAAAGCCAGCCAAATTATTTCAGCTATTGAGTTGGGCAGAAGAAATGCCCTCCCCGTTACAGATAAAATTACTTCACCGGCTACAGCTTTGCCTTACCTAAATAAACTTAGAAATAAACAAAAAGAATGGGCTATTTGCTTATACCTCAATGCTCTTTCCGAGTTAATTCATAGTGAAATGATTGCTTTGGGTGGCTTAAATTATTTGCTGCTAGAACCAAAAGATCTTCTTTATCCTGCCATTACTCTGCCTGCTGCTAGCTTTATTTTGGCTCATAATCACCCTTCAGGCAGTACCGAACCAAGCTTAGCTGACAAAAAAACCACACAAAAAATTAGTCAGGTTTGTCAGTTGTTGGGGGTTAATTTTTTGGATCACTTAATCATTACCAAAAAGGCCCACTTCTCTTTTAAAGAAGCAGGCCTAATGAAATGATAAATTTTATTTTTTAACCTGTTTACTAAATGAGTCAAAGGCTTTTAAAACCTCGACCGGTAAAGCAAAAATAACTGTGTTTGATTGATCAGAAGAAATATCATTGATTGAGTTAAGCGTTCTCAAGTGTAAAGCTCCAGGGCTTGAGCTCATCAGCTCTGCTGCTTTTTTAAGGTTACCAGCTGCAACAACTTCTCCTTCAGAATTAATAATGGTAGCTCTTTTTTCTCTCTCTGCTTCAGCTTGTTTTGCCATGGTTCGCACCATTGTTTCTGGTAACTCAATATCCTTTAGTTCAACTGTTTCTACCTCTATTCCCCACTTATCAGTGACTGGGTCAATTGTTTCTAAAATTTCTTTGGCGATTTTTTCCCGGTTAGAGAGTAGCTCATCTAAGGTAACTTCACCAGCAATTCTTCTCATGGTAGTTTGAGCCAACTGAGAGACAGCCCAAAAAACATTCTCTACCTCATTAATGGCTTTACCAGCATCAGCTACTTTGTAGTAAATCACCGCATTCATTTTGCAAGAAACATTATCTTTGGTAATCGTTTCTTGTTTGGGTACATCAACAGCTTTAGTACGAATATCGACTTTTCTAAAACTTTGAAAAACAGGTAAGATAAAGACCCAACCTGGACCAACTACACCAGAAAACTTACCCATGGTATAAACTACCCCCCGTTCATACTGGTTGATTTGCTTCAAAGAAACTAAAAACAAAATAATAATAAAAATAATTAATCCAGACATTTGTCCTTTCTTTACTTTTTAGTAATTTCTTGACCCGTTACTCCATCTTTAACTTGATAACCAAATTGTTCTAGCTGGTTTCTCAACTCATCTGCTAACTGCCAATTTTGGGTCATTCTAGCGTTAACTCTTTCGTTTGCTAATTCTTGAATATTTTCTGGTAAAGTCTCTTCTACTAAAAGATCTATTCTTGCCAGCCCCAACCCCAGAATTTCGTCAAAACTAAGCAATAAACGATACTTCTGTTGAGCTAACAAATCACTTGCTAACACTTCCCACATCAACGCCACTGCCTCTGGTGTATGCAGATCGTTTTCAATGGCAGTAAAAAATCTTTTTTTAAACTCTTGTTCTTTGGCTAAAGCTTCAGCAGTTGGTTCAACCTCAGTTTCTTTATCTTTGATTAATTTTCTGATTTTGTCAGTTAGTTTTTCCCAAGAAACTTGAGCCCCCTCCATATTATCCCAAGTAAAATTCATTTCAGAACGATAGTGAGCTGAGAGTAATAAAAGTCTAAAAGCCATAGGGTCATAACCTTTTTTCTCTAAATCATCTAGAGTAAAAAAGTTATTAAGCGACTTACTCATTTTTTGACCTTCGACCGACAAAAAGTTGTGATGAACCCAATATTTAACAAAAGGTTTTTTCCCTGTAGCTGCCTCACTTTGAGCAATCTCATTAGTGTGATGAACTGGAATATGATCAATACCACCAGTATGAATGTCGATCTGCTCACCCAAGTGCTCCATGCTAATTGCTGAACATTCAATATGCCAACCGGGAAAACTCCTAGGACTCCAAGGGCTTGCCCAAGCCATAGCCCTGTTTTCACCGGCTCGTTCGAACTTCCACAAAGCAAAATCTGTGGAATTTTTCTTTCCGGCTACTTTCTCTACTCTAGCCCCTTCTTGCAAATGTTCTCGATCTAAGTGGGCTAATTTGCCATAATCAGACAGCTTACTGGTATCAAAATAAACTCCATCATCCGGAATAACATAAGTGAAACCCTTTTCTTCCAGTTTTTTGACTAGCTCTAGTTGATTTTGAATATTCTCGGTCACTCTACTGGTAATATTTGGCCTGACATTTCCAATTTTATCCATACTGTGATGAAAATAGTCTTCAAACTTTCTAGCAATATCCCAAGCAGTCATGCCATATTTTTTGGCACCTTTTTCTAATTTATCCTCACCTGTGTCGGCATCTGAAGACAAATGACCAACATCAGTAATATTACGCACAAACTTCACTTCATAACCAGCATGACGTAAAGCTCTCACCAAAACATCATCCATAGTATATTTTCTGACGTGACCAATATGAGTGTAGTCATAAACAGTAGGACCACAAGCATAAAGCGTCACTAAATCAGGATTTCTGGGAGAAAATTCTTCTACTTTTCTGGAAAGAGTGTTGTAGAGTTTCATAATTTTTTAGCTAGCTTTTATTGTGATTAATGGTGAGAGATATCATACCGTAAAAACAAACAATCTGGAACGAAATAAGTCACAAAAAACTAGTTAGCACTCTGAACTTTACCAATAGTCTGTCGATTTTGTTGAATTAACTGTGCTGTTTGTTGCTTCTTGGAACCAGCTGGCCCCACCGCTCCTTTTTTGGGGCTAGATGGTGGCGCAATCGAAGACTGCTTAGCAGCCTCTTCTTTTTGTTTCTGAGCTTGCTTGGCTTCCTCTTCAGCTTTCTGCCGCTGCATTTTCTCATGGTATTTTTTTTGAGCTACTTGTTTTTGCTCATCAGTAAGTTTGTTGAATCTTTCTAAAACTGATTGCTTTTGTTGTTTTTCTGCTGGAGTATCCTCGTTTTTAATCTCTAGTAAACTATGAAGACTAAAAAACCCTTTCAGTTCATCAAGCACATCTTTAACTGCTCTTTTGCCTTCTTCTTTAATGGTATCAACTTCTCTTGGCGGTTGTTTTTGGTGTGGTGTTTCCTGAGAAACACCACCTTGTTGAATGGCTGAACCACCAGTCGTTTGTTGAGCTGCATTGCTGGTTTGTTGAGTCAATTGATGTTGTTGAGAAGCTCCAGCTAAAGCCTGTTGTTCTAGGTGTTCTTCATTAAAATGGCCAAATCCAGAACGAAAGCCTCCTCCTTGCCTAGCAGCCATCCCTGGTTTTGATCCTGGCCCCGAACTCATCATTTTAAACCTTGGTATGTCCCAACTGTCTAATTTGGTACTGACTCTGTTCCTCTTGTTGATGGTGTTCTGTCTCGACTCGTTGTTCGTTTTGGGCTAATCTGGCCTGTTCTTGGGGAGTGTCACTAATTTTTTTCAAATTTTCAATTTGAGACTTAAGTTCTTCGGCATCTCTTTGCTTTTGCTGTTCTTCCAAAGCAATTATTTCTTGTTTTTTTTGTTCTTCGGCCACTGCTTCTGCTTGTTGCGACTCTTGGTTGTCACCAGCAAGTGGTTGATTAGCTCCAGCTCCCTTAGAATCTTGGAGTAGTTCTTCTAAAGCAGCTAATGGGTCTTGTTGTTGTGAATCTGACATATGTATCTACGATACTAAAGAGCTTGCCCCAGAACAAGGAGCTAATCAAATTTTGCCAGCTAAAAACTTGCTTAAACTATTCTTCTAAATCTCTAACCATCTCCCGCTGTCTTTTTCTGAGTCTAGTAACTTGCTTTTCTTTTCTTTTTCTCACTTGTCTTAAGACATCTTGGGAAACCTCTATTACAGCCTGATAAAGATCATAGGCATGACTTTTAACAGAAACTTTTTTCTTACCCTTAATCTCAACATCTACTACGGCTGTTGCCCGATGTGGGTCACTATCTTTTCTAGCAATATTTTCCAAAAATACCCTCACTTGTCTAATTGGCACACCTAACTTTTCAACTTTGATGAGTTGATTTTTAATAAAAGAACGTAGGGCCTGAGAAGCTTCTCCATTTTTGGCTTGAACAATAATGTCCATTACATTCCTTTCTGGCTCCCGATCCAACCGTTAATCGAGAACAAAAAAACCGACCCTTTCTCAATCGAGAAAAAATCGGCATATTTTCACTACTCGGCTGTTAACCATGTTGTACTAATCAGTATATCACGAAGCTACTTCTCTTCTACCCTCCAAAGCTCTGGCCAAAGTTACGCCATCTGCATACTCAATATCGGCACCAATGGGCAAACCATGACCAATTCTAGTAATTTTAATCTGGCTAATTGCCGGTTGGCTACTTTTTTTAATCAATTCAGTCAGATAGAGAGCAGTGGCCTCCCCTTCCATAGTGGGATTAGTGGCTAAAATTAGCTCTTCCACCCCCTCCAAACGCTTGAGAATATCTTTTAAATAAAGTTGATCTGGTCCAATATTATTTAAAGGAGAAATCGCCCCATGAAGCACATGATATTGACCAGCAAAAATATCCGATCTTTCTATCGCCAGTAAATCTAGTGGTTGCTCTACTACACACATCACTTGTTTATTTCTAGTTTCATCAGCACAAATTGAGCAAGGTGATTTTTCCGCCACATTGTGACACTGTTCACACATCACGGTATTTTTTTTCAAGGCAACAAGCTTGTCAGCAAAATCAGTTAACTCATGATCAGGATTATGAAGTAAATAAAAAACTAATCTCTGAGCAGACTTTGGACCAATGCCAGGTAAACGTTCAAATTTTTCAATTAATCTAGTAACTGCTTTGGGAAGTTTTTGCATAAAGCTTAGACTAAGTCATCGATTTTGGCTTTAACTTCTTTCCATAGAGCTTTAGCCACTTGGTCAACATTTTTTTCTGCATTAATAATTCGCCAACGACCTGTTTGGTCCTCTTTAGCCAAAGTTAAGTAGGCAGTTCTTACTTGTTGGTGAAAATCGGCTGCTTCCAGATCTAACCTGTCCATCTTGCCAGAGTCAGCTCTTCTAGCTAAGCCTGTCTTAACCGATACATCCAAAAGCAAGGTTAAATGTGGAACGGTTTTTTGAGTAGAAATATCATTGAGTTTTTCGATTTTACTTCGACCAACACCTCTCACCAAGCCTTGGTAAACCACACTACTATCACGAGTCCGGTCCATAATTACTACTTTACCAGCTTTCAAGGCCGGAATAACGACTTCTTGGTAAATTTGAGCTCTAGCTGCTTGAAAAAGCAAAACTTCAGTTAAATCGGTAATACCTTGGTTTTTACTAGATAACACTACTTCTCTGATCTGCTCACTAATCACTGTTCCACCAGGCTCACGAACAGCCACTACTTCTCTACCTGCTTGTTCCAGCTTTTCTTTTAAAAGGATAGTTTGAGTTGTTTTTCCACCACCCTCACCACCTTCCAGTGAAATAAGAATACCCTTAAGATTTTTCATAACCTCCCCACTCTATATTTATTCAGCTTCAAAAACAACAACCTCTTTTTGGGTAAGTGTTGCCCTTTTAGTCTCTGCCCAATCTTCAATTTGGCGCAAAATATTCATTGCCGGCATGCCAGAAATTTGAAAAATAACCAAAAACTTAAAAAAAGCTGGATCGGTTTCCTTGATTGTTGCTAAAACCTGTTGACTTTCTTTGTCTAAAGAAGAAAAAATCTCTTCAGCAGACTCCCAATTTTGATTTTGTTGAGAAGCTCCCCCACCACCCTGGTCAAACACCGGCCGATAGTTAGCAAAAAATTCTTCATCAATAGTACTCTTAATTATGGCCTGCCAAATCCTAACTAACTCTTCATCACCAGTACTTAATAACTCTAGAATAGCGATCGCATTAGTATGAACTAAATCAAAACCCTCAATAAAGTTTTCTTTGGTGTAAGCTGCAAAAAAACTAGCCTCTTGCCAACTAAAAACTTTTTCTCCTAGTTTTCTAATAAGATCTATCTTGGAGTTCATTAACCAATTTTGCTGGGGATAATCCTGGTGATTCATTGGTTTACCAAGCCCATCTTCTCCATTAGAAATCTCACCATTTTTATCTCTGTCCAAAAAATCTACGGTGTCAGTTGAAACAATCAAAACATTTCTACCTTTATAGTCTCTTTGACCTGACATCCATAAAGCTTTGTTGACTGCTTCTGCCTTGGGATTATTACCCGCTGTTTCTCCAGCGGCAGCAGATTCAGCAAACACTGGTACTCCATGAAATTCTCCCAAAAAAGTCTTGCCTTTTAATGAACCATCACCATTATAAATCGAGCGAACAATGAATTCTTGAAAGTCCATTGCCTCTTTAAGAGGCACCTCGATCCTATTAAGGACCACACTCAACATAAAAGCTTTTCTGGTACTACCAGTAGCAATAATGATTTCTTCAGGCGCCTTTTTTCCCCAAAAATCAACTTCAGGGATTAACTCTCCTGGGTTAACTAATGCTGTTGCTCCTTTGCCAGCCAAAATATCTTTAACTAGGTTATAAAAGGGATGATCAACTTCTCGCCAATTTTCTGGAAAAGCCGGTGTCGCTGGTAATTTTTCTTTACTCACAAATTTTATCTATAAACACAACATGTTGTGTTTGAGTAACACAAAGCGCTACTACTACTTGTATCTATGGTGATTATTCATACAGGAAAAAAAAACAGCACACAATACAAAGAATTCCCAAAAATAAAAAATTGATTTATAAATAAAAAAACTAAGATCAACAGATCAGTCTTTTCTTGTTAAAAGAACAAAAAAAGTGTTTATTGAAAAAAATAAAACTAAAAAAATTACCACCACACCCCTCTTCCCCCGTGGGTAAGTGTCTCACCTCAAACTGAATCAAAACTGACAATCCAACTAGCCAGTTATTTTTTATCACAGAAACCAAAGTAAACACGAAGTTACTTGCCAGTACTCCCAAAACCGCCTCTATTTTCAGCTCCAAATTGATCAAGCTCTTCAAACTCGACGCTCTCTCTAGACATAATAATCATCTGCACCAATCTATCTCCTTTTTTAACCACAACGTCTTGATCAGTAAAATTGAGTAAAGCTGCTTTGTATTCGTCGCCATCTCCTCGATAATCATAATCACCCACCCCAATCCCGTTCGCTACCATCAAACCCATCTTATGAAGTGAGCTCCTGGCAGATAATAAAGCCCAGTGGTCTACTGGTAATTGGATAGCAATATTTAATGGCACTAACTTTACTTGATGAGCTGGAATAAGTGTCTCTTCTCTGGCATAGAGATCAAAAGCAGCGGCTCCCTCAGTTTTGTATTCTGGCAAAGGCAAACTTTTATCAAAACGCTTAATTAAAACCTTCATCTTGTTTCCTTTCCTCTGGCTCGCCACTCTTGAAGCAGCGTTCCTTGATTATTGAGGGGCTTTTCCTGAGCCAGTTTAAAACTATCAGCCAAAACTTGCTCTAAATCTTGACCAGCAAACAAAGGAATTCCCTCACCAAGCTTCACGCTAGTTTCCCTAGTTAAATATAATGTCTCTAATAAACCTGCCAATAAAAATTGAGTGTAAATACTGGTTCCACCACAAATAGCCAGCTCACTAAAACCAAGCTCTTTGGCATCCTGCTCGGCCTTAGCTAATAACTCTGCCGGGGCTAGGTTTGTGTACTCCAATTTAGCAAGTGGATATTGACTTTCAGCCTGCCACTTGACTGGATCACCAGTCAAAACATAGTTCTTTCTGTTGGGTAACGGTGTATAAGGTCTTCGAGTCGCCCCAAAAGTCTTTCTCCCCATCACAATTGCTCCAGCTTGCTCAGTTCTAGTCCAAAACCACTCACTATCTTCCTTACTAGTCCATTCCATCGAGTTGTGAGCTTCATCACGACCCAAAAAACCATCACCACTTAAAGCCGCAATTAAAAAAACATTCACTTTGACCCTCCTTTTTTCCACTCTGCATTCATTAACACTGGAGCATAAACATCATCTGCTAACTCAATGACTAGCTCTTGTAGTTCTTGAGCTGTGGGCGGTCTGTCTTGCCAGACAATTGGTTGATGAAAATCAGTTACTACTGCCAAAGGTCGTTGTTCATTGCCTTCCCCCATCTCAAACACACCAGCAATCGCCACTGCTTCTGCTACCTGAATTTGAGTCATTTCCAGTTTTTTACCAAAAATATCTTTGCCCCCTCTTTTATCGATCAAAGCCTTAAAGCCACAGTGGGAAATCGCTGTCCCAGTCACTCCCCAACGAAGAGGCATGGTTTTACTATCAGTCACTACTATTCCTAATTTTCTGACTTTAAATGTTTTTCTTAAGTATTGCCAAAGTTCATTAGTTACTTGTTGTAAGTTCTCTGGCCAAAGAATATATTTACCAGCTGAATTTGACTCATCTATACCAGCATTAACTGCTAATAACGAGTTTTTAATCGTTAACATCACTCCATATTTAGAAAGATTTGGCTCCAAATATAAATCTGCTTCATTTCTAGCTAATTGCTGTTTTTCAGTCCTAGTACCTTGCTGAATATTGGCTGTGCGTTGTTGAGCAAAACTAATAATTTTCGACGTAACTACAACAATAGTTTCTTCCTCTAAAGAGCCGACCTGATCTTTAATAAAAGAAAAAAGGTCGTCACCAAACTGAAAAATATTTGTTCTAATAGCCCTTACTTTCATCTTGTTCAGATTGTACCGTAAAAAAGTATATTTTTAATGGGTTATCAGTTACAATCTGCTCATTCAGTCTATGACAAAAAAACAAAATGGCCATAAAATTGCCAGAGATTACCAACTAGTTGCTGATTACGTCAAACAACAACGTCAAAGAAACAAAAAAATAGTTTTAACTCAAGGCTCTTTTGATATGCTCCATATTGGTCATGCTAGATACTGCAAAGAAGCCAAAAGCTATGGCAACATCTTGATTGTGGGGGTTGATAGTGACCAAAAAATCAAAGCCAGAAAAGGCGAAGATCGACCGATTGTTCCTGAAGATGAAAGACTTGAAATGCTCACTTATCTAGCTTCGGTTGACTTAGTTGTTCTTAAAAAACTCACCGCTCCCAAATGGGAATTAATTAAAATCATTAAACCAGACGTACTTATTGCTACCAAAGAAACCTACAAACCTGACCAGATTGCCAAACTAGAAAAAATTTGTGGCCAAGTAGTAATCTTAGATCCCATGGCAGTAACTTCTACCAGTGCCAAAATTAGATTGCTACAAATGGGTGCAGCCAAAAAAATCAAATCTGTACTAACCAATAAATTAATTAACACTATTGAGGAGGTTCTCAGTGAACTCAAAGGCGAAAAAAAGTAGCTTGAGCTTAGTGAGCTATGTTCCAGTTCTACACCAAGGCTATCTGGATTTTTTTATTAAAAATATCAAAAAAAATAACATTACTGAACTCTGGCTTATTAGTAATCAGTTAGCTCATGAACTAAGAGCTTTACAAAAAGATATTCGAGCAATCGATGTCAATCTTACCAAAGACTTAATCGAAACATTAAGATTATTTAAATCAGTCAAGATCTTAAACCAGGATAATTTAAAAAATTTACAATCTTCTCAAAATGCCTTGATTTTTTCTGACGAGACTCTAAGCCACCATTTGGTAACTAAATATTTTGCTAAAAAAAAGGTTTCTTTTGACTCTACTTTTTTGATGTGGGATGAAAGATCATCAGTAAAAAAGGTTGATTTATCAAAATATAAAGTCAAAAAGAACAAAAAAAATATTCTTGAGATTGTAGCCAAAGCCAATGCGGAAAAAACCCAAAGCGAAGATTGGTGGCGACACGTTGGAGCGGTTGCTTTTAGAGACTCAAAAATCATTTTGATCCACCACAACCAACATGTGCCAACCGAATATCAAACAGCTTATGAAGGTGACCCCAGAGCTAATTTTCATAAGGGTGAATACCTAAAAGTTTCAACGGCGATTCACGCTGAAGCTTTACTCATTGCAGATGCGGCCAAACAAGGCATCTCTCTCGATGGGGCTGAGCTTTTAGTCACTACTTTTCCCTGTCCTGTGTGTGCCAAACAAATTGCTTACAGTGGCATTAAAAAACTTTACTTTATCGAGGGCTACAGTGTCTTAGATGGTGAGAGAATCTTGAAAGATAAAGATATTAAGATTGAAAAAATTGAGCTCTAAATTTTTTATCTAGCTTAGCAAAACAGACTAACCCTTACCAATTTTAAATCTAACTGGTTTGAAATCGGTTTTTTTGATGTCTGGCACGATAAATTGAGCGTGAATGTGCTTCACTGTACCAGCTGAATAATTGGTATCACCAAACCTCATGGCAAAACCTCCTCCTGGTAAACTATAATTTTGCTCCACCCATTTAAAAAGTTCGATCAATTCTTCTCCAGCACCAGCCGGAATTTCCTGTAAATTCTCAGCATGAGTCTTGAGAATTGCCAAAAAATGATACTTAGTATTTTCATAGGGCCAACGATTGGGCGTAATCAACCAAAACTGGCCTTCTTTTATGACCTCTTGCTGATGATATTTTTGAAAATTCTCCAAACAAAATGGACAACCACCATCTTCAATAATCTGCTCCATTACTTTGACCTGTTCTGCCTCTCTGGAATTATCGATATCAACAAAAGTAGCCGGTCCAGTGTATTTTTGTGATTTGGCCATAATAAAAACTTTCTAAATCGCTACTGGAATATTCCAAATTCCTGGATGTGGGTTATAGTCAGATAAAGTAAAGTCCTCCACTCGATAGTCAAAAAAATCTTGTTGCTTCTTCATAGTCATCGTTGGTAAAACCTTATCTTCTCTGCCCAACATTTCTTCAACATAAGGTAGTTGATCGACATAAATATGAGCATCAGAAAAACTATGAACATATTCATAAGCCTCGTAACCAGTAGCCTCCGCAATCATCAGCGTCAAGGCCGCATACTGAGCCAAGTTAGCTGGCAAACCAATCGGTGTGTCACTACTTCTTTGAAACATGTGCAGAGTCAACTTATTATTGATGATTCTGATATGAATCCAACCATGACAAGGACAAACTACTACTTTTTGTTGTTTACCTTTACCTCGAATTGTATATTGTGGGATCCACGGACTGATAAAGTGAGTTCTTAAGTGTGGTCTTTCTTTAATCTGTTCGATGATGTTCTGAAACTGATTATAAGTAGGTCCCTCAGCGGTAGGAAAATCATGAAAAGCCGCCCCATAACTACCTGGACCCATATCACCTGTTTCTAAACCTCTCTTTTTACACTTGGCCTCGGTCACCCAATCCTTCCACCAATGACAACCATAACTGGACAGTTCTTCCTGAGTTCTAGCTCCATTAACAAAACCAATAATCTCACCAATTGCTTGTTGCCAAATCTTGTCGCTAATCTTGCGTTCAGTGATAATCGGGAAACCATTTTCTAGTTTGAAGTGCAGTGAATGAGGAGCAATCAAGGTCAAAGCATCAACCCCTTGTTGAGATTTGGTCCTAATACCCTCTTTTAAAATTTGTCTCAAGAGATCTTTATATTGATGATCCGGGGTTCTTTTATCTGGTGGTAAATAATCAAACATAAGACTTCCTGTAATATTAATAGTCAATGTAACGAAAAAATCTGTAAAAGTCCAGTTAACTATAAACTGCTAATTTTAATTAATATAGTTTATTAAGTTCATAATCTCGTCGATAAAATTTATTTTCAATTTAAATTAAAAACAAACAGATCTCCTCAGATTCACTTAAATCACTATATTAATCAAAAATTGGCAAAGTTTTATTGTTGGTAAGTTAATACTAAGTAACTTTTTTTCACAAACAATACGGCACTTCTTGTTTAAACTGCATAGCCTTGATTCGATCAATAATTTTTTCGACTTTAACCTGATCAACTCCGGTAATTTCTTCGATCGTTTTATGTTGATCCAAATACTGAGTCATTACTAAATCGGCTTCTTGATAGGAAAAACCAAGTTCAGTTTCATCTGTTTGCTGTGACCATAGACCAGCACTAGGAGCTTTGGTTAAAAAAACTGTTGGTAAACCAAATGTTTCAGCCACTATTCTCACTTGAGTTTTGTATAAACTAGTAATTGGCTCGATGTCTGAAGCTCCATCACCAAACCGAGTAAAATAGCCTAAGTATTTCTCTGATTTGTTTTCCGTCCCACAAACTAAAGCATCGAGTTTTTTGGCTAAATCAAAAACTGCAATCATTCTTGTTCTGGCCATTACATTACCTAGACGAACTTGATCAGTAATCTCAAGAGCCTGAGCAATTTGCTCAACAATTGGTTTAATCTGTACCGTAGTGAGATTTGTTTGTGGAATATCGTTCCAATAAATCACAGTCTGAGCATCAGTCATATCCTGATCTTGATAAGGCAGTAAAATTGGGAAAACATTTTCTGGCCCGATTGCTTTAACCACCAAAGATAAAGCCACAGCACTATCAATCCCACCAGAAACAGCAATCACTGCTTTGGTTTTACCAGCCTTGGCAAAAGTCTCTCGTAGAGAGCTAGCTAAACGATCAATGATTTGAGAAGCGTTAAATTCTGACATCATAGAAAGTATTATAAACAAGATTTTTACCAACTTTTAACTAGTTGATAGTTTTCTTCACTCTCACCCCAACTTTATCAATCAAAGGAAATGTTTTTCTAGCTTCAGCCCAAAATTTTTCTGAAAGCTTTTGTGAATACTGACTAAATGCTCCTCGCCCCATCGCCGAACACAAGCGCCGATCCCAATCCCTGATCACATCCACTACTTGTTGACCAACTTGATGAAATTTAGCTTCATGCTTGGCTCCTTCCAACTCAAATAGTTGGTGAATACGAAAAAAATCAGCAAATAACTGCTTATTTTGTTCTTCCATCAAGATGAAATATTGTTTGTATTTGGCTTGAGACATTTTGGGCTACCTATACAAATTGTTATTTTTAATATATTCAATAATTTCGTCTTTAACCACAGCAGCAATATCTTCTCCATTAGCTATTTTTTGTCTAACTAAAGTCGAAGAAACCTCGATTTCTTGCATATCTGTCAAAGGAGTCATATTGTCATAAAGAGGTAAGAAAGAATAACCTTTCCTGGGATAAACATAAAAATGATACTTAGCTAACATTTGTTTAAAATCTCTCCCTTGGCTATCTCCCCAGAGGTGAAACTTGGCTAGGTTATCTGAACCAATTAACCAAGAAAACTCATGTTCTGGATGTTGTTGGGCTAGAGCATCTAGAGTTTCGTGAGAATAACTAATCCCTTTTTTGGTGAGCTCATAAGTCTCGATTCTAGTTCTCTGGTCATCAGCTACCAAAAACTGTAACATCGCCAAACGATGATGATCAGCAGTAAGTTTTTTGGCAAAAGGGTGAGTTTTGGCTGGTACATACCAAACCTGGTCAGCGATACCTAAATCAAGAATGTTTTTAGTAATTGAATGATGACCTAAATGGGGTGGATCAAAAGCTCCGCCAAAGAGAATTATTTTCATGATATTAAAACTAATTTAAGCCTTTTTTTTCTTGATAGTTTTTCTTGCTTTGGTTTTAGCTGTTTTTGATTTGGGAGCACTTTTCTTATCACCAAAACGCTTCTTTTTTCTTTCTTCTCTGGCCTTTTTCATTTCTTCCCAGTCTTTTTTGGAGATTTTCAAATCTGGTTCTGGCTTAGACCAACTAGCCCAATCACACTTTGGATAGTTACCACAACCATAAAAAGATTTACCCCACCGACTTGGTTTGATAATAATTTCTCCTTGACCACAAACAGGACACATTTGACCTGATAATTTTTCCACAATATTCTCGGTAAATTTACATTCAGGGTAACGGCTACAACTTTTGAACCGACCAAACCGTCCATCTCGAATCACAATCTCCCCTTTTTCTGTCTTGCCACAATCTGGACAAGGTTCTCCTGTTTTCTCTACTGGGATTTCAGCTCTATCAGCCTCTTTTTCGACCTCTTTAATCTTGGTAGCTAATGGGTTAAAAAAAGTTTTCACTACTTTTTTCCATTCTTTCTCACCCCGAGCAATACGATCCAAATCCTCTTCTATCTCTGCAGTAAAGTCATAGTTCATGATTTCTGGAAAGTTTTTTAACAAAAAATCACTCACCACCATCCCAATTTTGGTAGCAAAAAATCTTTTTTCTTCTCGATTAACATAACCACGATCAACAATCACTGAGATAATACTGGCATAGGTACTAGGCCGACCAATTCCTCTTTTCTCTAGCTCTTTGACCAAAGAAGCATCATTATATCTAGCAGGAGGTTGAGTGAATTTTTGATTAGCTCGTAAATCAGACTCAAATAAGTTTTGGCCTTTGGTTAAATTTGGTAATAAGGTGTCACCATTGCCGGCAAATAGTTCTGTCCAACCAGCAAACTCTTTAATCGAACCGTTAGCTTGTAACAAAGCTTGATATTGGTCATTTTTTGCTACAACTATTACCTTAGTTTGCTGATAAACAGCAGACTCCATTTGTGAAGCCACAAATCTCCTCCAAATTAAGTCATAGAGTTTTTGTTGTTGTGGAGTTAAATTAGTCACTTGTTCCGGCAACTGATTAGCATGAGTTGGTCTAATTGCTTCGTGAGCTTCTTGAGCATTTTTTGATTTAGTGGCAAAAATTCTTGGCTGAGTTGGTAAATATTTATTGCCAAATTTACTTGTAATTAACTCTCGAGCAGCCGCAATCGATTCACTGGCCAGATTGACTGAGTCAGTGCGATGATAAGTAATCAAACCTTCTTCATAAAGTTGTTGGGCTAAAGACATGGTTTGTTTGGCTGAATAACCAAACTTATTAGCAGCAGCTTGTTGCAAAGTAGAAGTTGTAAATGGAGGTAAACTTTGACGCTTTCGTTGTTTTTGTTCAATGTCTTGAACAAGATAGCTGGCTTTTGCTAAAAATTTAGTCACATCAATTACATCAGCTTCTGATTTGGGTTCATACTTCTTTTTTTGCCAATCGGTAACTTGAGCTATAAAAATATTTTCTGGAAGCTCTTTGAGTTCCCTACCTTCTTGATCAAAAGTCTTCAACTGTTTATCTTCAGTATTTAATCCAACCATTACTTCCCAATATTCTTCTGGAACAAAAGCAGCGATTTCTTTTTCTCTTTCAGCAATTAATCTCAACGCTACTGATTGAACTCGGCCAGCAGACAAACCTCGACGAACTTTTTTCCACAAAACAGGAGAAACCTTATAACCAACCAAACGATCAACTACTCTTCTAGCTTGCTGAGCATCTACCAAATCCAAAACAATCTCACCTGGCTGCTCAATTGCTTTTAAAACCGCCTCTTTGGTGATCTGATGGAAAGTCGATCTTAAAAACTTTAAATTGAGTTTTTTGTCATCTAACAAATGTTTGACATGCCAAGCAATTGCTTCCCCCTCTCGGTCAGGATCCATAGCCAGATAAACAGTATCGGATTGTTTGGCTGCTTTTTTCAATTGAGCCAGAACCTTTTTTTTGTTAGGGCTGACTTCATATTCTGGTTCAAAATCATTTTTAAGATCAACACCCAAACTTTTAGAGGGCAAATCTCTAATATGACCAACTGAAGCCTCAATAATAAAATCTTTACCCAAATACCCACGAAGCTTTCTTGCCTTGGTGGGAGACTCAACAATCACTAGTTTAGCTTTTTTACTCGCCATACAACCAACGACTATACACTATCCGGCAAGTATTTCCCAACAACGACTCTTTATTAAAGCTTGGAAAACCACCATATGCCTTGCTCCTTAACCAAATTTTTTAGTTGTAAATTCAACAAACTTGTTTGTAAATCAACTATAGAGAGACGAGTTGCCATAAGTAACTCATCAAAACAACAGCGCTTAGTTTGTAAAACTGCTAAAGTTTTCTGTTCATGTTCATTCAAAATCGAGACCAATTGATGATTTTTATCTGGAGAACCTAATAAAGTTTGTTCAATATCAGCTGGAACCCTCACCAAGCCAGCTCCTTGTTTAAGTAACTCTTGAACTCCTTCAGAGAAAGGACTAAAAATCGAACCTGGTACAGCCCAAACATCTCGTCCTAGTTCAGCAGCAACTGTTGCTGTTAACAAACTACCACTATTAATAGCTGCCTCAATTACACACAAATCTTGTGAAAGACCAGCCACCAAGATGTTTCTAGCAGGAAAATTACCCGGTCTTGGTGCAACATGGGGAGCAAATGGAGAAATAAAACTAGCTCCTCGATTCAAAAAATCAACAAAAAGTCGTCGATGAGTCGCTGGATACATAAAATCAAAACCAAAACCTAAAACTCCAACTGTTTTCCCTCCAGAATCAAGTGCTGTTTGTTGAGCAATAACATCAACTCCATACATAAAACCAGAAATAATAACCCTGGTCATTGCCAAATCAGGAACCAAGAACTTAATTACTTGTTCACCATAAGGAGTAATCTTTCTTGTGCCCACCACTCCCAAAGTTTGGTTTAACTCTAGTTTTCCACCTTTAACAAATAAAACTGGCGGATAAAAATCGAGATTCTTAAGTAAAACTGGATATTCTTGATCGTAATGAAACACTACCCGAATATTTTTGGCTAATAATTGCTGATAATATGAGTAACTATTATTTTCTTTTTTAAATCTAAAGATTGAGTTTTCAATCTTTTTATTTATAGATAAATTCTGCCAAATTGCACCCTTGTTAACCCAAAAATCGGTCTCAGTTACTTCGTGTTTAGTTAGGTAATTTAAAATTTTTAAATAACGCTTAACACCCACTCCATCTAAAGAGTAAAGAGCTGTTCTAAATTCTCTGGAATAAACCATTTAAACTCAAGATAGCAGATAAAAATGACAAGAATTTAGTTTTCTAAACCAAGTAGCCACTGCCAAATTCCGTAGGCCACTGGTGCAGCATCTCTGGAGCCTTCCATAAAAGGTTGGTTATCATCACTCTCTACCAAAACCACTATGGCAATAGTATCTGGAAAACCATGTAGCTTAATTTGCTGTAACCAATGTTGTTTTTCTTGAGCTAAATCTTTTTCTTCTTCTAAAGTGATATCAATAACTGGGGATTGTTTTGGACTAGTTTCTCCTAAAACTTTAAGTTGGGCTGCCACTAAATCATTAATCCCTCCCACTGTCATCGCAAACCAAGCATGAGTTCGACGATAACCTCTTTCATCTTCTCCACCAAACTCAGCTGTCCCTGTCTTACAAGCCACCACTCCATTACTAATCAATTTATTAGCTGGTAAATCCCCTACTTCGGCCAAACGTTGCTGGTTCCAAGAAAAAAACGGGTAGGCTGTTCCACCAGGGGAACAAGCTTCTATCATACCTTGTTCAATCGTTAAGAGATGGGTTTCAGTCGCTCCCAAAGTACTACATTTACTAGTGGCATCAGTAAATAAAGTAGGTTTACATAATTTACCACCATTACCAAAAGCTTGAACCATTTGCGCTTGTTGTAAAGGTGTAACCAACAAATCACCTTGCCCAATTCCCATATGAAAAGTATTGCCCAAAAACCATCTTTCACCCAAAGTTTTTTCTTTCCAACTTGGGCTAGGAACTAAACCAGCTTTTTCACCTTTTAATTCAATGCCTGTTAATTGACCGAAACCAAGCTCTTCAGCTTGCTCCACCAAAGCCTCTACCCCCGTCCATTCAGCAGCTCGATAAAAGAAAATATCGTTACTTCTAGCAATTGCCTTGACTAAAGAAATCAGGCCTTCAGTTCGACCATATTGAGTGTAATACCAGTTGGCATAACGATACTCACCCACTTCCAAAATTCCTTGATCATCTACCGAAGTTTCAGTGTCGAAAGCTCCTGTTTCTAAACCTGCTAGAGCAGTTACTAACTTAAAAATTGATCCAGGAGGGTAGGTTCCATTGATGGCTCGATTAAAAAATAATTTTTTTTCATCTGCCAGATCCAGTCTAAGCTGATTGAGCTTTTGTTTTTGTTCAGTCTCAATATTAGAAGGACTAAACAAATTACTATTGAATGATGGTGTGCTGAGTAAGGTTAAAACTTGACCAGTATTAGCATCCAAAATTACTACTGCTCCAGTTTTATTTTCCATTTTTTTCCAGGCTACTGTTGATAAATAAGGATCCAATGACGTAGTCAGATTTTTGCCTCTGACTGGTTCAACCACCGTTGCTTCAGTTAGTTTTTTGCCTAAAGCATTAATTTCAAACTCTCGATAGCCTTTTCTTCCTTTAATCACCTCATCATAAGCAGCTTCCAAGCCTAGCCGACCAACTTGATCAGTAAGTTGGTAATTTTTCTGCTTTAAATCTTCGGCCGTCACACCAGTGACATAACCCAAAACATGCGATAAAGAAAATGGTCTTAAATAGTATCTTTGTAGGCTATAACCTACTTCATAAGGGTTAGCAACTTGTAAGGCCAAAGCTTCCTGTTTATTGAGGGGCTTTTTTTCTGGATAGAGAGCGGTTGGATCCAAAAGTTGGTAATATAATCGTTGATTAATTAATAATGGCTGCCCAAACCTATCAAGGAAAACTCCTCTTTCAGCCGGCATTTCTGCCCTAAAAACTCGATTTTGATGAGAAATATCAGCAAATTGACTGCCTTGAAAACCTTGCAAGTCAATCACCCTAAAAACTAATAAGCTTAAAGCAAATAATAAACTCAAAAAAACAAACTGAACTAACTGACTTTTTCGTTGTTTTTCCATATTCTCGGCCACCAAATAACTCCCTTTGTATAAAAAATCAAAAAAAGAAGGCTTAAAATCGATTGAACCATTACCCCCATCGAGTAGTAAGTCAAACTAGTCACACTAGTTGTTACCACAATACTCAAATAAATTAGCCACCACCAAAAACTTCTGATGTTTTGGTAAAGCCATAATACAATCAAAAAACTAAAGATTAACAGTAGTGAGTTAGAAAAAGCAGTACTTAGTAAAAAACTACTTATAATAATTATTGCCCAAGCTGAAACCACTGATGATCTAACAATAATTTGCTGAAGAAAAAAGACGCTTAACCAAGGAAAACCAAACGTCGCTTCAAAAGAAACCAAAATCACCAATAAAACTAAATTAATTGATAAACGATAAAAGCTATTTAATTTCATTGAGTTGATCATCTTATCTCCACAATTGAACTTTCAAAAAAAGACACATACTGTTCAATAACTGCTGTTTGGACTGAACTTGCTAAATCTTGATTAATAAACGAAATTTGACCAAGCAAAACCCCTTGTTCAACTTGACTTTGTCCCAAAGTATAAATTTTTTCTCCCACCCTGAGTTGGTCGGTTTTATTTATTTCGGTAAATAAAATCTTTCTACCATCTCCCCTTACAATCCCTTCAACTCCTGATTCAGTTTTGGCCAAGATTGGAGTGGCTTCTTTTTCATGAAGCAAAACAACCTGAGACTCGTGCTCATTGATTTTACTTAATTGGCCAAGTAGTGTCTCCCGACTAATAACTAAAGCACCTGTTTCTAAATTAAGGTCTTTCCCGCCAGCCACAGCTGGTTTGGCCAATGAAACTACTGGTCTTGTCAGAACTGTTCTAGTTTGAGGCCGATCAGTATTTTCTAGTAAAAATCTAAGTTCTTGATTTTCCCTTTTTAAAGTTTCTAGCTCTGTTAGAGAGGCTGAGGCCACCGCTAATTTCAATTCTAAATCCTGAATATGAACTGCATAGTTAAAAACCTTTTTAACTGAACTTGATTTTGAAACAAACTGATTAGTAAGCTGAACCCACCAATTTTTACTTGGTTCAATTAAACCGTGATAAATAGTTTGTTGAATCGGCCTAACCAAACCAGTAAGTTCCATAATCAAGATTACCCCACCAATTAAAAGAATCTGCTCCCAAGTAGTAGTCAGAAACAAATTCTTCTTCATAACCACTCTACTCCTTGCATCAAGTCAAACTCAGTTTTTAATCTTAATGATTTTTCACCCAAATGATCTAGGCTTTTCTTGAAAAAATCATCTCCCAAAATCACCCATTTATCTGCGCCAATTTGTTTAAAAAGATTATTTTGCACGATAGAATCTAACTCTTTGGTAATTTTTCGTTGCAAAGAACTAGCAAGCGGTTCAACATCTTTAAAAAGAAAACTCATTGTTTGTAAATCTTTAGTACGACTATTTCTACCGCGAACAACTAAAGAAAATTTTTCTCCTTGATTACCAATCTCTTGATACAAAGCAAAAGCTACTTTTTCTGCAAGTTCAAATAAATGTTTCTCTCTAAAAAAATAAATCGTTTCATCAATCGCTTCTCTCAGTGAATAGTAAACTATAAAACTTTGCTGAGCAGCCCGATCAAAAACTCCAATTTCACTAATTTCTTGGCCAATATACACAAAACTACCTTTGTCTAGGTCTTGCTTGGCTAAAAAAGCTCTAAATGCCGTAGCATAATTAATTAACTCAACACCAAAAAATCCGGCTTGTTTGAATAGTTTGGTAAAAAGCTCTCTTTCCAGAGGAGAGCTATTGGTAGGAATAAAAATAATTGCTTTATTTCTAACCAATAAATTACCAAAATCGATGTTGTTTTCTTGACAAATTTTTTTAATACTAGCCAAAGCTTGAGTAAAATCTGCAACCTTGTTTTCAATAAAACCAGTGGCAGTATTAAATTGGTGAACCTTACGTTTTTTTGCAGTAACTACCAAAATACTCTGACCATTAATCCAAAATAGAGTCTGGGGGTTCTGATTATTTTGAGTAGAAAAAAACTTAAAACTAGGTAACTTTCTCATCTATCTGAGATTAGCAGACTTGAAACAAAATAACAAACCAACCAGCCTAAAGAGAATTCAGCAGTTTTGTGCCACTACGCCAACGACCAGCTTTAAAATGCTGCTCGGCTTCATCTAATTTCGTTTGGTCTTGGTTGTTCTGCTTGAAGCTTTCCCTAATTCCTACCAACCTTTCCCAAAGCATATCTTCTTTTAAAGCTAAAGCCTTCTCTAGCATGATCTCCTCAATATCTGGAACAAACTGCTCAATCTTCTCAATTAAAGCAGCTTGTCTCTTCTCTTCAGCCAAACTAACATCATTTTTAACCTTCTCGATTTCAGCCAATTCTGATTCAGTAACTAACAAAGCCAAATCTTTGGCCAAGAAATCATCCCACAAGGCTTGTTGGAGCTCATCTAAAAATGATTCTTTTTCTTGGTCAGTGGCGTCACTTACTCCAAGTAAATCAAAAATGTTTTGTTCTTCAATACTTTCAGCCTCACTGACTGGCTGATCAGCTTTAACTGACTCAGAAACAAGCGGTTGCTCAGCTTTGACTTTATTTTCCTCAGTAGCCAAAGCTTGTTCAAAACTAGTCAAAGAAACTTTGTCTGAAGCTGATTTCTCTTCTGGCTTGGCAGGTTGAGACCGCTTGGCCTCTGCCACTCGTTGTTTATATTTTTGTTCGTATGCTTCAAGAGCTTTTTCTAACTCGGCCAAAGGGTCAACTTGTTGAGCGGTCTGAATGGCCTCTTTAGTTTTATTTTCAGCCAATTGTTGCAAATTTTCGACATCAGCCAATTGCTGTGATTTTTGTTCATCTTTTTTAGTTTCAAATTCCGTCACTAACTCTTCTAGTTTTTTTAGTGGATCAAAATCAGCTTGCTTAGTGTTAGTCATTGGTTGAGAAGTGGAAGGCTGACTACCACTGGTAGGTGGAACATAAGAATCGACATAAGATTGGTTTTGATTGTTTAAGGCAGGATCTGACATAGTTGTTGAAATAAACCTAGTTTTTAATGACTAACTAAATATAGCAGAAAATAGAACATTAGCTAAAGGCTCAATTGTGAGGTTACAATATAATCAATGTTTATAAAAATCTTTAGTTTCCTCTATCACTGTCTGTTTTTAGTTACTCCTTTATTTTTTTTCTGGGGTAACAGTGAACTTTTCGAGTTAAATAAAATGTTATTTATTTATGTGGTAGCTGTTTTAGTTGCTGGTTTATGGTTAGTCAGATCAATTATCAATAAAAAAATTTATTGGAAAAATCACCCTTTAATCTGGTTAATTCTTACTTTTTTGGCTGGCCAAGTTATTTCCACTTTATTTTCTATCCACTGGCCAACTTCTTTGTGGGGTTACTATAGCCGACTCAATGGTGGCCTAATTTCTTCTCTAGCTTTTACTGTTCTAACTTTGGGTCTGTGGAATAATATTCCCAAAGAAAAACTACTTACTTTCTTTATTAGTCATGGTTTGGGTTTACTGTTAGTCAGTTTATATGCTTTACCAGAACACTTTGGTTTTTCTCCTAGTTGCGTCCTACTTCACCAAACCTTTGATACCACTTGTTGGAAACAAGATGTCCAAACTAGAGTTTTTGGTACTTTTGGCCAACCAAATTGGCTAGCCAGTTATATTATTGGTGTTTTCCCCTTAGTGATTTTTCTTAGAGAACAATATAAAAACAAATTGCCCTGGTTAACAGAAATAACTTTAGTTATAGCTGGTTTAGTTGTTTGGTACACCAAATCTAGATCAGGTATTTTTGGCTTGATCCTAGTTGGTTTGTTAGTTGCTTTCCTTTATTCATACAAAAAAATTAAAGTAATTAAAAAAATTTGGCAAAACAAACTCTTTTTGCCTTTTACCTTAATTTTCTCTATACTGGTAATAATCGTTGGCAGTTCTCTGCTCCACCAGAGGACACAAGACGATTTGCAACACCTTGACTTAGCCCAAGGTACTGATTCTTTTTCTATTAGAACTATTGTTTGGCAGGGAGCCATCAAAGTGTGGCAACGCTATCCTTTGGTTGGTTCTGGACCAGCCACTTTTGCCTATAGTTTTTACCAAGATCGTCCTGCTCTACACAACCTAGTCTCGGAATGGGATTTTTTGTATAACAAAGCTCACAATGAATTCCTCAACTATTTGGCTGAAACAGGTTTAATTGGCTTCTCTACTTATTCAATTTTTTTATTAGGCACTCTCTATTTACTCTGGAAAAACGGTCATAAATACAAATCTTGGGCCAATTCAAGTTGGCTAGTGATGGTGAGTTTACTGGGTTTGTCTGCTGTCCATTTTTTTGGTTTCTCGATTGCTATCACTAACCTATTACTCTTCACTTTACCAGTGATTACGCTTAGTGATGACAACCAACTAGCAAAAAAAACCACAACTCAACTTCCCCAAAAAGAAAGTTGGAAAATTACTAGTTGGTGGCAATACCTAGCTATCGTGCTAATAATCATAGTTGCCCTCAAATCACTAGTTTCACTGCTAAATTTCTGGCAAGCTGACCGACTTTATAAAAAAAGCAAAGAACAACAAACATCGGCTCAATACTTGGCTGCGGCTAAATCTTTGGAACAGGCATTAGCATTATCACCTCAAGAAGCACTTTTTTATGATGAGTTTGCCGATGTCTATAGCATCCTATCTTTTCAATATGGAGTAGTTAACAATCAAGAAGTTGCTCAACAACTAGCTAAGGCTGCCATCGATAACTCTAACTACGCAATCTTGCTTAATCCTAGACACCTAAATTTCTATAAAACCAGAGCAAGAGTTTTCTTAGTTTTAGCTCAAAATGAACCAAAATATTATGTTGATGCTGAGCATACGCTGATTTCTGCCTTAGAATTAGCACCGACTGATGCCAAACTCTATTACAACTTAGGTTTAGTAAGAAAAGAAATGGCTAAAACCATCGAAGCTCAACAATCTTTAGAAAAAGCCGTAGAACTAAAACCCAACTATCTCAAAGCTAGAGAAGAGTTGGCCTCACTCTATGCTGAAACCAATCAACCCATTAAGTCTCTCGAGCAATTTTCCTTTATCCTCAGACATCTAGCCGTCGATGAAGCTAGTTTCTGGCAAAAATATTATCAAGTAGAAGCAACTGCTTCAGGAACAACTAACTAGATGACTACTCAACAAATATTTGACCATTTTAATATTCCACCAGGTTTACAACAGCACATGTATACCGTGGCTGGAGTTGGTAAATATATTACAGATAACTGGCTTGGAGAAAAAATTAATCAACAAGCAATAGTAACTGCACTACTAATCCACGATTTAGGCAACTTAGTTAAGTTCGATTTATCACCTGGAGCCAAAGTTTATGACCCAACTTTGGCTACTGATCAATGGCGTAAAAACCAACAAATAATGATTGAGCAATATGGTTCAGACGCTCACCAAGCCACCTTAATTATGGCCAAAAAAATAATCAGTGACCCCTTAGTTTTAAAGTTAATTAATAGTATGGATGCGACTAACCTGGTTAAGACTTTCAACCAAAGCTGGGAAGAGAAAATTTGTGAATACGCCGACTTAAGAGTAACCCCATTTGGAATCACCTCTTTAGAAAACCGCTTAAACGACATCCACCAAAGATATAAACAACATTCCCAAGCCTGGGCTGATGAACAACTTTTAACCAAGAATAAGTCTTTTGGACAAAAAATTGAGCAACAGCTACAAACTAATACTAAAGTTGATATCATCACTATTCCAGCAGAAAAAATAGCCACTTATCTGGTAGAATTACCAGATTACCAAATTTAAATATGAAAATCATTACTATTCCCCATCCAACTTTGCGAGAAAAGGCTAGCTTGGTGGAGAAAAATACCGATCAATTTAGCAAGTTTCTTGATGATTTAAAAGAAACTTTGCTTAATGCTGATAATCCCAAAGGAGTTGGCTTGGCCGCCCCTCAGGTCGATACTCTTTATCGAGTTTTCTTGACTTTGGTGGAGGATCACCAAAAAACTCCCCAAGAGTTTATTAATCCTGTTATCACTAAGCATAGTGACAAACAAACTTTCGGCCCAGATCCAGAAAATCCAAGATTAGAGGGCTGCTTATCAATGCCCGGCCTCTATGGACCAGTGCCTCGCTGGGAATGGGTAGAGCTTGAGTTTGAGAAAATCGAGAATGGTTTGTTTATTCCAGATAAACAAAAGTTTTTTGGCTTTCATGCCAGAGTTATCCAACATGAGATAGATCATCTGGACGGCATTTTATTTACTGACTATTCTCTTCAATATGACCTACCTGTTTATGTTGAAAAGAAAAAACAGCTAGTTGAAATCGAAGATCGTCGAGCTTTAGAGCTTTATTAATTAAGAACTCATAACTAAATATGTATAAAATCTGGATTGCCGGTTCTACTCATCGCACCAAACAAGTCGCAGCAACTATTAAAGCTGATAAAAAATTCAGAATCGAGCTAGTGATGACTCCCCGACCTAGAAAAGTGGGTCGTAAACAAATCACGACCATTAATCCTCTTCACCAGTTTGCTCTTGAACACCAAATCAAAACTGTTTTAGTCGATAAAAAAATTGATCAACAAGTTCACCAACAATTAAAACAATTAACTCCACCAGATTTATTAATAGTGGTAGACTTTGGCTTTTGGATTCCAGACTGGTTATTAAAATTGCCCCAAAAAGCTCCTCTTAATATTCATCCTTCTCTTCTCCCTAAATGGCGAGGTAGTTCTCCAGGACAAAACGTCATTTTACATGGGGAAACTGAATCAGCGGTAACTTTGATGCAACTTATTAAACAAATGGATGCAGGACCTATTTTAGTTCAACTACCCTTTAAAGTTAAAGAAAACTGGAATAGTAATGATTATTATCAGTATGCCTTTGACTTAATTTGCCAACAACTTACTACCTATTTAGTTGAGTTTTTAGAAGGAAAAATCACTCCCCAACCGCAACCACTTCACTCACCCACTCCTTTAGCCAGTAAAATTGCCAAAGATCAGGCCTTTATTAACTGGGATGATTTAAGAAAAGCAATGGAAACAAATGAAAAAGCCAAACCAATAGAACGAGCGAGCAAAGCTTACTATCCATGGCCCAAACTTTGGACCAAAGTACCAACCAATAAGGGTGAAAAAAGATTAATTATTCACCAAGCTTCTATAAACAATACCAAATTAGTTTTGGACCAAGTTCAGTTGGAAGGCAAAGCTCTTACCAACTGGCAAGAAATTGAAAAGCAACTAGTCTAAATTTGAGATAAAGAAAAACAGGCTCATCAAAGAGCCTGTTTAGTTTCACTTCTAACTAAGATTTAATCAGCCTTTCATGCTGGCGATTTCTTCGGCAGTTGCAGGTCTGTAATGGAGCGGATGCTCACTACACTCAAGGTAGACTTGCTTAGGGAGATGTTTTGGAGAAACATTTCTCAACCGAAGATATCCACTGCAAAAAGGGCATGCTTCGTTCTCTTTAGAAGTCGCTGGCAAGCTCTTAGCGTCTTTTGTTGAAACAACCATAGCTTACCTCCTTTTTTTCCATCATATGATTAAGAACGCAGTGTTCTTGATGATGGATTTAGTATTTTAACAAATAATTTTATTAATTCAAATTATGGGATAAAAAAACACCACTCTTGTTTAAGTGGCGTTTCAAACTACAGTAAAAAAATACTTAATTACTCAGTAACTTGTTCTTTTTTATAATGAGAGGTGACACCAGACTTTTTGAGCATCCTCAACATTTTGGTTGGCACTCTAAAGCGTTTTTTGACACCATCGATACTAACAGTCACAGTGTGTAAATTATACTTAAATCCACGCTTTTTTCTGTTTTTAGCGTGTGATACAGAGTGACCAACATGAGACACTCTTGGAAATTTGAACGAAAATCTTTTCATAGCCAGAGTGGGATTGTAACATTTATCATTAAAATGAGCAAATAGCAGTTGGATTGGACTTTAATATAAAACTTTATTTCGTATAATAGTTATCCATCTTATTTTATGTTAGAAATTTTATTTTCATCACCAATTGCCTTTATCATTATTTTTGGTGGTCTATTAATGTCGATTACCATCCATGAATTTGCTCACTGTTGGGTAACTGATAAACTTGGTGACCCCACTCCCAGAGCTAGAGGCAGATTAACTTTAGATCCTAGAGCCCATCTAGAACCACTCGGGGTCATTGCTATCCTTTTAACTAGGTTTGGCTGGGGTAAACCAGCTCCTTTTGACCCTTATAATTTGAAAAATCCTGTTAAAGATGCGGCTTTAATTGCTGCTGCAGGACCTCTTTCCAACATTATCGTAGCAGTCTTACTTTCTAGCTTACTTCAATTGGGTCTCGTTCCTTTTTTATGGTTACAACTGGCTATTTTTCAGATTATGGCTATCAATATTATGTTGGCAGTTTTCAATTTGCTTCCTGTCTATCCTCTGGATGGGAGTAAAATTTTAATGGCTATTTTGCCTCAATCAACGGCCATGGAATACGAAAACATTATGACTAGATACGGGACAATCATTCTTCTTTTCTTGATCTTACCTTTTGGTGGAATTTCCCCAGCATCACAACTCCTATCACCAGTCATTAACCTAATAATGGGGCTATTAATTTAAAACCGTACCAATAAAATCTTGACCAGCCTTAAGCTTTTCCAAATTGGCTAGGTCTTTACTCACTAAAATTAAAGTAATTCCATTTTCTTGAGCCAATTGAGCGGCTTTAAGGTCAAAAGGAGTATTAACTCCAGGTCGATGTTCTACTGCAAACTTTTCAAGGTATTCTGTTAAAGGAAGTTGCTTAATCAACTGACTTCTATCAAGCTCACCAGCTGGTGTCAAAGCAAACAACCCCGGCGTGTTACTAATATTAACCACTACTTTTGCACCTGTTTTGATTGCTGCTTCAACAGCTACATAATCGGTACTGAGACCTGGCTCTGTCCCACCTCTAATATAGATTTTTCCTGGTTCTAATTTGTCTTCTTTATTTTTGAGTTTGGATTTGCTCAATCTTTCCGCTGGAATACCATTTCTCAACAAAACAGCTAGTAAGGCTGCAGAGTTAGTTTCACTGACACCAATCCCAATATAGTCAAGTTGGCGGTCATCAACATCATGCTCTCCTCCGAAACTTCTTGCATCATCCACTCTAACTCTAGCCACCGCTCCACCACCCACAATAATAGCGGTCGTATAATCTTCTTCAGCTAAATTTCTAAGAAAATCTAGCATCCCTGAAACAAAAACTCTGTCCAACTCAACTAAACTAGTTGCATCACACTCTTCTAGTTCTCCAAACAAAACACTTCCACCAACACTAGCTGTAAATTTTTTTTCCTTACTAAACAAAGGAACTGGTTTATTTTTTTCTGCCATATCCATTTTTCCTTCTGAGTATTCTAATCCTAAAAAGAAAAAAAAACAGAGAGATTTATTACAACTCAATAAATTATTTTAATTCATCGATAAACAGCAGTAAAAAAAATATCTTTGCTTGTTGGTGTGAAAATCTGTGTTTTTACTGATCAAAAACTTAGTAATTATTACTGTCAAAAATTAAACCAAAAATTTAACTGTCAATTCTTTAGCTTTAATCACTATGCTTTTAAATACCTTAGAAACAATAACCATAACTATGATTTGATTATTATCAAAGTAAGCAAATCATCTTTATATTTAAAAAAATGCCTAACAAGTTTAAAAACCAAACAGATCGATTTGCCAATTTTTCTTCATCTAAAAAAAAGCCATTCATCAGAAAGAGCTAATTATCTAAAAATGGGAGTCAAAGATTGTTTTTCGGGTCAAATTTGTTATGAAGAGCTTTTAATTAGAATTAAACTTTTTTCCGAAAATAAAGCAAACTTATTTGAACTGCGTGATGGGTTTTTTTGGCAAGATTTTCATTTTTGTTTTAAATCAAAAATAGCTACATATAAAGAAAAAGAAATAAAATTGAACAAAAAAGAGTTGCTATTACTGGCAGAGCTATTAAAAAAATCAAATCGGGTCGTACCTCGCAGCATACTTTATGAAAAAATCTGGCAAAATGGCCACCACCCAAAGTCAAACTCTCTAGAGACCTATGTCTGTAGTTTGAGAAAAAAATTAAACAAAAAATGTGGCTTTCAATTGATAAAAACCGTTTGTGGCATTGGTTACAGAATCAAAATCCCTCCCAAAAAGGCCCCCTATTAGTAAGGAGGCCATTTTTTATAAAGTTAATTAAAAACTTACTTCACTGCTGAAGCATTTGCATAAAATTCAGGGGCATATTATTGCCTGGTACACTGCCAGCTGGCAAGGTTTGAGGAGGATAAGTTGGTAACTCCACTTCTTCATTATTGACTGGATAAGTTCCTTGGTTCATTCTAGGCTGGGTTTGTTGTTGCATCATCATATATTGATACATCAATGGAGCCATTTCAGACTCAATATAGGTCAAGACTTGATCCCACTCAACCACTGGATAAGGAGCTGTTACTTTGGCTGCAGTACCATAGTCATCAAAAGTAATCGTCATGAACTTGACAGACTCACCTTCCTTAACCCCTTTGTCTGGTTGAAAATAACTTGTTAGTTGAGAAAGCTGAGCCATTAACGGAGATTTAGCTTGAGATTCTTGCTCTATAACCTCTTGGAAAGACTCACTAGTCCCTTGAGGGGCATATAAATCCATCATTCTGAGGTAGCCATCCATATCAAGATAAACAACTGCTAAAGTCTCTTTTAACTCTCCCATATCTTCAATGGCTTTCTTAAAGTTATTAATATCAGCAACCTCAGTACTAAGATCTAAGTTCTTTAACTCATCGATTGCCTCCAGAAGCTTCTTTTTTTCCACTCCAAGTGAAATGATATTGTATTTTTCACCAGCCACCTGAACCTTCTTTTGGAAATCTTTGATGACTAAAGCAGCTGCTAATTTTTCACCAAATTTTTCATATTCCTGAGCATATTCTTCTGGATCAGTAGCAACTTGGTCGTCTACTGGCACCACCATATGCAACCATGATTTTCCGGTCACAACCGGCTTTAATAAAGCATAAGTTTGGGTAGAGCTAATTCCAGGAACCATTAGATCAGCTTGAGAGAGTACGGCTTCCATCAATGAATAATTCATTTGAAAATAAACATCATCTATATCGGCGATAAAATTTAAGTCAAATTCATGCCAAATTCCTTCTTCCTCAAGACCAATCTTAAAATCCATTTGTGAAAAATCCTCTTCATGGGCAATCATCATGCCAGAAACAGTTACTCCTTCTGCTTCTGCCTCAAAACCAAGCTTAATTGAATCTACATCCATTTTTTCAAAAGCTTCTTTAATCATTCTCTCTGGAGACATAAAATAGTTAGCATAAACCCAATAGCCAGCAAAACCCAAGAAAACTACACCCAAAACTCCACCAAAGATAAGTTTGAGATTTTTAAATTTATTAAATAAAGGATTGCCCTGAGAGACTTCCTGATTTAAGTTATCAGACCCTGGAGGTGGGGTCATATTCATGGCTGGGGTTTGGCTTTCAAACATTGAAAACATCCATTCTGTATAAACAAAATACTGACAATAAATATAACAGAATCTAGGAAGTTAGTACTACTCTGGTTTTAGAGCTAGGTACTTTTTCATTTCGGCCAAGTGTTTAATCACTATATGGTTGTTCATGATGCCCTCTAATTCTGGATCAACCAAAAAAGTTAAAAAGCCAAGCTCTGCTGCAACATCAGCTTCTCGCCAATTATTATCAACATAAACAGTTTCTTGTGGCTTAATGGCTAGTCTTTCAACCATTTCTTCATAAGCTGCGCGCTGGGGCTTTCTGGCTTTTTTCATTTTATCTCCAGAAAGAATATTATTCTCTAATTCATAGGCCAACTCTCCAACAACTGCTTCTAAGGCCTTAAAAACTCTATCCATGGCTGATGAAGAAAACAAATAAACAGGTACATGCTTCATTAACTCCTGGATAAAATCAGCTAACTGTTGGTCGAATTGTAAATATTCAGCCAAATTTACATCGTTAATAATGGCATCAAATTCTTCATCTTTTCCCCCATATTTTTTGAAAGTAACTCGCCAGCCATTAGCTAAAGCTTCATCTACAAAATCTTGTAATCTTCGGCCAAAGACCATGCCATTAACACTGGTTTTGCCTTCTGCTTCAAAGGTCTTTTGCACCAACCTTAGCCTGGCATCTTTCCAAACTTTTTTCTGAAATTCTTTGTTGGGAACGTAAAAAGTGCCATTAAAATCAAACACTGCCGCCGAAATATTTTTTCCGTCAATCTCAATCGACATTCAGAGAAATTATATCGACAAAAAAGGAAATTTCTATATCAAAACAAAAAAATTTAGTTTTCACTAGTAACTTGCTTATCAGCCTCACCTTTATAAATTAGATAAGCCGTAATAACTTCTGGTTTTAAAACTTGCAACCAATACCGTTGCCAATCCTTCCCTAGAATCGGTCTCGTTGAGTCAATAGCTGTAAAAATAGCTGTTCTGTCCGGTTTAGTTTCTGCCATAACTAACCTCCTTCAAAAGAATATTATAGCAAGAGAGATAAAACCAAGTTTGTTTTGTACAGTTTATGGAACAAATCCAGCCACGAGGATTTCACGACTCGCTACGCTCGCTGTATTACCCAGGTCTACTGCGTAGACTTGGCGGTGACCCACGCACTATCGTGCAGCTTTAAACCTAGTTCGACTCTGGCAATAAAAAAATCCAACTTTAGTTGGATTTATTCATTGCAGGGCCACGAGGATTTGAACCCCGGCGAAAGGTTTTGGAGACCTTCATGCTACCAGCTACATCATGGCCCTAGCTAATAGAGACTTATTATAACTGAAAATCACTAAGATTAAGGAGAAATTTACTCTCACTCTTGCCTCAAAACCAAAAAACATCTAGGCTAATATATATGCCCATGCTGAATAGTTCTCTCAGAAAAACCAAGAAATTAGATAGAAAATATTTAGCCAAAACTAAATTTCCTTTCATTACTGTTTCTGGAACTTATCGTGAAGACCTTAAAGGCCTTCACCAACTTAAAGAAAATGATCTTACTAGAGATATTGTCCTCTCTAGAGCCCATTACTCAATGACCATTGGTGTAGCAGTAGAGGCCTGGAAAAACAAACTAGACCCTCATCAGGCTTGGATTGTTGATCCGACAAATTATGTGACCAACCAAAACTGGAAAACTATTATTATTACTGAAACAATCGGTAAAATCTTGGCTCGCTTTCCTTTGCTCAAAAAACTTAAAGACTTTGTCGATAAATTCGGTCGCCAAAAACTACCTATTTTGGAAAGCATTAGACAACCATTAATCACTTTGACCAAAGATATTAATAAGCCGATTCTGTCTTTCCACATTGCTGCTGGAAATATTCTTTTAGATAAAGGAAAAACTGTTTTTCAAATGATTACCGACCCTCACGTCAGAGAAGACTACCTGGCTAATTGTGATAAAGAACATGCTTTCTATGGAGTTTTTGACGAAAAAACTAAACAAGAATTCCTGGAAAAAGCCGAAAAACTAGGTAAACCAGCCGATCCTAAAAGAGTGATTGTCACTGGTCCTCCAATTGATCCCAGAGTAATTGAGTCCAGAAACCACAAATCTCCCTGGAATAATAAAAAGCCACTTAGAATTTGTCTAACTACTGGTGGTTTAGGTACTAATAAGCCAGAAATCAAACAAATCTTGACACAACTTTTACCAGAATTGAAAAAAGATCAACCTAGATTTGAATTGGTAGTTTATGCAGGCACTCAAGCCGATATCAAAAACATGGTTATTGATCTAGCCAGAAAAGCAGAAGTTAATTATGCAGAAATCAATCCTGTCGATCCGGCTCAGTTTGAGATAGGTAAGAAAGTCGCTCTAAAACCAGAATTATATAAACATTTTACTCAACCACTGAGAATCCTTTATCATCCGCAAATAATTGATGCTAACGAACTACTCATTGCGTACGGTTTCCCTTGGGCAGATCTATTTATTAGTAAACCTTCTGGAGATATGGCTTATGATGCTGTGGCTAGTGGAGCTGCGTTGCTAACTTTGGCTGAGTGGGGTGAATGGGAACACAATATTAAAGTTAAGTTTCAAGGTCATGAAGTAGCACAAGAAGCAAATGTTGAACAGATTGTTAAACAACTGGAAAAAATTACTCACGCCACTCCAACAAAATCAGCCTGGATTCAACACGCTCAACATTTGGCTAGAACGATTGAAAAACATGACCAATACTTTATGGTTGGTGCCAAAAATATCTTAAAAACAACCGCAAAACTAAAATAAAACTAAAAACCCCACCATTTGGCGGGGTTTAGATTAACAATTTAACAACTCTTATTTGAGTTTTTTCATCATTTTGTGTTCAGTATGTTTTCTACAGACATTACAGTATTTATTGATAGGAAATGTTCCTTGACCTTCTGATTGCTTCTTTAAAATGTCATTGTTTTTATTGTATTCGGTCACATAACCAAAGTGTTTACACACTGTACATTGCAAACCTGCAATTTGTCTTGGTCCTTTTTTCTTTTTTGCCATATATCTCCTCTGAATTTGCTAGGCAGGTATTATATCACAACCTAATTCTGAGCCAACTGTGGGACTCGAACCCACGACCTACGGTTTACAAAACCGTTGCTCTACCAACTGAGCTAAGTTGGCGGTAGAGTCGGCTCTAATGAGAGCCAATCATGTGCCAAGGGAAGGATTCACTGACTCAGGCTCGTTCTATACTTTAAAAATATAGGGCTCGCTTGAGGCAGTATAAACTTCTCATCCCACCTTTATATTATTTTAAAAATCACCAATGGTGATTTTTAAAACAATGTGCCAAGGGAAGGATTCGAACCTACGAAGGCGAAAGCCAGCAGTTTTACAGACTGCCCTGTTTGACCACTTCAGTACCTTGGCATAACTAATTCTTGAGCCTTTGTCGGGGTTCGAACCCGAGACCTCAGTCTTACCAAGACTGCGCTCTGCCACCTGAGCTACAAAGGCATTTTAATCTCTATATTGTACCTCAAAAAAAGACCCACAGAGATCTGTATATTATATGAATAAATAGGAAACGAACAAGTAATAACTTAAAACTCTCTATAAACAAGTTTTTTGCCTTAACAACCCAGCGCGAGGGGGAGAACAGTTTTCCCCGGTAAAACCAAGGTGGGCAGAGTGACTGAAACTCCACGAAGCCCCAATACGCCTCATAAGCCCTTAAACAAGCTGTTGAGAAATTTTTTGGTTCTCTCCCCTCCCGCAGGATTGTTAAGGTTCTACTAATAAAGATACTACAAAATAGTGACAACAACAAGTTCAATTCCAGAGGTAGAAACAAAAAAAACCACCCCAACCGATTATATCTTCGGGGTGGCTAAATTGCTGTATTTATTCTAACTTTTATCTGTTAGTTCTTGCAACCATTCTACTACCTTGGGACCATAGTCTTCATAATCAAGCACATATTTTAAATGTGCTTTAAAGTAATTTTCTGGGTCACCAGTAGTCATCCATTTGGTTGAGTTTTTAGCTACTAAAACCTTCCCGCCATCCTTGTTCAAATGCCCAATTGCATCTGCAGTCCAAAGTTCTCCATCTTTACCAGTATTACCTGCATCTAAATATTTAAAGATTTTAGGAGTGAGTAAATACCGTCCATATGAGGCTAAAGTTGTTGGTGCTTCTTCTGCTTTTGGCTTTTCAACAATTCCAACCAATATATTTTCTTGATTTTCTCGATACTCATTATCTTTCAATGAAACAGCCGCATACTTACTGATTTGATCTCTTGGTAAATCCTCAACCATAATAACTGCATCAGCACTAGAGTATTTCTCATAAGTATCAACTAGCGTTCTGGCTGATCCTGGTTTACCAAACACCACATCGTCACTATACAAAGCAAGAAAAGCCTCTTCACCTTCAACAAAAGCTCTGGCTGAAGCAATTGGTGAACCGTTACCATAAGGTAAGCTTGGGTCTTGAGTAATTACGATGATTTTAGGAAAATCTAAAACTTCCTGGACAGAGGCATAACGATCTTCTTTTCCCTGAGCTGAAAGTTGTTTTCTGATGCGATTAACATTGTTGTTGAAGTAATCTTCATAAATTGGCTTACCTTCTGGAGTAGCCACAATAATGATTTCTTCAATCCCAGCCTCTACACATTCCTCAATTACAATCTGCATGATGGGTCTATTACCCAAAGGAAGCATCGCTTTAGGTACTGTTTTGGTAATGGGCAAATACCTGCTAGCAAAACCAGCGTCGGTAATGATTGCTTTACGCACTTTTTTGTTTGCTGAAAGCATTGTTTGTCCTTATTATTTCTTATTACTAATCTTCTCTACCAGAAGAAAAACTCTTTCTTAATGAAAGAGGTAGTGACAGTATACTACATCATCAAAAATCTTTCCTTTTTTCTTAAAAAACAAGTAAAATACAAAGCCATATCAATAAAAAATCCATAGATACTCGAGAGATTTATAGATTCAAATTTATATCCCTAAATGGTTGGCAAAGGTATGGCGACGAATCTCTTAATAACCAGTTATTTCCAAAATAAGAAAATATTTAAAATTCCCTCTGAAAAAAAAGCTGTTTTCTGATAGAATGTTCTGTCTATGCAACGACTTCTCCAATACTTCAGAGAGGTAATCCAAGAAATCAAGAAGGTTTCTTGGCCAACCAAGGAACAAACTTATAACAAGACTTTCTTGGTGGTAGTAGTCTCCCTAGTTGCAGCTTTATATATAGGCGGGCTAGATTACGTTTTTGCCAGATTAATGGCTATTGTACTAAGGTAAAAATATGACAGATAACACACAACAACCAGAAGATAAGAATTTGATTCCTCCAGAGGAACAAGAAGTTAAGGTGGAATCACCCAACTTGGTTCGTATCTCTGAAGAAGAGAACAAAAAAGCTCGTTGGTACGTCGTTCATGCTTATTCTGGTCACGAAAAAAAAGTGGCTGAGGCATTGAAGCAACGTGCTCAAACTCTACATTTGACCAATAAAATCTTAACCGTCTTGATTCCAAGTCAAGAAAAAATTCAAATCAAGCGTGGCCAACGCAAAACCGTCAGAGAAAAAATCTTTCCAGGTTATATGTTGGTCCAAATGGAAATGACCGATGATGCTTGGTTGGCAGTTAGAACTACTCAAGGTGTCACAGGCTTTGTAGGGATGAGTAGTAAACCAACGCCACTACCAAGACATGAAGTAGAAGCTATCCAAAAATATATGGACCAAGCAGAGCCTCAATTCAAAGCAGACTTTGTTGAAGGTGAAGCCGTCAAGATTACCGATGGTCCATTTGCTGAATTTTTGGGTACGGTTGACTCCATTGATGAAGAAAAAGGCCAAGTTAAGGTCTTGATTAACATCTTCGGTCGTGAAACACCAGTGGAAATGGACTTCTTACAAGTACAGAAAGTCTAGACTGCTGTGTTAGAATAGCGAATCTATAATAAGGAAAATATGGCAAAAAAAGTACAACAAGTTTTAAAGCTCAATCTACAGGGTGGTAGTGCCACTCCTGCTCCTCCAGTCGGTCCAGCTCTTGGTCAAACTGGGATTAACATGATGGACTTTTTAAAACAATATAATGATGCTACCAAAGATAAGCGTGGTCAGGTTATTCCTGCAGAAATCACTGTTTATCAAGATAAATCATTTACTTTTGTTTTAAAACTACCTCCAGTTTCTGACATGATTAAGAAAACCCTTAATCTTAAAAAGGGTAGCAGTAACCCAAGCAGAGAATCTGCTGGCACTTTAACTATGGATCAAGTAAGAGAAATTGCTCAAGAAAAACTTCCAGACCTCAATACCAATAGTATTGATAGTGCTATTAACTCTGTTAAAGGCGCTGCTAGAAGTATGGGAATTCAGATAAAGGAATAAAACTATGGGTAGCACAAAAAATGTAGACATGTCTAGCCAAGAAACTGAAGTCAAAGTCGTCGAGGCTCCTGATCAGGCTGACAAAAAAACAACAACAAAAACTAAAACTAGAACTCACAGCAAAAAATACGTAGCTGTTAAATCTAAAGTCGATAAAACCAAAAAATATGATCTTTTGGCAGCTATTGAATTAGTCAAACAACTTTCTTACAGTTCTTTTGCTGGCACTATTTCTGCTGAACTAATGGTTAAAGAGGCCGGCGTTACCGCCGAGGTTACTTTGCCCCACCAAACAGGACAAAGCAAAAAAGTAGTAATCGCTAGTGATGAAGTCTTAAAAGATATTGAAGCAGGTAATATTAATTTTGATATTTTGATTAGTTCCCCAGATTTTATGCCCAAATTAGCCAAGTTTGCTAGAGTTTTAGGTCCAAAGGGTTTAATGCCAAATCCCAAAAATGGTACTTTAACTTCCAATCCAGAAAGAGCTATTAAAGAGTTGTCTGCTGGAAAAATGTTAATCAAAACCGAAAGAAAAGCTCCATTAATGCACGTTTCTGTTGGTAAAGTCTCAATGGATAGTAAAGACATCAAAGAAAATATTGAAGCTTTAGTAAAACCAATAAAAACTAAACTCGTTAGACTAGCACTCTCAGCCTCAATGAGTCCGGGTGTTAAAGTTGATTTAGAAACTGTTTAAATTATTTTAATTTAATTGACATTGAAAGCCACCGTTTAAAATCGGTGGCTTTTTTTATAAAAAACCTACTTATGTTGGATCAAATAACACCTTCGACCTAAAAAGAGAAAAAATTAAAGTACAATAGACCAGTGACAAATATTTCTAATTATATTGTTGGAAAAAATAGAGACCAATATCTTGTTGGTAATGAATTAAATGGTGGGTTTTTATTACAAATGATTGAGTTTGCCCATACTGATCAACAGATTATAGATCACACTTCTGATACTCAACGGTTTTCTTCTCTGGAAAACGCTCAAAAGTGGTTAAAAAAAGCTTCAAAATACTTTTTTACTCTTTCCCCTATTAAAAATCGAAATCATTTAGCCGGAATCATTTGGTTTGAAAACTTGGAGTTGCCCAAAATACTAAAAGATAAATATTCTACTAGTAATTGGACCTTTGGAATTAGAATTTATCAGTTTCACCGTGGCAATGGTTTGGCACTCCCATTTATGCAAACTGCTTTCAAAAAGTTCTTGCAACAATTTCCTCATCAACCAGTTTGGTTAAGCACTCAACTTAGCAATCAAACTGCTACAAATCTTTATCAAAAATTTGGTTTTAAAAAAATCGGTGAAGTTAACAATAAGGCTTACTTTTTATATGAATCTTAATTTAATAAAAATGCTCTTTATTTTTCTTAAAAAAATTTTCCTAATATTATTTTTAAAACTTAATTCTGGATCCTTATAGACTGTTTTATCTTTTACTTTTGCCTTTTTAAATGAGTTTTTCCTTAAAATACAAGATAAACAATTACCACATTGAGTTTCTCCCCAAATAATACAACTTCTGGTTTTTTCTAGAGGAATTTTTTGTTCTGCTCCCCATTTAATCCATTCCCACTTCTTATGAAAAAAGCCCAACTCTTTTTCCAGTGGTAAAGAGCTAATTTGCCAACTTTCATCACCAGTTAACTCTATGGCTGCCTTCATAAATAACCTTGTCGCTGTTAGTGTTTCATCTTTCATTACCAAGCCATCATCAGGCATAAATCCTGCTAGTATTTTTCTTACTTTTTTCTTTTTCTCTATTTCCAAAAAATAACCATACTGAACAGCATAAGAAAACAAAAGATTGGAGTACATAGGAATTCCTCTTTTTTGACCATTTTTGCCAACTAAATCATCAGAAGCAATCGTGATTGGAAATCTGATGCTAAGCGGAGGAATTGAAGCATCAAGTTTAACTACATCTTTAGAAAAACCAGGATATTTTTTCTGGAAATACGTAGAAAAAAAGTCGACAGCTTTTTCTTCAAAAGCGACTCTTCTTTGGCCACGTCTTAAAAAAAGAGGGTAAACACAAGCCTTGTATTTAATTAACAAATAAGACCAAACCAAAACGCTATCCAAACCACCAGATACAATTAAAATAACTGGCTCATTGGGTGTGGGAGCTTTAAAAACATAACCTCTATTAACTAATAAATATTCCTCTATTTCTTCAATGAGTTTTATATTTTCAAGCTTTCTAGCAACTAAAATCTTGCTAATTAGCTTTTTGCTTTTTTTATTCATTTATATTTAAACTTTTTCAAGACTATTTGTTGCCACCAATCGTTCATATTTCTATTTACAATTGTTTTCCCAATTTTTTTGCCATATGTTGTTTTTAAAGAATTTTGAAAGTAATCTAACCAACCTGATGCCGCTTTAGTCCCGTTTTCTAGCAAGTTTTTATCAGTTAACATTTCATCCAAAATATCGGCCTCATGAACAATGATTGCTTCTTTTGTTTTTCCTTCTAAAAGTTCATTAAAAATAGCTAACCATTTATTTTTGAAAGAAAAATTACTCAATTGATCATTTAAAGCTTTAGTTTCCTGATAATCTACATAACATTTATTGATTAAGTCTAAATCTCCAATTCTAGTTTCTGGCAAGTCATGAATAAGAGCCATTATTAATAACTTACTTAAATCTATTTTTCTCTCTCTTTCGGCCAAAATCAACGAGATCATAGTTACTCTATAACTATGATCTGATATAGTTAGGTTATTATTTTTAACCTGACTTCTCTTAACTTTGCTTAGGTAAGCTATCTCAAATAAAAAATCTGTTAAATTGTTTAAAGATTTATTTTGTTTGGGCTCTTTAACCTTAAAACTTTTTGAAAAAATTTTAAAAAAAAGATTCATTTTCAATTTCCTCCAATTGATAGGGATTATATCTAATTAAGCTTTTAAAAGAATATCTATTTAAAAAATCAAATTCATTCATACTTTGAAAGTTTTCTGGGAGTGAATTTAATATTACTGAAATTCCTTTTATTCTTCCCTTTTTTATACTTTCAATTATTTCAACCACAGCTCTGATTTGTGATCCAGTCGCAATCCAATCATCAACCACTAAATAGTTATCTTTTTTGCTAAAAGCTAGAGGATCATTTTCTACCTCTAAGCTTTTTTTTGTTCCACTATAGTCTTTAAAGTCTTTTTTAATAACTTTAAACCTTGGTTTATAATCTATTTTTTCTATATTTCCACTTTTTCTAATCATCACTAAACCACAATTAAGCTCTTTAGCAATGCCTCCTGCTAAAATAAAACCTCTAGATTCAATCCCAACAACTTTTGTGATTTTTTTATTTCTAAACTCATCTGCCATTAATTTAATAATCATTGGAAAAACCTTTTTATCACTATATGGTAAATAAATTGACTGTTTATGAAGTTTTAGAAAAAGGTTAAGAATTTTATTCATTTAAAATTTCCATGGCTAGTTTTGTGGCTTTTTTAATACTAATCTTTAAGTCTTTCTTATCACAAAAAACAACTTGTTGTTTGTTTTCTAGCCATTTATCAGAAACTACCAAAATACCCAAAGCTTTAAAACTCAACTTTTGTGAAAGAGCGTACAAACTACTCATTTCCATATCAATACCAATTACTCTTTTCTTTAACAAAAATCTAATATCACTTTTCAAGTCAGGATTATAAAAAGTATCAGTAGAAGAAGTAGTGCCGACAGCACTAAAAAAAAATTTATTTTTTACCAATTTGATCATGTTGCTATCTATATATTTACATCCAAAAATGCCTCTAGCTAAGTATTTTAATCCCGTCCCATCTTTAATATAAACTCTATTAACTAATAAAATTTCTCCTAAATCTAACTTTGAAATCGAAAAACAAGTTCCGACTTTGATAACTTGTTTTACACCTAACTTCAAGAGTTCATGTATGACTATGGCAATAGAAGGGCCACCCATACCAGTTGTTTGAACAAAATATTTTTTTCCTTGATAAAAACCAGAATAGGCCATTAAACCTCTAGATTCGTTTAGTTTTCTTACTCTTTTAAAAAAACTATCAGCTATAAACTTTGCCCTATTTGGATCACCAACCAAAATTCCTCTGGATGGATACTGACCTAAAGGGTCTAAATGAAAAACTTTAGTACTAATAGCCATAATTAAGTTTTCAAAATTTTTTCAATAATTTTAGTAGAGGAAAATATCTTTGGAGATTGGTCTTCGATCACTTTTAAACTAAACTTTCTTGATAAATCATTCTTTCTTTGTTTTGCTACTTCACCTAATTGATGAATAACCAAAAAATTTGGTGAAACCTTAGCGATAATGTTTACTAACATTTTATCTGCTTCATCTGAATTAAATTTAACCACCTCTTTGATTGGAAAAATTACATCAATACTTTGTAGCTCACTCAATACATTAATTCTTTTTTCTAGACTAAAAATAGGTCTATCAAATCCCTTATTTGCTTTAACATTTTGATCATTATCAACTCCAACAACTAAATAGTCAGCTAAACTTTTAGCAAATCTGAAAAACTCAACATGACCAATATGTAAAATGTCAAAACAACCAGTAACTAAAACAACTTTTTTATTAACCCAAATTTCATTACGAATTTTACTGATTTCTTCTAGAGTTTTTAACTTTGTTGTTTTCATTTTAACCTACAAGTAGTTATTGATTATATATTTAAGTCATAAATTATCCATGTTTAGTTGTTAAAATAGATTATATGAACTGGATAATCGCTAGTGGGCTAATGTTCCTATCCTCAGTCATTACCTACTTATTCGTGAGGTTGGCTAATAACCAAAACATAGATAACTCTTTCAAGAATTTAGCTATGTTTTTGATCCCTGTCATAATTTATTTGGGAATCTCTGCCAGGCAGCTAGAAACTCTTAAGGTCACTGGTTATCAACTGTTAGTGATCATAATCATGTCAATTTTCTTTTCTTACTTGGGCAATAAACTATCATTGAAAAGTATTGAATTGGCTCCAAACCCCGGCTTCAGTTTGGTTGTTTCCAAAAGTTATGTAGTTTTTACCACTCTAGCCGCTATCTTTCTTTTCAACTCACCACTCTCAATAAAAGCTGCTCTAGCTATTGGTTTAATTATTGTTGGCTCTGCCTTAATTATGGTTGAAAAGAAAAAAAATAACCAAGAACAGAATAATCTCACCTGGTTCTGGTTAGCTTTAGGCGCTTTTTTTTGCTGGGGTATGTTAGCCCTAACTTCAAAATATTTACTAGATTTGGGAGTTTCGATTTTGGGTAGATTAATTTACTCCATGATTATCGTTTCTGGAATCATTTTTGTTGAAATTTATCAAAAAAAAGTAAACTTAAAAATTACAAGAAAACAACTACTTACATTGATAACCATTGGCATTTTTGGTGCCGGATTTAACTACTTTATGCAACTAGCCTATCAACTAACTCCCAATATTGGTTACGTTAATGCGCTCAATGCCTCATCGATTGCCGCCGTCACTTTATTATCTGGGTTGATTTTTAAAGATGAGCTAAAAATTAGAAAACTACTTGGAGTAGGAGTGGTTATTTCAGGCATGATCTTATTAGTCCTTACAAAGTGACAGCCCGCCTAACTCCAGGTACAATGGCTGTTATCTAGATTATGAACAACCCAGAAACAATGACTTCAAACATTTCTCAAGATAATAAAGTTAGTAACTTTATTAAAATTCCATCTCTGGGTACGATCGCTTCTGCTTTGGCAATTATTTTTTTAGTTTATGCTTTTTTCTCTGGAATTTTGCATCAATTCTATGCTAGCTTTTTGTTTTTCTTTTACTCATTCACCAATAGAATGTGGATTTCGGTGATGATGCTAGGTATTTTTCAAACATTATTAATGATCCCATTCAGAGTAATTAGAATTGCCAAATCAAATAATATTCAAGAGTTTCAACACACAGTAGAAAAACTTAAGAAAGATTCAGAACAAACTTTTGTTTTAAAGAAAAAATTCCGTCAAGGTAATCCAACTTTTTTATTCTATGCCGTTGATTTTGTTATGCAGATTGTCTCATATGTTTCACTTGGTCGATTGTTCTTAACAGACTTTTACGCTAATAAAATCAATCCCAACCACCTTTATAGCTGGGTTGAATATCCCAATTACCCCATCCAAGACACTTGGTTTAAAATTCCCTATCCTTATGTTACTGAAACTGTTGATTTTGGCTGGAAAGTAGTTGTCCCAGTTTGGATTGCCTTAGTAGTAATCCAATTGATTATTATTATCTTCAAAAGAGCTAGTAAAAACAAACCAGTAGTTGATCCAGCAGAACAAACCCAAGAAGAACAAAAATTCAACGAAGTTACCGAAAAAATCAATAAATACACGACTGGCTATCTACTCTTATTCATGTTGGTGGCTTGGTTTTTGGTTAGAAGTTTCCCCGTGGGGTGGCAAATTAATATTTTCAGTGGTGATGTTTCTATTCCCAACAGAACTTTTAATACCGTAACAGCAATAGCCACTTTTATTACTATGATGTGGCATGGCATCCCTAGGATTGTGAGGAAAGGCGCTTTAGCAGAAAAACTAGGCATCCCAACCAAGATTATTGAAAAAACTCAAAAACAAATGTTTAAAGACTCTCTATTTACCGCTACTTTGGTTGGCTTAGGTGCATTTTTTATTACTAACCAAATTCCCAGTGCCTTTGAGTTATCGATTTTTACCCTTGAGGTTATCTCTCTTTTGTCTCCTTTTACTCTAGACAAAGTGGTGCTGGGTAGTTTGTCGGTCAAGAAAAACGAAGTCACAGAAGAAGAAGTGAAAAAACAATTTAAGTAAAAAAATTAGATATGTTTAAAGATTTGTGGTTTTTTTTAATGGAAAACAAAAAATGGTGGCTTATTCCACCAGTAATTATTTTTACTATCTTTGGTTTATTAATTGTTTTTTCATCATCTAATGCAGTGAGCCCTTTTATTTATATGATATTTTAGTAACATGATCTTTTTGACAAAAATAAAAATAGTCATAAAAAATATCCAGTTAATAGTATTTAAAATACTAAATATTGTTTCCTCACTGGCTTTTTACTTTCTGGGGATTGGTTTCACCAAAATTTTTGCAGTTATTTTTAGAAAGAAATTTTTAGAAAAGTCATTTTCAGCTTCTGCTTGGAAAAAATCGAGTAACTTTATCCTGGAAAAACAATATTAATATGAATATTCTTGGAATTTCTTGTTATTACCATGATTCGGCAGCTTGCTTAATAACAGATGGATTAATCAAAGCGGCTGTTGCCGAAGAGAGATTCACTAGAAAAAAACATGATAATAGTTTCCCTTTTAAAGCTATTGACTATTGCTTAAAAGAATTTAAAAAATCAATTAATGAGCTAGACGCTATAGTTTTTTATGAAAAACCCATTATTAAATTTGAAAGAATAATTCATCAACATTTAGAAAATTTTCCTAAAAGTCTTCCTGCTGCTATAGAATCAATTCCTCAATGGTTTGATCAAAAACTTAGAATAGAAAAAATTTTGAAAGAAAAACTAAATTACTATGGAAAAATATATTACTCATCACACCACTTGTCTCACGCTGCTAGTGCTTACTATTTATCAGGATTTGAAAAATCTGTAATTTTAACCATTGATGGTGTCGGAGAATGGGCAACTACCACATTGGGAGTTGGCAAAAACAAAAATATTAAAATTGACCAAGAAATTAATTTTCCTCACTCTCTTGGCTTACTTTATAGCACTCTTACTACTTATCTTGGTTTTTCTGCCAATGATGCTGAATATAAGGTAATGGGTTTGGCTGCTTATGGAAATCCAGATAAATACATGGATAAATTTGATCAATTGATAACTCAATTTCCTGATGGTAGCTACCAGCTAAATCAAAAATATTTTGATTTTGATTGGTCCAATAAAAAAATGTACTCCAAAAAACTTGTTAAGCTATTTGGTCATAAGCCTAGAAAACCAGAGAGTCATGCTTACAAGTATCACCAAGACATTGCTGCTTCACTGCAAAAAAAACTTGAAGAAATAGTGATTAATCTGTTGAACCAAGCTTATAAAAAATACAAGTTACCGAATCTTTGTTTATCTGGTGGAGTTGCCTTAAATTCTGTCTTGAATGGAAAAATACTTACATCAACTCCATTTAAAAGGTTGTATATCCCGCCTGATCCTGGAGATGCTGGTGGAGCCATGGGAGCAGCCCTTTATTTGGCCGCTCAAAAAGACAAACACCTCATTCAATGGAAAAAATTCACTCCATATTTGGGACCAGAATATGCTTGGTATGAGGTACAAAAAACCCTCAAAAAAATGAATATTGCTTACACCTTTTATCCAAATAAGGACAAGTTGATTAAAAGTGTTGCAAAAAAACTAAAAAAGCAAAAAATCATTGGCTGGTTTCAAGGAAAAATGGAATGGGGCCCAAGGGCTCTAGGTAACAGAAGTATTTTGGCTTCTGCCACAAATATTAAGATGAGAGATATTATTAATAAAAAGGTTAAACACAGAGAGCTTTTCCGTCCTTTTGCCCCGGTAATCTTGGAAGACCACATTAATAAATACTTCGAAGCAGATCAAAACTTGCCTGTTTCTGCCAGATATATGCTCATGGTCTACCCTTTTAAAAATATTGGCTATAAACAAGTTCCTGCAGTTGTTCATGTTGATGGTAGTGGCAGGCTCCAAACTTTAACCAAAAAAGACAATCCCTGGTACTACTCTCTTATTGAAGAATACGAAAAACTAACTCAAGTGCCGATTATCATTAATACTTCATTTAATGTACGCGGGGAACCAATAGTTTGTAGCCCCAAAGATGCTATAAACTGCTTTTTACATACAGATATAGACTATTTGGTCATTGATCAATTTATTTGTAGAAAGAAATAGTGAAACTATCTCAAAAAAAGATTTTTCTTTACCTAATAGTTGCTTTAGAAATCATTGGTGGTATCGCTGGGTTATATTTTTTCTATAAACATCAAATCAGTAAAAAACCTCAACATATCACTCTGATTGAAAAAGAAAGTCTAACTTTCCCTAAAAAAGAAAATTTTGTTTACTTTTATGAATTAGAAAAAGACATAAAACATACCGTTCAACCAAGTTGGCTGAGTTATTCAGTTACCTACAATCACAATAAAGATGGCCTAAATGATAGATTTGACTACTCAATTAACCAAGAAAACAACATTTTTCGCATTATCACTTTGGGTGATTCATTCACCTACGGACAATATGTTCCTACAGAAAAAAACTGGACCGAATTATTGGAAGATGAACTCAATGAGAGATTAAGTAATTCAGAAATTAAATTCGAAGTAATTAATCTGGGAATGCCTGGCTATGATATTCCTTATATTGTTGAAAGATATAAAACCCATGGTAATAAATATCAACCAGATTTAGTTATTTGGTTTGAGTCTGGCTCTGGTTTTATTAGAAATACAGAAGAAACAAAATTTTTTATTGATGATTGTGAGAAAAAAAATGGAAAAGATAGTGAAGTGATAATGAAAAAAACTGAGTTGCAGTGTTGGGAAAAAGCTCAAAAAAAATTAATGGAAAAATATGGTAGTGAAGAAAAACTAAATGAATTTTTCAATCTTTATTTAGATGATTTTTTTGAGTTTTTCCCTGATAAAACAAAAATCATTTTTTTTACATTTCAACAACCAACTCATTATGAAAGCACTATCCACAGATTGATAAAATTCAGAAGAACAAACTATCCAGAAGTTTTAATTAAGGACATTGTTCCTGACATAAATGAACTTAAACAAACACTCCCAGATAGTCATCCCAATGAAGAAGGTCACCAAACAATTAAAAAAGCTATTTATTCTTACCTAGAGAAAAAAATCAAAAATAACTACTGGTCTTTTTAAGAACTTTTTTCTTCAATTAGTTGTTTTACTTGTTCCAAATAACCTTCAACCGATAAACTTTCTTGTTCCCCTTCACGAACCCGAAGATTAACCTTATTAGCTTCAACCTCTTGGTCACCAATCACCAACATCTGAGGGATTTTTTCCAGTTGGGCTGCTCTAATTTTGGCTGGTAACCGATCACTACGATCATCTACCTCTACCCTAATATCAAGTTCTTCTAATTTAGCTTGTAGTTCTTTGACAAAATCTAAATGTCTGTCTGCAATTGGTAGTATTTTTACTTGAACTGGTGATAACCAAAATGGAAATGCTCCACCATAGTGTTCAATTAAAATTGACAAGAATCTTTCGATCGAACCCATGATGGCTACATGTAACATTACCACTCGCTCTTTCTCACCCTGTTCATTGATACAAGCCAGATCAAATCTTTCAGGCATATTAAAATCCAACTGAATCGTAGCTACTTGCCATTCTCGACCCAAAGAATCAAAAGCCATAAAATCAATCTTTGGACCATAAAAAGCAGCCTCACCAACAGCTTCGACGGCTTCTTTGCCTCTAAATCTAGCTAGTTCTCTTAAGGTTTGTTCTGCAGTAGCCCAACGTTCTTCTCCGCCGAGGTATTTAGCTGGTTCATTGGGATCGTGGAGTGACAACCTCACCTGCAAGTCAAAACCAAAAGCCCCGTAAAACTTCTCAACAATGTCCCAAACTGCATTAGCTTCAGCTTTAACTTGATTGGGTCGACAAAAAACATGAGAGTCATCTTGAGTGATAGCTCTGACGCGTGATAAACCGTTCAATTCTCCGGTTTGCTCATCACGATAAACCATAGTGGTATTAGCGTAACGTTGGGGCATTTCACGGTAACTCATCTGCTTACGAGCAAAGATTTGAGTGTGATGAGGACAATTCATTGGTTTCATCACAAATTCATGACCCTCCCGTGTCACCATCCTGAATAGTTCATCACCAAACTTATCCCAATGACCACTGGTTTGATAAAGGTCTTTCTTAGTAATGTGAGGAATTTCTACTTTTGAGTAACCTTTGGCTTTTCGTAATGACCACACAAAATCATCAAGCAAGACTCTCATTTGGGTGCCTTTTGGCGTCCAGAGTGGTAAACCAGGACCAACTAAATCAGAAAAAGTAAATAAATCTAAAGTTTTTCCTAATTTACGATGATCACGTTTCTTAGCTTCTTCTAGTTTATTAATATAAACATCCAATTCAGTTTGGGAAGCAAAAGCTGTCCCATAGATTCTGGTCAGCATTTTATTCTTTTCATCTCCTCGCCAATAAGCACCAGCCACACTCAAAAGTTTGAAAGCTTTGATTTCACCGATTTTTTCAACATGAGGACCACTACAAAGATCAACAAAAGCTGATTTAATTTCTACTCCACCAGTTTTTAAACTAACTTCATCGGCTTCAACTTGATCCTTAGTCCCAGTTAAATAAACCGTCACCGGTTGTTTATCACCTTCAATTTCATCTAACCATTCTTGTTTGAATGGATTATCAGCAAACAATTTTCTAGCTGTTGCTATAGACACTTCTACTCGCTTCATCAAAAAATTGAGTTGAATAAGCTTCTTCATTTGTTTTTCAATCTTGGGAAAATCAGCCTCACTAATTTTCAAATCACCGGTCACATCAAAATCAAAATAAAAACCCTCATCAGTAGCTGGCCCCATGGCCATAATCACTTTATCTTGACCATAAAGTTGATGCATCGCCAAAGTTAACACATGTTCAGCGGAGTGCCTTAGTTTCCATAATTGATCAAGGGCTGATTGCTCTACTTTATTTGCCATATATATCCTTTTCTTCAGGTTGTTGTTGCAACAATGTTATTGTACTTGCTTTTAACTGTTTTTTGATACTAAAAAACCCCTCTTGCAAGGGGTGTCATGTCTTTTAGTTACCACACACAACACACCCTAGCCAAGGGTTGTAGTAGTG
>CAYSQA010000002.1:0-117191 GCA_964433225.1 uncultured Pseudomonadales bacterium
TGAACTGTGACTTCCTCCATCTAGTTCAATAATTAGTTTGGGAGAAAAATCTGTTCTACTACACAATACAAAATCTACATGCTTTTTAGCAATTTTGTTGAATGATGCCCAGAAATACTTGTCGCTTTTAGGTAAATCGACTTCAATCAAGTCAGCAACTCTCACTTTAGGGCAAACATATAAACCTGAGGAAATTGATTGAACTAATACATCAAAGAAGGCCTTCTCACCTTTACTCAGTAGATAAGGACCTTTTGGTTTATAGCGAAAATTTGTCCCTCTAGAGAAGGCTTTATAAGCAAGAATGATAAAACCAATGAGAAAGACAGCTCCAATCCACAGAATTAATACGAAGTAACTTTGATTCATACTCTCAGTATATGAAAAAAAGCAGGCATTAAATAGAGCAATATAAGTGCAAAATTGACACTTACACGGTTGTTAAACTGAAAAATGTTCAAACCAAGGAAATTTAGCAAGCCCCATCAACCTAAATAGGCATAATAGACGGGTCTATCAGAACTTTTCAACTGTTGCGGGGAAGATGGGATTCGAACCGCACAACGTTCACCTCTGGTAGTTATAGGTCTTAGAGCCATTTTAGCTCAAATTTCATCCTTGCGAAGCATTGAATTTAATCCGAAAAAAATCCAAAGATTTAAATATGTTATAGTACACATATTCATTAATTCGAATATGTCAGGCTTATTATCGACAGACTACTTAGATCTTTATAAAGCGCTCTCACATACTTTGAGAGTTGAAATTTTGTCATTGCTCATCCATCAACCTCAAGATGTGTCACAGCTGTGCAAGAGACTGCATAAACGCCAACCAAACATTAGCCAACATTTAAGAAAACTTAAAAAGTCTGAGATCGTTACCTGCGAAAAAAAAGGAAAAAAACGACAGTACTCGGTTGCTCCACGTTATCAACCGCTCATTAGTTATTTAGACAGACATACTATATGAAATTACTTATTATTGAAGATGACTCTTCACTTGCCCAAAATCTACAAAAAACGCTTCAAAAAGAAGGGTTTGCTGCTGATGTTGCTCAGAGTCTTGAACAAGGGAAAATCGAAGTTGACGTTAATGAATACGACTGCATACTGCTAGATCTTAATCTTCCAGATGGCAGTGGTTTCTCTTTCTTAGATCAACTAAGAAAAGACTCCAACCAAACTCCCATTGTCATTATGACTGCTCGAGGAGATGTTGAAGATAGAATTAAGGGGCTCAACTTAGGAGCTGATGATTATGTTCCTAAACCAGCAAATAGTAATGAGCTAATTGCAAGAGTTCGAGCGGTAATACGTAGAAATAGCCAAAATGCCCTGCCTACCATCACCATAGGAAAGTTAGTGGTTAAACCAGCTGAGCATGTAGTTCTCGCTAATAACAAGCAACTTGACTTAACTGCCAAAGAATTTGCAGTACTGGAATACTTGGCACTCCACAGTGGACAAGCTATTACTAGAACAATGCTCATGGAACATATTTGGGGCAATGATTTTGATACATTTTCTAATGTGATTGATGTCTACATTAGAAATTTGCGAAAAAAAATAAAGAAGCACATCTCAGAGGAAATGATTACAACCATTCGTGGCAAAGGCTATGTTTTAGGAAAAGATGTTCAAAAAAATTCTAAATAAACTCAATCACAGTCTTCAAGGAAAGTTGACGATCTGGTATCTCAGCTCAATGAGCATTGTAATTGCCATTTTTGTTGTCGCAACCAGTGGTCTCTTTTGGTTCACTCTGCAGAATCAAATTGATCACCATGTCCATATCGTGGTAACAGAAGCGTCTCAAATTGTACAACAGTTTCAAGGAGAACAACGCCATGAGTTGCTAACCAATCTAGTGAGTGCAAAAGGCATGACTATTGTGCTGCTATCTCCAGATGGGTCACCAATTCTTGAAACTAACAGCCCTGATGTAGCACTCGTAACTGAGCATGAACTGCAAGGAATTTTGTCTTCTAGCAGCTTATATGATTCTGTTCCCAGCCATTTTACTGAGAGTGGAATTCGCTTTGCAGCTATGCCAGTACAGGTGAATGCAGGCAAGGGTATTTTAGCTGTTGGATACTCCACTCAAGTTTTATACTCAACTTTCACCAACATACTTCTTATAGTAGGTGGAATTATCCTGTTTTGTGTTATTCCTGTTACTTTTTTTGGTATTAAGTTACTCAAAAGACAACTGCAACCGCTTCAAAGTATCGCTCGACAAGCAAGTAGTATTAATACCTCGACTTCTTTGCATCAGCGCATTCAGCTTGATAAGACAACAGCGGAACTAAGCACTATCCAGAATACTCTTAATAAAATGCTCTCACAGCTTGAAAATATATTTTTAAGTGAGAGGGCTTTTTTCTCTGATGCAGCCCATACTCTTAAAACACCTTTAGCTGTTTTGCGATCTCAAATCGAAAATATGAGAGTGAGTGACAAAAACAAAACGGAACTGCTTGAAGTAATCGATAGTACAAACGAAACAATTCAGGATTTGCTTTTCTTATCAAAGATTGGTGGGAAACAGCAAGAAACTGAAAAAGTTTCTGTATCACAACTTTTAGAAAATGTTGCAGAAATTACCCGTACATTAGGAGAAAGCAAAAACATTAGAGTTGACTCGAATATTGAAAAAGAAATATATGTCACAACAAATAGGCAAATGTTACAGAGAGCCTTGAGCAACATAGTTCATAATGCGGTTATTTATAACAAAGACAATGGCTCTATCGCCATTAGTCTTAAGAAGAAAAATGATACCGCAACTATTGTCATCTCTGATTCTGGTAAAGGTGTTAGTTCAGCAGAAAAGAAAAAAATATTCGACCGTTTTTATCGAGGAAAAAATCGAGAAAAATCAGGTTCAGGTTTAGGCTTGTCCATCAGCAAAGCAGTTTTTGATACCATGGGTGGTAGTATTGTTTTCGACTCTCGACTGCACAAAGGCTCAACCGTCACCATTATGCTTCCAATAGTTTAATTTCATCTTCTTTTAATCTTTGTCCTGGTAGTCTCCTTATATACAGAAAGTAAAAGGAGTTCTATGACAACAGACAGTACAGTAAACAAAAACCCCTTACAAAAATTACCGCAACTTATTGAGCATACAAATTTTTGGAAAGGGACGGCCTTACTTCTCTTTGCAATTATCGTGCTAACTCAACTATTTGAAGTAAGTATCACTCCTAAGTTGTCATTCTTAAAACCATTGTTGGGTTCTAAACAAGAACAAGCAATTGCGCTCAATCCAGGTAGTACCACAACATTTAATGTTGATGCTGCAAGTATTTCCCAACAAGTACTTCCTGCAGAGGGTGTTGAACTACCTATTGTTTGGGGTGACTTTGGTAAACAAATGATTGCAGATGGGGTAATTGACGAAGCTAAATTTAGAGCACTATTTGAAGGGGGCTTGCAAAATCAAGATGAACAGATGCTGACAGGATCAATTGATCAACCAGTGGTTTTGAACCAAGAGAATAGTCGATTTATGCTTGATATGCTCTGGGCATTTGGCTTAGCCAATAAAAATGACATTTTAGAAAATGGCGAGATGACTGATCCAAAATATGGAGGCGATGCTAGCAAGTTCGCATCTACTGGTGGTTGGTCATTAGCCAAAGGAGCTGGTTTTGACCACTATAGTATGCACGGATATGTCACGCTGACTGATGAGCAGCAAGCTTTAGTCGATAAGGTTTCAAGAGGTATCTACCGACCTTGTTGTGGCAACTCTACCCACTTCCCAGATTGCAACCACGGTATGGCAATGCTTGGCCTGTTAGAGCTGATGGCCAAAAATGGAGCAACTGAAGAACAGATGTACAAAGTTGCTTTGCAAGTTAATGCCTACTGGTTCCCACAAACGTATATTGACCTGGCAACATATTTCAAAGAACAAGGTCAAGATTGGGATCAAGTTGATCCTAAAGTTGCCCTCAGTCAAGAATATTCAAGTGCTCAAGGGTATCAACAAACTCGTCAGAAAATTCAGAGTCTTCCTAAACCACAACAAGGTGGTGGTGGTTGCGGAGCTTAAACAAAAAATAGGAATACATGTCATACAAAAAACTCTTTTGGCAAATTGCAACATTCTTGGGACTAGTGATACTACTCGCTAGTCCCTTGAATCAAGGCTTACAAATGGTTGGTTTTGGTCACCAGCAAATAGTACCTTCAGTTGTCAAAACTGTTGAAGCCAAGGAAGTATATGACATGTTTAGCTGCCCTTGCTGTGGGCAACCACTACAAAAAGAAGAGCCCTGTTGCGGAGCTATGACACAAATGGTTGATTTTATTGATCAAAAGATAACTACAGGAGTGTCAAAGGATGCTGTTGTTCTTGCTACAGCGCAGGAATTTGGACTTGAGAGATTACTAGATGAATCAGATAGGTCAAGTCTAAGAGAAAAATTGATAGCACAAGCTCCAGAAGATGCACCTCGAATTGCTTTAGCTGAATCAAAAAAAGATTTGGGAACAGTTAGCCAGCAAGATGGTGTAGTTAGCGCCCTCTTTACCATCAGAAATGAAGGTCAAAGTGATTTAGTTGTTGATAAGCTTTCTTCATCATGTGGTTGCACTTCAGCTAGCCTGATTTATCAGGGAGAAGAAGGCCCTCGTTTCTACATGGCTGGACATGGCCATGATGAACCTGATGCTAGCTGGCAAGTATCCATAGCACCAGGTGATGAGGCTCAGGTTAAGGTTTACTATGACCCAACGGTGCACCCCGACTTGGTGGGACCAGTTACCCGTACGGTATCAGTTCACACTAACGACCCCGTTGATTTCGAAACAAAAATAACAATTACTCTAGAACAGGAGAAATAACATGCAACACGACTGCTGCAAAACAGATAGCAAAAAACCTTCAAAAAAAGGCATTGACTCATTTTTAATTGGCATTGTTGTAGTAACAGTTTTAATTCTAGGTGGAGCTGTGTACTTTGGAACCAAGATGGGGGCAACCACCCAAGTATCAGCTGACACTCAAGTAGAAACACAGATTGGTGAAACAAAGTATGACTGGGGAACAATTGATATTAATGGCGGAATAGTCAGCAAATCATTTACTATTGAAAATAGTGGTACTACACCACTAAAGCTCTATGATGTAAAAACCTCCTGCATGTGCACCACTGCACAATTAAAAACAGCCAGTAACTCTTCCAAAAAGTTTGGCATGCATGAGAAAAATAGAAGCGTTTTCGAGGTTGCTCCAGGTGAAAGTGCAGAAGTATTGGTTGAATTTGATCCATTGTTCCATGGTCCAAGTGGAGTTGGCCCAATTAGTCGAACGGTCACTATGAATACTAATGATGCCAGCAGACCAACTTTGTCATTCCAGCTTTCGGCAAATGTGGTCAAACAGTAAAGGAATATATGGATAAAACAAAATTAGTATTGAGTATTTTAGTAGCAATTATTCTTGCTGGATGGGGAGCTCGCTGGGTAATGAATCAAAATAAACCTCAATCACCTTCAAATAAATCAAAAATAATTCAAAAAAATGATCCAGGATCATCTTCAGTGACACTTGTGAGTTCAGCAGAGTTTGCAGACTTGGCGAAAGAGGATCGAGCATTCATAGTTGATGTGCACACTCCAGAGCAGACACATATCCCAGGTACTGATGCATTGATTCCTTATGACCAGATATTGGAAAATAAAGATAAGCTACCTACAGATAAAAGTACTCCCATTTTGGTTTACTGTCGCTCGGGTAGTATGAGTGAGCAAGCGAGCAAAGAAATTGCTGAACTGGGTTACACAAATGTTTATGACCTTGATGGTGGCACTAATGCCTATAAAGAGCAGCAAGTCTCTGTCCAACTTTGGCCTGATAAACAAGATTTGGGTACCGTGATTTATGGCGACATAGCTACTACTAGTTTTACCTTGACCAACTACGCGCCGCTCCCACTCAAAATTACTAGGGTATCTACTTCTTGTGGTTGTACTAAAGCTGAAGTTGAAAAAGAAGAGTTAGGAGCCTATGAAAGTACTACAGTCAATGTTTCTTTTGATCCGGCTGTGCATAAAGATGATACTGACCTGGGTGAGTTGACCAGAACTATCTATATTGAAACAGATAATCCAAACTTTCCTGATCTAGAAGCAATTATATCTGCCAACGTAATCAAGGATAACTAATATGGATGCACTCTTTCAACTTTCATTACTCGCTTCGTTTATAGCTGGCATGGTGGCTTTGTTTGCTCCGTGTTGTATTACCTTCTTACTACCGACTTATTTTGCCAATGTCTTTAAGGAGAAAAAAAGAGTAGTCTTGATGACCTTCATTTACTCCTTGGGGATATTCACTGTAATGTTACCGGTGGTGCTTGGAGCCAAAGCACTGAGTCAGATGTTCTTCAACTTACATGATCAAACATATATTATTGGTGGTATATTTTTAATCTTCGTAGGCTTTGGAGCACTTTTAGGGTTTAAGTTACCGATGCCTCGCTTCAATTTCACCAAGCAGGCAGATGATCCACTCTCTACCTATATCTTGGGAATCATTTCTGGCGTTACTAGTGCTTGCTGTGCACCTGTGTTGATCGGTATATTAGCCCTGTCTAGCTTAACCCCATCAATGGTTCAATCTTTGTTGGTAGGCTTTTTCTATGTTTTGGGAATGGTTACACCACTGTACTTAGCGAGTTTGTTTATTGATAAACGGAACTTTTTGGAAAACCCAGTCTTTCGCAAACCAATTAGGGAAGTTGCATTTTTAGGAAAGACCCACATGATTACTATCTCTAACCTAGTCTCATTTGCAATGTTTGTAGGGATAGGTATATTGACTATTTTTCTCTCTCTATCTGGCAAGCTTGCCATGAATAGGAGTGAAGAGAGTGTGACTCAGACAATTCAAAATGTAGCGGCTTCAGTTACTGCCTTTGTGCAGAAAATACCTGGGCTTGACGTTGTCTTCGTCTTGCTAGCTCTGTGGTTACTATACAAATTCCTGAAGTATATTCACCAGAAAAAGTAGCCACTATTTTGAAGTTACCAAATTATAAATATACACAAACGAGTAAACTCCTAAGAAGCTAACCACTGCTGCCTCAATCATTCCGCCGACTAGACCCATGAAAGTTAGGTTGAAAAACATGTGCCAGGAAGCCATTGCTTCAGCTGCCGAAACATATAACCCCATTTTTGCTAACACCCATAATAGTAACATTACTAGAGCTGACCAAATAGCCAGAGCAGTGGCCGCTGGTTGAGCGTTTAACCTTCCTCTCCTGTTATATAAACTTTGCATTTCGCACCTCCTTTGTTACTTTATAGTTCCCAACTAAAATCTGTAGTTTCATTATCGACACCAGAGAGTGTGAGTGACAACTGTTTTATTTCACTTGATACAGCAGTAAAAATAAGTTGACCGCTAACGTGGTGACCGTCAGCATTGCCAGTCCACTCATTTGGCTTATATGTATTTCCCTTCTCGTCTGTAAGTGTGGCTATTTGGGTGAAATCATAATTGAGGTCAACTGAGTGGTTATTCATAGCTATATCAAAGACCAACCCGTTTTCTAGTTCCGTGAAAGCTGGTGTAACCTCTACCGATACAAATCCCATAGTTTCCAACTGGGTTACAAGAGTTGACGATTCATAACTTTCCTCAGTTTGAGTTGTGGCAAGAACTTGTTGTTCTGAACTTGGTTTAGTTGTCATACCAAAGACAGCCACGCCCGCTACCATCAGTAGCAGTATGAAGAATAATTTTGAGTTCATGTTTCCTCCTTTGAAGTAAATGCTAATTGTCTTAGTACTACTTGTGCACTTGGTTTACCAGTGACAAACCAAAGCATCATTACAATTCCAATCAGGTTTGAAATCACCCCAAAGATGAGAAACTGTTCTTGGTACTGCGTCAAAAATAGGGCAGCTGCAGATAGTCCTAGGATAGGTAAGACATCCACAGCATGATGGGCACAGCAAGCCACCATCGCCATACCTGAAACTGCTGTACTCGTACCAGTCGTTATCTTTGAATCACTTTTGTCTTGATTAGAAACATGTATGCCTTTTCGAAGCAACCAAAATAAGCCCATTTGTATTCCAAAACCAAGAATAAGCAAGCTCATCCATGGTTGATATACTTTAAATTGATTGAAAGGGTGGTAAATATCCTGAGTAACCAGAAACAGTAGCAGATAGTAGAAGGTGCTTAGTCCAATTGAACCAAACAGAAAACCCTTGGTGAAAACCCTACTGACTTTCCTAAGACTATGCATGATGTCATAGTACACAACACAACATTAAGCTGAGATGAAAACATGTTTTAAAATCATCTTCTTAACACCTGCTCGTACTGTTGTGGGTCAGAAATACCAAAAAGCGTTGCCTGATCGGTATAACCTCCTGAAGCACTGAAGTTAATACTGACCGTACCAAATCTAAAAATCTTGCCCAGCCATGACTGTTGGACTGATATGGAGCGAATTATACCGAGATCATACAATTTTTCGACACAATTCATGATGCCTTCACGCAGAACCAAATGTTTTGAAGTAACGTAGTACGTGCGACCAAGCCAACGAGTAACTACAGTCGAGATTCCCCACACTTGCGCTGCCGTTGTAGCCAAGTGAAGGAAAGTGAGAATATATGCGGTCTCATTATGAAGATTGAAAGGCAGCGCATGATTGAGAAAAAAAGCTTGGAGCAAAAAGAAGTTCAAACTCATATAAACCAAGTTTGTCACAAGGAGGATTGCTGATATTTTAAAGACAAAGAGCACCAAACTTTCACGGATAGGCTCGTTGATGTATTGACTCTCAGATTCTTCTGTCTGAGTTTGGATAGTGGGTCTCGTCATATAATTCTACTTGGTAATTTTCAATGATGGGAAGAATTCTTTTTTGTGGTTTGATCATGATCACCATGTCCCAAAAAAAGATGAATTAAAGGACATGCAAAAATGATAAGTCCAAACACACCCAAACTTTGTACCTGAGGAATAAAAAGGTACGCCAACACAACGATACCCGCTAAAACTAAGCACAGAACTAAGCGATTACCATGTTTCATATGTCCTCCTATCTGTGAACTATATAAAAAGAAACATGAAGCTAGGATGAAATGAGTGTACTAACAAGCTGTTAGATAACTTTAAATTGGCTCATCATTCCCGACTCCATATGCTCAGGAATATGGCAGTGCACCATCCAGTCTCCAGGGTTTGAGATATCAAGTAAAATATCAACAGTCTCACCTCTACCAACCAAAACTGTATCTTTCCACACCAAGTTGTCGTTCGGTACTCCGTTTTTTGCCAGTACCAAAAATCTTTGACCATGGAAGTGAATCGGGTGCTGCATCGGATGCATGGAGTTAGGATCATTGAAAATACTGATTTTAACTTTATCTCCCTGTTCAAACTGCCAATCGATATCCATATTCTCTTTGTTGGTCTGTGAATCAACAAGCTTCCACTTAAGCGTCTTTGTGGTTGACCCTTGATTCATCATGCTCATGGTATCTTCCCATTCAATGGGTCCTTCATCATCGCCCATTTGCATAGCACTGTTACTCATCATCTGCCCATTGCCCATCATGTGCATATCGTGACCACCTCCGCTTGTAGAGCCTTCACTACTAGAACTGCCCATAACCAACGATAGAGTAATTTTCTTGTCCGGAGTTTTGTCAATAAACGAGCGGTACTGTGCCAGCTCTTGTACCTTGTCATTGTTAACTCTGGAAACCGGCAGGTAGGAAGTAGTCACAGTGCTAGGTTCAACGGCTATTGTGCCCAATGAATATGATTTATCAGGAGTTTTGTTGGCTATTGTGAAATCACCAGACTGCGTAAAGTAGACTTCCACCACATATCGCTCTGAGGGTCCAATAGTGACTGATTCGACCCATTCTTCTTTCTCATATTTGCCGCTATCCCCACCAACCAATTTCATACGAGCACTGGGGATAGTGAAGTTAAACACTCTAGTGTTGGCGGCATTAGTGATATAAAACCGTACCCGCTCACCCTGTTTTATAGGTAGTTTAAAGTCGCTCTCGCCATTTATGAGCATCGTGTTGCCAAACCTCCCCATAAGCGTGTGATTGACGGTCTCTTTATCAAATGAGGCAATCTGTCCGTTTTCCAGCAGAATATCATCAAGAAATAGTGCTTCTTCACGATCCACCTCAACCCAATAGTCTGGCTGTTCAGGAGTTACGATAAAGTTGCCGTACAACCCCAGCTCCTGAGCATAATCCTCACGGATATGCGGGTGGTACCAATACACACCTTCATTAGGGAATTTCAGTTGATAGGTGAAGGATTGACCAGGTTTAATAGGTTTCTGGGTAACATCTGGCACTCCATCAAATTTATTATCAACCCTGACTCCGTGTGAGTGGAGGGTAGTGTCAACATCAGTGTTATTGGTAAAGTTGACGGTTATTTGAGCTCCTTTCGAAACTTTAATCAAAGTCCCAGGGATAGAGCCGTTATACGCCAGCATTTTCACTTCCTGACCGTTGATTGTTTTTTTAACAATCTCTGCCGATAAATTATAGGTGTCTCCGTCTTTTAGAGAAACAGTTTCTTGTGGTTTCGCGGCAGGAAGATTTGCAGGTGAAGAAACAAAAGAACCACCTTCATTCTTATCCAGTTGTAAAAATTTGTTACTAAAAAATAAAAACACTCCCAAAATTAGGATCACAATCAACACTATTACAGAAAAAAATTGTTTGCTTTTCATATATCATTTACAAACTCCCTTTAATTATCTCACCTAGCTAGCTTTTCCGGTGATTGGTTTTTATATGTCTCAATATATTTTTGAATTAGTGCTTTATCAACAGAATCAAGCCGCATCATTTTTCCCCAGGAAGCCACTACAACTTTACTATCGTTTCCTGAGCGAGGAGATACTACTGTGCTTTGCGAGTTTTGCTTGCCGATCTCTTCCAGAGCTTCAATATCTTCTTCTGAAATATCTTTGTATGAGATCCAAATGCCTCCATGTTCCAGATTGTGAACGCCTGCTTTGTCATCTATTTCCTCATTATAAATACCCCAATTTTTAGCTGTTGCTAAGTGTCCACCAGAAGTAGGTGGATTTGTTTGGTACTCAACTGCCGTATCGGCTGCTATGTGATCCCTACCTTCTATTTCAAACTCCTCAACTTTTCCTTCCAAAGTAATGGTTTCTATTTGCTGTTCAAATTCAATCTGCTCGGGAGACTTCTTGGTCAATTGGATGGATCCAAAAATGCCTGCAATCAAAATAATGACAACCAAACTCCAGTTGCGAGCCTTCTTCAACAATTTTGCTTTCTTCTCTCGTTCCTTCCGTAGGGTTTTGAGGTTTTTCTTACGCTCATGCTTAGGTAATTGATTCCATTCTTCTGGATAATCCATGGTTTCCTTTCAAATTAGTTCCCAGGTTTCCTTTCAAATTAGTTCCCATATATACTGTTCAAACTGCCAAAATATTCAAATTAAAAAACTGAAGCAACCACATTGATAATAATTCGACCTTACCTAATATAAGGAGCGCACCTATCAGTAAAATAACAATTCCCGCAAGTAAATTTAGATATCTACCCAACCTTTTGGTGATCACTAGTTTGCTTGAGATTTTTTCAAAAAATAAAGCTACAACCAAAAATGGGATACCTAACCCAATGCCGTATGCAAGTAGTAGGCTCATTCCTTGCCAAACTGTTTCGGTTTGAGCTGCCCAAAATAAAATTACCGCCAGTACAGGACCAATACATGGAGTCCAGGCAAAACCAAATGTTAAGCCAACAAAAAAAGAATTGAGTTTGCGGAATTTAGTTGGTGATACAGATAGTCGTAATTTTCTTTCTTGGTACAAAAAATGAGGTTTGATGATGTTTAACATAAAAAGGCCCATGATAATGAACAAAAAGCCACCTAGTTTCCTAATAAGAGGCTTATATATCCCCAAAAACCTTCCCAGAGTATTAGTGGTAGCGCCTAGTAAAACAAATACAAAAATAAAGCCAATCGTGAAGATCAAGCCATTAATAAATATATCTCGTTTAAAAACTTTCTTGTGCGAATCGTCTATTGTCCTAGAAGTAGCAATGCCAGATAGATAAGCAATATACGTTGGGACCAAGGGCAGCAAACACGAGGCAAAAAAGGTAATGACACCTCCAATAAAAGCTATTAATAAGTTTACCTGTGAACCGTCAAACATATTTTCAATTACCTAATGACCCACAGGTGATAGGAAGTCTATCACCTGTGCTTCAATTTTTATTCGGACTACAGGTATTTTTCGATAGCCTGTTTTACTTGTTCATATGGTAGGGCTCCTGGAATCATTTCTTGAACACCATCTTCTGTGACAATAAAGGTGCCAGGAGTGCCGCTTACCCCAGCTGCGCTCCCCTTTGCAAACTGGTCTTTAACTTTTTCTGCCATTTCATCACTATCTAGACATTTTTGCACAGCATTTTCGTTTGCACCTGCTTCAGCACCAAGTGGAGCCAAGTCTGATAGAGGAAACCCTGTTCCATTTGAACTAGTTCTTTCAAAGTAGAGATCTACAAAATTCCAATAGGCTTCATTGCCAGCTAATTTACCAACACATTCCGAAGCTTCAGCGGCTTTTTGTGCATTTGCATGGAAGCTGAGTGGGTAATGTCGGTAAACCCAAGCCACTTGATCACCATACTCATCCATAACTTGTTGCATGGTGGGATGAAAACGTTGACAGAAAGGGCACTCAAAGTCTGAATATTCAACTAAAGTGACCTTTGCGTTTTTTGCTCCACGTATGTATTCATCTTTACCAACTTCTGGTAAGTTTCCAAGCTGATCTGCTGTCGGACCTGATGGGGCAGCAGGTGCAGCGGCCGTAGGAGCGCCACCTGCGTTATTGGTGGTACCAACAGTGTTACCACTTCTCAATATTTGGTTTTCTGTCCACAGCGAGCCACCAAAAAACCCAACGCCTAAAAATACAAAGCTAAGAGCAACTACTAAAAAATTTTGGTTGAGAAAGTTAAGTAATGCGCTAAATGAATAATCTGATTGTGACATAAGAAAGTTCTCCGATTAGTAATAATCACCTACAACTGTAGGAGATAAAATGTGTCTTGTCAATTAGAAAAAGTTGAAGTTGAGAAGGAAGCAGACACAAGAGGGGAGAAATTATGAACGCTGTCAGTTTCATATCCTGAGCAACCAGTTGTTTGACAACCAGTTCCCTCACTACACACACCTCCAGCCATAGAAGCATAATTTGCTGTTGCTTTATTTGGTTCGACAAAAGCTATTCCCAACATAATCATTATGCTGAGAATGCTTGCCGCAAGTGGTTTAAGACTGATCCACTCAATATGATGTTTGTCCCCAACCAAAGACTCCACCCGTTTTTCTATTGGTGAAGTTGCAAAATTAGGAACTGCTTTGCTCGTATACTGTAAATGTAGCGCAAGTGACTCGCACAAATAATGTCTAGTTTTCTGCTTCTCAATCACAAAAGCATCTGCCATTAACTCAAACTCTGTTTGCAATTGTCGAGCCAAGTAGTCAATCAGGGGTACAAAAAATAACATAGAACTAACCAAGCGAGATATTAGCAACCAAAAAACATGGAAACTTTTCAAGTGATACAGCTCATGGAGAATTACTGCCTCTAGTTGTTTTTCTGTGAGCTTGTTCACTAAGGCCTTTGAAACCACTATCTTGGGTTTGAGTAGGCCTACTGTGTAGGCAACCAACCTAGTATCGTAAATAACTGAAATCATCCCGTCTTCAAGTTGATGCTTTTCGACAATTCGTCCAAGTTTTTTTGGAATATGATCATTTGTTTTAAGTTGATTCAAACGTCTATGTTCCGATAAAAACATTTTTAGTCGCCATACAGTCATGCTTGTGCCAATAAATGCGATAAGTAATACAAAAGAAGACACCACACCATTGGGATTAAAATGAACGTGTTGATTGATATTCTTTAGAATTTCGCCACAAGTAGTTATAAATAGTTGGGGATGCAGAGTGGCCTTGGTTGCTATTAGATACGTTCCCAGCACCAAGACCAAGCCAGAAGCTATAGTAAATATCATTGATAAACTAATCTTAATTTTCATTATTTTGTAATTTTTCAATTAATTTTTGACGAGTTTGGTCAGAAATATTACCTAATCCATCAACAAAAGCGATTAGGGCTTCTTCACCAAATTGATTGGTAAAACTCCCCATAGTCTGGTTTATTAAAGAAGAAAGAATGCTTTTTTGCTCTACAGCTGGTTTATATATATGCGTTTTGCCTTCCAAACTTCTCTCGAGCAATCTCTTGTCTACCAATCGAGTCATAATAGTTTGAACAGTATTGTAGGCAATTTTCCGACTTTGAGTTAGGCACTCAAGCACATCCCGAGTGGTGCAGGTTTTCTTTCTCCAAACGAAACTCATCACTTCTTGCTCCAGTGGTCCTAGTGAAACATTTCTCATACCTACAAGTGTAGGATTTAACATTAAAAATTTCAATCAGAAGAAATCATTACTTAACTTCAACTACAGTCATCATTCCTGCTTCAGCATGTTCCAAGGCATGGCAGTGACTCGCCCATACACCCTCATCAAGAGGCATCAAGCCGATATCGACTGTTTCTTTTGATTTGATAAGTACCGTGTCACGCAAATACGGTTCATCCACTTGCTGACCATTTCGAGCTAACACTTTGAAAAATTGACCATGTAAGTGCATTGGGTGGAGCCGAGCCGACTCATTTGTAAAGCGGATCACATTATACTCACCTTTTTTTAAGGTAATTGGATCGTAATCAGGGTAGACTTTGTCATTGATTGTCCATTCGATGCCAAACTGGCCGCCTCTACGGGCATTCAATCGATACTCTTTATCAATAATTCTTTTAGTGTCACTTGTCCAGTCAGGAAATACTGTTGCTGCTGGTGGTTGGATATCTTTCACCGCGTCAACATTTCCATCAATGGTGATTGTGGCTAGTGTGTTAGATTGACGAGTGAATGTATCCCGTATTACATACGGTTTTGAGCGTGAAAGTTGGGGAACAAAAACATCAACATCAATTCGATTACCCGGAGCTAGTTCAAATCCCTGAGCTGTAAAAGGCTCTTTTGCCAGCATGCCATCAACGGCAAAGCCCTGTACTTCCAAATCTCCAAAATCAAGCTTGTAAACGCGAGCGTTCGATGTGTTTACTAATCTCAGTCTTAATCTCTCGCCAGCTTTTGCTTGTAATTCATAGTTTAGTTGTCCATTTACCGTAATAACATTACCCCAACGTCCATCATGCATCAAATCATGACCTGTATTGAATCGTTCGTCTAGTTGACCATTTTCAGTCAGCCGCCAATCATCAAGCACTAAGACTTGATCTTGGTCATAAGTAGGCTCTTTCGAATCTTCAACCACAATCACTCCATACAACCCACGTTCTACCTGCTCACTACCTCGCACATGAGGGTGGTACCAAAAGGTCCCCGCATCTTTGGGAGTGAACTCATACGTAAATTGTTCTCCTGGTTGAATTGGTTCCTGAGTTACACCTGGCACTCCATCCATAGCATTAGGAACCCTGATGCCGTGAAAATGGATTGTCGTGGGCTGGAGCAAATTGTTGGTAAAATTTATTTTGAGTGTCTCACCTTTGGTAATTCGAATTTCTGGTCCAGGTACTTGATCGTTGTAACTCCATACATTGAAAGAGGAGTTTTGCCCAAGTGAAATAGTAGTTTTTTGCGCTATTAGGTCAACTTCTTTTATTTCCCCAGTAGCTTGAATTGATTCGGGATATGGTAACTTGGAGTTGAGTGGCGACCAAAAACGCAGTCCCACCAGAATGGCAGCAAAGACCAAGCTAATGAAAAAATATTTCCTGTTCGCCATACTACGCCTCCACTGCCAGCTTGGCATTTCGCAGAGACATAGCATTAACTACAACAATCACCGAGGAGAGACTCATTAACAAGGCTCCTACTGCTGGACTCAGACGAAATCCAAAAGGAATAAACAATCCTGCTGCAGCTGGAATGGCGACGATGTTATAGCCAAGTGCCCACCATAAATTTTGCAGCATTTTGGCATAGACTTTTCTGGAAAGAACAATCAACCGTACGATGTGCTGAGGATTGGACTGCGTCAAGATAATGTCGCCAGCTTCAACCGCCACATCAGTACCTGCCCCAATGGCTACACCCGCATTAGCTTGGGTTAAGGCAGGAGCATCATTAACCCCATCACCAGCCATGACTACTACATTGCCAGCATCTTGTAGCTCCCGAATATACTTATACTTATCCTCTGGCAAAACTTCAGCAAATACCGTGTCTATGCCCAGTTGTTTAGCAATTGGCTCTGCAGCTGACTTTGTGTCACCAGTCAGCATCGCAACCTTAACTCCCAACTGGTGTAGCTGCGCCACAGCCTGCTTGGACTCTTCTTTCACTTGATCACTCAGGGCAATAACACCTAAAACTTTATTTTTATCTGCCACAAAAACTGGTGTTTTGCCTTCTGTAGAAAGTTTCTTGTATACCTCAGCTACATTTTCATCCCAAACCTTTCGTTCTTCCATTAAGCGTTTGTTGCCCAGGAAATATTGTTTTTCGTTATACGTTCCTTCCATACCTTTACCAGCTAAGTTCTTGATTTTGGAAGCCTCAGTCAATGTGATCTTCTCTTTTTGCAAGTGCTGAACAATTGCCATACCAATCACATGAGAAGAATGCGTTTCAATACTACCTGCTATCTGAAGTAATTGTTTTTCTGTACCTGAAAAAACAGTGATACCAGTTACACCAAACTCACCTTTAGTTAGAGTGCCTGTCTTATCGAAAACAACATAATCAGCTGCTTTGACGACTTCTATTTTTCCCATATCCTTGATAAACACCCCATTTTTGACTGCCAAACGAGTAGCAATAGTAGAGACAGTGGGAATAGCTAATCCAAGGGCATGAGGGCAGGCAATTACTAAAACCGTGATAGCCAGTGTGGCAGCAAACACAACCGACTCACCAACTAGTATTGACCATATCAGAAGCGATGCGATAGCAACTCCAAGTGCAGTAAAAGTCAACCATTTTGCAGCACGGTCAGCTAGCTTTTGTGCTGATGGTTTGGTTTGTTTAGCTTCAGAAATAAGGCTTTGAATTTGACCGATTGTTGAAGATTCACCAACTCGCATTAGTTTAACTTCAACAGAACCATCAATACTTATGGCACCAGCTACCACTTCACTTCCTGGTTTTTTTTCGACAGGTTTTGATTCTCCAGTAATATGTGCTTCATTGAAGTTACCACTGCCCTTTAGTATTTCACCATCAGCAGGGACTTTTTCACCCGGTTTAACAATAACGACATCGCCTTCTTTCAACGAAGTCAGTTCAACTTCTGTAACACCATTCTTGGTTTTAAGGTGAGCTTCCTTTGGTAGCAATTTAGCAACTTCTTGCAACGCATCTCCTGCCGCAGTCGATGATTTGGCTTCCAAAAAGTGTCCAAAAAGTAGCACCCAAATCAAAGTTGCTATTTCCAAGTAAAACTCCATTTCAATCTGAGGCAAGAAAGTTGCCGCAGCAGAAAAGAGATATCCTGAACCAACAGCCAAAGAAACCAAGGTCATCATGCCATACTGCTTCATTTGAATCTCATGACGAGCGTGTTCAAAGAAAACTAAACCAAAATAGAAAATGATTGAAGCAATGGCAAATTCTAGATATGAGCGGAGAGCGAAATCCGGCATACCAAGTAACGTAACCGCTGGTTCAGAAAAAATTGCTAGTGGTACGAGTAGGGCAGTGACAATAAAAAAACGTTTTAGAAAGTCAGCTGCCGCTTCAGGACTAGCCATCATACTAGCGTGATCATGCTCAACATGGCCATTGTCCATCTCACTTTTTTTCACCAAATACATACCTCCACACTTAGGACACTTGCCTGGCTTTTTCTCCATGATCTCTGGATGCATTGGACAAGTGTAATAGTCTTGGTGGTCAGTGTGTAGGTGGTTGTGTTTCATAACATTGTTTGCAGTTCATTTACTTTTTATGAGCTTGTTTAAGAAAGAAATATGTTCCAGAGGTAAAGAATGCAATGGCAACAATCCGAGTTGCTGTCCCAAGGAAACTATATGATCCATATCCCATCATTGAACCAAAGCCCATCATATTAGTCGAGCCGCTAAGACTTCTATTGTTGGCGTAGCCCATCATGCCTCTGCCCATCATTCCAGGACCATAGTTTGTATTGGTACCGTAACCTAAGTAAGCTTGTCCCATAGTAATATGCATTTGACGCAAAGAGTCCGAACCTTCACCGCCCATCATCCTATCCATTGCCTCATGTGCTTCTCCCGGATGCTGAAGTTCCATTACAGCATCGCCTAATCGCTCCCATTCATCATCACTGACTTTTGACAAGTCAAGTTCTTGTACTGTCTGTACATTTTGACTGCTGAGTACATCTTGCAAAACTACTTCTACAGACTCGGCGTGTTCTTCCTTTGCACTTACTTCAGTTTCATCCCCATCGAATCCCATCATCGAACCCATCTGTGCCTGCGTCTTAGGAACTACAAAACCAAGCGAAAGAAATGTAAGTAATAATAGGGTGGTAACAGTTTTTTTCATACAAACTCCTTTTATGAACTAAGTTAATCATAAAGCAGATTAAGAGAAGATGAAATCGCACTTACACGGCTGTTAAACCAACATTTGTTGTTTTCAGCGTTTTTTAGCAAGCCCCATCAACCCATTTAGTCATAATGGACGGGTCTATCAGAACTTTTCGGTACTTGCGGAGGCAATGGGATTTGAACCCATGAACCGGAGATCCGGTCAGGTTTAGCAAACCTGTGCAATTGGCCACTATGCGATGCCTCCTAGTTTTGATCAGCCCAGATTATACCAGTCATTTTTTGGGTAGACTATGTTAAAAAACCCAACTCTTGAGAGTTAGTTCAGAAGTCGGTAGACTTAAGCTAGTTATGAAAAAGTCTTTTTTATTATTAGTGGTTTTGGTTGCGGCAGTGTTTTTTACTGGTTGTCAGGCTCCAGAGGGGGACGATAACTTGGAGTTGAAAAAAATTAATGGAGGTTTAGAAATAGATAAGGCTGATCAAGTTGTTCCCCAGGTGGGTATTCCTGCCGATGAAGATGATTTTGCTAATCCACTGACAGAACAGGCTCAGAAAAGTGGTCTTACTACAGACGATGTTCAACAAGTTAGGGAGAAGCTCGCTGAGAGTTTTAAGATGGATTTAGCAGAAATTCAGATTACGGCCGAAGCAGAAAGTAGTTTAGAGTTTATGACTGGTTTTGTGAACGTTGGTGAAGGTGATAAAGGAGGTATTTATTTTGCAGCCAAAACCACTGATGGTTGGCAAATTGCTCACAATGGGGTTGGTTTGGTTTATTGTGAGATAGTTGATAAATATAACTTCCCGGTGGGAATGATTCCCAAGTGTTATGATGCAGTGACGGGAATGTCCAAAGAAAGAGAATAGTTGTGCAATCATCTTTATTAAAAAAAGCTGCTAAGATTGACCAGTCGGCAGCTGATATTTCTTTATATGATTCTGCTTTTCAACATACCACCAGTAATAATTTGCCTTTTTTGGTAACAGCAGAGACTTTTCATTTGGCTGAAGATGAAAAAAATAAGTTATTAGCCTTGGGCCCAGCTCTTAAGGAATTATTAAATCAAGCTGCTGCTTTGTATCAGAAGCCTTTTAACACTTTTTTTATTAGGCCAGACGTTTTGATGACCGCTGATGGGTTGAAAGTTTGTGAAATAGAAACTCAACCATTTGGTTTGGCTTTAATAATTTTTTTACAAACTTCTTATCGTGAGTGGACTAAGGTGCTTGGTCAGGATGTTAGATATATTTTTACTGGTTTTATGCAGTGGTGGCAACAAAGTACTGGCACAAATCAAGGAATTTTTGTTTATTCAGATCATACTGATCGTTTTAAAGGTCAGTTGGTTTATTTGGCCAATAGTTTGAAGCAGTATGGTGGTGATTTTTCGGTTAGATTTATTGAAGATCTCACGGTTGAAGAAATTCAAAACAATTTTTTTTATCGTGCTTTTTATACTTATGAAGCTAGTTTAGATGAAGCAATTAATAGATTTCTGCTTAGCAAACCAAAGCTATTTCCTCAGATAGATCCATATTTTGAAGGTAAGTATTTATTAGCTGATTATTTTGCTGATGATAATTTGCGAGCCAAATTATCTAGTGAAACAATAAAATTATTGGACCAGTTATTATTGCCTACTTGGTTTATTAAAAAATCAATTCCAGCTGAATTTCCTTTAACTATTAAAAATTGGCTTGATTTAGTTAATTTTCCTAGAGAACAATTAAGGTTTGTTGTTAAAATGGCTGGTAATCACCCCGATGCTTCTTGGGCAAAAAGTGTTAACTTTTTACATAAAAAATCCAAAGTACAATTGAAGCAATTACTCCAATCTATTGAGGAAAGCAAACAGACTTGGTTGATTCAACCTTTTCTTAGTAATAAAAAAGTAAGTATTACTTATGCCACTGAGGATTTTATGGACTTACTAATTATGAAAGGTCGAATTAGATTGACTCCATATTTCGAATATCAGACTGGTAAATTACTTAATGTAAAAGCAACGGTGAGAAGAAATACTTTGTTGATCCATGCTTCCAGTGATAGTGTTAATACCATTGTCAGTGACAACTAGAAAGAAATCATGAACTTAACCAGCAAAAAATATTTAATCTTTGATTTTGATCGGACAATTGATACGCTCATTATTGATTGGAGTCGTTCTCGTGAAGGGTGGTTAAACTTAGCTAAAGAGTTGACCGGTGATAATAGTTTAATGATTATGGGTAATCCTTATGTTTTTCAAGCAGAAATTATTGATCGAGTTGGTCAACCCGCGATTGAGGCTTTTCAAACTTTTACTAAAAATTATGAACAACAAAACTATGCTAGTCATGAACCCAACATGAGGCTGGTTCAGTTTATTCAGGATAATCAAGATCGTTATCAGTTTTTTTTGTGGACTAGTAATCATGGCGAAGTTATTAAGCCTATTTTACAAGATTTAGGTTTAGACCAATCCTTTAGACAGATTATTACTAGAGATTTGGTTGACTATCCTAAACCTCGATCTGCTGGTTTTGACTTAATTTTTGTTCCTGGTACAAATAAAAAAGACTATTTAATGATTGGTGATAGTGAGAATGATCAATTGGCGGCTGAGGCCGCTGGCATTGATTTTATCAATGTAGTTGATTTTGAAGAGTTAATCTAATTTTTTTAATGAACCAGTGACAGTACCAACAATGACTGTTAAGTCAGAAAAAATTTGTAGAATTGGTAGCCACCACCAGCCAGCTGGTACATATTTTTTATTTTTTCCAATAGCCCAACTACTATAGCCAATCATTGCTAGCAGTGTAATTATTAGGCCATAGTTAGTTAAAAAATTAACTGGTTGGAAAAATAAACCAAGCCAACTAAAAAATAAAACTAAAATCAATAAAAAATATCTAGCAAAAATTAAACCTACTTTTGGTCTAAAGATTGTTGCTTCGGCGTCTCCCAAAGCAAAGCGGTAAATCATTACCATAAAAGACCATAAATTTTTTCTAGGTAACCAAGCAACTTGAGCTTCTTTGGCAATCTCAATATTAATTTTTCTTTTTTCTAGTTCTTTGGCAAAAGCATAATCTTCATTATGGTTAAGTCGTTCATTGAAGCCACCAACTTCTTGCCAAGTTTTCTTGTTAATTAGCATCGATCGAGTAGCCGGCAAAAAATTATCATCAACTTTATCTGGCATCACCAATACATATGGAATAATTGCTTGTTGAAAGTGATTTTTTGCTAGACCATAGTAGTAACCAGCAACCACTGGAGCTTGAGTTTGGTGTCGTTTTTTTGCTAGCTTTTTCAACCAATCTTTATTGGGGATACACCCAGCATCAGTAATGGCAACTAAATCATTTTTAGCTTTTTTGATAGCTAAGTTTCTGCCAATGCTCCTATTACCACTTTTTTGATAAATTTTTAGTTTGTTTTTGAAAAATTTTTGTTGTTGGTAAGTTTTTAAAATTTCCCAGCTTCGGTCAGTCGAGCCACCATCAACAATAATTAGTTCGTTGATTTGCTGAGTTTGTTTTTTAATGGCATTTAACAGTAAATCCAGAGTTGATTCTTCGTTAAAAATCGTTATAACTAAACTAATCTTCATGATAGGTTATTATAACTTTTAAAATTATTGTTTTTTAATGAAAAAAATTCTTGTTTTTACGCCATCTTTCCCCCCCAATATGGGTGGAGTTGAACGTCATGTTTTAGAAACAACTCACTACTTAAGCAGAAAAAAATATTCAATTAAAATTATTACTGAACAAACAAAAAAATCAGCCATTTTTGAAAAAAAACCTGGCCTAGAAATTTATCGTTTTAGTTATCCTAAGGTAAAATTTTTTGGCTTGTTAAATATCTGGTGGCAACTATTTAATAAATATTTTGCTTTGATTAGGGAGGCTGAAGTAATTCATATTCATGATGTTTTTGTTTGGTATCTACCTTTTAAACTACTGTTTTGGCGAAAACCAGTAGTGACAACCTTTCATGGTTGGGAAGGTAAATTTCCTTTACCGCAAAAAAATAAATTATGGCGTAAATTGGGAGTATTTTTATCAACTAAAACAATTGCTGTTGGTAAATATTTAGAGAAATATTATGACTTTTCTGCCAACATGGTGATTTATGGTGGAGTTCATATTCCTCAAAAAGATTTTGTTAAGCAGAACCTCTTGTTGTATGTTGGTAGGTTGAGTTATGACACCGGTTTACCATTGCTACTTCAAAGTTTAAAAGACCAATCTTGGCAAGGCAGGGTGGTTTTTTGTGGAGATGGTGAATTAAGAGAACAAGCAGCTCTATTTGGTGAGGTGACTGGTTTTAGAAATCCGATGCCTTATTTAAAAAAAGCTAAGCTTGTTTTTGCTGGTGGTTATTTATCGGTTTTAGAAGCCTTTGCTTATAAATGTTTAGTTTTGGCTGCTTATAGTAATCCTCTCAAAAGAGATTATTTTTCTTTGTCACCTATGGGTAAATTTGTTCAGGTAGTCAAAAGTAGCAGCGAGTTGTCAAGAAAATTGGCTGTTTTGCAAAAAAATACTAACTTTCATCAACATAAATTGACTCAAGCTTATGAATTTGCCAGGCAACAAAGTTGGCAGCGGATTGCCGAGATTTATATTGAGCTTTATGAGAGTTTATAGTTTTCTGATTTTTTTTCTAAAGCTTTCAAATAGATAGGTGAGCCAATAGAACGGTGAGACTGGCAAATCATGAGCCGGTAAGTAAGCTACCTCTTTACCTCCAAAGCCACGTTTAAATAGTGACACTCCAGCGAAACGGTGGTGTGGCTCATCTTTGGGAGCAATTCCCCAAAAATTGTATTTTTTACAACCTCTTTTTTGGGCTTCCTGAATAGCTGCCCACTGACAGGCATAAGCACCAGGAAGTTTGTAGTTAGCTTCAGTAGAAATACCATAGTGGTAGACAGCTTCTTGATTGTAAAAAATAATAAAGGCAGAAGCTAGTAACTTATTTTCTAAATAACTAGAAAATAAGGTAACTTTGTTTTTTTCTCCAAAAGTCTCAAATTGTGTTAGTAAAAATTCATAACTAAAAGGAATAAAATTATGTTTATTGGCTAGCTCTAGTTGATATTGGTAAAATTCTTTAATCTTTCGTGGATCTTGTGATTGGGTTACAGTAATACCTTTTTTTTCTGCTTGTCTGATTTCATAACGAGTATTTTTTCTCATTTCTTGGAGGAGTTGGTCTGGTGATTTGGTTAGATCTAGCTGGAGGGTCAGATCAGCGGTCAGATGCATTGGTGAAAAAACAAGCTGGTATTTTTTGAGTTGTTGCCTGAGTTTTTCGGAGTCTAAAGTCTGAGGCCTAAAACGAATAAAACTACAGTTTTCTTTTTGAGCTAAAGTCTTTAAAAAATTAATTAACTGGATAAAACTTTGGTTGGTTAATTGCTTTTCCCAGTCAAGCAATGGTCCTCCTGCGATAGTGAGGTAGTTGCCTCTTTTGGCTGTTTCTTTGACGATTTGTAAAGCAATAATTGGTTGATTTTTTTCTAAAAGAGCAAACCTGAAAACTTTTTTGTTTAATTTTTTTTCAAATTCACCCCAATAAAAAGATTGTAAAAAATTGGCTTCAGGAAAATAACTGATAATTCTTTCCCAGTTTTGTTCGGTCTCGATAACTTGAAAATTAATTGACATGTTTTTTTATTATAGCCACAATTTTTTTGGCAGCTTTGAGAGAAATTTGTCTGTGAGTTGGGAGGTTGAGAATTTGTTGACTAATTTTTTCGGCATTAGGACATGATTTTTCTTGGTAAAATCTTGAACAATGTAGTTGGCCACAGTCTACTGGTTGTCGATACCATCGATCAGCTAAGTGAATTTGGTGTTGTTGCCAATCAGTCATTATTTCAGACCAGTGTGGGGTAGTAAAAGCAAATCTAAGTAATGAAGCTTTCTCAAGGTTCTGTTGAGTGGTGAAGAGTTGGATTGGTAAGTTAGTTAATTCCTCAAGATAAAATTCACTTATTTTTTGGCGATGTTGGTGATTAGTATCCAATTCAATCAATTGTAGTAAAGCTAGTTGAACAAAATAGCTGGGCAACCGAGTGATTTGCTTAGTAGGTGCCTTGATTGGTGAGTAAAACCAGTGAGTTTTTTTAAGTAAAAAATGGATGATTTTACCTATTTTTAGGTGGTAGGTTTGTCTAATCAGCCAGGTTAAAACAGGGTAACTCAAGTCTTTGATAATGATTTTTTTACTGGGTAAAGCAAATTTTTTTGGTTGATAGTTTTGGGGTTGAGTGCAAAAAATCACGGCACCGCCAGTTACAGCATCGATGATTTTGTCTCGGCCAAACGACAAGATAATTGCATCGGCATTTTTACCTAGCAAGTTGTTGGCAGAATCCGTGGCGCCAAAACTTTGAGCTAGATCTTCTATTAGCAAAACTTGGTTTTTTTGGCACCAGTTTTTAATCGCTTTAATTTCTGCTGGATGGCCCAAACTATGTTGAACGAGTACAGCTTTTATTTTTAAGTTTGGCTGATTATTTTTTGCTTGTTCCAAGGTTTCAGTATTTAGATTTAGTTGCTGGTGACCAAGGTCAGCATAAATGGGTGTAGCTCCAGCTCTTACGATTCCTTCTTCAATGGCTGAACAAGTAAAAGCTTGAGTAATAACTCCATCACGACGATTAGTAATGCCATATTGTCTTAGACAAAGTTCAATCGCATCACGACCTTTATAAACAAACTCAACCTTTCCTGGAAAAAAATCGGTTAGTAAATTGGTTAGTTTTTCTAAATACTGGGGTTGGTTGATTCCCAAACTGGCTAAAACCAATTGCTTTAAGCTTAGCCAAATAAATCTGTTTGAGTAATGAGCTCCTAGACTGGCATTAATCATTTTTTCTTTTCAGTAATTTAGTTAATTCCAAAGGAATATGGCCCTCGATTAAAATGACATCATCTTGATTAAATTTGGGAATTAAGGACACTAAAGTGGGTAAGTGGTCAGTCATTCTTTGTTCAAATACTTCTTTGAAAGCTGCTTTACCGTCAGAGCCGGTATAAAAGACTAAATCAACAATTGGTTTGGCAGTTCTCGCCAAATCCAAGTGAATTGATTCTGTTTCATCACCCAAATCGACCACTCCGCCGGTAATTAAAATTGTATTTTTCCCCTGTTTTTTAAAGTGATTCAAGATAGCTAGCGCAGAGCGAAAACCCTTGGGGTTAGTGGTTTTGCCATCATTAATAATGAGGGTTTGGGTAGTAGGGTGAAAATAAGCTTGAGTAAAGACATTCTCTGGTACGAATGATTTAATCCCTGTAATGATTTTTTGTTTGGGAATATTTAATATTAAACCCAAACTAATTGCTGCAGCAATTGTTTCTGTATGATGAAGGCCAATTAGATTAGTAGTAAGCTTATCTTCTCCCCAATAGACACTCAGTCGAGCTTTATGGTCTAGTTTTTCTTGACTCAACAGTGTTTGTTGGAGTTGAGGAGAGTAAGGCTGATGTTGTTTACTTTGATCTTCGGCACAGATTTTTTCTGTTCCAGGATCCATTTGGTTATACAAGACTGTACCATCTATTTTGGTTGCTTTGACTAGTTCTCCCTTAGCCTTAACAATGTTTTCCAAACTACCAAATAAAGCTAAGTGTTGAGCAGTTAGACCAGTAATAATGGTAATATCTGGTTTAAACCAATGAGCTAGTTTCTTGATTTCTCCTTGTTTATAAGCAGCAAATTCAAGAAACAAAATATCTTGGTTTTGGTAATTTTTAATCAAATCTAAAGCAATACTTAAAGGTGTATTGTGGGATTTTGGTGGTGTGTAAACAGTATATTGTTGAGCTAAGACACTAGTTGCTAGATGGCGGGTGGCAGTTTTGCCATAACTACCGGTTACACCGACTATTTTGGGTTGATGTTTATTTACTTTTTTTTGAGCGATGAATAGTAACACTAAGCTAATCAATAATTTAATTATTTCGGTGACGAAACTACTAATAACTGGTAACAACGGGATAAAAATATAAATTAAAAAAGGTAGCCACCACCAACCAAGGTTAAGACTAGTGGCAAAAATAAAGCCTAGTAACACTAAACTAATAAAAAATACCAGCATCGATCTAATAGTAATGACTGGTCTTTTTAAACCTGTTCTAGAAAAATCTTTTTTTTGAGGAATAAGCCTAAGTAATTCACTGCTACCCTCTGGAGAAAGTAAAAAACTCCAGACTCGATCTGAACGGTATTCTTTTTGTTGTGACCAAGCTAACCATCTTAATAACCTCACCAAGGTAAAAGGCAAGGTACTGATAATACAAAGAATCACCACAATGGTCATAGTTTTTTTTCTTTAATAAATTGATTAATATGATTGAAAACTAGTTGGGGGTGAGTATAAACAGGCGAATGTCTAGTTGGTAGCTCAATAAAGTCATTGTGGGGAAGATTGTTTTTAAAAACTTTACCTAAATAAAGGGGGGTAGTTTGGTCATTCTTCCCCCATAAAATTAAAGTGTGAGTTTTGATGTTAGTTAAGAGTGGTTCAACGGAAAAACTGAGAGCATTGTTGATAGTTACTCTCTGAAAGTGGTTAGCCTCCAAATAATCTTTTTCTCTAATTAATTTATAAATGATTTTTCTAAAAAAATTTATTTTTTTGAAAATAAAACCAATTTTGGCTAAAAACTTAAGCATATTTCTTTTCAAGATTTTTTGCCAAGTGAAGTCTCTAATGCCAGCACTATTGATTAAAATTAGTTTTTCCACTAATTCTGGATTTTGTTCAGTAAAAATAGTAGCTAATTGCCCTCCAAAGGAATGACCAACTAAAACCACTTTTTTTAATGGTTTGATTTTTGTTTTCAACCAAACTTGATACTCTTCGAGAGTAAAAGTTTTATTTGGATTGGTGGTTAGTCCTGGGATTTTCCATAGATAAACTTGGTAATTGTTTTTTTCAAATAATTTTTTCAAAGGTTGCCAACGTTCGATCACTGCGGTATCTGGAGTCCAGCCATGAAGCAAAACAACTTTGGTTGATTGAGGATTCATACAAGATTTTTTATTCTTACTTGCGTTATTATACAAGATATAGATGATTAATTCTTATTTTTCAGTAAAGTCGATTTTGGAATTTAAATGGTTAAAGAAGGTTGCGATTGGGTTAGTCATTATTTGGTTACTAAGTATAGTTTTTACTCTGGTGGCTTGGTTGTCTATTATCAAAGCCAACCTTGGTTTAGCAAGTTTTTCTTTTGCTGTGGTTAGGCCTGTGACAGGGTTGTTTTCAGTTTTGAGTTTGAAAAAACTCCCACTTCTTGAATTTTGGCGAGAGAATATTCTTTTAGGTCAGGAAACAGTTAGCTTGATTGCTGAGGCTAAAAACCAAACCGATCCTTTAACTTGGTTAATGACTAATTATCACTTAGCTAATTTTTTAATTCATAGTGAGGAAATGTTAGCTCAGGGAGAAAAATCTTGGTTAATCAACCAAGTTTTTACTAAAAATGGCTATGAACCAGCAGAACTCAAAGAGTTAGTTGGTTTATTAAAAATAATCAACCAAGAGAAAGAAGCCGGAAAAAAATACTTATTAATTTTTCAAAACTCTGCTGAACTTAGAGCTACTGGTGGTTTTATGGGTTCTTATACTGTGTTGAATTTCTCTCAGCCAGATTTTTTGCGTTTTGTAATCCGTGATATTTATGATCCAAGTGGATTGAGTCAGACCAAACAGTCACCACTAGGTTATGATTTTTACCTTAGTGAGGGCAAAGGTTTACCACTTCATGATGCTAATTGGTCAGCTGATTTTTCGACAACGGCCAAAGATATTCTTTGGTTTTTTGCCAATATTGAAGGTGATCCTCAATATTATGATGGGGTAATTGCTTTGAACTTTGCTACGTTAGAAAAAACCATTGCTTTGCTGGGCGAGATCTATCTGCCAGATAAAAAAACAGCGATTAGTGCCGATGAGTTGGCTGAGTTACTTCGAGCTGATCGAACTGAGTTTTTCCCTGGTAGTAATCAAAAAGAAAATAACTTGTCGGCGTTGCAAACAGCTTTGTTTTTGAAAATTAATTCTTTATCAAACCAAGAATTAATTGTTTTCTTAAAGGCGTTTTTAAAAGGAGCTTTTTGGCGAGAAATTCAGTTTTTTGCTGTAGATGATTTGGTAGAAAACAATTTTGTCAAACTAAAAGTAGCTGGAAATTTATATGCCTATAACCAGGAAGAGGTTTTTATTTTCCCAGTCGAATCTAATGTGGGGGTAAATAAAGCCAACCGTTGGGTGACGCGAACTCTTGCTCTTAGTAAAAATAACCAATTATTACGCTTACAAGTTAATTTTAATAACCAAGCAACAGTGGCTGATCGTCCTGTTTTACCTACTAATAATGAATTTTATAAAACAGCTTCTCATTTGGGCTATATTAATTACTATCGCCTAATTACTTCTACTAATCTGGAATTGGTTAGTGTTGAAGTTGGAGAGCAGGTTTTAACAGATTGGGATAAAACAGAGTTAGCAATAGCTAATGGCCAAGTTTATTATCAGTATGGATTTTTGGTGACTGTGCCAGAAAACAACCAAGTTGAAGTAGTGACTGATTTCGTTATGGCCACAGCTGTTGATCAAGTTTTTATCCAAAAACAGTCTGGTTTAATTTATCAAAATATTATTAATGACAGTTTCGTCTGGACAGAGGAGTTAGAATAAAAGTTATGGAACTTACTTTTGAGGAATTAACAAACTTGGTTGAGCAGGTGAAACAGTTTCTAACAGAAATCGATCAACCCACCAAACAAGCAGAATTAAAAGCCTTGCAAACTGAATCTGGTGAACCGGGATTTTGGGAGCGGGGTGATGCTCAACAAAAAATGCAAAGAGTATCTGGTTTGCAAGCTCAATTAGATAGTTACCAACAACTAGCCACTTTGGTTGGTGATATTCAAGCTTTTTTGGACTTAGAAACTTCGGAGCAACAAGCCTTTGCTCAAGAAACAACTGCTAAGTATTGGCAATTAGTTAAACTTTTTAAAGAGCTTGAGCTTGAGACCTACTTAACTGGCAAATATGATGTTGAGGCTGCGATTCTTTCTGTTCATCCAGGGCAGGGAGGGACTGAAGCTATGGATTGGGCAGAAATGGTAGCTAGGATGTATGCCAGATATTTTGAGAGAAAAGGGTGGAAGTATTCATTAATTTCTGAGGTTAGAGGTGAAGATGCTGGGATTAAAGAAATGATTTTTGAGGTTAGAGTTAATAATGCTTACGGTTTTTTAAAAAAAGAGCAAGGAACTCATCGGTTGGTTAGATTGAGTCCTTTTAATGCAGACAACTTAAGACAAACTTCGTTTGCTTTAGTTGAGGTAGCGCCACTTTTAGATGATGATAGTGACATAGAGCTTAAAGATACAGATTTAGAGTGGTCATTTATGCGGGCTGGTGGTGCTGGTGGTCAAAGTGTTAATAAAGTTAATAGCGCGGTGGAATTGAGGCATTTACCCACTGGAATTGTGGTTAGATGTAGAGAAGAAAGAAGTCAGGTGCAAAACAGAGAAAAAGCCTTAAAAATGTTGAAATCAAAATTAGCTATTCTTGAGGAAGAAAAACAGTTGGCGGAGTTGAGCAAACAAAAAGGCGAGCATCAACATGCTAGCTGGGGTACTCAAATTAGAAATTATGTTTTACATCCTTATCAGTTAGTTAAAGATACCAGAACAGCCGTTGAGACTTCTGATACGGTTGGGGTTTTAGCTGGTGATTTGGATCGATTTATTTTTGCAGAAATAAAACTCACATAGTGATTTGAAATAGGGTATGATAGTTGGTATATGTCAGATACTAAGCCCAAAGTAAGAACAGAAAATCTGGATGGTTCACCTGCAACCGATACCCTTGACGAAGTCAGAGATGTGAGGCACAATCATGACTCGTCTCCTATTGGCATTAAGACTTTAAATTTAACAACAGAAAAAGAAAAAAAAGATATGCAACCTCAACAAAAAAAGATGTTAGCTGTAATAGTTTTTGTCGCCCTCGCTGCTGGTTTTGGCACTGGCTTTGGGGCTTTTAAACTCAAAATGAAAACAACTGCCACTGAGTCACCTCAAGCTGGTCAACAAGTGGCTGGTGATGTAGTAAAAGCAGGCGATGTTTTTGGTATCAAGGATGATAAAACTTTCAAAGATAGTGCCGAAGGCTATCTAGCTGAGGGTGGTGTTGACGGCGAAGGTTCTCATCGACTTTTGAGAGAAGGTGGGGCCAGTCAAACTGTTTACTTGACTTCCTCGATTACTGATTTGGATAAATTGATTGGGATGCAAGTTAAGGTTTGGGGAGAAACCTTTAAAGGGCAAAAAGCCGGTTGGTTAATGGATGTTGGGCGAATCCAGGTGGTTGAGGTCAAGGCTGAGCCTCCTGTTGAAGAGTAAAAATTGCTTGTTTTTTTACACTAGTTTTCTCGGTACTGAGTTTGTTATTATAGATTTACAAATATGCTTAGTTTTGTGTCCGTAACCAAAAAATTTGGCAATGGGGATGTTGCCCTCAAAGATGTCTCGTTTCATCTTGATTCAGGTGATTTTGTGATTGTTGCTGGCCCATCTGGAAGTGGTAAGACCACTCTGATGAACCTGTTGATTAAAGACTTGGTTCCCAGTGAAGGTGAAGTTATTTATAAAGATACTGTGATTAATAACTTATCTGCTTCTAAGCTGCCTGCTCATAGAAGAAAAATCGGCGTAGTTTTTCAAGATTATCGCTTGTTACCAGAATTAAATGTTTGGGAGAACATTGCTTTACCATTATCGATTATTGGGAAGCCAACAGCTGAAATTGAATCCAGAGTGACTGATTTGTTAAATTTGGTGTCTTTGACTGAAAAAGCTTTGATGTTTCCCAAGCAATTATCTGGAGGTGAAGCTCAAAGAGTGAGTATAGCTCGGGCTTTAGCCACTGGCCCAAGTTTGATTTTTGCTGACGAACCAACCGGAAACTTAGACAGGGAATCAAGTTTAGCCATTATCAAGTTGCTTAAGCAAATCAATAAATTAGGCACCACGATTATTTTGGCTACTCATGATGTAGTTGTTCTTGATGACCTGGCTAAAGAAAGGATTATTAAATTGGACAAAGGAGTCTTAAAAAGTGATTCTGCTCCCAAGCAGGTTGTTCAAAAAGACTCGCCCAAATTAGCAGAAAAAACTCCAGCAAAACCATCACCTCAAAAAATCGATAAGAAGGAAAACAAACAGCCGGTTAATAAAGATAAGCACAAGCCTGAACACACTGAAGATCAAGATCTAATTGAGGATTTTACTAAACAGCCTGATCAAACAAAAAAGCCAACCGACGAAAACAAACCTAAAAAATTTGGTTTTTCCTTACCTTTTTTCAAGAAAACCAGTAAAGCAGATAAGGAAGAAAAAAAGTCATGAAAAAACTTCAAGATGCATTAGTGGCGATTAGACGATCTCCTTACCAGAGTACTTTAGCTTTATTAGTGATTACAGTCACTTTTTTTGTTGGTTATGTTTTTTCTCTATTTATTTTGGGCACTGATACAGTGCTGAAGTTTTTTGAGACTAGACCTCAAGTAATTGCTTTCTTTGAGGTCGGCACTGCTTCCACCGAAGTTGATCGGACTGCTGAAGAAATGAAGAGCAAAAGCTATGTAGCAGAAGTCAAGATTGTGTCCAAGGAGCAAGCCTTAGAGTTTTATAAACAAGATCACAAAGATAATCCTCTCTTACTGGAGTTGGTGACAGCAGATATTTTGCCGGCTAGTATCGAGGTTTCTGGTAAAGATGCCACTTCTTTAGCTTTGATCCAAGAAGATTTGGCTAGTTTTAAAGGGGTAGATGATGTGGTTTATCAAGAAGATATTATTAAAAATATTCAGCAATGGACTTCAGCTCTTCGAGCTGTTGGTTTGGTGGTAACCTCGACTTTGGGTTTAGTCTCATTTTTGGTGATTGTTACTCTGATGAGTATGAAGATTTCTGCTAGAAGACATGCAATTGCAGTAATGAAAGTGATTGGGGCCACAAATTGGTATGTGAGTGGCCCTTTTGTAATGGAAGGGGTTCTTTATGGAGTGATGGGATCATTGTTGGGTTGGGGGGTAATGTATGGAGTTTTACTCTATGCAACTCCGTGGTTACAGAGTTTCTTGGGGGTAATTGTTAGTTTTCCTTTGCCAATTGATTTCTTTATTTATCAGCTTGGAGTTGGTACTTTGGTGGCGGTGATGTTAGGGGCTGGGGCTAGTTTGATGGCTGCTCGACGAATGTTGAAAAGACGTTAAAATGGGGTAAGGATGAAATTATCTAAAAAGATCATTTTTCTCTGGTTGCTACCAATTTTGTTGGGTACATTGTGGTTTGTTTCTTTTGACCAAGCTCAAACTATTCAAGCAGATGATTGTGCCAGTATTGTTTGTTCTTCGGCTACTCAATCAGAGACAGATTATTATGAATGTAATAAAAAGAAACAGGTCTGTTGGGAACAAAAAATTGCCGATGCCCAAACTCAAGCTACTACTTTAACTAGTACCATTAATTTATTAAATGGACAGATTTCTCTTCAACAACTTCAAGTTGATCTAACCAAATCAGAAATATTTAAACTGGAAAATCAGGTTACCGAGTTAACTGAAAGAATTAAGGGCTTGGGTTATTCGTTAGATAGACTGGGAACAGTCTTGATTGAGCGAGTTCAGGCTCAATATAAACAAAGTAGAACTAGCCCTAGTTTACAGTTACTTGGTTCAGAGTCTTTGACAGATGTTATTGCCAACTTGAGGTACTTATCTTTGGCACAAAAACAGACTGCTGAGGTGATGGCTAGAACTGAAACTCAACGACTTGAATATGATGAACAAAAACAACTCAAGGAAGACAAACAAACAGAACTAGAACTAAAAAAGATTTCTCTAGAGAATTTGCAAGAATCTCTTCGTTCACAAAAGGCAGATCAACAATATCTACTGAGTGAGACTAAAAATAATGAAGCTAAATATCAATCAGAACTGGCCAAGACTTTGGCTGAGTTGGAAGCTATTCAGTCGATTATTGCTGGCCGTGGTGATGAAAGCAAAGTTAAAGATGTGAAACAAGGCGATAAAATTGCTTCGATTATTGCTGGTCCATCTGCTTGCTCTACTGGAGCTCACCTTCATTTTGAAGTAGCCAAAGATGGGGCTCATCGTAATCCTGCTGGCTATTTAAAATCTACCGATATTATTTGGCATAACAACCCTGATGATCCCTTTGGTTTCTCTGGTAGCTGGGAATGGCCAGTTAATAATGCAGCTTTAATTACTCAGGGTTATGGGATGACTTATTATGCCAGAGTCAAGAGATTTTATGGTGGATCGCCTCATACCGGTATCGACATCCTGAGTAAAACTTCTGGTGATTATACGGTGAAAGCAGTTAGAGATGGTACTTTATATCGAGGTAGTATTAAGTGTGGCGGAGGCTACCTCAGATATGTTAAGGTTGAGCACAAAGATGACTCTGAAGATACTTATTATCTCCATGTAAATTACTAAAAAATGTTTCCTGATATAACGTCCCTATAACTATTGACAAAAGGATGCTCTTAAGTTATCATACTATATCAGAATAGTAAAATATTTTTATTATTCTAAAAATAGTAACAGTGTGCAGCCCTACAGTGGGTTGAATCGTGTCCCTTTTGATTTACTTCTAAAAAGGTAAATCAGGCTTAACAGAACATGGGACTCAAAAAAGGAGACGCATGAAAATCGTCAAATCACTCGTTGCTGTAGCAGTTGCTGCAGTAATGTTAAATGGTGTTGTTGCCAAAGCTTACGCTGATGAAGTGCAAGTTGAAGCCAACGCTAAAGCAGAAGTTGTTTGTGAAACAACTGGACAGTATGGTCAAAACACCAACTGTAAAGCTAAGAGTGATGCTACTGCTAGTGCCATCGTTAAACGTGATGGTGTAGTCACTCATGAAGTAGTTGATACCGGGCTTGATGCTCAAGGTATTGCAATGTCAGTTGGCACTGTTGTCACTGGTGTCGCCGCTACAGTTGCTCGTATTCGTATGGGCAAATAATTTTAGTAATTATATTTGTTAATCAAAGCACCCCCTAGTTCTTTCAAAAAGACTAGGGGGTGTGTTAATCTAAGAGGGTTCTCGTAAATTAATTGAAGGGAGTCCTTTCATGGCAAGTAAATCAACTTCTAGCAAACAATACCTTGATGAGGCATTTCAAGAGGTTTGTGAAGAGCTGTTACGAACTTTTATTCAAAAACACAAGGATTATGGTAAAGGCAATATTTTAGATACTGGTGAGTTGGGAATTTTGTTTAGAACTAATGACAAATTGAGACGACTGCAGAACTTATTAACAGCTGGTAAAAAGCCCAAAAACGAGAGTTTGGATGATAACTGGAAAGATATTGCAGTTTATGCTGTAATTGCTTTGTTAGTTCGTTCTGGTAAGTTTGAAAAACTAGTTTTAAATCCCAAAGTCTAGATTTTTTCTAGTGGGTAGTTACATTTTTTATAACAAAAATCCTTGAATTGGCCTTTCCTCAACTCTGTTCTGAATTGGGAAAATTCTTGCCAGATAGTTTTAAGATCTTTTTCTTTTAAATTCTTAGAGATTTTTTCTCCATAGGCCATACAGCAAGGGACAGTTACTCCTTCTGAACTAATATCTAGATTTTCTTGAACTATTTGACAATATTTGTCTGCAAAATATGATTTTTTTCTTTTGGTATTGCCTTGTTTGATTTTTTTCAAAACTTGCTCAATATTATTGTCAATTTTAGTATGTTTTTTAGCTAAGATTAAAATCTTGGCTAAAGCTTGATTCTCTTGCTTAGTTAATTTTAAATTTTCTGGAGAATCATAAATCAGGTTATCAAAACTAATAAAATCAATATTTAATTTTTCTGCTAACTTAATAAAGTTAGCGATATCTTTAAAGTTTGATTTTTGAATTACAAAGTGTAACCCGACTTTGGGTGAGTTTTCCTCTTTTCTGAGAGCAATTAGTTGTTCTAAATTGTTAACGATTTTATCAAAGTAATATGAACCATTAGCTAGGGGGTAAACTTCTTTACTACCAGCATTAATTGAGACTCTAACCATGTCCCAGCCGATATCGATAAGCAGTTTGCTAATTTTTGGAGTTAATAGTACTCCATTGGTGATTAGAGAAGCATTTGTTTTTTTCTTTTTAATTAGTTTTAAAAGTTTATCTATTTGGGGAAACAATAATGGTTCTCCACCTCCTACGACTTCAATGGTTTCAACAGTAAAAGGAATGTTTTCCAAAAGTTTTTTGTAATTTTTCCATTGGAGCTCTGTTTTTTCTAAGCCACCTTTTTTATTAATTTGGTTCATGACTCGCCAACACATTGGACAAGCATTGGTACAGGCGTAACCAATCGGATTAATTCTAATAATTCTTGGGCCAAAAAGATGATAAAAATTAATTTTATTTTTTACTAGTTTGCTGATTTTAGTTTTTATTCCGAAGCCCATGATTTTTGCTGTTTTTTCAAAGATTGCATAGACAAGAATGGTGAAGCTTTTTCATATCCAACACAGAGACTTGTTTGCCTTGGTAATCTATGATTTTGCTTTTTTTTAGTTTACTCATTTCAATACTAACAGTTTCTCTGGTAATGCCGGTCATAGTGGCAATTCTTTTATGAGTAAGAGGAAAGTTAATAATTGTTTTTTTGTTTTTAGTTTTACCAAACCTTTGGGCAGTAAAATAAAGGGTAGCCGCTACTTTTCTGCCTGCATCACCAAAAACTAAGGCTTCTGTTCTATTGGCAAGCATATTGAGACCAGCACTAAGTCTTAGCAGTAACTCTTCCATAGCCTGTGGATTATTTTTCAAAAATAATAAAACTTCTTTAATTGGAGCTTTTTTGATTTTAACTTCAGTTAAGCTTTCATAAAAGTATTCGTTTTCTGAACCTTGAAGAACCAAAGAGATTGGGAAATAAGAACCTGGTTTGAAGATATTTAAAATAAAGTCTTCACCACTTTCTGAGATTACTTGTTGGCTGACATAACCTGATTCCAAATAGTAGATAGTCGTTAATTTTTCTCCTGGTTGAATAATGGTTTCACCAGTTTTGTAGGTAAAAGTTCGATAGTTTTCAAAAAAACTTTTAAGGAGGTTCTCACCAGCTTTTCTTGTAAGAATATCAGCCATGTTGGTAGTATAACAGTTAAGCTATAATGTGAAGAGTGAAGAAATTTCCTCAACTGTCACTGTTTTTTTTGGTGTTGATTATTTTGTTGGCGAGTTTTGTGCGTTTCTACAAGCTTGAACTTAAAATGAGGTTTATTTGGGATGAAGGCCGAGATATGATGGCTATTCATCGTTTAGTGGCAGCTAAAAACTTGACTTTATTTGGTCCATTTAATGAAATCGATGGCAAAAAAGATTTTTTTGGAGTTTTTCATTATTATTTGATGGCTCCAGCTTTATTATTAGCTGATTTTGATCCAATTGGCCCTGCTGTTTTGACTGCTTTTTTGGGTGTTTTATCGGTTGGTTTAGTTTATTTATTGGTTAGACAGTGGTCTTCAGAAAAAACAGCTTTATTAACTAGTTTTTTCTATGCAGTTAGCCCATTAGTAATTAAATATGTTCAGTGGCCATGGAACCCCAATACTTTGCCATTTTTTGCTTTGCTTTATTTTTTATGTTTAACCAACTTGTTGAAAAAAGATAAAATTAAGTTGATTTGGGTTGGTTTAGCTGGTTTGATGTTGGGATTACTTTTTCAACTCCACTATTTTAGCCTCCCTTTGAGCATAGCTTATTTATTAATTTTTTTTCATGACAGAAAAAAACATTGGTCGGAATTAATTTTGTTTAGTTTGTTATTTATATTACCGAACTTGAGTTTTCTGCTTTTTGATTTAACTCATGATTTTTTCTATTTTAAAATCCTTAAAGGATCTTTCTTTGGTGGATCTGAACAGCAATATTTTTCTTTTAATTTAATTAATTTTTTAATTATTCCAATTAAATTTATTTTTAATTTGTTAACTGGCTTATTTTTTACAAATAAACTATTAAATATTTTTTTAGAATTAATTTTTTTCTGGATAATTTTTAAAAATATTAAACATTACTTTATAACTAAAGAGATTAATTTAAAAATTTTACTTTCTTTTATTTGGTTTTGTTTCTTTTTGATGATTGGTTTTTTTCCAACAGTGTTTGACGACTATCATAGTAGCTATTTATGGTTTGGCTTTTTTTATCTTTTCATTGAATTTTTTGGCCAGAAAAAGTTAATCTTAATTTTCTATTTTTTATTGGCTTTATTGATGTACAAAAATATTAATTTGAATAGACAACCAAATTGGAGTGAAAACTTACCTTTGGTTAGAAGTTTGAGTGAAGTTATTGTTAATGATTATAAAAATAATTATTCTGGTAAAAAAGTTAATCTAGCTAGTTTGGCTGATGCAGATACCAGGGCGACTCGTTATCGCTACTTTTTACAAAAAGAAAAAATTTTAGTTGATGGAGTCGACCAATATCCTCAAGCAACAGTGTTGTATGTGATTTCTCCTCACGATTTGGCCGAAACAAAAAGTAATCAAGCTTGGGAAATAGCTAGTTTTTTAGATCAAGTTTGGGTTGAGGCCGGTGTAGTCGATCAGATTTTTGTTTACCGTGTGACTAAAGATTAAATTTTATAATTTATAAAAACTTTTCCACTACTTTGAAGTAGTCACTGTTATTATTTTGTTTTTTTTGCCACCACCAATACTCAAAACCCCAAAGTAAAATTTCTTCAATTGGTAACTCAAGGGCCGCTAAAATATTTTGTTCTAATTTTGTTGGAGAAATACTGGCAGGATTTTTACTTAAATATTCTTGTTCATTGTCTTCCCATGGTTCTGCTTGAAGTTCAGTAATGATGATTTTTTGGTTGATGTTTTTGAGAGTATTGAGAAGTTTATTTTTTGGCTGGTGAAAACCAAAATAGTTTTTATAGATATTTTTGCCCAGAATTTTTTTGACAAATTGTTTGGGATATAAATCCAAACCAATTAAATCAGCCTGATCTTCTATTTTATAAATTAATTTTCTAGCTAGTAAGTCGTTTCCCCAAAAATTAATAAGCACTTTTCTATCATCCAAGTTTTTTACTAGTTCTATTTCTTTTTTGAGAAAACTTAGTGGAATGACTAAGTTGTTAGGCCCACTTGGATCTAACGGTTCATTTTCTATTTGCCAGTAACTAATACATTGATATTTTTTTAATTTTTCAACTATTTTTTCTAAAAAATTAATTATTTTTTGTTGAGTTACTAAATTAGTGAAGTTTTTTTCTTTTATATGCTCAGGCCAATAAAATTCTGGCCAACGAGGTGCTTTAACACCAATAGTTAAAATTACTGGTTGGTTAGCAACTTCACATTTTTCTAGAAGTTGGTTGATTTTTGAAAAATTATAATTATTTTTTGCTGGTTCTGTTTCTGACCAGTAACAACCCAATCTGAGGTGAGAGAAATTGAGCGTTAAGGCTTTGGCTAAAGCTGGTTCAACATCTAGTTTTAAGTATTCCAGATGACGGTGGCTAAAAGTAATACCAATGGGTTTACTATTCATGATTTATTGATTAATCTATAGTTTAATCAGTTTACAGGACCAACTAGTTAACTAGTAGAATGAAATATCATGAATATTTTTATTGAGTTAAGTATTTTGCTATTAGTCACAACAGTGGTTACTTTGGGGGTAAAACTTCTTAAACAACCATTGGTAGTGGGTTATATTTTAGCTGGAATTGTTACTGGGCCTTATTTTTTAAATGTTCTTCATTCTACTCATGAGTTGGAACTTTTTTCCAAAGTTGGGATTGTTTTTTTGTTATTTATTGTAGGCTTACATCTCAATCCAAAAGTAATTAAGGAAGTAGGTTCTATCTCTTTAGTAACGGGCATTGGTCAAGTAGTTTTTACCTCGTTAATTGGTTTTTTCTTAGCAATACTGTTGGGAATTGATCGGTTGGCTGCTCTTTATGTGGCTATTGCTTTGACTTTTAGTAGCACCATTATTATTCTGAAGCTTTTGGCTGATAAAAAAGATTTACAAAAACTTTATGCCAAAATAGCGATTGGTTTTCTCTTGGTTCAAGACGTGATTGCTACGTTTGTTTTGATTGGGGTGACTGTTTTTACCAATGGTGGTGAAGCCGGTTTACTTAATACCTTGGGTTGGACTTTGTTAAAAGGTTTTGGTTTATTGGTCGGTTTGTATCTCTTTACTAGTTTGGTTTTGCAAAAGCTTACTAACTATATTGCTCATTCTCAAGAATTGCTGTTTTTGTTTTCACTAGCTTGGGGGACAGGTCTGGCTTCTTTGTTTTTATTACTTGGTTTTTCGATCGAGATTGGGGCATTAGTTGCTGGAGTGACGATGTCACTGACTCCTTATGCGGATGAAATGTCCTCTAGACTAAAGCCACTCAGAGATTTTTTCATTATTATTTTCTTCATTTTATTGGGTTCGCAGATGGTGATTGCTAATTTAGCTACCATTATTTTGCCAGCTTTACTCTTATCTTTGTTTGTGTTGGTTGGTAACCCAGTGATTGTGATTTTATTGATGAATCTAGCTGGCTATAGCCGTCGAACTGGTTTTTTGGCTGGTTTAACTGTAGCACAAATTAGTGAGTTTTCATTAATTTTGGCTAGTTTGGGAATGCGAGTTGGTCATTTATCACAAGAAGTATTGTCGTTAGTAACTTTGGTTGGTTTGATTACTATTGCTGGTTCGACTTATTTAATTCTTTACGCTGATAGCATTTATCCAAGAATTGCTAATATTTTGAAAAAGTTAGAGCTATTGAAAACCAGAAAAACAGAAAAAGGGGCAGTTGGTGAAGATTATTCGAGTGTAATTTTTGGTTTTGATCGAGTTGGTGATATTTTTGCTGAAGCTCTAACTAAAGCTGAACAAAGTTATCTGGTGGTAGATTACAACCCAGCTTCTATTCAACGAGTAGAAAAACTTCAGCTACCATTTCGCTATGGTGATGCTAGTGATGTCGAGTTTTTAGAAGAATTACCAGTAACTAAACCTCAATTAGTGGTTTCGACAATTCCAGACTTTGTAACTAATAAGCTTATTATTAGAACAATGTTAGAAAAAAATTCTAAGGTTTTGGTAGTGCCAATAGCTCATACAATCACTGAAGCAAAAGAATTATATGATTTGGGAGCAGCTTTTGTGATGATTCCTCATCTTTTGGGAGCTGAGTATGCCGCTAGAATGATTAAACGATTGGGCTTGGATAAAAATGCTTATTTAGAAGAAAAACAAAAGCATTTGGCAAAATTACTAAATTAAAAATTAATTTTATATATTTTCTGGAAAACGGAAAGGATTAATGGAGGTATGCCAAGGTACTTGGATACGACGAAATATTGAGATTTTTTCTGATAATAGCAAGTATGACTGGTTGATAAAAACTCACTTACCAGTCATAAAAAAGTTGTCCAAACAGACGCCTTTTTTATGAGCGGAAGGGGCGGGATTCGAACCCGCGATGGCGTAAGCCGCAGGTTTTCAAGACCTGTGCAATGAACCACTATGCGACCCTTCCTGTTATAAGCTGTAATTGTACCATCTTGAAGCAAACTTTCGTTCAGCTACTTTTCTGGGTAACTACTATTGGTGTATAGTGTAACTAATGAGTAAAACTAAGGAAACTATCCGCAGTTTTTTGGGTGGTCAACGGTCGGTAAAACAGGCTGATGATGTTCCGTTTGAGGAACAAATCCAAGTTGATCCTAATGCTTATTATCCATTTGATTCTCAATTGGAAATGTCAAAGGTTGCACCGGGAATGTATAGGCCAATTCCAGAAAGAGCTATCTTGGAATGGCTTGCTCCCAGTAGGCCTTTTCGCAAACGAAATAAACAATTTTTTACTACAGTTCTAGTGATTGCTTTGCTAATTTCTCTAATTTTGTTTTTTTCTGGTCAATTTTTACCAATAGCAATGGTTTTTTCGGTGGTATTTTTAAATTATGTTTTGGCAGTGATTCCTCCTCAAGATATAACTCACAAGATTACTAATTTTGGGGTTAGTGTCGAAGGCAAACTTTATGCTTGGCAGGAACTGGGACGATTTTGGTTCGATAAAAAATATGATTCCTTGTTGTTAATGATTGAAACAGCCTATTTTCCTGGCAGGTTGACTTTAGTATTGCCTCCTGAAAAGAAACAAGAAGTGACCGACATCTTGTCCGAGGTTTTACTCCACCAAAAGCCACCTCTTAGTACCTTTGAGAAACTTGCTCAGTGGGTTCAAGAAAAGTTCCCTTTAGAATAGCTTATTTTTTTATTGATTTTAAAAACTCTAGGATTTCTTGAGTATGGTTGTTGACTCTAACATTTTCCCAGGTTTTGAGGATTTTCCCTTGAGGATCAAGTACAAAAGTTGAACGAATAATACCCATATAAAGTTTACCAAAACGATTTTTTTGTCCCCAGGCTCCAAAAGCTTCTAATAATTGGTGATCTGGATCAGACCAAAGAGGAAAATTTAAGCGATGCTTTTCAGCAAATTTTTGATGTGAAGATAGGGAGTCTTTACTTATTCCAATGACTTTAACTCCTAGTTTTTGTAATTCAACATTAGCATCACGAAAGCTACAAGCTTCGGTGGTACAACCTGGAGTATCGTCTTTTGGGTAAAAATAAATAACGAGATATTGTCCAAGATGTTCGTTAAGAGAAGTTTTTTTACCTTGATTATCTATAACTGGGATGTCCAAAGGAGCTTGGTCTAGTGGTTTTAACATAACAAGACCAGTTTAACAGAATAACAGTGACAAGCAGTAAGCTAAGTAACAAATTACTCAATTAGTTGCTGGATTCAGAACGAGCTTCAGATTTTACTTCAACATTGATGTTGCCATCATTAGTGGTGTATGTCTGAGTTTCACTAGTTTCTTTACCATCAACATTGGTAGTAGTAGTGGTGGTAACAGTTGTTTCTGTGGTTTTGGTTACAGCTTGGGCTGGTTGAGTTGTGGTAGTAGAAGTTTTAGGCGTGGTTTGTTTTTCTTCAACCTTTTTAGTGGGGACGGCCTCTTTAGTAGCTTCTTCTTCATCCAAGTAAAGGTCCCATCTGAATGGAGCAGTGGTTGGCTCTATAGTTTCATCATCCTGGTTTAGATCAACGACTTCATCTTTAGAGAAGTAATATTTATAGCCAAAGTAACCGACGATACCAAGTAAGATGACAGTAAATAAGCCTGTCCAGAGTTTTGCAGAATTTTCAACTTTCATATGGCCTATATTATAACATTAAACACAAATAATGTTGTAAGCATAGTGCATTTGCTTCACTCATTTGCACTATGTACTTAATAGAGCGAACCTAAGCTTCTTACCTTAGTTTCTCCAACAAAGCAAAAAACTGGCGTTTTAGCCAGTTTTATTCTTTGTCGGAGAGACAGGACTCGAACCTGCGACCTCGCGCACCCCATGCGCGCGCGCTAGCCATCTGCGCCACTCTCCGGGTTTTGTCAGCTGATTGTACCAAAGTTTAACTAAAAAGTGTCAGTTTTAGTTTTTATAATCTTAAGCAATCAAACTAATAATTTTGTAGCTTGTAGTGGTTATTAGTTTGGGGTAATGTGTGGGTATAGCGAAAAAAGAAAGGATTAGAATTTTATGTCGAAAAAGAAAAAATCAATCGATGCTGAAAGTAACTTGGAGATGGTTTCCAGAGATGGCAAGCAACAAGCAGTTGGGATTGCCATGAAACAAATTGAACAACAGTTTGGTAAAGGTTCAATCATGAAAATGGGTGAATCTTTAAAAAACATGCCCAAGATTCCAGTGATTTCCACTGGTTCTTTATCTCTTAATATGGCTCTTGGAGTTGGTGGTTTCCCCAAGGGTAGAATTGTTGAGATTTATGGCCCTGAAGCTTCTGGTAAAACTACTCTTTGTTTGCATGCCATTGCCGAGGTTCAACGTCACGGTGGAGTGGCTGCTTTTGTAGATGTAGAACATGCTTTGGATCCGGTAAGAGCAGAAAAAATTGGGGTAAACTTGGAGGAATTATTAATTTCTCAACCAGATTATGGTGAGCAGGCTTTGGAGATTGCTGAAACCCTGGTTAGATCAGGGGGTGTTGATTTGGTGATTATTGACTCAGTAGCAGCTTTAGTGCCCAAATCAGAAATTGAGGGTGAAATGGGCGACCACCAGATGGGTACTCAAGCCAGATTGATGTCTCAGGCAATGCGCAAACTTACAGCAGCTATCAATAAAACCAATACCCTAATGATTTTTACCAACCAAATCAGAATGAAAATTGGAGTGATGTTTGGTAGTCCTGAAACCACTACTGGTGGTAATGCTTTGAAGTTCTATGCTTCTCAGCGTTTGGATATTCGTAAAATTGGTAATATTCAAGAGGGTGAGGATATTGTTGGGAGTAGACACCGAGTCAAAGTAAAGAAAAATAAAGTGGCGCCACCATTTAAAGTTGCAGAATTTGATATGGATGAACGGGGTATTTCTAGAGAAGGAGATGTGGTTGATTTGGGTGTAGAAAAAGGAGTTTTGGAAAAGGCTGGTAGTTTTTACAAGTATAACGGTGAAGTATTGGCCCAAGGTAGAGAAGCGACCAAAGACAAACTTAAAGAAGATTTAGCTTTGAGAAAAGAGATTGAAAAGAAAATTTGGGAGACGATTAAGGAGGCTGACTCTAAGAAATAGGGTTGATTATTCAGCCCTTTTAACTTAAAAAGGGCTGAATTTAGTTTCTTTTAGTCAAGTTATTTTTAAAAAAGATTGATATACAGTTATTTTTATTTTTTAAAAACTAGGATTTTGATTGACTAAAGAGCAGATAAGACATATAATCTCCACACAAGTAATTTGCGCTATGTCTCGAGAGAGATAATTTGGAAAAAAACGCAAACAGAAATAATAACGGACTTACAAATCTAATTATTAATTTATGACCAATGTTAATAGCCATTATCAGTCTATAACGAGTCAGGCGCTAGAGGCGCTTTCTGTTTAGTGATTCATCACTAGTTTTTCCATACCTTAAAGAGTGCTTAATGCAGTTACTTGGCTGATGTTAATCAGCTGAAGAGTGATTAGTTAAAAAGAAAGTAAAAGTATGTCATTTTTTAATAATTTATCAAAACTGTTTGGTGAACAACCAGCCGGTGAAAAAACACCAGTAGTTGTTAATAAAGAACAGGCGCCAAAAATTAAACAAAAACCTGTTTTAAAGCCAAAAAAGCAACATAGGGATAATAAGGTTTTACCTGAAATTGATTATAAGGCGATAGAGAGAGAGGCTCAGGCAAAAGCCAGAGAGATTATTGTTGAAGCCAAAGATGAGGCTTTGGCTATTAGAACTGAGGCTGAAAAGAAAGCTAGAACTCTAGAGAAACAATTAGAAGAACAACAACGTTTTTTGGAAACAAAGTTAGATCGTTTAGATGATCGTTTATCTGGTTTGGAAAGAAAAGAAGAAAACTTAGAGCGAGAAAAAGAAAAACTGGCTCAGGCTCGTGAAGAAATCGAAAAAACTAAGGAGAGATTACTTAATCGTTTAGAAAAAATTGCCAAGTTATCCAAAGAAGAAGCCAAACAGCTGTTGATGGATGGTTTGGAAAAGAAGATGGCCGATGAAATGGCCAGATATATCAAAGAACGAGAAGAAGTTGCCAAGCAGGAAGCCGATGAAAAAGCTGCTCAAATCTTAATTGATGCAATGAAGTATGGAGCTACTGATAATGTGGCAGAATACACTGTTTCAGTGGTGAATATTCCATCTGAAGAAATCAAAGGGAAGATTATTGGTAAAAATGGTCGCAATATTCACTCTTTTGAACGTCGCACTGGAGTTGATGTAGATCTAGATGCAGCGCCAAACGAAGTCAAGCTTTCTAGTTTTGATCCAGTTAGAAGAGAGATTGCTCGTATTTCTTTGGAAAGATTGGTGAAGGACGGTCGTATCCAACCAGCCAAGATTGAAGAAGTGATCGATAAAGTCGAAAAAGAGATCGAAAAAACTATTTTTGAGGCCGGTAAACAACTCTGTCATGCTGTGGGTGTTTACAATCTACCTTCTGGTTTAATTGCGATGTTGGGTCGTTTTAAATACAGATTTTCTTATGGTCAAAGCATGATTACTCATACTATCGAAGAAACCAAGATTGGAACCAAGATCGCTCATGAATTAGGTCTTGATGTCAACACGGTCAAACTAGGTTGTTTATTACACGATATTGGTAAAGTGGCTGAAGATCCAGATGATAACCATATTGCTCTTGGTGTCAGAATCGCCAAAAAATTTGGCATGCCCCAAAAAGTGGTTGATTGTATTGCTCAGCACCATGAGGACGAGCCTTTTTCCGGACCAGAACAAATGGCTGTTTATGTCGCTGATGCTATCTCTGGAGCTAGACCAGGAGCTCGTTATGAAAACCACGAAGAATACATTAAGCGTCTAGAAGATCTAGAAGAGATTGCTACTTCTTATCCAGAGGTTAAAAACGCTTATGCTGTTCAAGCTGGTCGTGAATTGAGAGTGTTATTAGAACCAGAAAAATCCAAAGATAATGACGTTGAAGTTTTGGCTACTAAGATTCGTGATGAGGTACAAGAAAAAGTGATGGTTCCTGGTAGTGTTAGAGTCACAGTGATCAGAGAAAATCGAGCTGAAGCAAAAACTAAATAAAGGAATATATGCAAAACATCTATTTGGTAATTCAGATTTTTTTGGCTATTTTAATTGCGGTGTTTATCTTACTTCAAGCTCAAGGCAGTGGACTGGGTTCTACTTGGGGTGGCGGGGGTGAAACTTTTCATACTAGAAGAGGAGTCGAAAAGGTAATCTTTACCATGACGATTGTGGCAATTATTTTATTTGCTGCGGTTTCCATCGTGTCTCTAATGTAGCACCACCATAGGCTTGGCAAAGTTCTGATTTCTGCCTAGAATAAGGCTGGTAAAGTATTTATTATTATTTTGAAGAAGGCCTAATGAGACGTTTTTATTGGTATCTAACTGCTTATGCCAAAAAACATGGTTGGATTCTAGTGGCTTCACTAGTTGGAGCAATTGTTGTATTTTCTCTCTTCATTCCTTTTTTGGTTGATCGAATTACTTTTAAACCCAAGGAATATATTGGGATGATCGGCAGTTTTACTATTAATACTTTGCCTAATGAAATTAAGAATCAGTTAAGTGCTGGTTTGACTCAGATAACAGAAAATAAAGAAGTTAAACCTTATTTAGCTCAGCGTTGGGTGGTTGAAGATGATGGTAAACAATACCGTTTTGTTTTGAAAAAAGATATTTTTTGGCAAGATGGTAAAGAAGTTCTACCTGAAGATATTAACTACCAGTTTGTTGATGTTGAGACAGTTGCTACGCCCAATGACCTGGTGTTCAAGTTGCCAGATTCTTTTTCACCATTTCCGAGTGTGTTAGCTGAACCTGTCTTTCGTCAGGGAATTGAGAGTTATTTATGGTTTTTTAGTCGTCCGACATTGATTGGCATTGGTAATACTAGAATTACTGACTATCAAAGAAAAGGTAATCGTTTAGAAGAGTTGGTGATTGAAACTCCAGAAAAAAAACTAGTTTATCGTTTTTACCTCACTGAGACTGATTTAATTAATGCTTTTAAAAGAGGAGAAATAGATATTATTCCTGATTTAGCTGATCCAGAGGATTTAAGAGATTGGTCTAATGTGGAAATAACTGAACGACTCCAGACAAATCGTTACCTGGCTGTTTTCTTTAACAATGCTGATCCATTAATGACTAAAAATGTTCGTCAGGCTTTATCTTATGCTTTGGGAACAGTTGACGATGGTACTCAGGCTAGAGGACCGCTTGATCCTACTTCATGGGCTTACCTAGAAGGTGGCAAAACTTATGAAAAAAATTTGGATCGGGCTGTGGAAAGATTGCTTGATGATTTGCCTAGGAAACCAATGGAGCTGAATTTAATTACCACTCAAACTTTTGAACAAGAAGCCGAGAGTATTATTGAACAATGGTCTGAGTTTGGTAAAAAGGCGATTGGTGAATGTCAAGTTGCCAAAGAGGTAGAAGATAAAGAACTTTGTGCTTTTTTGGAGATTAAAGTTAATCTTAAAGTTAGTAGCTTTCCAGATACCAATGATTTTCAATTACTATTAATAGGTCAAGAGTCACCCCTAGACCCTGATCAATACTTTTTGTGGCACTCAGATCAACCGACTAACTTTACTAGATATAAAAACACAAGAATTGATAGTTTACTGGAGAAAGCTAGAAAAACCATTGATCAGGAAGAACGCAAAGCTTTGTATCAAGAGTTTCAGCAGTTTTTGTTGGAAGATCCTCCGGCTATTTTCTTAAGGCATTTGTATAGCTATGAGGTGAGACGTAAGTAGCTAAAAATTTATCCTATAATAATTGACTATTTCGATATGTTTTGATATACTTATTGGTATCAGTAGCTGACATTTAAGAAACCTCCCAAGTTTGTATTGGGAAAGTTTTTTGAAAAGTTCAAATTCAAACTACTGATGTAACATCGGAGGAACAATGACCAAGCGGTCTCTCCTCACGTTGGTTTCTTTGTTGCTCGCCTTCACCCTGGTGATTACTGGGTGTGGTGGAAGGGGAGACTCTGAATATCAACAGATGATGGGCGCTCTCGCAGTGGAGTGCATGGATGATGGAATGACTGGTCCTGCCTGTGAGCTGTACAATGCGCACAAGCAGGTGGAAGCAGCAGAGGCTGCTTTGCAGGTTGCTCAAGCGGCTTACGATGCGGCTCACGCACCCACTCCTGCTCCAACCAAGCAGGTCTCTCCATCAGCCACACCCTCTCGGTGAGCGGTGTTCATCATCAAAATAATGCTCCACTTTTCTGAGAAAGACGAGTGGAGCATTTATCTTTAAGAAGCCTGGTTTATTATAAAACTTATAGAAATTTAGTCCTATAATATTGACAAATTAGACATTTACTGCTATAATTTGACCTTGTATGAACTATTAAAAAACTTTTAAAAAAAGATCCCTAGCTCAAAGTCTTACCAGGATTTTGAGCTGAGGAGCTTTAATTGCTAATCAAGCACCGTGCTTGGCTTAAGCGAAAAAAACTTTTTCAGCATGGTAACTACTTTAAGTAGTTGCTCTTTAACAGGTGAGAAATTAATAACTTTTCTTTTTTATGGAAAAGAAGTTGCTGTGGTTTGTGACTCACTCAAAGAGAAACTTTATAGATATAGGTTTTTCTTTGAGTGAGTTAACCGGAGAAATCTGGTGAAACGATACCTCAACCCTACCTGGCCCCTCGTGATTGGGGGGTACACCTACCTGAGCTCTGAGCACCTGGTCCGCTCTAAGCTCTTATAAAAAGAAAAGGAGGACCACCATGAAACGTTTACTCGTTTTACTTCCCCTCGTTCTGTTGCTCTCTGCCTGCAATCCGGCTGCGGCCTGGGAAGCTCTTTGGAGCGACCCGGTTGCTGTAGTGGAAAATTGCTCCGGTACGACCTACGTTGACGGCCAACCCGTCAACTATAACGTCAAGCCGGGGTTCACGACCCACTATGGGCTGGATACTGCTACGCAGACCCGTTCTCTGAAGGTTGTGTGCGGTGAAAACGGTGAGCTGGTCGGAGCCCCGACCCTCATTATCTTCTCAACCACGACCGAAGATGCGGTTTCAACAACAACCGGCTTCACCGATGCGATGCGCGCGGAAAACAACCTTGTCAACCCGGCGCTGTTCGATGCCGATGACAATGCGGCTGGACATCCGGCTGGTTACCATGATATCGGAGTCAATCCCGGTCAAATTGGTATCGTTTTCGGCTATCATCTGAAGTGGAATGGCTTTGATGCCATGGGTGGCGGATGCGACTTGGTCGTGTTGCCGCCCGGCTGGTACGAAAACTTCAGCATCGAAGATGGTCGCTATGAGGTGTACAACGTACCCTCTAGCGACTATGAAGGCTGGGTCGAAGTGCTGGTTTCCCAGCGGGTTAAAGAACAGGCTGAGCACTACGCTTGCCCTACTACGGATTACCACGTTCGCGTGTTCACCGCAGACCCGTTGAAGAACTCCGCTTGGACCATCTGGCGGTAAGATTTCTCTACCTGTTTCCTCCCTAGCTAAAACTAGGGGGGAAACTCTTAGTACATCTTTTTAATAAAGGTGTTTTAAGAGTTTCCTTATGTTTATTAATAATAAAATTATGAAAAAGCAGACAAGAACTAATCAACTTATTTCAATAGTAATGCCTGTTTATAATGCAGAATTGTATTTAGTGGAATCACTTAAAAGCATTATTAATCAGACTTATTCTAATTGGGAGCTAATTGTTGTAGACGATTGTTCTACTGATAAATCTTTTCAAATTTTAAATAAATTTGCCCAAAAAGATAACAGAATCAAGGTTTTCAAAAATAAAAAAAGACTTGGTGTGGCTGGTACTGCTAATTTTGCCTTGAAAAAAGCCAACTCTAAGTTAATAGCTAGAATGGATGCTGATGATATCATGCATCCTCAAAGACTAGAAAAACAAAGATTATTCTTATTAGAGAATAAAGATGTGGGATTGGTGGGAACTCAATGTGTTTTAATTAATAAAAGTGGTAAAAAAATTGGTTATAAGTATTTTCCTACCAGTAATCAAGATATTTATAGAATGATTTTTCATTCAATTCCTATTCAGCAACCAACAGCCATGTTTAACTTGAATGTTTTGAACAAGAATATCTTGTTATATGACCAAAATAAAACCACTGCAGAGGAAGTTGAGGTTTTATTCAGAATTTTAACTTCTGTTAAAACAGCTAATCTGCCAGATGTATTGTTGTCATATCGTTTACATGGAGAAAATACTTCTTTAAAGAATCCTAAAAAAACTTTTTATTCTACGTTTTTGACTAGATTTAAAGCTATTACTGAATATGGTTATGTTCCTTCTTTTACTGGTTTTGTGTTAAATTTAATGCAATTGGTTTTCATTAGTGTTTTACCAGGGAAATATATTACTCCTGTTTACTATTTTTTAAGAGTTTTAATTGGGAATGGAAACACTCCTATTAAGAACCTTGGTTTTTCTTCTATAATGCACTAAGAGTGCGAAAAATAAGAAATTTTTTACTTGTGTTTTGGCCAGTTTTTCTGCTAGGTTTTTTTTCTAGTTTGGTTTTATTTTTAAATTATCAGCCGAGTACTTGGTTATTAGGTTGGGACAATCTAGTTCCAGAATTTAATTTTTCATTAAATCTGAAAAGAGCTTTGTTTTCTGCTTGGCAAGAATATCAAGGTCTTGGTTTGGCTGGAGGAATGGCTCATGGGGCTTCTCTTTCTAGAGAAATTATTTTGTGGCCATTGTCTTTATTTATTCCTATGAGTTTTATTAGGTATTTTTGGACTGGATTGATGTTAATAATTGGTCCAATTGGATTATGGTTTTTAACTAATTTTTTATTGAATCAAAAAGATAAACATAGGAACTTTCAATTAGCCAGTTTTATCGCTGGTATTTTTTATCTCTTTAACTTAGCAACTCTTCAATATTTTTACCCACCATTTGAAACATTTTCTGGCTTTTTTGGGTTTTTCCCTTGGTTAGTTTTTTCTAGCTTAAAGTTTTTAACTACTAATAATAGAAAATCAGCTTTTAAGTTATTAATAATTTCTTTTTTGTCAACTTCTGCTTTTCAAGTTCAAACTATGTTTGCCGTTTATGTATTGGTTATGGTCACATTTTTGCTTAACTTTATTTTTAGTAGTGGATCTTTTAAAAAAATACTTGGCTGGATATTTATTACTTTAATTGCAAATTTATTTTGGTTAATTCCAGTTGGATATTTTACTTTTTTTCATAGTTCAACAAATATAGAGGCTAAACAAAACCAATTGGCTACTTCTGAAGTGATTTTAATGAATCAAAATTATGGTGATTGGTCTGATATTTTATCTTTACGTGGCTATTGGTTTGATTATTTAGATAAAAATGAAGATGGTAACTTAGTTTATTTATTAACTCCATGGATAAACTATTTAGATGAATCTTTGCTTTGGATAATTAGAGGAATTGTAATTAGTGGTTTGTTAGGTTCAATTGTTTTTTCAGTAAGTTGTCGTAAAAAGTATTTTTCTTGGTCTCTACTATTATTATGGGTTTTAATCTTTTTACTTTTAACTGCTGGTAAAGAGCCACTTGGTTTTATTTATCAGTTTTTTGAAAAACATATTCCACTTTTTAGTCAAATTTTTAGAACGACTTTTACTAAGTGGTCAATGGCTTTTGTTTTAGTTATTTCAATTGGTTTGGCTGTGATTTTTGATTTAATTTATCAAAAAATATTTAACTGGTTGAAGCCAGTTTTAGTTACTTTGGTTGCTTTTTTAATCGTTGTACCAGTTTTTCCTTTTTTTCAAGGTCAGCTTATCTATCAAAGAATGAAGGTTAATTTGCCTGCAGAATACTTGCAGCTATTTAGTTTTTTTGATCAACAACCAAAACAGTCAAGAATAGCTTTATTACCAGCAGAGTCTGTTTTTGGGTGGGATTTTTACGCTTGGGGATATAGAGGTAGTGGTTTTTTATGGTATGGAATAGAACAACCACTTTTATCTAGAGCTTTTGATGTTTTTTCAAAAACAGACGAGAATTTTTATCACCAATTTTCAGCAGCTCTCAGAGCAAATGATAGTAATCAGATTGGTGGTATTTTGGATTTGTATGATGTTGATTATTTATTTTTGGACAAAAATATTGTTACAAATACTGGTTTTATTGATTATGAAAACCTTATAAAAGCCTTATCTTGGGAGTTGGTTTTTACAGAAAATAATCTTTATGTTTGGCAGCGACCAGAATTAAGTAATTCTTTTGTTAGAGTTAATTCTTCTCTGGATTTTGTTAGTATTGATAATAGTTTTCAAGCAAGACTGCTTCCAGATTATATTAATCATTCCATTAAGCCATTAAATCAAGAACCGTTTTTAGAGTTACCTTTTATTGATTTAACCAAACAGGAGATTGATAGTGTTGATTTTCATCAAAATGTTGTGTCATTTTCTAGAAAAATCAGTCAAACTGGTAAATTTAAACTTTATTTTCCTGCTTGGAAAGAAAAAGATCGAGTGGTAGTTTTTGCTAAACTAAAACTAAATGATGGGGTGATAACGATTAAATTTGCCCCGACTGCTAGACTTAGAGTCGCTGGTCAAGAGTTTTTGTTACCTAGTTTAGGTAGTTACAAAATAGATTATGCTTTAGGTAAAAACATCGAGAAAGTTGTTTTAGATATTAATGATCAAAACTTAGTTTTAATTGAGGGTAAGGAAATTGATGTACCATTTTTTGACCTGGTTGTTGGTGAACCAATTAATTTATTAGTCAACGAGGTTATTGGTGGTAGTGAAGAAAGAGGCCTGTTTTTAAAAAGTGGTGGAGGTCTCAACTTAGAAATTGATTCTAATGTTTGGCGAGACTGGTTATCTGAATCAACTTTTGATTTTCAATTAACTGAAAGTAATCAAACCATAACAGTAGATATTCCATCTTTTTCTTTAGACTTAATTGATTATTTAAAGTTTTCTGAAAATGAAACAAACTGTGATGTTTTTGATCGGGGGAATGTTAAGAAAAAAATTAATGATGATTCAATTAGTTATCAAACTAGTGAATTTGGTACTTTTTGTGAAAGTTTAAAACTAACTGATATTGATACTAATTATGATTTTTTAGTAAGAGTTGAGGGAGAAAGTTTTAACGGTCGTTCTCCCAAGTTTTTAGTTACTAGTGCTACTGATAATTTCACCTATTTAGAGAATTTATTATCTGACAAAAAATTTAAAGCTAATTATTTATTTTTGGCACAACCTTTTGAAAAAGAAAATTATTTTATTAATTTTGAATTCAAATCTTTTGGAGAAGTTTTAACAGAAGCAAAGTTAAACCAACTTGAGTTGTTTTATTTATCTTTACCAATAAAATCATTGAGTAGTTTATATTTAAAACCAACAAACTATCAACAGTTTGAAAATGAGACGGTTATTGATCAAGTGAGTAAATTTGGAACATCTTTTTACAAAGTTAATATTAACGTTGAAACAACTAATGGTTTTATTTATTTATCTCAGAGTTTCGACAAGTTCTGGGTTGCTTTATCTTTTAATAATGGATTAAAAATTTATCCACATTATGTTTATAAAAACTGGGCCAATGGTTGGTTGGTTGATCATGGCCAACATCAAATTTACTTGATTTATTTACCTCAACTATTGGTTTTATTAAGTTTGTTTGTTTTAGTTGTTAGTTTAATTATTTTATTTCCTAAAAAGAAAAAAGCTAATCAAGAATTATTAGATTTTGTTGAAGAATAAATAATGTCAGCTTGTTAGTGTTTACTAACACTTAATGAAGTGGTTAGTAAAGATATTTTTTTATTGTTGGTTGGTTCTTTTTGCTCCAGCAAAAAATATTTTTGCTAATGATAAATGGCTTGAAGTAAATCCTGATCCAGCTGTAATTTGGCAGGAAAATGATGAGTTGATTACTGGTTTGATGGAGCAACCTATTGGCAATAGTTTTTTGCTAACTAATAATGATTTTTTTCCAACTACAGATAATTTTGTTTGGCAGTTTACCTTTACCCCTCAACAGGGCAATGATCATAATTTTGTGTGGGGTTTTATCGATGAAAACAACTATTATCAACTTCATTTTGCGACTGGTTCGATTTGGGTTAATCGCTTTATAGCTGGTCAGGAAATGTTGGCCAAGGGAATTAATTTCGCTTGGCAACAACAACAGGCTTACCAATTGAAAATTGCTAGAGAAAATGGTTTATTAAGTATTTTTTTGGATGGTTATGAAATTTTTCATTTTGCCGATTGGACTTATGATCCTTTGACTAGTGTTGGGAGTTGGGGTTTTAAATTAGCAGCAGGCAGTGTTTATCCAGTTGAAACAACAATCAAAGAGTTGAAGTTTTTGGATCACAACTTTTTTGTTTTGCCGGTGACTCAAATTTTTCAGACTGATCCTTTGTGGTCAGCTAGTATTTATGATCAGGCTGAGAGTTGGTCTAGTCAGCCGACGATCGGTCGTTGGGGTTGTGCTTTAACTTCAGCAGTGATGATTCTCAATTTTCATGGTTTTAATTACTTACCTAATGGTCAGGTTTTGGATCCTGAATCACTAAATCAGTGGTTAAAAATTCAGGCCGATGGTTACATCGCTGATGGTTTAGTGAATTGGTGGGCAATAACAAGGTTAACTAAGCAATTGGCTGCCCAAGATTTGGTTTTGCCCAAGCTAGAGTTTTCAGTCGTTACAGAACATTGGCCAACAACAGCTGAGCTATTAATTCGATCTAGAGTACCGGTAGTTGCTCAAGTTCCTGGTCATTTTGTGGTGTTTTATGGTTTTGATCAGGACAATCATGATTTTTTAGTTAATGATCCATTGGTTGGTCAGCGAAAAACTGTAGATTATCAGCAGATTAACTCACTTAGAGTTTTTCAACCTAGTTTTACTGATTTGAGTTATTTAGTAGTAGTGCATCACCCTCTAACAGAGGTAAGTATTCTTACTAACAATGGAGAGAAGATAGAAACAAGGCAACTTGTTGAACAGCTCACCACAGATCAGCCAGCAGTTTATTTTACGCTGGTGCCTAAACCAACAGAGCAAGATTACCTAATTGAATTTAGTAACTTAACTCCTGATTTTTCACCAACAATTTATGCTTATGATGAGACGGGCGAGGTGAGTTTATTAAATGTGAAAAAAAATACTTTTGCTCAACAAAAAATTAAGCTAAGTTTTAAAAAAAATCAGCCAGCCATTTTTCAATTTTTATTTAGTTGGCATGAGTTTTTAAAGTTGGTTGATGATTTTTGGAGGCAGCAGCTAATTTCAGAAAAAATGAAGACTAGAGTTGAAGAACGAGTTCAGTTAATTGATCAAGCAGTAACTCACCAGGACAAACTTCGACAAGAGCTTTATTTGAAAAATTTACTGGTTTTTTATCAAAATTTTTTTGACCACTCCGTAATAGCTCAATTACAAACTATGTTTTTTGAGCTAACATCTCTTGGAGAGTAACGCTGTCTCGGTCTCTCTGAGAAATAATCATTTGTTCTTTAGTAATTGGCCATTGAATGTTTAATTCTGGATCAAAAATCGATAGGGCTTTATCACCACTGGGATCTCGATCTTCATAAAAAGCATCGACCACATAGTGGTAAAGGAGCGGGCCTTCTATAGCGCAAACTGAGTTAGCCACTCCTTTGGGAATATAGAGAGCAGTACCCTTGTCAGAGTTTTCATCATTATCGAATAGAAAATACTCAACTTTTTTAAAAGTTGGTGAGTTGGGTCTAATATCTGCTAGGGCAGAAAACCCTTTACCAGTAAAAGTGGTCACTAATTTATTCCAGCCTTCAGCGTGCAATCCTCGGACAACATTAGTTTTGGAAGAAGCCAAGTTAATTTGTTTGAGCTCCATTTTTTTACCAAGTACTTTTTCTAGGTTTTTCAGGCCAGTAATATCAGCAAAGAAACCTCGATCATCTTGGAATTTTTTGTACTCAAGATAAAGCAGACCATCAATAGTAGTGTGATAAATACCGGGAGCAATTTCTCGATCAGCACTAGGCTTATAAACAGCAGGCATGTTAGACATGTAATTCCCTTCTATTGGTTGTAAGATTGTCTACACTTTTTTTGTCACAAGACGTGGTAAAATCCTTGTCGTCATAGTTTAACATACTTGGGGAAAGTATATGTTTGAAAAACCACCATTTTTATCACCAGCAGTCTTAAAAAAATATGCCGATGTTTTGGTTAATTTTGCCCTAAATTCTGGTCAAGGAGTTAAGGCCGGTGAAGTAGTGAGGTTAGTAGTGCCTGATGTGGCCAAAGCTTTAGCTTTGGAATTACAGAATGCAGTTTTAAAAGCAGGTGCTCACCCAATGATGCGGTTTTTACCAACTGGTTTTGACCGTGATTTTTATACTCTGGCTAATGAAGAACAATTAACTTTTTTTCCTAGAAAATTCAGCAAAGTTCAAGTTGATTTGATTGATCATACTTTGGGTATTTTGGCCGATCCTGAACCAGCAGAACTGGCTGAGGTTGATCCCAAGAAAATTATTTTAGCGCGTGATTCCAAAAAAGCTCTGAGAGACTGGATGGATGCCAAAGAACAAGCTGGTAAATACACTTGGACAATTGGCTTGTGGGGTGTTGAGGCCAAAGCCAAAGAAGTCGGTCTAACTTTGAAAGAATATTGGGAGCAAATTATCAAAGCTTGTTATTTGGACAAAGAGAATCCAGTTGCAGAATGGAAAAAAATTGCCCAATTTCAGGAAAGAGTGAAGACTGTTTTAAATGACATGCAGATAGAGTATGTGACTGTTAAAGGTCAAGATCTAGATCTTCGAGTGAGGATCGGTGAGAAACGTCGTTGGCGTGGTGGTGAGGGTAGAAATATTCCTAGTTTTGAGATCTTTACTTCTCCAGATTGGCGTGGGACTGAAGGTTGGGTTAAGTTTAATCAGCCTCTTTATCGTTATGGGCAGATTATCAAGGGAATTGAAATGAAGTTTGAACGAGGTCATGTGGTGGCAGCTTCTGCTAAACAAGGTGACAGGTTTTTGCAAGAGATGTTAAAAAGTAATAATGCTGATAAGTTGGGTGAGTTCTCTTTGACCGATAAAAGAACTTCTAGAATTACCCATGTGATGGCCGAGACTTTATTTGATGAAAATATTGGTGGTCCTTTTGGTAACACTCATGTAGCCATAGGTCGTGCTTACCGTGATTGCTATTTGGATGATCCCAGTAAGCTGACCGATGTGGAGTGGCAAGAATTAGGTTATAACGATTCAGCTGAACATACCGATATGGTTTCTACCACTGATAGGGTGGTGACTGCTTTCATGAAAGATGGATCCTCCAAAATAATTTACCGTGATGGGATGTTTACGGTGTAAAATAGGGTTATGATTTTAACTTCATCACAAGAGATTGAAAAATACCAAGCTATCGCTAAATTATCGACAGATATTTTGTGGCAACTTCATCAATTTACTAAAGCAGGAGTGACACCTGTAGAGATAGATGCCTTGGCAGAAAAATTGGCCATGGAGACTGGAGCAAAACCTAACTTTAAAGGAGTCGGTGGTCCCCGCAATCCTTACCAGTATTCGACTTGTATCTCAGTCAATGATACTGTGGTGCATGGTATTCCTCAGGATAAACCTTTGCAAACAGGTGATTTAGTCAAAGTTGATTTTGGGATTGAAAAGGATGGTTACAATACTGATCATTGTTTTACGGTAGTGATTGGCGACTATTTATCTCCAGCAGATGAGCTCTTGATGAAGACTGGTCGTAAGGCAGTGCTAAAAGCTGCACAAGCTGCTAAAGCCGGAGTGAGGATTGGAGATCTTGGTTATCTTATGGAAACAACAGTGGTGGAACAAGGTTTTACAGTAGCAGAACAATATGTTGGACATGGGATTGGTCAAACCTTACATGATGAACCGCAACTTCCGGCCTGGGGTGACCCAGGAACTGGAGCTAAGCTTCGTGAAGGGATGGTGGTTTGTGTCGAGGCCCAAGTGATTGCTGGAAACAATGATTTGTATGTTGATGCAGATGGTTGGTCAGTCAAAACTCGTGATGGTTCAAGAGCGGTGATGTTTGAATATATGGTGCTAGTCGGCAAAGATAGTGCCAAAATTTTAACCCCGACTATGGATTGGCCATTGGTCAAGTAATTTTTGTCAAGTTTTTCCTACTCTGGCTTCTTTGACTTTTGTGTGTATAATTATACATCTTATGACCGCAAAAACTGCAAAAAAAGCTTCAACCGAGATTGCTAAAAAAGAAATTAAAGCTAGTAAAAAACTAGTAAAAAAAATAGTCAAAGAAACTAAAGCAACGGCAGCCAAGCAAGTTGAAGAATTGGCAGAAGATAATGGGGTCACTACTCCATTTATTTTTCTTCCTCAACAAGAAGAAAAAAAACTACCAGCTAAAACTCAAGAACAGGTAGAGGCCTTATTCAAAAAAGCCAAAAAACAAGGTTACGTTACCCAAGAAGAAATCTTGGATGTATTTGTTGAGCCAGAACTTTACTTGGAACAGTTAGATGATTTTTATGATGATATTGTTAAAGCAGACATTGATGTATTTGAAGCAGTTTCCGAAACTAAAGAGGAAGAAGATAGTGACGAATTACAACAAGAATTAGATTTACTTAGCAGTTTGAAGAATACGGGTGTAGCTGATCCAGTCAGAATGTATCTTAAGGAGATTGGTCGGATTCCGTTGCTCAATCGTGAACAGGAAATTCGTTTAGCTCAAGAAGTAGAGGCCGGGAGTGACAAAGCCAAACAAAAATTAATCGATGCCAATTTGAGATTAGTTGTTTCTATTGCCAAAAAATACATTGGTCGTGGGATGACTTTTTTGGATTTGATTCAAGAAGGTAATAAAGGTTTGATTAGAGCAGTCGAGAAATTCGACTGGACCAAAGGATTTAAGTTTTCGACTTATGCCACCTGGTGGATTCGTCAGGCTATTACTCGTTCCATCGCCGATCAAGCTAGAACCATTCGTATCCCAGTTCACATGGTGGAAACCATCAACAAGCTGATGAGAACGGCTCGTCGCTTGATGCAAGATCTCGGTCGTGAGCCGACCCCAGAAGAAATTGGTGAAAAAATGGAGATGGAACCGGAAAAGGTTCGTGAAATCTTGAAGATTTCACAAAACACTACCTCTTTGGAAACTCCAGTCGGTGATGGCGAAGACGATAGCATTTTGGGTGATTTCATTGCTGATGACAAACAAATTTCTCCATATGAGGCCACTAGTAAACAAATGTTGCGTGAAAACATCGAGGAAGTATTGAGTGCTTTATCCGATCGTGAGGCTAAAGTTTTGAAGATGAGATTTGGTTTACAGGGTAATAAAACCATGACTTTGGAAGAAGTTGGTAAGAAGTTTGGGGTGACCCGTGAACGGATTCGTCAAATCGAGGCAAAAGCCCTGCGTAAGCTCAAACATCCAAGTCGCAGAAAGAAGTTGCAAGACTTCTTAGAATAGATATAATACTGAGGTTCTTTATTATTCCCCTGTAGCTCAGCGGCAGAGCAGGAAGCTGTTAACTTCAAGGTCGTAGGTTCGAATCCTACCGGGGGAGCACCTTTATTTTTCTCAAGAACAATATCCTAATAACTCAAGACCATTCTGTGGAGGGTTGAACTCTTGTTATAATTTTGTATATGAAAAACAAGTCTACAATTTACGCGAAGAATTCTGATGGTATTTATAAAATTATTCATATTGAAGTTAAAGAAGATGATTCGCTACATATTTATTTTCCTAGAAAGAATGGATATTTTGTTAGAAGCAAACAAGATATTGACTTAGGTGGTTTCAAAAGTAAAAAATTTACTTTTGAAAGTAATATAAAAGGTCATGTTTATGAGCCTTACTTTAGTTATCACCCAGGTAAGAGTGTGGTGCATTTTAATGCAAAAGATTCAATTGGTAACAAAATTCCTTTTATTAAAGATAGACGAAGTTCAAATATAAAAGATTTAATTGATAATGAAGAGTTTGCGCCCTTAATGACAATTGTTATTCCACCAAAAATGAATGTTTTTGATAAAGTTACATCTTTAAGAAAACACAATCTACTATTAAATGTTCCTAGAAATCATGTGGCTTTATCACTAGAAATTCTAATCCATGGAAAAGGTGGATATGTAGATAAAGATAATCTGCCTTTTAAAGAAAAAAGAAATGTTTCTTTTATTTGTCATTTAAATGACAAATTGACTAATAATTTGTCATATACACTTGTTTTGAACAATATCTTAATAGAATCTGAAAATGATATCCCTTCTGAAATTTTTGCTATAGCCTGGAATCAGGAAATGCCTATAGGTATTTCTCTTTCTGCTAATAATTAAACAAAACAGTTCTTTACTTCCTCAATAATTGGGAGTTAACCCATGATATATCCCAATAAATACACAGAAATAGAGGCTAGAACTTCTTCTAGTCTGGTTTTTATTGGTCATTTAGAATGGTTATAAACATGATTCTTGAAACAATATCACTAAATAAATTTATCGAAAAGGTGCTCGGCATCTATGTCCAGCTGAATAGAGAAGGTTTAGATGGAATCATTAAAGACAGGGTAATTTATTTAAAACACTTAATAGAGAAGGATAGATTGGATAACTTAATTACAGAAGACCTAATACCACTATTTAAAGTAATTTTTGACGCGCAAGTTTTGGTAGGTTCTTCATACTCCTTTGATTCTTTTTCCATTTCAGACATCAGTTTGTTCGGATTGAAAGATTTGAAGAATTTGAATAGGGATCAACAAGAAGATTGGCTGATGCAAATGAAAATCCAATCGTGGTTACACTATAGGGGGATTCCACCACTCAATGATTTGAAGAGCATTGTTAAGCACAGTGTTTGCGAATATCGGTTTGATTTTTCGTCTCAAAAACATCTTGTGGAGTGTAAAAATCTTCACATGGGAGGCTCTAAAAATTCTGATGTACTGATAAATAAAATACTTGCGAAAATAGATCAAAATCAGTTGAACAAAACTGAAGAAGGTTTTAGTACAAATGCCTTTAAAACAATGTACCTTGACATAAGTGATTATATAAAAAAAGACAACTTATCCACAATTTCCAAATATGATATTGAGATAAATGTTCCTAATATGACATTTATGTCTAAATTAAGTGATGATATTAACCATTATGTTTTTAATACAAAAAAGGCTTCACAGATCGATAATTTGGTTTTATGTTGGCATGAGTTTTATAAATTTAATGGCCAAGTAATAGTATTACTTTACAATTCAGCACAATTTGGTAAAAGAAGTAACCTTATATTTGATGGGTTAGCCTTAGAAATGTTCCCTATGAAAGATAAAAGAGGTATTTTTAGTGAGATAAGATTTAAAACTAATTTCTCCAATAAAGATTATCCTGCAGAAATCCGTACAACTCTTAACATGTTACTAAGTCCTGAAGCTTTTTTTGTGGTATCAGATGAGGAGAAATCTATATAAAACATTCCCTAATTTTGTCTACAACATGGAGCACTTACAGTATTTATTCTACGGTAGCTTCATATACGCTAACATCATCAGATAGTTTATATTCATTGACAATTTTTCCGTATTTTTGTCTATTCCACCAATCTACTAATAATTGTTTATAGATCGGTTTTTCAACAATGAAAAATATTTTTTCTGCTGGTCCTATTTGTGTAGAACTAGAAAAATATTTCATTAAATCTGGTTTTTGAACTACATAGTTGGGTATATTTGGTTGATAGGCAAAATCTATTGGCAGTTTTTTTCCATTAATGGCTTGATAAAAGTATAGATATTGATAAGAAAAATCATAAATATCTGGGACATATTGATATGAGGCAAATGGTTTTCCGTCTGCTTTTTCGTAAATTAAATTAATGGCTTGTTGTTTTATTGGTAAGAATTCTCTGCTATTTGCATATTTACCATTTAATGTTGAGAAATATTGATAAGTTGATAGAAAACTAGATGCTATAAGTAAAATTATCAATATAAATGAATAGTTTTTATTTATTTTTTTCAAGAAATCAACAAAGAAAACTACAGCTACTGGCATTAAACCAAATAAATACCAGAAGTTATAATGTGTTAAAAATAACCAAATGTCAGTAATAATAAACCAGGCAGTAAATTCTAAAAAATATTTATTCTTATTTGTTTTTTTCCAACGCCAAGATTTCCAAATGATTAGTATTAAAACTATTAAGCCCAGGTAGGTTTCTATTTTGCTTTGAAAAAAATTGGGTAATAAACTTTGTCTAACTTCAATAAGTGATTGAGTCAATACATTGAAAATAGATGGTTTAACACCTTGTTCAATGTTGACTTGTCCAGTTAGGTAAGCTAATACCCCCTTAACTTCAGAAAATTCATGTCTTAATTCAAAAACTAACTGAGGTAAAAATGGAATGAAAAATCCACTACAAATGAAAATTATTTTTCTTAAAGACAATTTAATGTTTCTAATTTTGAGACTGATAAAAACTAATAATGGATAAAGGACCGCAAAAGCCGTAGAAAAGTGAAAACCACTGGCCATTAAAAAACCCAGACTCAACCAATAAAATCTTTCCTTAATTTTTGATTGTTTTTTTTCTTCCAACTTTTTAAAAACTACTAGAATGAGCCAGGTTACTAATGTTAGCGGGAATGGATTCCAAGCACTAGTTGTTACCATAAACCATAAAGGTGTAGAGGTAAAAATTAAGGCAGCCATAAAACCAAAATATTTATTAATTAACCATAGTTGGAAAATACCTAGCAACATAATGGTTACAACACCAGCAAGAGGATGGAAGTTAGTTAATAAAAACCCCGGTGCCAATAAGTAGTACCAACCTGGACCAAAATATAATCCTGGGATACTAGTCCAGGGTCCAATTAATTTTGGAGATTTGTTTAAGATCATATCCATGACAGCCAAGGAATCTTTTCCATGATCAAAACCAAATGGAATTACACCATATAAAATTATTTGAAATCTAGAGAGTAAATAAAGAAATAGTAGTATAAAAAATTTATTCAAAGACTTATTATTTTGTAAAAATTTTTTTTTAATTAATTTAATCATAAATAAAGATTAGTAAAATTATATAACAGAACGGCACGAATATTCTTTTCAGGAAGTTTGTAAATACTATTTTCATTTAGTGAATAGTTAATGCTATAATTTTTAGCTATGTCCCCAAATCCCCTAATTAATGCTCTCAGTGCAGCTGCTTATATTTTTTCGGTTGTGACGATAATGAATTTTGTTACTCAACCGCTTAGAGATAAACCAGATACATTTTTTGCACCGATCATGGTTCTATTTATGCTAACACTTTCGGTGGTTATAATGGCTTTTTTATTTTTTTACCAACCACTTTTACTTTTTATTGAGGGAAAGAAAAAACAAGCAGTAAACTTATTTGTAAAAACTGTTGGAATTTTTGCTATTTTTACCATTATTGTTTTATTGATGTTTTCAGTTGGGATTTTTTAAATTTAATTAAATAACCAGCCTCGATACTGCTATAATTTCAACCATGAATATAGCTGCTACTCTCCAAAAAATAAAAAATGAAGAAGTTAGAAATAACGAGTTTTTACATTTGACTGCCAATGAAAACCAAATGTCGAAAACAGCAGCTAAGTTTTTAGGTTCAAAAATTAGTGAACGTTATTACATGGGGGCCGGAGAAAATGATATTGTTGATTTTGGTGACTTTACGGCGTTGGGATTTGCTGGGGTGAAGGAGTTGGTTGATCAAGCAAAATTAGCTGCTCAAGAGATGCTTCAAGCAGCTGATGTTAATTTGAATGTTTTATCTGGTGTTCATGCCATGATGTAAGCTATCTTGGCTGCTACTAATCCTGGCGATGTAGTGATGACAGTTGCTTTGGCCGACGGTGGTCATTTTGCTACTGAAAAATTAATCAAGCAAGTAGGTAGAAAACATATTTTTGTTAATTTTGATTTGGATAGTTTAAAATTTGAACCTGTAAAAATTGCTGAGAAAGTAAGAAAACATCAAGTTAAGGCTATTTACTTAGATGTTTCATATTATCTCAATCCACACAATCTTAAAGAAGTAAGACAGGCAATAGGTGAAGAGGTGATTATTATCTATGATGCCAGTCATACTATGGGGTTGATTATGGGTCAAACATTTCAATCTCCTCTAGTTGAAGGAGCTAATATTATTTGTGCCAATACCCATAAAACACTACCTGGTCCTCACAAAGGTATGATTGCTTTCAGAGATAAATCTTTGGCAGTTACGGCCAATGCAATCATTGATGGTTGTTTGTATTCCACTCCCCACATGACTCATTTAATTGCTTTATCAACTACAATTCTTGAAATGAAGGAGTTCGGTCAGGCTTACGCCCAACAGACAATTGCTAACGCCAATGCTATTGCTGAGGCCTTTGTTGAACTTGGTTATGATGTCAGAAAGGCCAACACTGGTCGTTATTCAGAAAATCACCAGGCTCATGTTTTTATTGATAATAAAGGTCATCATCTAGAACTTTATCGCAACCTAATTGCTAATAATATTTCAACTAATTTTCAAGGTTATGAATTGGCTGGAGGAAGATGGTTTATTAGGATTGGGACGGCAGAGCTAACTAGAAAAGGAATGAAAGAGCCAGAAATGAAATTAGTTGCTAAATTAATGGATAAAGCGATGAGGGGTATTGAAGTTAAAGATGAAGTAATCAAACTTAACCAGCAGTTTAATAAAATTCATTATTCTTTTGATTAATTAATAATTTTGTTTATTTATTAATTTAATTTAGCTGAATATTTTTTAAAATTGAATTAATTTTTTTGAAGTTTAGTCTTTTTTCTATTTCTATTGTTAAACAAAGATTTTTAAGGTGTTCTAATTTATTGAAACTTTCTGTTTTTATTGCTGGAGTATGACTGAGTAAATCTGCAATTAAAAAGCCAAAGGCCCTAACATCAATTGCTTCTCTTTCTGGCTCAAGGTTTTTATCGTATAAAGAAGCAGCTCCAAAATCGCCAAGATAGGTATCGCCATTTTGATTAGTTAAGATATTGTGGGCATATAAATCTCCGTTCATGATGCTTAGCCGGTGCAGGTGTGTATAAGCAGAACTAACTTGTTGTAGTACTTTTAAAATAAAATTGTTTGTGAATGTTTTATTTTTGGCAAAGGTATCTCGGTAGCAAGTATCGAAACTGGGAGGCAAACCTAAAGTCGAGAATTTTTCATCTATTTTTTTTAGGGCTATAGCAAATTTTTTGTTTGGCAGATCCACAATTTCAAAAAGTGTCTCAATAATGTTAGGATGTTTCCCAGCTAAGATACTAATCATTAAATCATCTTGTGGGTAACCGTCACTGGTGATTTTATTGCCAAATATTTTAATTGCTACCTCATCCTTTAGGCCTTTAACTGAAGCTTGATAAATTTTATTTTGAGCGCTTGCTCCCAACATTGATTTAATTTTCATATCTGTCCACTTAACTTTTGGGATATTCATTTCTTGCTGTGTTTTTTTCAAAGAAAAAGGATTACCAGCATCAGCATACCAAGCCAGATTTGGCAGTTTTTTAATTAGAGAAAATGGTGATTTTTTTAATTTATTGGCTGAAATTCTTAGTAAAGCTAGGTTTTTACAAGCAATGATTTCTTCAGGTATAGCTGTAATTTGGTTGCCAGCTAAAAGTAGCTTTTCAAGTTTTTCAAGTTGACCAATGTCTTTAGGAATTTTGTTAATTTTATTATCAGTTAGAGTTAGCCACCTAATATTTTTGGGTAATGAACTAATTTCCAACGTTGTTAACTGGCATGATTTCATTCCCAGAAATTCTAGGTTTTCTAATTGGTTGATTTCTTGAGGAATTTTTTTAAAATTATTATTTGATAGAAATAAAACTTTTAAGTTTTTTAAAGTTGTTACCCACTGAGGTAGGTGGTCAAGGTTTTTTGCAGATAGATCTAAAACTGTAGTGGTTGGTGGAAAGTCATTCATTAAGCAGATTATAGCAATTTTTAATCAGAGTTTTGGTTGGTTGGTTTAAAATCTCCCCCCCAAAAATGATCCAGGTTTAGATAGTAGTGATTGTTCACCCCATTCATCATCAAAAAAAGATCTTCCAGGATTTTCTGGGGGCTCCTTGCCCAAAGAGTCAAACTCTGTGGTTGTTCTTCTTTCTAATGAAATCGTCATTCCTGAAGCTGGGAGTTTGATTGTTGCTAGCCCAAAAATATCGGCAAAAAACTCTTTTTCCCATTCAGCTGGATGGAAATTTAGTAAGTTACGAGGAATAATTCTGCCTTGTTCATCTCGACTTGTTCCTAGTTCCTCAAAGCGATTTTCAACTACATAAGCTAGTAAAAATGCATAAAAATATATTTGAGCAGCAGCTGAACCCAGGTCTTGTTCTAGATTAGGGAAAGGGTCTCTGATTGGTGCATGTAAGACATCAAAAGCTTGGGTTAAAACATAAGCTGGGACTGAATCTAAATCAGTTGATAAAACCATGACTAGCGATTTAACTGTTACATCGTCTGGTCTAAGCAAGTGAATTTTTTTATCAGCGAACTCGATGCCAAATTGTTTCTTGATTAAATCGGTGACTAAAGGATGGAGCTCCGTTCTACCGGAATCTGGTGGGTTTATGCCAGCACGCATAATATTGGCAAATAAATTTTGAGAAGTCTTTTCAGTCTCAGAAGTTGTTGTTTCATCCTGGCCTGTTTTACCAAGAAAGCTACCCAAAGTGGCTTCACCAATTCCACACCTACCGGCTCCTTGGTCGTCTAGCGCTACATATTGAAGTTGCTCTTTTATTATTGGCATCTTAGTAAGGTTGGTATTATACAACCTAGTGAGTTTTGCTGTTACAATTAGTCTTAACTATGAAAACTAAAAAATCTGTGGTTGTGGTTATTTTCTTGATTTTATTAAGTGCTGGTTTGTTAGGTCGTTTTTATTTTAAAGATTCTAGTAATGGTTCAGCAATGAAGACGGAACAGGCTACTTCTAATCTTGGTGAAAAAAATTATTTGTTAGCTGATTATCCAGTGGAAACAGTGCCATTGTATAAATTAAAAAAAGTAAGTGCTTCTAAGTTTTTTGTTAACGATGATCCTAATAACTTTGCTAGTTATTTTGGCCAACCAGTTAATTATTACAATGTTGTTTTTGAAACAGAGGCTAACCCAACAGAACTGTTAGCTTATTATCGTTCGCTAATGAGTGAAGTTAATGAAACTGCAACCTCAACAGAAACAATCGAGGGGCAAATCGGTAAGTATAAAGTTTCTGCCTCACATTATGGTAATAACCCTCAAAACTATGCTTATCTTCAGGTTTATTTGCCAGTAACTGAGTACCAAAAAACTAACCGTTATTTTCAAGATTATCCAGAACTTGTTGCTTTAGATGAATCGTTGGTTGAGTATGAAAGTAGTTTTGGTTTATTGAACCAAAAAGGTGGTGAAGTAGAGTATTGGCAATATTTTTCCTTGCCAGCAGAAACTAAAGAGAGAGCTAACTTGATTAAAAGTTATCAAGAGAAATATCAGCTTCAAACAAATTATAGTTTTGATGAAAAAACTGGTCTAATGAAATGGCAAGATGGAGACTATTCTATTAATCTTACTTTTTCTACTGATCACGGTCGAGTTTATTTAATGATTCGCAGGCCAATTTAATGGCTTTGCCATTAATAATCCCGTCAGCCAATTTTTTATAAGCAGAGTTTAAAATTCTGGCAAAAGTTGGTTGAGAAATTTTCATTTCTTTAGCAGCTTTATTTTGATTGAGTTGATTAACATCATGTAATTTTAAGGCCTCTATTTCATCTGTCTCCAAAATCACTTCTTCAATTTCACTTAATGGAACACCTCTTGGTTTGAAGTAAATAACATTTGGATCAAATCTCAATCTACGAAGCTTTTTAGGTCTTGGCATAAAAATCTATTTAAAAATTATTTTTTGCTTTTTTTAGGTGAGTTTATTTTTGGTTTACAGTTTCCCATTTTACGACCAGTCCTAGGTCCTTTACCATTTGGGCCGGTACCATCTCTATTTGGCATAGGTTATCCTTTCCTATTATTATGAATATATACTCATAATATAACTATTGAGTTGATTTGTCAAACATGATTTTTTCCACTTGCATAATTTGCAATACATATTCATAATATCGAATATGTATTCTGAAGTATTTGCATTCCATGCCCAATTATTAAAAGCTTTGGCTCATCCCAAGCGTTTAGAAATTATTCATCTGATTAGAGACCAAGAGTTGTCAGTCAGTGATATTCACCAAATGCTTGATTTACCACAGGCCAACATTAGCCAACATCTGATGTTGTTGCGTGATACTGGCATTGTTAAAACTCGTCGTGATGGTAAACAGATCTTTTATTCCTTGGCTGATAAAAAGTTCATTCAAGCCAGCGATTTAATGCGAGAGATTACTATTCAGCAATTAGTCGAAAGTGGTCAATCTACCCAGGAAGCAATGATGAAAATCAATGACTTAGTGCCTTTAGTTCATGATCCTGTTTGTCAGATGAGAGTTTCTCCCAAAACGGCTGGTTTTAGTTGTGATCATGATCATCAAACTTATTATTTTTGTGCCAGTGGTTGTATGAAGTTATTTCAAAAGGATCCAGCTAAGTATGTCTAAGCAAACCATATCTTTTCATGTTTCTGGGATGCATTGTGCTAGTTGTGCTAGTAACACCACTAGAAAGCTAACTAAGACTAAAGGGGTGATTGAAGCTAATGTTAATTATGCTAATGAGCAGGCGACTGTAGTGTTTGATGATAAACAAGCTGCGACAACCGATTTAGTTGCAGCCGTTAATTCTTTGGGCTACGTGGCACATTTGGAATTAGATGAAGATATTCAAGAGCAAGAGCGAGCTAAAGAGTTAAAGTTGATGAAAAATAAGTTGCTAGTAGGCGGGGTATTCTCTACTGTTTTGCTTTCTGGGATGTTGCCCAATCTACCTGCTATTTTTTATAACCCTTGGTTCCAATGGTTGCTAGCTACCCCAGTTCAATTTTGGGCTGGTAGTAGATTTTACCAAGGAGCTTGGTCTAGTTTAAAAAATAAAACTACTAATATGGATACTTTAGTGGTACTAGGCACTTCAGTGGCTTATTTTTATTCAGTAATTGTGACTCTTTGGGGCGAATGGTTTATGAGTCATGGGCTTGATACTCATGTTTATTTTGAGGCAGCGGCTGCCATTATTACTTTTATTTTATTGGGTAAATTTCTGGAAATTAGAGCTAAAGCCAAAACTTCAGCAGCAATTAAAGAGTTACTTAATTTACAGGCAAAAACTGCTTGGTTAAAGAAAAAAAATCAATGGGTGGAAGTACCAATTGATCAAGTGCAAATTGGTGATGTGTTATTAGTTAAGCCAGGTCAAAAAGTTCCGGTTGATGGGGTGATTATCAAAGGCGAAACATCGTTAGATGAAAGTATGGTTACTGGAGAAAGTTTGCCTGTTACGAAAACGGTTAAGGATGAAGTAGTAGGCGCTACAATCAACCAATCAGGTAGTATTGAAATCAAGGCAACCAAAGTGGGCAATGAAACCATGTTGGCTAGTATTATTCGTTTAGTCAAAGAAGCTCAAGGTTCTAGACCACAAATTCAGGCTTTAGTTGACAAAATTTCTTCTTATTTTGTGCCTACAGTGATTATTTTAGCAATTTTGACTTTTGTAGGGTGGCTGATCTTTGGTCCAGATCCAAGGTTATTATTTGCTTTGGTGAGCATGATTAATGTGTTAATTATTGCTTGTCCATGTGCTTTGGGTTTAGCAACACCGACTTCATTAATGGTGGGGATTGGTAAAGGAGCAAAATTGGGAGTTTTAATTAAAGATGCTCAGGCTTTAGAAGTAGCTAATAAGGTTAAGACAGTTGTATTTGATAAAACCGGCACCTTAACAGAAGGTAAACCTCGTGTTCAGCAAGCTGATTTTATGACAACTAATCAGCAACAAGTTTTGGCAGTGATTAAAAAAGTTGAGGAATTATCTCATCATCCATTAGCTACGGCCTTGACTGAGTATGCAGACCAACTACTCAAAGCAAAAGTTAAGCTTAGTGAAGTGACTGATTTTAAAGATATTGGTGGTAAAGGAGTGATTGCTCAAGTTGATGGTAAGCAAGTGGCTGTGGGTAATGAAAAATTATTGACAGAGTTGAAAGTTAGCTTGACTGTTGCTGAGCAAGAAAAAGTGGATTCATTAAAAAATAATGGCCAGACTTTAGTGCTGGTGGTGATAGCTAAAAAACTAGTAGCAATGTTGGGTATTGCTGATAAAGAAAAAGTTAATTCTGTTACAGTAATTGATTCATTAAAAGAGGAAAATATTAGAACCGTGATGTTAACCGGTGATAACCAAACAACTGCCAAAATTATTGCTGATAAATTGGGCATAGATGAAGTGGTGGCTGAAGTTTTACCAAAAGACAAGGAAAGAGTGGTGCGACAATTAAGAAAAGATTTTGGAGTGGTAGCAATGGTTGGTGATGGTATTAATGATGCTCCGGCACTAGCTGCGGCTGATGTGGGGATTGCAATGGGTGGAGGCACCGATGTGGCGATTGAGTCAGCTGGAGTAACTTTGTTACGAAGTGATATCGGTTTAGTACCAACCGCCATCAAACTTTCCAAAGCGACGATGAGAAATATCAGCCAAAACCTGTTTTGGGCTTTTGGTTACAATGTGTTGTTAATTCCAGTGGCGATGGGAGTATTGTATTGGCCTTTTGGCGTGTTATTGAATCCAATGATGGCTGGGGCAGCCATGGCCTTTTCTAGTGTCAGTGTGGTATTGAATGCTTTAAGGTTAAAAAACATTAAATTATAATAAGGAGAGAATTATGGATTTATTAGTTATTTTTCTAACAGGTTTAACCACAGGAGGGTTATCTTGTTTAGCAATGCAGGGTGGTTTATTAGCTAGTGTAGTTGCTAACCAAAAAGAACAAGAACGTGATGAGATTGTTGATGATGAAGTTAGAGAACAATCCAAGAAAAAAGAAAAATATTTAAAGTCTTTACAGAAAAATAATTTTTCTTTGCAATCTTTTGACCAATTAGACTGGTTACCTGTGTTGATGTTTTTATTGTCCAAGTTAGTTGCTCATACAATTTTGGGGTTTTTACTAGGTTGGCTTGGTTCTGCCATGACTTTAAGCTTGGGCATGAGATTAGTTTTTCAAGTTTTCACTGCTGTTTTTATGTTTGCTACAGCTATGAATTTATTGGATATTCATCCTATTTTTCGTCATTTAGCTTTTCAGCCTCCCAAGTTTTTACAAAGATTAATCAGAGGAACAAGTAAAAGTCAGGCTTTATTTGCTCCGGCGATGTTAGGTTTCATGACGATTTTTATTCCCTGTGGAGTAACTCAAGCTATGGAAGTATTGGCGATTAATTCTGGTAATCCCTTGGTTGGAGCAGTGATTATGTTTACTTTCATTTTGGGCACTTCTCCATTGTTTGCTATTTTGGGCGTGGCTACTGCGAAACTTAGTGAAGGTTGGTATCAAAAATTTACTAAGTTTGCAGCAGCTGTCTTGATTGGGATGGCTGTTTACAGTGTTAACGGAGTTTTATTGGTGATTGATTCACCGCTCACCATTAATAAAATTATTCAACCAATCACTTACTTTTTTTCAGCAGATAGATTTGATCAAGCTGGTGGAAACAGTGTTGGTGTAAAAAATGGTGTTCAACAAATAAAAATAGATGTTTTGAGTCGGGGTTATCAACCCAACTATATTAAAGTGAAAAGTGGTGTGCCTGTAGAAATGACCCTGCAAAGTAACAATACTTATTCCTGTGCTTTGGCTTTTGTTTTTAGGGAGTTTGGTATTAGCACCTATTTAAAATCTACCGATACGCAAAGTTTCACTTTTACCCCAACCAAAAAAGGTAAGTTTACTTTTTCTTGTTCAATGGGAATGTACACAGGTATTATGGAGGTAATTTAAAATGTTAAATTTTTTTAAAAAAAATAAAACTCAAACTGGTAAAGTAGTTACTTTAAAGATTGATGGCATGCATTGTACAAGTTGTAGTATGAGCATTGATGGTGAACTTGAAGATTTAGCTGGAGTAAATAGTGCCACTACTAGTTATTCAAAATCAGAGACTAAAGTGGAATATGATCCAGAAAAAGTTAATTTGGAGAAAATTAAAACCACGATTAAGGCTTTGGGTTATGGAGTAAAAGTAGAAGAATAATTAATAAAAAAATTTATTTGAGTTATGCCACAAAAACCTACTATTACTGGCCAAATTAATCTTAAAGCCTTGGAATTGTTGGAGCAAAATCCAGCTGGTTTGAGTTGGACAGAGTTAAAAAACAAATTAGAAGGAACTTATCCCGCTTTTCATCCAAAAACTATTAATGGTTGTGTCTGGAAACTTTTGGAAAAATATCCAGACCAAGTTTACAAACCTAAAAAAGGTCTTTTCAAGTTGAAGAAATTTTAAAATTAGTGTTTATAATAGCAAGTTATTACTAAATCATTGTGTTATTATTCTTGACTATAAATCCAAATATTTTATTTTAATTTGTTTTTTCTTAAGTCCTATATATTGACATTATATGATGTTTATACTATAATCCCTTTTTTCTTTTCGAATTTCGAGAAAACCCAATTATAAGTAAAACTCGAACTGAAAAAACACAACATGGCAGAAAAAATTGGAAATGCAGAAGCCCGACAAAAGCTAAAAAAGGGAGAAATTTTAGTTGTTGATCATTCTGGGCAGATTTTAGAAAAAGAAACATCTCAACAACTCAAACTTGCACAAGAATTAGGTTTAACGAGACCAGTTCTTTTTGAAGAACATCAATTTGATGGATATCAAAGACCTTTTGATCAAGAAGTTTCAATGTTTGTTCAAGGATCTTTGGCTCTCGGCGATATGACTCCAGCTTATGCTTGGGCCATGCTTTGTACTGATTTAAAAAAAGTTGGTAGTAAAGCAAAAACATTTACAGATGAGATTGCAATGGCCAAAATGTGGAAAGAGAAGTTGGAAGAATTAAGAGTAGCTTTCAATTTACCTGAAAATCATTTTTTTATTGATACAAGTGGCCCTATTTTACATGTTCATCCACTTGAAGAGTCTGGAGTTACTCCAGGAACAAATGGTTCACCATTAGAATTTGATATGCTTAGACAACCTTCTCATATGTTGCCACATGATGTGGGTCGTGGGTTTGAAGCTATCTTACCAACTCATTTTCAAAATAGCGGTTACAATACTTCAGCTCATCCAGAGATGGATTCATCTATGGGGCCAATGAGTGCTATTCCCAAAGTTTTAATCGGTCAGTATGTTAGAGTTGGAGGAGCTTTCAATATTCAAGGTAATCAAACTTTGGATATTAAAAGTAATGCTTGGATAGGTCAAAAAGCTTACTTTATTACTCAAGAACATCCTGCTGATTTACCCTCACAATTATTAGCTCGTGTTCGTCAATATACCAGTTTTCCTGGTATGACCATTGGCGAATGGGCTTGGATTGCTAAGGAAGCTAAAGTGCTTTATCGTACTGGCTACATTGGTGAAGGATCCGTTGTAGCAGCTCAAGCTAAAGTTAATAATTGGGTTGGAGATTATAGTTTAGTGACTGATGCTGGCCATAATACTTTTTATCCACTTAAAGCTTATGTTTTAGGTAAGTTGGGTATCAGAGATACTCAGGCTGTTTTATCCTTAGATTGGAAAAAAGTTGAAGATCATTTCAGAGAAGAGTATGAAGAGTGGCGTAAAAAAGATCATAGACCTGATGAAAATATAGCTGAGGCTTTAGCAGAATTAAGAGAAAAATCAGCTCAAAGAGTTTTATTTATTGGTTGTCACAGAGAATCTAATATTCTTACAGCTGCAGATCCCAAAGAAGGTAAAAATCCATTAAGACGTATAGATATTATGACTCATGGTCGCAGCTCTCAAGCTTTTACCATGCAAGCACTAAATGGTATGAGATCTAGAAATGTTCGTTTCCGCAATGTTGAAGATTTGGGTAATTTACCAATTGGTGATTTTTATGAAGAGCCTCTTTATGACATGATTGTTATTCAGACTTCTGCTTCTTCATGTTGTAATGGTGGTCATGAAATTTGTAGGATTTTTGATGAAGCTCAACGTTTATTAAAACCAGGTGGACGTATAGTTGGTACTATTCATGATGTTTCTAGACATAGAGATCAAATGACCTTACCAGAATATGTAAGTGTTATCGGTTCTTTGCAAGAGGCTAGTGATAGTTTAGCTGTTCATGCTGAAAGAGTTGTTACTGGTACTCATTAATTTAATTTTTCAAGGAAACTAAATATGAAAGAAACTATAGTTATTGATTTAAATTTATTAGAACAAGAAGTTTTATTAGGTGCAGATTTAATTGGTAAAGAAATTGATTTATCAGCTGTAAAGGCTAGTGAACTATTTTCCAGACCAGATTTACATCGTCGTTTGGAAGAACTACTTAAGCCATTAGATGTAATTTTAGTTGTTAATCTTGATGACTCTTTATCTTATAAAAACAGATTAGACTTTTTACCAGAGCATGGCTATTTGATGCACTTTAATATTGCTACTTCTAAGCCAATACCACATATTGAACCTTTGCCTGCTGCTCATGATACAGCTTCAACAGAAGCATTAAGCATGATTGAAGGTCAAAAACAATATGTTTTGGAAGCTGAAGTTGCTTTAATTGGAGTTATTGAAAATGGAGTAATGAGGCCAATGTTTGTTGGTACTTTGGTTGATTTTGGTGATCGAACTCCCAGATTAGATAATACTGGTAGAACTTATAAAACTTGGACTAAGGGGATTGAGTTTGGTGGTTCATCTGGTTTATCAACTACTTGGGTTGGTATTAGTGATTGGGACGAATTAAATAGAGTTGAGATGGAATATTGGGTAACTGATGATAAAACTGGAGAAGTTGTTTTACATACACCCAATGCTCAGGCAGATTCCTTGAAATTATGGGGTCAACGTTTAGGTGATTGGGTGGGAAATTATTCAGCTGAAAAATTGGCTAAGCTTGGGATTGTTGAAGGTCAACCATTTTTACTTTCAACTGGTCAAATTTTATTAGAAGATGATGGCGCTCGTTCTATTGATCCGGCTGTGATGCCAGAATTTACTGCTCGCAGTGTAATGAAGATTGACAGTGATAAGGTTGTTGAAACAGTAGTTAGGGGCGTAACTTCTCCAAAAAATGAACAAACATTTTCTCCAGAAGAAGCTCCTTTAGATGGTGATTACTTCACTTACTATCAAAACAAGCAAGCTGAAGAAACTAACAAATAGAAAATAGGAATTAGTTCTATGACAGAAATTAAACGATCACTAGCTGTTGAATATGGTCTTTCTTTAGAAAAAATTAACTGGCAAAACAAAGAAAAACGTCGGGCTTTTGAAGCTGAACTTCGTCAGAGAGGTTTGGTAGTGGCTGTAGCTAAAGATGGTACTTTCAAAGAAGTTATGCCTTTAAAAGAGTGGATTCCTGAGCATATTTTTACTCTCAAATGGAACTCTGCTCCGACCACTTTACCTGATGGTACTTATTATGAAGATCCATTACCTCCTGACTGGTCCTTGGTTCCTAACTCAAAAGGCAGATTAGATCTCAATGATTTAGAACTTTTACATGGTGTTAAGTATGCTATCGAGGGTGAAACCGGGATTATGGCTGAAATTCAGCAAGATGGTTCTGTCAAGATTCTTTATGCTGGAGTTTATCAGGATATCTCTAATCGTGATGTTTCCCCAGCCGGAAAAGTTTGGGGTAGTGGGCCAGTTGCTGGAATGAGTCCTCTTTGGGTAGAGCTTGAGGATTGGGATGATTTTGTTGGAGCTCAACTTAATGCCACCATTGAGGGTATTAAAGAAGGTGACACTGATGTTGAAGCAAGAAGAGTTGAATCTTTTCCTGCAGAAATTGAAAAATTAGCTAGAAATTGGCGTGAACAATTAATTAAAGTTTTAATTGAACATGAAGTCTATATTGATGCCAAACTCAAACCTGGAACAAGAATAATTTTCACTTCTGGTTTACTTTATTGGGCTCAAGAGTATGGCACTCGTTATTTTCAAACAGAAATTACTCCAATAATTAATGCTCACGCAGTTTTAAGTTTTTTAAGTGGTATTGAAGTAGAAAGTGAAATGGTTGCTCACACTGTTAAGGAACCAGATTATGAAGTTACAGAAACTCAAGCTCAAGCTATTTCTTTGTGGCAAGCAAACCAAATAGAGCAAAACGTTGGGGTGGTTGCTCAAGAAGTAGATGAAGAGCTTCAATTAAGTTATATCAAAGATAGAGCCAACCAAATGGAGCCGGGAAAGCTTGGACGTTTGGTTTCTGAAAACAGTTTTGTTACTACGGCTAATCCTGATCTAGAGAAAATGAGAGAAGTTTTACCTACTATTACTGACCTTAGAGCTAGGTACGAAAAAATTAAAGATAATTGGCAGTCCGGAGTTGGTTTAGATTTACTACTAGTTCGTAATGGTTTAAGTACTCCAGAAAAAGAAGGTAAACTTCCAGGAGTAATTAAAACTGAGACTGGTATTTTAGATGACACAATTGCCAAGCGTAGTGCTCAACGTTCTTATGATATTGCAACTCAGCTTTGGGATGTTCCAGCTCCAGATCTAGTAATTGCTGCGGGCAGAACTTCAGCTATGGCAACGATTGATGTGGCTTTATGGTCAATTGGTCAACCTTATCCAGTGAAAGATATCCAAAGAGATTGGCGTTTAAATGAGCGATCATTTGGTGATGGAGTAGGTCACTTAGCTAGTGAATTTAGTGAAGAGGAACTACACTCTTTTGAACAAGCCATCAGTAATGGTGAGAATTTCTCTTTTGTTCATCTCAAAGTGCTTTCTTTTATGTTGGATTTATTAGAAACAGCTAACCAGTTTTATCAGGAAAATGGTCGGCAAATGAAAGTGATTGTTTCTTCTCAAGAAGGTCCAGTTCAACTTATGCAGGCTATTTTGAAAGGTTTGACCAGTAAAACTGATATTTTTGCTCCAGTTGAAAGTACTAATAATGAAAGATTTATTTTGGAAACACCATTTATTTTTCCAGAATATGTTTCAGATGAATTAGTAGAAGAAGCAACTGGAATTGAAGAACAAAGATTATTGAGTGTCACTGCTAGAGGTTTATTGGCCTCAACTAATTTAGAAGAAAACTAATTTGAAAGGTAATAAAAAAATATGAAAGACGAATTAAAGAAAAATGGACATGAGCATGATAATAATGGTGAGTGTGATTTGCTTTACTCAACTACTAGTCATATGTTAACTACTGAGACCTGTGGTTGTGCTGCAGCGATGATGATTATTTATCGCTTAAAGAACAAAGTTACTAGTTTAGATGAGGATGGTCAGTTTGCTTTAAAACTAGCTGAAGAAGATTTTTTAGCTGGTCAAGATTTGGAATGGGGCAAGAGAAATATCAGACTTTGGGAGATTCTTGAATACTTAGTTGAGTGGGTTGGTGAAAAAGAATTCACTGCTGCTACTTTAGAAGTTATTTCTGTTATTGCTGATGATGAGAGATTTGATATTCGTTCAATAGAAGGATTGACTCTCGTGCAAGAGATGGAAATGATTATTCATTTTGCTAGGATCTGTGTAAAATAAATTGTTTATGTTGAAAAAAATAAAGAATTATTTAGCAGGATCAGAGTGGAAGCTATTTAAACCTATCTATCTTGGTTTGGGTACTGGTGTATCTATTCCTGATATTGATATGGTAATTATGGCTTTCTTTTTTGCTAAGGGTTTTTCTGCCACAGAAGTTGGGATAGGTTTGTCACTCCAGTCTTTATTTTTGCTTTTATCAGAAATTCCTACTGGAGTTTTTGCTGATTTGTATGGAAAGAGAAAGTCGGTTCAGGTTAGTTGGTTAATCCAATCTTTAGTTTTTGGTTTGTTTTTCTTTATTAATCAAGTTTGGATGATGTGGTTGTTGTTTGCCTTTAAAGGGATAGGCTTAACATTCAGTTCTGGAGCTTTTGAATCTCTGCCATTTGATATAGTAAAAAGAACCAAAAAAGAATATTTGATTAACAAATATTATTCTACTCTTGAGTTTGTTTTTCAATTTGCTACAGCTTTTTCTAATTTGAATGCTATTTTGTTTTTATATTTCGTTGGAGCAAATAAGGAGTATCTAGTTTTTGGTCAAGTTCACCAAGGCTTAGATTTTTTATGGTTAACTGGTTGTTTTGGTTATTTTGTTGGAGCAATGATTTTATCTGGAGTTAAAGAAAAAACTAAGAAGATTTCTTTTTCAATTAAAAAGAATATTGTTAAAACAGTTAAAATTACCAGGACAGCAATTAAATATACTACTTCTCATCCAGTTATAAAAAAATTAGTGGTTGTAGGAATTTTATCTGAGATAGTAGCTTTACTTTTTTCTGATGTTGTCTATCAATCTTTTTTATTAGATCTTGAAGTCGGTGTAAGTAATCTACCCATCATGGTGGCAATTGCTTCTTTAACAGGAGCTACATTTAGTTTAGTACCAAAATATTATGCTAATAAGTTTGGCTCAGAAAAAAGTTATTTAACTTTTATGATGTGGCTTAAAGTCTTAGTTTTAGTTTCTTTATTTTTATTAAAAAATTCATTATTTAGTTTAGTTTTCTTTATTGTTTATTTTGCTTTTGATTCATTAATTTCTCCAATTTTAAATCCATTTAAGCAATATTTTTATGATAAAAAAATAAGGGCAACTTTGGGTTCAGTAGAAAGTTTGATTAGAAATGTTATTTCTATTTTCCTTTTTCCTTTAATTGGTTATTCTGTAGATAACTTTGGTTCTCAACAAACAGTTTTGATTTCGCTAATACCTTTGTTAGCTTCAATTTATATTTTTAGCAGCATTAAGCACAAAAAATTTTCTAAGCCAAAGAATTAAGCCGAACAAACATTTTTTTGTTTGTTTATATGGTATTAGAGAATTTACTTTTAATTTATATTTGGAATAGTTTTTTTAGGACAGCAACGCCCCACCATCGACTACGATTTGCTCACCAGTCATGTAGGAAGACATATCTGAAGCTAAAAACAAGGCCACTTTACCAATATCGTCAGGTTCACCCATGCGATGCATCGGAATTTTGGCCAAAAAAGCTTCCATAACTTTGGTCATATCGATTGCTGGATCGACAGGTGTTTGGGCTTGCATTCTTTGTACACCTGGAGTGGCTACTCCACCAGGAGCAATAGCATTTACCCAGATCTGGTGCTGAGCAAGTTCTAAGGCAACATTTTTGGTGAAGCCCCAAACACCATGCTTTGAGGCATCATAATGAGCTAAACCAACACTAGATGGGTGGAGAGCATCAATTGAGGTAATATTAATAATTTTCCCCCCTTTGCCTTGTTGGATCATTTGTTCGGAAACATATTTGGTGCACAAAAAGACACCTTTGAGATTAATTTCAATTACTTTAGAAAAATCTGCAGTGGTCATTTTGGCTAATGGAATGGAGGGAAAAATTCCTGCATTATTGACCAAAATATCTACACCACCAAACAACGCCATTGTTTTTTGTACCAAGTTTTTAACTTGATCTTCAACCGAAACGTCAGTGGTGATTGCTTCGACTGACCAACCATTATTTTTTAAGGTTTGCACGGCTTGTTGAGCATCCTCTTGGTTACGATTGGCTATGACAACATTAGCACCAGCTTCAGCTAGCCGGTATGCAATGGCAAACCCAATTCCCAAAGCTCCACCAGTAACGATTGCAGTTTTACCTGATAAGTTTAACAAATTACCATTTGGTTGAAGTTCCATTTTTTCCTCCTAAGATTAATTTAAACTCATTGTACATTTATTACTTTCCAAAAAGAAGGCCTTACCTAATATACCTAGTTAAAAACTTTATTTAGGTCTTCTAGGCATGAAGATACTAGCAGCTCTAAAGTTTCTTTGGTTAATTTTTTGTTTAAACTGAGGTAAGAATCCAGGATTACTATTACTAGTTGTCTTGTTTTGGTTAGGTTCGTTAGCTTTTCTTGATTTCTTTTTTCGCATAGTTATTTTTTATTTTATAACAAAATGTTTGCAGGACCAACCAACGCTATATAGATTATGTTGATTATTTAGCTAGTAATGAGTGAAGAGGTTTTTATCGATTTAGCTTATAATTTACAGTAAGTTTATGATTGGTGGCAATAAAGACAATGAGTGGTTAGATTTTTTGGCTAAAGAGCTTCCTCGGAGTGATTATTTAGTTGAAAGGTTGGATAAAAGTGAGTTAAGCAGAGCTGAAGTAGTGGTGGTCTTGGCTTTTAATCATGATCAAACAGCAGTAATGCTAAAACCAATAAAAGGGAAAATGGCTTTGGCTAGCGGTAAAGGAGCTTTTGCTGATGCCAGTAGTGTTGAAGATGCTGCCCTTAGGGAGTTGCGCTGGGATGCTGGAGTAAAAAACTTAGTGGCATCATTGGAGTTACTTGGTGTTTATCAGGTGCAGAATACAAGTAATGAACAAAGTCAAGTGACTAGTGATGTGGTGGCTTGCTATATTGCTACTATTCCAGATAGTACTGAGTTTATGCCTTCAAAACCAACTCATACTCACCAAGCTGAGTGGGTTAAAATTACTGATTTAAGAAATCATCAATATAGTAGAGAACATATTTTTTATTTAATTGATTGGTTGCGTCAACAAACTTTAAAAATGGAATAGGCCAGTGAGGGCTTTCTTGATAGCTGTAAAAATTTTTGTTGGTTGAGTAGCTTGGTTTAGTTCCAAAATTGGCGATGATTGTTTATTGCCTAGTTCCCAAAATTGGATTATTTTTTCTCTGCGTTCAGCCAGCGAAAGGGGGCTAGCTATTCCAGGCCCATTAATACACCCACCTTCACAGAAAAGAATATCTAACAGTCTAACTCGATTATTTGCCTCAAATCTTTGGAGAGCTTTTTCACAGTTTTGCCAACCAGAAACAACTTCAATTTCTTCGTCAGCTAGCAAGTCTTTTACGGCGCTACTTTGAGCTAAACCTCCTGAGATTGGGTAGAGTCGAGTATGAGCCTCTTCAAGATCTAGAGTTGCTTGGGCATCAGTAGGATCATCTTGAAGTTGGAAATGGTCAAAGACGGTTTGCATTTGTTTATAAGTCACTGACAAGATTTCTAATTCTGGATAATCTTCATTAGCTTCTAGTTTTTTGGCGTTACATGGACCGATAAAAATTGGTTTATATCCTGGATATTTTTTTTTAACAATTCTAGCTGTCGCGATCATTGGTGAATCTGCAGCAAAGCCTAAATACTTTTCTAGGTGTGGGTATTTAGTTCTGATCATTCTGACAAAGCTGGCACAAGGGCTAGTGATAACTCTAGCTTGAGGGTTATTTTTTAGTAGTTTAATGGCGGCTGAATTGGTATGAATTGCACCAGCAGTGACTTCAACTACATAGCTAAAACCCAGTCTTTTTAGTTTGCCAACAATATTAGGAAATTTGTAAACAATAGGAAATGATGGGGCAAGCATAGCTACTACTGGTTGTTTTTTTTCTAGTAGGCTGATTAAAACTTCAGGTTCTGTTTTGATTTTAGTTGGTTGGTGATTATTCATTGATAGGTTCCTTGGACTCGGTAAAGAACTTAGTTTGACTAATTAAACTAGCCAGGATTCCTCCTGTTGTAGCGGTCATAAACTGAATAGTTCCCATTGCTGTTAGAAACATAGTTGGCACTATGCTTAGTTTGACTAAACTCAAGGCTACTCCAAAAAGCAGAGCTGTTTTAACTATGGCAGCGATAATAATGCTGATTAAAGTAGGTAAGTTTTTGGTTTGGTTAAAAATTCTCATCATCAGGTAGTTTCCTAACCAAATGATTGGTGCAAAATAAAGCAAAAACATAGTAAATGAACCAAATAAAACACCATTTGTAATAGCTCCAAGGCTGGGGAGGATGGCTAAGGGAATAAGTTCTTTGTTAGTTAATTTTTTAGCCCCCAGAAATAACATAAGATTAACAGCTGAGCCAATCAATAATTGGTTAGCATGGTTAAGTAACGGCAGAGTAAAAATTGTTAAGTAAAATAGATTTGATTTAGTTAAAATTTTATTAATAGGCAAAGCTATAATTTGTGTTTTCATGTTTATTTGTTAGATTAATTACAAAAATAATATAACTGGTTTAGAAGCCAAATAATAGCTTTAAGTAATTTAAGTTACAGAAAGTTAATCCTTCACAGCTAGGTTCTTTCTTGAGATAATGTTCGAAATTATTTTCTATGCATAAAAAAAAGATTACTAACCCATTTTTAATGGTGGCTTTGGCTTTTATTTCGGTGATGTTTTTGGGTGGGTTTTTACTCATGCACCCATGGGCAACGCAAACTGGAGAAATTACCCATCCTGTTGATGCTGTTTTTACTTCTGCTTCAGCTTTGTTTGTGACTGGTTTGGCAGTGGTTGAGACTGGTAGTTATTGGTCTGGTTGGGGGCAGTTGGTGATTTTATTGTTGATTCAAATTGGTGCTTTAGGAGTGGTCACAATTGGTGGTTATGCCGCCTATCTTTTTGGTAAAAGACTTTTTTACACTGATAAACAATTACTAAGCGATGATCTTGGGGCTGACAATAAAGGTGAGGTTTTAAAAATATTAAAAAATGTTATGTTTTATGTGTTATTGCTTGAGTTTTTAGGGGCTATTTTGCTTAGCTTAGCATTTTTAAATCATGGGATTAGTTTTTTTGAATCATTTAAATTTGGTTTTTTTCATGCTGTTTCTGCCTTTGCCAATGCTGGTTTTGATATTTTTGCTTTGGGAGATAGTGGTAAAACATTTATCGAAGTTAATTTTGCTGCTGAGATCATTATGTTTTTAATTATTTTAGGTGGGTTGGGTTACCCAGTTTGGTTGGATCTTTTAGATAAATTTAAAAACTTTAAAGGCCATCGTTTGAGTTATTACAGTAAATTAATTATTGGATTGAATATAGTACTTATCATTTTGGGAACAATGGGTTTCTGGTTTTTTGAATATCACAATAGGGCTAATTTGGTTGGTGAGATTACTCACTTTAGAGAGTCATTATTTCATAGTGTTAGCGCTAGAACTGCTGGTTTTAGTGTTTTTGATCTGTCTGAAATGAGTAAATCATCTTTAATAGTGATGATTTGGCTAATGTTTATTGGGGGATCACCAGCCTCAACTGCTGGTGGAATTAAAGTAATTTCTGCTTTTATTTTAGTGTTGATGATTGTTGGTTTAATCAGAGGTAATTTGAATATCCAGTTTGGTAAAAGAAGTATTGATTTTCAGACGGTTATTAGAGCAATGAGTACAGCTATCATTAGTTTAATTTTAGTGGTGGTGGCCACAACTCTGCTAGAGTTCAATGACGATCCAGGATTTTTGGATGTTTTATTTGAAACATTTTCTGCTATGGGAACAGTGGGCTTATCATTAGGTTTAACTAGTAACCTGTCGATTTTTAGTAAAATAATTTTGATTTTCTTAATGTTTACTGGTCGTGTGGGTTTATATGTTTTATTGTATGGTTATATTTTTAATAAGAGAAAGAAAATAGTAAATAAACAATATCCAAAGGCCAAAATATGTTTATAAATAAAGAAAAAAATAAAACTAAGTCATTCCTAGTCATTGGTTTAGGTCGATTTGGTTCGAGTTTTGCTAGAAATGCTAGTCAGTTGGGTTGTGAAGTTGTGGCTGTCGATGATGAAGAGCATAAAGCGGCGATGCTAGTTGATGAGGTCACAGAGTCACTTTCTGGAGATATTCATGATGAAGATTTTTTGAGATCTTTGGGTATAGAGGATTTTGATGCGGTGGTAGTAGCGATAGGTTATGATATTGAATCAAGTGTGTTAATTACAACATTGGTTAAAGAACTCGGAGCCAAGTTTGTGGTAGCCAAGGCCTCACAAGAATTACATGAAAAGATTTTGAAAAGAATTGGTGCTGATTGGGTAATTTCTCCAGAAAAAGAAACAGGTAAGAAGGTAGCACTGGGTTTATATTCCAATATTATTGATTCTATGGAGTTGTCAAATGACTTTAAATTTATTGAATTAAAAGTTTTGGCCAATTGGGTCGGAAAAAAGGTTTCGGAAATAGATTTTTTTATGACTGAGCATTCAATGTTAGTGGCGGTTAAAAGAGATAACAAAATTTTGCTTAATAAAGAGGAAGCTAGTTTTACTTTTCAGAAAAATGATATTGTAGTGATTTGTGGTCATAATAAATTTTTACTACAAGTAACCAGCTAGTTTTTACGATATACTGAGTTATGTGTCCTTTAATTTTTACCACTCCCTAGGCAAGACGGAGGTCTGGCCGAATCTTACTAATACTCACCCGGCTAGTTTGACTTACGATGATGTGTTGTTGGTTCCACAAGCATTGACAGAGATAGGTTCTAGGAGAGAGACAGATGTCTCGGTTAATTTTGGTCCATTCAAACTCAAAAAACCGATTGTGACTGCTCCAATGGATACTGTCAGTGGTGAAAAGATGGCCAAATTAATGCATAAGTTAGGTGGTTTAACTTTTATGCCCAGAGTTTTTATTAATGAGGCACTTGATGCCTGTGCTCGTTTGCAAAAAAATAAAATTAAAGCTGTTTATTCAATTGGATTTAAAAATGCTGTTGAAGATGCCAAAAAATTCAAAAAACTTGGCGCTGAGATGCTATTGCTAGATGTGGCCCATGGTGGGATGAAGAATATTGTCGAAGTGGCTGCCGAAATTCAAGCCAAACTAAACTTAACTGTGATTGCTGGCAATATTGTTAGTTATGATCAAGCCATCTCTTACAAAAGAGCTGGTTTAAAAATTGCTAGGGTTGGAGTTGGTGGCGGTGGAATGTGTATTACTAGATTGGTAGCTGGAGCCGGTTTTCCACAATTGTCAGCTGTTTTTGAAACCGTCTCCTCTGGCTTAGAAATTATTGCTGATGGGGGGATTCGTAAACCAGCAGATTTTGCTAAAGCGATGGCTGCTGGTGCCAGAGTAATTATGGTTGGGTCAATGTTGGCTGGGACTGAAGAAGCTCCAGGTGAGGTTGTTGGTGGAGTAAAGAAAGCTAGAGGCCAAGCGTCAGAAGATTACATGAAGGATAATGGTTCTCAGTTGGGTGAGTTTAGGAGTGCAGAAGGTGTAACTACGATGGTTCCATATAAAGGTTCAGCGGAAATAATTATTAATGATTTGGTGGGTGGATTAAGAAGTGCGATGTCTTATATCGGAGCAAAAAATATTAAACAGTTTCAAAAAAAAGCTCAGTTTACTTTGGCGTCTTTAGCTGCTCAAGGTGAAGGAGTAGCACATATTGATAGAAAGTAGCTGATGGTTGATCGTCATACTAACATTATTGCTTCTTTTATAGTTTTAAAAAAAGATGACCAGGTTTTACTAGCCAAAAGGCAAAATACTGGTTATCATGATGGTGATTATTCGTTGGTGGCTGGTCATGTAGAGCTTGGAGAAACTTATACTCAGGCGATTATTCGTGAGGCCAAAGAAGAAGCCAACATAGATCTAATTCCAAATAAGTTGGTTGTTACTTATATTCAGCATCGTAAGTCTCAAACAGATGGTTCTGAAAGAGTTGACGCTTATTTTTTGGCTGAAGAATGGTTGGGTGAAATTAAAAATTTAGAGCCAGAAAAATGCTCTGATTTAAATTGGTTTTCAATCGATAAATTGCCAGAAAATATTGTTCCAGCAGTGAGACATGCCTTAGAGTGTATACAAAAAGACATTCATTACTCTGAATTTGGTTGGTAGAATTGAAATAATGTCACTTGTAAAAAAACAAATTGGTTCTATTAGTTTTTGGCAAAAAGGAAAAAATCCTGAGTTATTGATTCTCAGTGGAACTCATGGGGATGAATGGCGAGTAATTGAAATTTTGACTGATTATGTAATGAAAAATCAAGATAAATTGCCAGATTTTATTTTTGTTCCAGAAGTTAGCCCCAGTGCTGTAGTCAGAAAAACTAGGAAAAATGGTAATAAGCTTGATTTAAACAGAAATTTTACTGATTATAGTGATGATGCAGAAGTTAAGGCAAATTTAAAGATAATTAATAGTTATAATTTTAAAAAAGTGATTTCTTTCCATGAAGATACTGAATATGAAGAGTTTTATCTTTACGATAGTGGATTGATTGCTGAGGAACGCTGGCGAAAAATAATGAACCAAGCTGAGAGATTTGATATAAAGATGTTGAATGGTGTAGATGATCCAGCTGATCCAATTTTAGGAACCATTTTTAAAGATGGTTATTTTTCCACTAGTTCTTTAAAGGTTACTAACTGTCACTCTGGAACTTTAGGTGAATATTTAGTTGTTAAAAAAAACAATCCTAGATATTTTACTGTTGAAATACCAACCAAAAGTACTATTGAACAAAAGAAAAAATTAGTTAATTTGCTTTTTGTTGAATTGGTTTTTTAAATTGCCTATTTACAGCTTCTATATAATTAAATGTAGAGAGGATTTTTTATGTCAGATTTAAGTAACATTTTTTTATTATCTTTATTAGGAGGAGTAGCTGGAATTGTTGTAGCCTCTCTTTTTTTGAAAATTAAGAGTTGGAGTCATGCCTTAACTAAGTATTCAACTCCTTTTGCGGCTGGTGTTTTATTAACAGTCTCTTTTTTGGGTCTACTTCCAGAGGCTGTTCATATGATTGGTGAACAAGCTTTTTTATTAGTTTTTGTAAGTTTTATTGGTTCTTATTTGTTTGAAAACTTTATTTTTGATTTACATCACCATCATGATGATGATCATGCTCACGGTCATCGTCATTCTTCTTCTTTTTTAGTTATTGTTGGTGATACAGTTCACAACTTTATTGATGGAATAGCGATTGCTGCTACTTATTTGATCAATCCTGGTTTGGGTTTAGCGACAGCTGTTTCTTCTTTACTTCACGAAATTCCTCACGAAATTGGTGATTTTGGTATTTTGTTAAAAAATGGTTTTTCGAAAAAAAAAGTTTTTTGGCTTAATTTCTTATCTTCACTTTCGACTGTAGTAGGAGCTGTTTATGTTTATTACTATGCTGTCGGGGAAACAACTCAAGGAGTTTTGATGGCTATAGCTACTGGTATGTTTGTTTATTTGGGAGCTAGTGACTTTTTACCCAAAGCGAATAAAGGTGTTGATCGGTTTAAATCAGTTGGTTTGTTGTTATTGGGAGTAGTTTTAATGTATATAACTTTAGCTTTGGTCCCACACAGCCATGATGAACATGGAGATGAAGAGTCAATTTACCTTGAAGACTATCATGAAGAAGAGCTTCGTGACGATGAATAATACCTTATAAATAACAACACAGTTAATCTGGTATAATGGTTATTGAAGCTTTGGTTTTTTGTTACTTTGCTTAGTTTTTTATTAATTTGTTTATTGAATGAAGTTAGTTCTTTGTTTTTAATTTCTGTTCAATTGGAAAGATTGTGTGACAAAGTTGATTTATCAGGATTATTCTCCTTGTGGTTTAAAGAAAAATAAAAATATTAGTAATAGCTCTAGATTGGCAATCAGAGAGGCAGAAAAATTTGGCGTGGATTGGGAGATTATTCCCGGAACTCAAATCGTTAAATTAACTTACAAAAATAAAGATCGATTTTATTATCATCAAATACCTTGTTCTACTACTGCTTTAGCTAAATATGTTTGTAATAATAAACAAATTACTAGTAATTTATTAAAAAGAAATGGGATTAGTGTTCCCAAAGGTTTTAGAATTAGGAAAGAATATAACGAAGCATATTTGAAGGAAATATTTTCTAGCTTAAAAAAACCAGTTGTCGTAAAACCTAATAGTGGAACCTGGGGAGAAAATGTTACGACTAGTGTTAATTCTTACCAACAATACTTAACAGCAATTAAGTTGGCTTTTAGTTATTCTGGAAGTAAAAACACAACAGTGGTGGTTGAAGAAATGTTCAAAGGTGATGAATACAGAATTTTGGTTAGTAGAGAAAAGGTTATCGGGGTTTTAAAAAGAGTCCCAGCAAACATTATTGGTGATGGTAATAATAATATAGAAAAATTAATTAACCTTAAAAACTTAAATCGAGGTAATAAAGGAAGCGATAAATCTCATTTTAAAATTAGAATGGATAAAAAATTACAGGAATTTTTGCTAGAACAAAAATTATCTTTTAAATTCATTCCTAAAAAAGGAGAACAGATTTTTTTAAGAATGGTTTCCAATGTTTCTCAAGGAGGTGATGCTATTGACTATACAGATGAAGTTCATCAATCAGTAAGAGATATTGCTTTAAAAACCATCAGTATGATTCCAGGACTTTCTTTTACGGGTATAGATTTTATGACTGAAGATATTACTAAATCTCAAACTAATGATAGTTATGTAATTATTGAAATCAATGATTCACCAGGTTTTGATATTCATGATTATCCTTATCAGGGTAAAAATAGACATGCTGCTAAAGAGTTTTTATTTTTAATTTTTCCAGAATTAAGAAAAAAATAGCTATGTTTTACCATAACTATTCATAGTTAATTCTCAATCATTTCTCAAGAAAAAGTTTATAATAAATTTGCGATGAAAATTTTAGTCATTGAAGATGAACAGAAAATTGCCACTTCTATAAAAAAAGGTTTGGAACTGAAAGCCAATGTGGTTGATGTTGCTTATAATGGTTTGGTCGGTTTGGATTTTGCTCTCAATGAAACATATGACGTGATTATTTTAGATAGAATGTTGCCTGATTTGGATGGAGTACAGGTTTGTCAGAGATTAAGACGTGAGGGCAATCATACTCCTGTCTTGTTGCTTACCGCCAAAACAGAAATTAGCGATAGAGTTGACGGTTTAGATGCTGGGGCCGATGATTATTTGGGCAAACCGTTTGCTTTTGTAGAACTATTAGCGCGAGTGAAAGCTTTAGCCAGAAGGCCAAATAGGTTGATTTCAACCAAATTAACTGTAGATAACTTAGTTTTAGACACTAAGAACTATGAAGTAGTGAGAGCTGGTGAAATCATTAATTTATCCAAAAAAGAGTTTTCTTTATTGGAGTTTTTAATGAAAAATGAAGGCTCGATTTTTACTAAAGAGCAACTAACCGAAAGAGTTTGGGAGTTTGAAAGTGATGTTTTACCTAATACAGCTCAGGTTTATTTGGCTTATCTAAGAAATAAAATCGATCGGGCTTTTCCCACAGAAAAACAATTGATTCAGACAGTTAGAGGCTTTGGTTACCGCTTGGGAGGAAAGCAATTATGAATCAGCTTTTAACCGCCAAATTGAGATTAACTTTTTGGTACACCTTAACTTTAATGGTGGTAAGTTTATTTTTAAGTACTATTTATTACCAAAGAACAGTCGCGATGATTGAGGCTCAGTATAGGCAAATAGAGAGCCGGTTGATTGATCAAAGAACTTTATCAGCTCCCCAACAGAGACGCAATTTGCCTCAAAGATTGGAATTATTAGCAGAAGATTTAGAGCTAATTAGAAGTTTTTTAGTTAGACAATTATTGTTTATTAACGTGATGGTGTTTGTTGTTGGTGGTACAGTAAGTTACTTCTTAGCTGGAAAAACTTTGAAACCAATCCAAGCTTCTTTGGAGCAGCAAAAACAATTTATTGGTGATGCAGCTCATGAGCTTAGAACACCTTTAACAGCTTTAAAAACGTCTTTGGAAGTTGGTTTAATGGATAAAAAAATAACCGGTTCTGCAAAAAAATTATTAGAGTCCAATTTGGCGGATGTCAATAGTTTGACAGCCTTAACAGAAAATCTACTTTCTTTGGCTAGATTGGAAAGCGAAGATTTTATTTTTAATTTTGCAGTAATTAGGTTAGAAAAAATTATTAATAGAGTTATTCAACATTTAAAACCTTTAGCAAGCCAAAAGAAAATTAAAATTAAGGTTAGTGGTTTAAATAATCAAACAGTCTTAGGTAATGAAAATGCTTTAGTAGAGGCTGTAATGGTATTGGTTGATAATGCCATTAAATATAGTCATCAGAAATCAGAAATTAAAATTGAAGTTAAAACCCAAAAAAATAATTTAATTTTGCAAATAATTGATCAAGGTATTGGCATTGATCAAAAACATCTATCACAAATTTTTGCTCGTTTTTATCGGGTTGATGAAGCTAGAACCAAAGGAGAACGGTATGGTTATGGTCTTGGTTTGGCTTTAGCTAAAAAAATTATTGATCAACATGGGGCAAAAATTAAAGTTTCCAGTGAGTTAGGTAAGGGTTCAATTTTCACACTTATTTTTTAAAACTTTTCTCAAAGTTTTCTCAAACTTCTTTTATATAGTTCATAGTTAGTATTAATCATCTCAGTGAAAGGAGATTTTTATGAAAAATAAACTAGTTTTATCTTTGGGAGCGTTAGCGGTGGTTGGTGGCTTAACTTACACAGCTACCCAAGTTCAGGCCTTTGGTTTGGGTAGTGGCAGTCAACAGAACATGGCAGCCGATTTAGCCAACAAGCTGGGTAAAAGTGAGGCAGAAGTACAAACAGCTTTCAACTCACTTAGAGAAGAACATCGTCAACAAGCTGAAACATCTTTTGCCACCAGGTTAACTGAAGCTGTGCAAAATGGCGAAATTACCGAAGAACAAAAGCAGTTGTTATTGACCAAACATGAGGAGCTTAGAGCTCAATTTGATCAAGCCAAACAGCAAAGAGAGACTCACCGACAAGAGCTCCAAGCTTGGGCTGAAGCCAATGATATCGACATGAGTTTTTTAGCTGAAATTGGTTTTGGTTTTGGCAGAGGTGAAGGTAGAGGTATGGGTAGAATGGGCCGCTAAGTTTTTTTGCAGCTATCATTAAATAGTTAAGGCACCCCCTTTGGGGGTGCCTTTTAGTTGGCAATTGAAAAAGACATTTTAGAGTTATAATTGCTTTTTATTTTTGAAAAATATAAACTGGGTTTTTCAGTTAGAAAGGGGCCAATGGTAGCTAAACTAGAAGGAAAACCAATGCCAAAAGAACAAACTGTGTCCAATGAGGTTAAAACTGTTTATCAGTTATGGGAACAAGTTCAAGCTTATCCACAAGAGTGGTTAGCTGATATTCCTGGACAAATAGTTTTTGTGGCTGGTGGTGGTTTGCCTTTGACTTTTGCCAGTGAAGATTCACAAATTTGGGCAGCAATTGAAAAAGTAGCCAGTGAAACAGGTGGTAAGCTTAGTATCGCCGGAGTGGAGTTTTCCTTAAGAGAATTGGGTTTAATGGGTGATTTTTATCGTTTTCTTAAACAAGATGGTTATTCTTTGCATTGCATTGATGAAAGATTAGAAGATGACTTGGGTAATGAAGCAAAACAGGTGCATGAACATTGTGGAGCTTGTGCGGCTTCACATACCGTTATTGGGGCACACCTCAATGGAGCTAATGTTGAAGATTTGTTATTAAAGGAATTAGGAGAAGAAATCTTGGGTAAGCAAAGAATTTATAACTCTATGCCCAATCATGATTCAATCAGTATCTATATTGATTTTCATGGTGATGAGGCAGTCATCGATGAGAATAAGAGGACTCAACTAAGAAATAATCATGCTTTAGCCTTTCAGATTTCTTTACCAGTAAATAAAATTGAGGTATTTTTAGCGGAAAGAGGCACTTCAGTTGCTGAGCGGGAAATGTTGCTTGGTGTACTGGTTAAATGGAATGCGCAGATTGCTCGCAATATTATTGGTGGTAGTCACAATGAAATGCAAAAATTTGCTAATCAAACTGTTGCCATTTTTGATCAAAGAGAAGTAAACACTCATCAGTTAGTTGCTTCATTAAAAGAATTAATTAGTGATGTTCAACATGACCGAGAAATCGTTATTGAATAAACAAGCCTATAACCAGATGGCTGGAGCATATTTGCAAGATCGAAGTAGATTGAGAAGTCACCGTTATGTGACTAAATTCGAAGAGCTCCTACCTAGACAGGCTAGTATTTTAGATTTGGGTTGTGGTGCCGGGGTGCCAGTAGATGATTATTTGATAAAAAAAGGCCATTTAGTGACTGGTCTTGATATTTCCGAGACCCAAATTAATATGGCTAAACAGCGTTGTAAAGGTGGCGCTTTTTGGGTAAAGAATTTGATGGATTTGCAACAGGAGGAATACCAAGTTGATGCAGTGATTTCACTTTATACTATTTTTCATTTGCCTAGAAAAATTCATTTAGATTTTTTGAAAAAAATTGTCTCTTTTTTACCAACTGGCGGAAAGTTACTGATTTCTATGGGTGATGATAACTTTGAAGCAGAACATGATTTATATGGGCAAAAAGTTTGGTCTAGTCATTATGATGCTAGAACCAGCTTGGAAATGGTAAAAAATGCTGGCTTTGAGATTTTACTGAGTGAAATCGACCAAAGTGGCCAGGAAAAGCATTTGTTTATTTTGGCTGAAAAGATTTAGTTACTTTTTTATTATATTTTTATTTTTCTTTAAATTTAGTGATATAATTTGATGTACTTGCCTATACTGTAGTTATATTAAGTATTAGAATGTTAAATTTATGTCTGAAAAATTAGCCCAAGCCATTACCGATGCCAAAGTTGTGCTTGCTGCCATGAGAGAAAGAGCCAATGATCTTGAAGTTAGGGGTGTTGCTGAAGTAATTACTTTGGATTTAGTGAAGCAACTTTCAGAAATTAGTGATGAAGAGTTTGCAGGTTTGTCCTTATTTGAATTAATTAAAGAGTTAATTGGTGATAGTGAAACAGAACAATTTATTTCAATGGTGCTGCTTGATGTAATTGGTAAAATTGAGCGCCAACCAGATAAAGAAAACCGTGGTGATGATGATGAGGGCACTAATTATGGCGCTTTTGCTATTGGTAAATTGTTCTACAGCCTTCGCACTGGAGAAAACTCTCAGAACAAGCAACCAGTCAGAAGAGGTGAGTCACAAGCTAGAGGTGCTTTAATTGCTCGTCGAATTGCTGCTAGTTTTAGTGGTGGTACAGAGGTGCAGGATGTTGATATTTCTTCAGCCGGGATGCAAGCCTATGAAAAAATTCTACTTGCTAGATGGCAAAGCAAGTTTGATGAGCAATTTAATATGCCAGGGGCAGTTGTTCTTGGTGAAAAAGACGATGAAGCTGCTATCAGAGAACAACACACTGTTTTTCTTAAAAGAGATCTAGCAACTGATCGTTTGTTAGAAGAGATTGCTGAAGTTACGCTAGCTGATGGTCAAGTATTGTTGGTGCAAAGAAGCTTAGCATAAATTTTCTACTAATTTTTCAAAATAGCTCATAATTTTACTATATTTTGATATACTATGTTATAATAACGTCAATTATTATAATTTTTTTGTGAAATTAAATTAATCATAAAAAAAGGCAGGTTTTTATGAAAAAAAGTATTTCAATTATTTTCCTAGTGTTAGGTTTGTTTTGGATAATTTTACCCAATTTACAGGTTTCAGCAGATGAAAATATAACTCTTTGTCATGCTACTGATTCTCATAGTAATCCCTATACTCAAAATTCTGTTGATGCTGATTCTATAATTAATCTTCCTAATGGCCATCACTATCATAATGGTGGTGTATGGTATGAAGGTATTGCCGATCATTCTTGGGGAGATATTATTCCTTCGTTTAGTTATTATGGTTGTCCTTTAGATCAATCTTTATATACCAGTGACGATAACAAGAAAGATTGTTCTATTGGTCAAGGCAATGATAAAAAATATGCTGACAAAGGTAATTTTACTTATCCAGGTAAAAATCTAACGACCGAAGGTTTGGCTATTTTGGCAAATGACTGTCAAATTCCAGGTGAAGTTGATCCTACTCCTACTCCAACCACTGAACCTACTGCCACTCCAACCCCTACTGAAATACCCACCCCAACTCCAACTGAAACTCCAAACCAGGATCCAACTCCTACCCCAACCGAAGAGCCACGAGCAGGTAAAACCTCAATCTTGGGTTATGACATTAGTTGTAATGAGGGTGACTTTTTGGCAACATTTGATCTAAAAGACAATGGAGTTGCCCAAGCTAACATCTTAGTAAACTTCACTTATAACGGTATTGCTAAGCAAACTACTACTAATGCTGATGGAAGAGCTAGTGTTACTTTTCCACAACAAGGTAGTTACGACCTCAAAGCTGCTCCAGATAATGGTTACCCAACTCAAAGTATGAAAGTTAACATGCCAGAAAATTGTCCAGCTGGAGAATCAACTCCAGGTGTTGGTGGTCTAGTTTTAGGTGTTTCCACTACCACGACTAATGGTCAAGTTTTGGGTGTTTCTACTATGGCTAACACTGGGATTAGCGAAGACTTAATGGCTTTAAGCTCGATTGCTTCTGGTATAGTATTGTTGAGTTATGCCAACAGCAAAAAGAAAAACTAACAAGTTTTCTCAATCTAATCGAACTAGTAAACAGCAAATGAAAAACTCATTTGCTGTTTTTGTAGCTTTGATTCTAATTGTTTGGGGTAGTTTTTACTTTGCTCGTAAATTTTTTTGGCAAAGTTATACCATTAGTAAAGTTTTACAGAATGAAGATTCTTTTGTTACAGAGGTTAGTTTTCCAAGTTTAAATATTAATAGAGATGTTGTAACTACTCATGTCAAAAACGGAGAGTGGTTATTGGTTGATAATGCCGCTAACTATGTTTATGAGTCTGCTAGGCCTGGTGATGTTGGACCAATTATAATTTATGGTCATAACACTCCAGCGGTTTTTGGTCAGCTAACTCAATTAGTAGTTGGACAAGATATCATAGTTAAAACAGCCAATGGCCAAAAATTTTATTATTTGGTTGAAGCCAAAAAAGTGGTTAATCCAGAAGAAGTAGAGTTACTTGAAAGCAATCAAGAAACCTTGATTATTTATACTTGTACTGGCTTTTTGGATAGTAAAAGATTAGTGATATTAGCTAAACCACTTTTTTAAATTTTTAATTTTTTCGCTTGTAATTTGTTGAGGAGCTCTTCATACTAGAGGATATGTCTACTCTCCTTTATAGAAAAAAAAGGCACTCTTTTTTGTTGAGTCTATTGTTGATTTTGTTTGTTTTAACCGCTGGTTTATCAGCTTTGATTTTTTTGAATGATAACCAAGATCTTCGACAACAGGCTTGGTTGGGGAATAATGATGTTGGCAACAACTGTTTAAATGGTGAGTGTGACAGCCAAGATTTAACTGAAGTATTTATCTCTTCCAAGAATAACTATAAGTTGGTTTTTTCTAGTAATATCGGCTGGCAACAAGCAACAGACCAAGATTTACTAGGTAATGACCCAAGTCTGTTTATTTTCCGGAATGAATTTGGTTTTGTTTCTGTTTATTTGGATATTTATGAATTAACTGAGGAAGAAAGAAAGTTAACAATTGATCAGTTAGCAACTGCTTTTTCAGAAAAATTGGTTGCTGAAAAGGGAGCTGATTATTTAGGCATGGACTTGGTTGATTTGGGAGAAAGAACAGTGATTAGGTATCAATTCACTGAAGAAATTATAGGTGAAAAGGCAGTGTATTATGAGTTTCTTATTCCAGGAAAAAATCATTATTTAGAAGCAGAGGTTAGATTGACTCATTCAACAGTAGTAGATAGCAAATTAACAGAGTTTTTGAATGCTTTGGCTTTTGTTGATGAGGCTGGGGGGGTAGTTAAGGGTGCAACCACTGATAAGTTTGTTTTTGCTGAATCTGAAATTGCAGAATTAGTCAAACCTTCGGTGGCCAATATTCTTCATTTGTATTGTAAAGAAATCAGGGTTTCTAAAGAGATTCCAGCGCTATATTTACGCCCTAGTTATCAGTTTTGTAATGGTAATTTTGGTTCAGGATTTTTAGTTGATGGTTCTGGCTTGTTGGCGACCAATGGTCATGTAGTCACTACTTACCCGGAACAAGACTTAATTGGTGGTTTGAACCAAGGAGATCAAGCCATAGCTAGTTTTTTAGTTGATTTTGTTAGAGAAGCTTTGGCAACTAAAGGCTTACAAACTACTCCAGCTGAGGGAGTTAATTTTACTCGGCAGATGTTAGAAAATCCTTCTGGAGTGCAAGTGTTGGTTAACTCAATTTATGATTTACTCGAAACGAAAGCTATTGATGTTGTCCCAGTTGCTGAAAAATATTTGGTTAATCTTGGTAAAGAACCTTTTGATTTCAATGTTAAAAAGCTGACTTTAGATAATATTGAGAGTTTTGTTAATCCCAAAGAGGCAATTTTTTCGGCCAGTTTGATTGGAACTGATTATGCCAATTTGTTTGCTAAGGCAGTGGTAATGGGTCAGGAGAAACCAATGGGTTCTGATGTAGCTTTGCTCAAGATAAATACAGATAAAAACTATACTTATCCCAGTTTGAAACTAGGGTCTGTCGATGACTTAAAAGAGGGAGACGCAGTTTTAGTCATTGGTTTTCCTGGAGCGGTGAGCGGCTCTGATAGTGGTCCAGTTTTGATTGATTATGCTTCATCAAGCACTAGAGCGACAATTACGAGAGGAATTGTCAGTTCGATTAAAAAAGATAATCAGGGCAATAATTTGATTCAAACAGATGCGAGTATTGGTCATGGTAACAGTGGTGGCCCAGCTTTTAACGATCGAGGAGAAGTGATTGGTATTGCTACTTATGGCATTATGGATGAAGTCGGCAGTTTTAATTTCTTAAGAGATATCGAAGATTTAAGAAATTTAGCCATGGATGAATCCCAACCACTCCAAAATGATGCGAGTGAAACTTATCAAAATTGGGAAACGGCTTTGGCTTATTATTGGCAAAATAGATTTAGTAAGTCGTTAGAGTTTTTGACCAAAGTAGAAGAATCATATCCAGTTCATCCAACTGTTGAACAAATTGAAAAAGAAGCAACAGAGTTAATTGCTGAAGGTAAAGATGTGGATCTGATTTTTGGCATGAAGAAAAGCTTACTTTATACTTTGGGAGGAATTGTTAGTTTGGTTATATTGGTGGGAGTGGTGGTTTGGCTTTTAGTTAGAAAAAATAAAGCTTTACCTCAACAAGTTCAAGTGACGAGTGAAATTCCAAACTCAAATGATTCCACGATTACTTAAAGATTTCAAAAGAAGCTCTGGCAATATTTGAAATTGTTTCTTCTTGTTTCTCTAAATTATTTCCGGCGGTCATAATACATAGAATGTAGGGTGTTGAAGAATAAATAATACCACAGTCGTGAAGCTGATAAGCGTTGCTATCTTTATAGTATCTAATTCCATATTTGTGGGCAACTGTTAAGTCTGATGGTAAATATCTTTTCAATCCATTATTGTAATCAGTTTGACTCATAATTTCTAAAGCTTTATTTGACATTTCCCCATTTAAATATTCGGCATTATAAAGAATTCGATAGATTCCTGAATATTGATCTATTGAGATTAGGTCAGCTTCATTTTCATCACTCAAAAGACCTAGTGATTTATAAGTTTGTTTTATTGATGGTTGTAAGTTTATAGTTTCATCAATACTAGCTAGGTTTAACAACCTCACTGCGGTATTGTCTGATTTTATGATCATTGTTTTTATTAAGTCATCAATTGTATATGTTTGGCCGACTTTTAGAGTTTGGTCAAAAATAGGATCGTATTCAAGATCATTAACAAATGATTTTTCATAGTTTATTTTTCTTGTTAAGAGATTTTTGTTGTTTTCAGCACTTTTTAAGTAGGCAATCATTGTTGGAACTTTTAGTAAGCTAGCACCATCAAAAATATTTTGTGGATTAACGCTCAGCCATGGGCCATTATTCAAATCTCTAAAGTAAACAGAAGTATTGAAAGTATTTTTGTTTTCATCAATGATCTGAATTAAAAAATCTTGAAATTCTAGTAATTTATTTTGAGATATTTGGCTGTTTTTATAATGAGGAGATATAAACTTGAGTTTTGTTTGTTGTTGGTCATTATTTTGTTCGATTTCATTGTTTTCTGCCACATCAAAGCTAAGATAACCATTTTTAATACCAATAAAAATGGCTATAAATAAAACTAGAATAATTGAAAAGCGGAATGTTTCTTTCGTAGCTACGAATTTAGCTGATTTATTAACAAAGTCAATAGAGCAAAGTTTACTTTGTATCCCAGGCAGTGATTTCCTTTTGAGGAATAGTGATTTTTTTTCTATTTAAAATCAAAGTTATAACCGCAAAAAAGCCGACCATTATTCCCAAATAACTGAATGATTTTTGTTCGCCAAAAAGATCGCCGATAAAGCCAGCTGCAATTGGGGCAGTAATATAAGCCATACTGTAAATCGAGGAAGATAAGGCAATTAGGTGCTTTTTGTGAATACCCATTCTTTCTTCCAAATCTGAGTAGCTAGATTCTATCAATGGATAAGCAAATGAGACTAATAGTCCTATGCTAAAAGTTGTGAGTAAGACACCATGTCCAACCTTAATATTGCCCAAAATTACCAGTAATAAAGCATTAATGATCAGTAATAAAGTCGCTTTTTTTTCTTTGTTGATATTTATACCTTTTTTAATCAGAATAACTTGAGCAATCAGCATCGGAGCCATGTAAAGAGGCATAATAAAAATAGCTAATGGGTAACTTGCTGTTGTTTTTTCAGCAAAAACTGCCCCGGTTGTCCAGAAAGTGGCATCGATTGAGGTGGTTAAAAAATTCAGTAAAATAATAGGCCAGACTTTTTTTCCAAGGGAAACCCAGTGACTTAACTCCATAGCCGGTTGTATGGCAATTGGTTGAGTTTTCTCTGGTTCTTTAGTTTTCTTGTTGCTCTCTTTGAAAAAACTTAGTAATAGCTGGGCAACCATCAAAGCTATTAAACTGACAATAATCACCGAGAAATTGCCTCTTACTAATAGAATACTAGCGACAATTGGTCCTAGTAGGTAGGCAAAACTTTTACCCAGATCTATTTCTGCCCAGGCATTGGTATAAAGTTTTTTACTGACATGCTCTGAAACATACATTTTGCTAGCAAAAGTCAAAAATTCATAATAAATTCCCCAAGAAGAAACCGCCAAAATAAAGATCCACCAGTAAGGGAACTGCAAAGATAACATTAATAGACCAATAAAACCTGCCAGAAAAAATAAAGTAAAATTTAGTGTTTTTTTTTCACTAATGGTAGGAAATAGCTGTGGGAACAAAAAATCAGTAGCTAGGCCAACTACAGATGAAAAAGAAATGATTAAACCCATAATCATCGAGCTAGAAAAAGTCAAATCAAGATAAGTGGGTAGCCAAAAAGCCAAAATTGCATCTGCAAAAAAGACAATTGTAACAATCAAAATATAATGGAGCAGTTTTTGACTACTTTGATTTTTGGCTAAGAAAAAAGTATGTTTGAGCATTTTTTAATTAATTAAATTATAAATGTAATCATGGACATTTTGCCAAGATGATTTTGGTTGAACCACATAGGCTCCTTGAGAAGAATGCCCACTAGTAAAGACGTTTTCTGTCGATAGATTGATTTTTATTATTTGATGAGTCCTGGTACTTTTGAGTAATGGCCATAGTTTTTCAGCCAAGTTAACATTTAGATCAGTTTGAGTATGTTCTGCAAACTGTTTGAAAACAGCTGGAATATTGTCTATTCCTTCTAATGAAAAAAGCTTTTCTTTAATTGCTAGTAACACTTCATGTTGTCTTTTTGACCTAGAAAAATCACCCCCACTAGAGCCATGCCTAGACCGGACAAATTTTAAGGCATCTCCACCCTCCATGTGCACCATTCCAGCGGGATAGTACAGATGTTCATAGCGACAAACAAATTGTTTTTCAAGTTCAAAACCAGAATATTGGGCAGATAATTCTGCTACTTCCTCTGGGGTTTTGCCACAGGTATTTAGCTCCTCTCCTTTTATTGGATACCAGGGGTCATCTAGTGGCTCGCTAACCTTGACATCGATTCCTCCTAACTCTTCACCAATAATTCTTTGAAAACCAACAAAATCAACTGCTAAATAGTAATCGATTGGTAAACCAGTGACTACTTCAGCCATTTTTTTAGTGGTGGTGGCCTGATTATCATTCTTTTGTCTATCTAAGTTATAAGCAGCGTTGATTTTATTTTCTGTTCCATTGGGCAAAGAAACCCACAAATCTCTGGGGATTGAGATCATGACGGTTTTTGCTTGGATAAAATCAAAGTGAATAACTTGAACGACATCAGATAAAAATCCTCCTTGATGTCCAGCTCCACCATAACCAAGCAATAACACAGTTAAAGATTCTTTATCTTCTGTATTTCTGGTTTGTTCTTGGTTAAATTGGGGAATAAATGAGTTTACTTTGTTAGTGGTTAGTTGGTTTTTACCTAGTAGGTAAGTAGTAATAGCAGTTGAAGTAATAATGCCTAAAAAAACCCCCCAAAGCCATTTTTTTTGTTTAATAATTATTATTAATTGTTGAAGAAAACTCAGCATAAAACTTGCATCAGAATAGCTTGTTTATTGGATTAAATAAAGATGAAAGATCAATAATATTGATTTTTGGTTTTATCATTATGGTTTTAATTGGTAATGAGTATAGTTTCCAAGTCTTAATGACTTGATGTTTAAGGTTATAATGGTGGGCCTATGGATATTAATTTATTTGATTATTTTTTACCCAAAACCAGCATTGCTCAGTTCCCAGCTGAGCCTAGAGATTCAGCCAAACTATTAGTAATTAATCGACAAACAACCAAATTTCAGCATTTAGTTTTTAGTGATATTAGTGAGTTATTAACGGCTAACGATGTTTTGGTAATCAATGAAAGTAAGGTTTTTCCAGCTAGGTTATTTGGGGAAAAAGAGTCTGGAAAGGCGGCAGAATTACTTTTACTAAGACCTTTAGGTGAAAATAAATGGACAGCTATTGGTAAACCAAGTTTAAAAATTCAGCAAAAAATTATTTTTAATCCAACTAGTTTTGCTAAAGTCTTGGAAAAATCAGTCTCTGGGGAGTTACAAGTAGAGATTATAAGTAATGAAAATATTGATAAGTTATTAGATAAACATGGTCACACACCAATTCCTCCATATATTGAAAGCGAATTATCAGAAAATGATTTAAGGAAAAAATATCAAACTGTTTATGCCAAGAATCGTGGGTCTGCGGCAGCGCCAACTGCTGGTTTACATTTTACTGATAATTTATTAAAAAAACTGCAGGCAAGAGGTGTTCAGATAGAAAAAATAACACTTCATGTTGGTTTGGGCACTTTTCAAAATTTAAGACCAGAAAATCTTAAAACTAAAAAACTCCATCAAGAGTTTTATGAGGTAGAAAAAAAAGTAGCAGAAAGACTTAACCAAGCTAAAAAAGTTGGTAAGAGAATTATTGCGGTTGGTACTACTTCGGCTAGAACTTTGGAAAGTGTGGTTGAGAATGGTCAAATCAAGCCAAGAACAGGTTCTACTGACTTATTTATTTTTCCTCCATATAAATTTGAGTTTGTTGATTCTTTAATTACCAACTTTCATTTGCCAAAATCTAGTCTATTAATGTTGGTTAGTTCTTTGGTATCTTTTCCCAATACCTCTATCAATTTTAATGATTTTACTAGTTGTTTAATTGGTAAAGCTTATCTAGAAGCAATCAAGAAAAACTATCGATTTTTTAGTTTCGGCGATGCAATGTGGATTAAGTAAATTAAAATGATTTAGCAGAAATCGATAAAAAATTTACTAGACCAATAGCCAAAGTTTGATATTGACCTAAAAATAAAAGTAAACCGAATAACAAAACAATTGCTCCTGATATATAAGTAATATACTTACTGATGTGTTTGTATCTTTTTAGTAAGGGGACAAGTTTTTCAAAAGCTAACGAGACGAGCAAGAATGGTGTGCCGATTCCCAAACCAAAGCTAACTAGTAGTAAGGAGCCGATTATTGTTGTTTCTGCTTGGGCAGACCAGTAAAGAATTACTGCTAGGACTGGCCCAATACAAGGTGTCCAGCTAAAACCAAAGCCTAGCCCTGTAAACAACGCATGAAGGTAGATATTTTTTTCAAAAAAATTATTTAAATTAGTTTGTTTTTCTTTGGCTAAAAATCTTGATTTGAAAATGCCCAAGAGATAAAGACCAAAAACTATAAAGAAAACTCCGCTTACTTTTTCAATCATTGGCCGATAAACAATCAATAAGCCAGCCAATCTTTGAAGTAATAAGCCCATCAAAACAAAACTCAGGACAAAGCCAAAAACAAAAATACTGGCTGTTTTAAAGATTTTAAGACTATTTTCTTTTTTATCTAAATCTCTGAAAGCAATTCCTGATAAATAACCCAAGTAAGTAGGAACTAAAGGTAAGATACAAGAAGCAAAGAAAGTTAACAAGCCAGCTAAGTAAGCCGTGATAAAACCGACTTGAGAACCATCTAATGAAAAACTCATATCATCATTATACTTTCTTTCTAAATAAAAGCTTAGTAATTCAGCTCACAGTTTTTGTAATTTTTTTCACTCATTCATGCTTAGTTATTAGTTATACTGTAATCTGAAATTGAGTTATTAAGTAACCGAGGTTTTTTATGACCAAAAAATTTTTTTTAATTTTGTTATTGTTAGTAGCAGCTGGTTTTTTACTTAATAAGTATCTAGTTTCTAGCCAGGATAAGCCAATACCAGCTGTCACTGACTTGCCTGGTCAGGAGCAACAACCTGTTGGGGTTGATAACCAGCCGACTGGTGACAACCAAAATGGAATGAAAACATATACTTTAGCTGATGTTAAAGAACATTCCTCAGCTAGTGATTGTTGGTTGGCTATAGAAGGTAAGGTTTATGATGTAACAGCTTACATCAAACAAGGGATTCATCCAGGTGGAGAGGCAATTTTAATGGGGTGTGGTTCAGATGCTACAGAATTATTTAGAAATCGTCCCAACGGCAGTGGCTCTCACTCTGCCAAAGCCGAAAGTTATTTAGTAAATTTTTATCTTGGTGATTTAGAGTAATTTTCCTGCTTTAAGCCAGCTAAAATTTAAATTAGAATGGATAGTTATTAGTAATTATCTATTTTTTTAATCATGCCCAAAAAACTGCCTGCCAAAACTAACAAGAAAATCAAGCAAAGAAAAAAGACAACTAAAAATCCCCGTTTTAAATCTCTAGTTATTAGTTTGTTAGTGATTATTTTTGGTGGAGGTTTTTTAATTTTTAACTATTACCCAAACCAAAAACAACAAGCAGTTGAAAGTAATACTTTTTCTTTAGAAGAAGTAGCTGAACATGCGACTGCAGAAGACTGTTGGATGGCTATTGAGGGTAGGGTTTATGATGTGACTCTTTATATTGCAGAACAAGTTCATCCTGGAGGTAAAGCCATGAACAAAGGTTGTGGCAAAGATGCTACTGAGATGTGGAATAATATTGGTAAAGAGACTAAACGACCTCATTCTGCTGAAGCCATGTCTTTATTGCAGAATTTTTATCTTGGTGAACTTAACTAGTTTTTTCTTTAGCTAGTGAGGCCAAAGTTAAACAACCCAAAATTAAAGTGATTAATGCTTTGATATCTGGGTTCCTTAAAACAACATGGAGAAATAAAAGCCAAATTATTATATAAGTGGCAGAATGAATTAATTTCCAGACTTTTCCAAGTTTTTGAATTGATAGATCGTTAGAAGTAATAAACATTGGCAAAGCTAAAATTAAAGCTCCTAGCCCAAAAATCTCGAACAAACTAAAAGCAAGCAAATCACCTTTTATTACCCATATTGGTAAAAATCTTGACCATGAATAGTGGGCAAAGGCCAATAGAAACATCAAAATTCCGATTTCTTTTCTAAAAAGCATAATGATCACTCTAATAGGCATAAAAACACCGGTTAATTGAAATCTTTTTAATATTCCTGGGATGAGTGTTATCCAAAATAAGATCAAACTCAGTGTGGCAGCTTTTTTACCCAATTCTGACCAATAAACTCTGTAACCCTTTACCAGATAGGTGACAATAACTAACCCGATTAAAGTCATCATTAATAGATAACTAAATCTAATCACTGTTTTTTGGTTGGTGACAACAAATTTCTGGAGCCAGACTAATGGGTTAATAATTAACTTCATGATTTTGTGTTAACTTTTATTTTTCTAGTTTTTCAGCAATTCTAGTCAATTCATTATACTTGGCTGTTCGTTCACTTCTACTGGGAGCTCCAGTTTTGATTTGGCCGGCACTAGTCCCAACAACTAGATGTGAAATAGTGACATCTTCTGTCTCCCCACTGCGGTGAGATACCACATTTTTCCAGCCGGCTTGGTCACTAGTTTTCATCGCTTCTAAAGTTTCGGTGAGTGTGCCGATTTGGTTGAGTTTAACGAGTAGAGCATTACAAGATTTTTTATTAATTGCTTCAGCAATACGCTTTTTATTAGTAACCAATAGGTCATCGCCAACAATTTGAATTTTATTACCAACTTTTTCAGTCAATGCCGACCAAGTAGCCCAATCATCTTCAGCCAACATATCTTCAAAAGAAGCAACTGGGTATTTTTTGGATAAATCAATGACCCAATCAACCATTTCATTTGGAGTAAGGGTTTGTTTATCTTTCTTCAATTCATAGTTACCAGTGGCTGTGTTATAAAACTCGGTAGCAGCAGCATCAAAACCAATCATCACTTCATCTCCGAGTGAGTAACCAGCTTTTTCGACTGCTTCGACAATTAAATCTAAAGCTTCGGTGTTAGACTTTACTTCTGGAGCAAAACCACCCTCATTACCAACATTGGTTGAATAACCTTTAGCTTTAATAATTTTTTGTAAATGTTGAAAAATTTCTACTCCAGTTCTGATTTTTTCATTCCAAGTAGGAGCTGTCATAGGCATGACCATGTATTCCTGAATATCAGTTGCCCAACCGGCATGTTTGCCACCATTCATGATATTCAACATTGGCCTGGGTAAAATAAAGTTTTTATTTTCATAGAGTTCGCCAATATATTCATAGAGAGGTCGATGCTGAGCATTACTACAGGCCCAAGCAAAAGCCAGTGAGACTCCCAAAATAGCATTAGCTCCAAGTTTTTCTTTCTTTTCTGTACCATCCAAATCAATCATGGTTTGATCAAGGGTTTGCTGATCATAATTATTACCAACTAAAGCATTTTTCAAAGTTAAGTTAACATTTTCTACAGCTTTTAAAACACTTTGACCCAGATACAAATTACCTCCATCTCTTAGTTCTAGAGCTTCATGTGCCCCAGTTGACGCCCCACTAGGAACAGTAGCTCTACCCATAAAATTACCTGCGACAGTGACTTCAACTTCAATGGTGGGGTTGCCTCTGGAATCCAAGACTTGTCTACCGTGAAGATCAATAATTTTCATGATTTATTCCTGATTCTAGTCTTCTACTGAAGACAATTCTATTTTTTGTTAGTTGCAAAACAAAGGTATAATACATCTTTAGTTATCTTGTTAAAAGTACCTCAGATCGGTAGTTATGTTGCAAAGAATTAATAAATATTTGGCTAGTTTAGGAGTTGCTTCCAGAAGAAAAATCGATGAATTAATCGAGAAGAAAAAAGTTTTAATTAATAACCACGTTGCTAAGTTGGGTGATAAAGTTGATGATTATCAGGACACAGTGCAAATTGGGAAAAAAATTTATCCACCAACGTCAGCTCCCAAACATTTTGAGTATTGGTTAGTTTATAAACCAGTTGGCTATGTTAGTTCAACGCATGATCCAGAGGGAAAACCAGTAGTAACTTCATTAGTTTCAACTAAACAAAGAGTTTATCCAGTCGGAAGATTAGATCTTGATTCTGAAGGTTTAATTATTCTCACCAATGATGGTAAGTTTACTAACAGATTGACTCACCCTAGTCATCATTTAGCCAAAATTTATCATGTTTCAGTGGCCGGGAAAATTAGTAGCAATGGCTTAATGCAAATTCGTAAGGGAATAAAAATGAAGAGAAGTAAGTTTGCTCCAGCTGAAATTAGAATTTTAGATAAAGATGAAGGGATTGCAACTTTGGAAATAACTTTATATCAAGGTTTAAATAGACAGATTAGAAGAATGATGAAGGCTATTAATTTGGAAGTAAAGAAACTAGTGAGAGTTGCCGTTGGAGGATTGGAGCTGGGTAAGTTAAAACCAGGAGAAGCAAGACTACTCACTGAACAGGAAATTGACAAAATTTTCCTAGAGTCAAAAGCTCAAATCAGTTAAGATAAAAAGTATTATGAAGAATAAAAAAGTTATTTTTTTTGGGTTATTATTGATAGTTGGCTGGTTAGTTGGAAGTTATGGTTATAACTTGTTTCATCGTTATCAGCGTTTTAATTCATTTAGAACAAATTGGCTAGAGAAGAGTATCGAGACTGATGAATTAATTTTGGGTAAGGTAGGTAAAGATGATATTCCAGAAATTTATGAGCCTAAATTTATTTCTGTTAAAGAAGCTCAGAAACAACTTAAAGATTCCACTAAAGGAGTGTTAGTAGATATTACGGGCAAGAAGAGATTTTATCCTGCAAATATTTTAGTTTGGCATGAGGTAGTTAATGATTTTATGGAGGGAGTTCCCTATGCTGTAACTTATAGCCCTTTTTGTGAGTCGATTGCTGTTTATCGAGCTAGTGCCGAAGATCAGGGCCTCAAATTCAGAGCTAGTGGCTTGCTTTACAAGGCTAATTTAGTGTTTTATGACACTAAAACAGAAAGTTTGTGGTCACAAGGATTGGGCAGAGCTATTGCTGGAAATTTTAATAAAGTGAGTTTGGATTTGGTCAAAACCACGCAAGTATTGACCTTTAAAGATGTGAGAATCAATCACTATGATGCCGAGGTTTTGAGTCAAGATACTGGTTATTTTAATAATTATAGTTTTAACCCTTATAGTGGTTATTTGGCCACGGAGGAAATTCCTGATTATGTTTCTTATCAAAATAAACGTTTTCCCAAGAAAGAAATGATGTATGTAGTTCCAGTGGGAGAAAAGTCACTGGCTTTTTCTTTGAATGATTTACCTCAAGAAGAGGTTCGGGTAAGAAACTTTGAAGGAACCGAAGTTAGAGCTGGAAGGGTGGGTTCAGAAGTGATTGTCACACAAGATGGTCAGCGGGTTGGTGGTTACCCTCAGTTATGGTTTTGTTGGGCAGCTTTACATGAAGAGGATGGTGTAGTCTGGGATATTAAGCTTGAAGATTTAAACAAGGCTCAAGAAAAAAAACCAGAAGCCACTGTTTCAGCCACAGAAAAGAAAGACTAGATGTTTTATAAATCACAGGTTTTCCATGGGGCAAAAGAAGGAACAAAGAAGGCTTATCCAACCATTAACTTGGATCCACAAGTTTTGCCAACTAATTTGAAAAAAGGGGTTTATGCTAGTTGGGTAAAAATCGATAACAAGGTTTTTCCTGGAGCTGCCTACTTTGGTCCGAGGCTGGTTAAGAATGAGCATTATGATGTGTTGGAGATCTTTGTTCTAGATTTTTCAGCTCAGATTTATGGACGAGAAGTTGAGTTTTCTTTAGAGCAATATATAAGAGGTGTAATGGATTTTACAGATTTTTCTTTATTAAAAGAACAGATTAGTAAGGATATAAGAGATATAAAACAAAGCCTAAATGTTGAATAAATTTAATTTTGGACCACTATATATAGTTTTAGCTGCAGGCTTATGGGCTTTTGATGGGGTGATTAGAAGAAATTTATTTGTTTTGTCACCTTTACAAATAGTTTTTTTTGAGCATTTAGTAGGAGTGGTTTTTTTATTACCGATTATTTGGAAATTAAAATTTAAATATTTCAAACAAGTCTGGAAAGAGGTTTTGTTAGTGGCTCTTTTTAGTGGTTTGTTAGGAACAATTTTATTTACAGCTGCTTTGCAGCAAGTATTTTTTATTTCTTTTAGTGTGGTTTTTTTATTACAAAAACTCCAACCTATCTTTGCAATTGGTTCAGCAAAAATAATTTTGCAGGAAAAATTTTCATCTTATTATTGGTTATGGGCGGCAGTGGCTTTGATTGCTGCTTTTTATATTACTTTTCCCACTGGAAGTGTTTCTCTTAGTCAGGATGGTAATAATATTTTGGCGGCGTTGTACGCGCTTGGAGCAGCTTTTTTTTGGGGGACTGGCACAACTTTTTCCAAAAAGATTTTAAACAAAGTAGACTCAAAGCAGGCTACCGGTTTGAGGTTTTTGGCAACTACTTTTTTTGCTGGGTTGGCTTTAATTATTTTTCAAAGAAATAACTTTTTCTTACCTGATTTTAGTCAGTGGATAAGTCTAACTTTTATTGCTTTGTCTACTGGAATGGTGGCTCTCTATATTTATTATAAAGGTTTAAAGACAACCCCAGTTAGACTGTCTACATTATTAGAGTTGGTTTTTCCTGTTTTGGCGATTATGATCGACGCCGTTGTTTACCAAAGTTATTTAGTACCAGTACAGTATATTTCTGCTTTGGTATTGCTATTTGCTTTATCAAGATTAGTCAAGTTGGAGCAACGGTAATAATTGTTCTGTACTGTTAATGATGTCTTTGCAGACAATTGGCTCATGTTTTTTATTTTCTCTTATTATTTGAATTGGTTTGAGGTTGTTGAATTTTTTAAGTTCCTCGAGGATATCTGGCTTATCATCAATAATGATGGTATTTTTGGGTAGGCTTTTTAAGATAGTCGGATCGATTTTTCTTCTTAAAATATAAAGATGACTTTGAGAAAAAAAACTAATTATATTTTTAGCCTTAAGTTTGTGAAGTTGGAAGCTTTTATGTCCTTCAGAAAAAACCCCTAAAGAATAGTGTTGTTTTTTTAATTTAGTCAAAACCTCAGGGATTTCTGTGTATAGGCATAACTCAACATTTTTTTTATTAAGGAAAACTTTTTTTATTTCTAAAAAATCATGCTGATATTTTTCAGCAATTATTTTGAGAAATTCATCAATAGAAAAATCACTACCTCTTTCAAGTTGGTAATAATATTCACTTCTAATTTTTTTGATTTCTAGGTCAGCAATGTCTAGGTATTTAGCCAAAGTTTCATCCTGGATTTTTCTAAAGAGGATGGTGTTAAAGATAGTGTCATCAATATCAAATAAAATTAACTGTTTCATAGTCATTGTTAGTATAGCAGGGTTTAAAGATGAAACTTCTCTTTTTTCTTTCTAGGAATTGGTTCTTTAGGGATATCTTTTTTATTAGTGAAAACAGAAGCCGCGATTAAGGTTGTGATTGGGGCGGCTAAGACAATGCCAATTGATCCTGAAAGAGTTCTGACGATTTCTTCGGCAACAATTTCCAAGTTTAAAACTTGGCTGATGCTAGTATCTGAAGTTAGAAAAAGTAATAGTAGTGGTAGAGAAGCTCCAGCGTAAACTAGGACTAAAGTATTAACCATTGAAGAGATATGGTCTTGGCCAACTCTCATGGCTCTAATAAACAACTCTCTGAAGGACATTTTTGGGTCTGCTTCTTTAAGTTGTTGAACAAATGAAGCTTGGGAGATAGCGACGTCATCTAGTGTTCCCAGTAAACTGATGATAATGCCAGCTAAAAGAAGGCCTCTAATATCTAGCTGATTTTTAGTCATAACACTTAAAAAACCTGCTTCTTCGCTAGCAAAACCAGTTAAATAAGTATTATCCATAAAGATAGTAGCCAGGAGGCCAGCAGAAAACAAGGCAATTAAAGTGCCGGCGATGGCGATGTGAGTTTTTACTTTCCAACCATGGGAAAGATAAAAAGTAGTAGGGACAATAATTAATGATCCGATTAAGGTAATTAGGAGGGGGTTAAATCCTTGGATAATTAATGGTAAAACTAGACCAAAAATTACCACAAATGAAGAGGCTAAAGAAATTAGAGATCTGACTCCCCACCATTTGCCAATTAAAATTACTAGAGTAATAAAAATCAACGATAATTGAGCCAAAGCCGGAATCCTGAAAAAATCAGTAATGATCCAGCTTGTTAATCCTTCTGGTTGTTGAACAACTACTTGTTGGTTTAACTGATAAGGTTCCCAGCGAGTATATGGTTCTTGGGTATGGAGAATTTCGACAGTTTCACCAGTATCTTTGATGGTTAACTCCAATTTTTGAAATTCTTTTGTTTGATCGTCATCGGAAATTTTACCGGTTTCGATGATTCTAGTAATGGTGGCTTCTTTAGTACTTTGCATAAACCCTTAGTCAGGTATTATTATTAGCATAGCTTTAACTTTTAACAATCATAACAAGGAATAGTCATGAATGACAATTTAACTGGCCCACAATTAGTCAAAAACCAACGTATTTTAGAGCCAAAAATAGATAAAGAGATTCCCTTTGTTGCTAATCAGACCAAGTATGAACTCAAAAATGGTCCGGTGGTGTTGCTAATTCTTGATGGTTGGGGTATTGGTCCCAAGACGGCTGGAAATGCCATTGAGTTAGCCAAAACACCAGTAATGGATGCTCTTTGGCTCAAATATCCACATACTCAATTGGGAGCAAGTGGAGAATATGTCGGTTTGCCAAAAGGAGTGGATGGCAATTCTGAGACAGGTCACATGAATATTGGGGCTGGTAGAATTGTGCGCCAAAACTTGCCAAGAGTTAGTCAGGCTATTGAGGATGGCTCCTTTTTTGTTAACGAGACGTTGCAAAAAGCCTTTAACCAAGTCAAACAAACCGGTGGCAAGCTTCATTTTATGGGTTTAGTTGGACCAGGTCTTGTCCATTCTAGTGTTAAGCATCTAGAATCATTGCTTAAAATGGCCAAGGAGCATCAGCTTACTAATGTTGAAGTTCATGCTTTTACTGATGGCAGAGATTCTCAAGTGACAATTGGTTTGCCCACTTTACAAAATTTAGAGGTGTTGATGGCTGACCTTGGAGTCGGCAGAATAGCTTCGATTATGGGGAGATTCTATGCGATGGATCGTGACCGCAATTGGGATCGTACTCAGAAAGCCTATGAGGCTTTAACTGAAGGCAAGGGGCTTTTAACTGATGATTGGCAAAGAGCTTTGCAAAGTTCATACGATCGTCAGGTGACAGATGAGTTTGTGGAGCCAATTATTGTTAAAAGAGAAGATGGGAGTTTACCAACTATTGATGATGGTGATGCAGTCGTGTTTTTTAATTTTAGGGTAGATCGACCCAGACAACTAAGTTGGGCTTTTGTTTTGGCTGATTTTGAATATCGTGATTTGAGCGGTGGGAGTTGTGGTAGTTCCTTGACAGAAGATCAACTAAAAGGAGCTACTGTCAAAACATTTATTAGAAACAAGCGATATCAAGATTTATTTTTTGTTACCATGACAGATTATGATAGTGATATGGTAGTGCCGGTTGTTTTTCCCAGGGAGGATATTCAGGTTAATCTCGGTAGATTTTTATCTGAACAAGGTGTCAGGCAGCTAAGGTTAACCGAGACAGAAAAAGAGAAAATGGTGACTTATTATATTGATGGCAAAGTAGAAACATATTTGCCTGGAGAACATGTCCTGATTTTTCCTTCCAAAAAAGTCAGTTCTTATCAGGAGGCGCCAGAAATGACAGCCAAAGAAATTGCTGATGCTTTAGTCGAAGAAATCGGGCTCCAAAGTTTTGATGCGGCCGTAGTTAACATTTGTAATGGTGACATGGTTGGTCATACTGGTAATTTGGAAGCTGGTATCAAAGCCTGCGAAGTAGTTGATCTTCAGGTTGGTAAAATTGTAGAAGCAATTAACAAAACTAATGGCATGCTGATTATTACTGCTGATCATGGCAATATCGAAGAAATGATTGACAATGAGACAGGAGAAATAGATACCGCTCACTCTACTTACCCTGTTCCCTGCATTTTTGTAGCCAAAAAACTTGAACATAATCCTACACAATTAGATCAGGGAATCTTGGCTGATTTGGCCCCGACAATGATTGATTTATTAGGTTTAAAAAAACCAGAGGAAATGACTGGAAGAGTATTGATTAGGATCGAATAAAATTTCGCTCTTTTTTCGTGTTTAGAAAAGGTGTAAGCTCTAGGTTGTGGTGAATGTTTCTATGCCCTTAGCTGCTCGTTTAAGACCAGCCTCTTTAACTGATTTTATGGGTCAGACTCATTTAGTTGGAGAAGGTAAACCGCTGAGGGTAATGCTCGAATTAGGCATAATTTCTAGCATGATTTTTTGGGGTCCTCCTGGGGTTGGAAAAACCACTTTAGCCAGAATTTTAGCTAGTAAAACTGGCCATGATTTTGTTGAGTTGTCAGCGGTAAGCGCTGGTAAAGCTGACATTAGAAAAATAGTTGAAGAAACTAAAAAACAACGTCAGCTTACTGAAAATTATACGGCTCCAGTTTTATTTTTGGATGAGATTCATCGTTTTAATAAAGCTCAACAAGATTTTTTATTACCTTATGTTGAGGATGGAACATTGATTTTAATTGGAGCAACCACAGAAAATCCTAGTTTTCAAGTAATTTCTCCACTACTTTCTAGAGCTAGAGTTTATGTTCTCAATTCATTAACTGAAAAAGAAATGTTGGCTGTGATTGACCGAGCGATCAAACTGCTCAAAAAAGAACCCAAAAGCCTAAAGTTAACGATTAACAAGGAGGCTAAAGAGTGGTTGCTGAGGTTTGCTGATGGTGATGCCAGGCAACTTTTAACGATAATTGAACATACTTTTGCTCTTTATGGAGATTTAACTTTGGGGCACCTTAAAAATGCTTTGCAGTCTCAACATCTTCGTTATGACCAACATGGTGAAGAACATCACAACACTATTAGTGCTTTTATCAAGAGCATGAGAGCTAGTGATCCAGATGCTGCTGTTTATTATTTGGCTAGAATGGTGGCGGCTGGTGAAGATCCTCTTTTTATTGCCAGAAGAATGGTAATTTTTGCTAGTGAAGATGTAGGGATGGCCCAACCTACTGCTTTAGTAGTAGCTAATGAGGTTTTTAAAGCTTGCCAAGTGATTGGTTACCCAGAGTGTGCGATCAATCTTTCTCATGGAGCTATTTATTTAGCTAAAGCCAAAAAAGATCGTCGAGCATATGATGCCCTTAGATCAGCTCAGGCTGATGTGCAAAGCTTTGCTAATTTGCCAATTCCTATGGAGTTAAGAAACCCAGTGACAGCTTTGATGAAAAAACAAGGCTATGGTCAGGGTTATGAGATGTATCCTCAAAAAAAGAGTTTGTTACCAGAAAAACTTAAAAAGAAAAAATATTTTCCAGAAAAAATCTAACTCATTTTTTGCAAAGTAATGGTTAATAACTCTCTGAGTTGTTGCTTTTGGCTATTAGCCAAATGTGGAGGGGGAAGTAGGTCTAGAATTTTTTCTAGTTCTTCTTCATTGGTAGAAATAAATTGAGCTTGGTCAGAGTGACAATGTTCTAATTTTTCTTTGAAAGAGGTTGGTATACGATTCATTTTTAGTAATTGGCTAAGTTGGTTTGGTTCGAGTTTGAGGTCGGTTCTTTTCATATTTTATTAGTAATACTATAACTCAATTAGTATTTCTTGCCGAATTTCTTGATTCAGCGTACAATACCAGAGTTCAAGCACCCATAGTTTAAGGGATAGAACAATGGTTTGCGGAACCATTAATCCAGGTTCGAGTCCTGGTGGGTGCACAAAGATATTTTTTGATATGTTATTATATGTTAAATGATTTGCATCGAAATTTACAAACTTACTCCATTGTTTATTAGTTACATATATGCATTTTTAGCAAGCTTATTAATTAAGGTTAACATTGATACTTTATGGTCTAAGGTTAAAGGTGTGACAAAACAAATACCAGAAAGAGAACCTTGGCATCCACAGTTTCTTGGATTAATGAATTTATTTATGTATTTGACTTCATTTATTTATGGAAAACCAGAATTTATTTTTGCCTGGTTAGCAGTTGTGACTGTTCCACAAATTTCTTATTGGAAAGAGAATAGAACACTATACAACATATTTTTAATTGGAAATTCAATGAATATTATTTTTTCTTTTATAAGTTTTATGCTTTTTAATCTCTTAACAGATGGAAAAATAATTGAATCACTAATTTTAGGAATTATTTGCTACATTTTATTTATAGGGACATTTTTATACTCAAGGGGACTTAAGATCCTAAAAATATAATATTTTTTTTATATTATATAAACTTATATATAATTCATAAATCTAATTTGCTAGACTAGAATAATAATGAAGTTGGATCAACATTTTTTTCAAACTGGTTTAACGACCGAAGAAGCTAAAAAAATTCTTAAAAAAATTGGTCCAAATGAGCTAGCTCATAAAAAAGAATATAGTTTACTCAAGATTTTCATTTCTCAACTGACTTCTCCTTTGATCTATATCTTATTTTTTGCTGGTCTAGTGACAGTGCTGATGCATGAATATGTTGATGCACTAGTAATCATGTTAGTAGTGATTTTGAATACTTCCTTGGGGTTTTTCCAGGAAAAGAAGGCGGCCAAATCACTTGAAGCTTTGAAGTCTTTTTTGAAGCCAAAGGCAATGGTGATTCGTGATGGTGAGAAAAAGATCATTCCTTTAGGAGAAGTGGTCCCTGGTGATATTTGTTTGGTTTCAGCTGGGCAGAGTATTCCAGCCGATGGTGTAATTGTTATAGCAGAGAACTTAAAAGTTTCTGAGTCAATTTTGACTGGAGAAAGTCGTCCAGTCAAAAAATTGGTTGATGAAAAAGAATTCGAAGAGTTGGAAAAGATTAAAGTAGCAGGTCCTCAAAGTGATCAAGCAGAAAAATTTGTTTATATGGGGACAACTGTTATGTCTGGGGTGGGTCGGATGTTAGTTATTAAAACTGGTTTTGAGACCGAGGTGGGTAAAATTGCTCATACTTTGGAAACTTTGGAAGAAAAACCAACTCCATTACAAATTAAACTAGCAGGCTTATCAAAAATTTTATCAATTACGGTGGGAGTTGGATCTTTATTGATTTTACTTTTTGGTTGGTGGCGAGGCAATCACTTTTTGGAAATGCTAGAAACAGCGGTTGCAGTGGCTGTTTCGGCTATACCTGAAGGTTTGGTGGTGAGTTTAACGGTTGTTTTATCTTTGGGCATGCAAAAAATCTTTAAGCAAAAAGCTTTAGTAAGAAAACTAATTTCTGCAGAGACCTTGGGCAGTGTGACAGTCATTTGTTGTGATAAAACCGGAACTTTGACCGAAGGAGTTTTAACTGTTGCAGAGACAGTTGGTAATAAGGAAATTTTACTCAAAGCAGCTGTGTTAGTTAATGATGAGGTTGATGAGGTGGGTGATGCTTTGGCATCTTGGGCCAAGGAAGAACTGAAAAAAGGTGAGGTTTGGCCGAGAATTAACTCTGTAGAAGAATTAAAGAAACAATGCAAGAGAATAGAAAATATCCCTTTTTCTTCGGAAAAAAAATACGCAGCAAGTCTAATCGAAAAAGATAAAAAATTTCATGCTTTAATCATTGGAGCTCCAGAACTAATTCTTTCCAAAAGTAATTTATCAAAAGCAGATCAAAAAAAGGAATTAGCAACAATAAAAAAACTTGGAGTTGAAGGTTATCGAATGGTAGCAGTCGGCCACAGGATTTTTTCTAAAAAAGTTAAATTAGCTGAGGTTGAAAAATTTGTTTGGCAAGGGATTTTTGCTTTTGAAGATAAGGTCCGTCCTGGAGTTAAAGAAGCTCTAGCACTAGTCAAAAAAGCAGGGGTTGGGGTGAAAGTGATTACTGGTGATTATGCAGAGACAGCAGCTACTGTTTTGAGAAAAGTTGGTTTTACAGCTGAAGAACTAACTGAAGATCATGTGATGACTGGAGAAGAACTAAAGAAGCTATCGATTAAAGAAATCGAGAAAAAATTACCAGAAATTTTACTCTTTGCGAGGACAACTCCGGATCAAAAACTTAAAATTGTTCAAGCTTTACAAGACATGAATGAAGTAGTGGCTATGACAGGGGATGGGGTTAATGATTCTCCAGCACTCAAGGCGGCTGAGATAGGAGTGGTGGTTAATGAAGCCAGTGATGTATCCAAAGAAACTGCTGACATGGTGCTTTTGGATAGTAATTTCAAGTCGATTGTAATGGCAATCAAAGAGGGGCGGATCATTATTGAGACAATGAAAAAAATCGTGACTTATTTATTGACTGACGTTTTTGCTGGTTTATTTATAGTGGGTGGAAGTTTAATTCTGGGTTGGCCATTACCGATTACGGCGGTTCAGATTTTATGGATCAACTTAGTTGAGGATGGTTTGCCGGGAATTTCTTTGGCTTTCGAAGAAAGTGACGATGATGTCATGAATGATAAACCAAGGAGACAGGATTCCTCTATTTTTGATGCTGAGATGAAAGCCTTGATTATTATTATTGGGCTAGTTCATTTTTTAACTTTAGGTTTATATTACTTTTTAAGATTAATCGAGATGCCCTTGGTAGAAATAAGAACGATTATTTTTGTAGTAATGGCGACTGATTCTTTACTTTACTTATTTTCAGTCAAAAGTTTACGAAAAAATATTTGGCAGGAAAAGTTATTTAGTAATAAATTAATGAATTGGGCAGTTCTAAGTAGTTTCATTATTATGTTTGCCAGTGTCTATTGGTCTCCTTTACAAAGATTTTTAGATACAGTGAGTTTACACCCTTTAGTAATGGCGGCTTTAGTTTTGTTAGGTTTCTTGCAACTAGGTTTAGTTGAGTTGATTAAGTGGTGGTTTATTGAACAAAGAAGAGAAATTTTGTCAACCAAACAAGGTAATTGAGGTATAATCTCCATCATAGTAAGGAAGGGTCGCATAGTGGTCGATTGCACTGGTTTCGAAAGCCGGCGCCCGCAAGGGCTTCGTGGGTTCAAATCCCACCCCTTCCGC
>CAYSQA010000003.1:0-56445 GCA_964433225.1 uncultured Pseudomonadales bacterium
TCCGCCAGATAAAAAAATTGGCTTTTGCCAATTTTTTTATCTGAATGGGATAGGTGATGGTTTTTCTCAATCCTGCCGGCAAGCGAACATAATACTCTTGTTTTAGTTGAGTTTGCGAAGCGCCTGCCTAATGCACGCGAAGCGGGCCACCCCTTCCGCTCATACAAGAAAATTTTCAATCTATCACTTATAATATCCTTTAGATGATTACCCCAAAATTCTCAGATAACTCTCTTGTTGTATATCAGGATGGTATTTATAGAATTTTGGGTTTGGCTAGTGATGGTCCTGGTTACCACTACAAATTGCTTTTGCTTGCCTATCAGAGAGATATGGAGCCAGCTGAATTTCATCAGGAAACCATCACCCCTCAACAGATCAATGTTGAAGAATCTTTGTTGAGTGAATTTAAAGATAAAGCTCCCAGATTCAAGTTTGGTGAAGGGGTAAGACTAAATGGAGAAATAAACTGTCTTGTTAAGTTTGTAGAATATAAAAATTATAAATATTATTATGTAGTTAGAGAGAAGGTTCATTGGAGTAGTGAACTTCAGGGTGGTTGGGAAGTTGAAGAAAGTTATTTACAAAAATGGTGAAGATATTTTTTAGAATTAATGAAAATGAGAGAAACTTGGTCAAATAGTAGCGCAGATAGTTTGAGTCATACAGAAATGTATATTGCTCAATTTGGGCATGTTTATGAAAACATTGGTTTAAAAACAACTGATTTTAGAGGAACAGTTTTGACAGCTGGAGTGGGTGGAATGTTTCCAGAAAGATTTTTTATTTGTTCTCCAGAATCTAAATATAGGCACCTTTATCCAGGTGTAGATAAATTAGTGTTATGTGATGAGAACTATTATCCAAGATTTAAGGTTTTTGATGAAGAAATTAACCATCAAATCTTATATGAAGAGGGAGAACAAGAAATAGCTCTTGGTAGAGTTGTTTCGCTCCAGGATTCTATTTGGAGAATTTTACAGTTTACTGATTTGAATTATGATGCTCTTACTTTTTGTCGAATTCCAGACTTACCAGACCAGTTGGGTTATGAAAACTTACTATTACTAGTCAGTAAATTGAACGCTGGTGGATTGGCTTTGCTTTCTGGTTCATTTAAATATCAGGGGATTGATTTAAACCAAATAGTCAAAACTTTAAATTCAATCAAAGGAATTAATGCTACTTTAAAGCAACTAACAGATGGTGGTGACTTGTGTAATGTTGGTTATGGTGGCCACTATGGAGTGGTTATTAGAAAAGGTTAATTTTTAGTAGATTTAAGATTTATGGCTCCAATTCAACCAGTTGGTTGGTGGTATTACCTAACTAACCAAACCACTTTTCCACCAGTTAATTTGGCTCATTTTTTTTATCTTTCATGGGAAGATGCTCTTTGGGATTTACTTAAATATTTTGGTTATCAAGCTGGTTCAATAATTTTAGTGCCTGATTTTTATTGTGATGATGTAGTAAAAAACATGAGCGCTCATGGTTTAATTGTTAAAACTTATCCTGTTGATCGAGGTTTTCAAACTTCGGTAAAAATTTTTAAACAATATCTAAAAAAATACCAACCAGATTTAGTGGTAATTTTTCACGCAGTTGGCATTACAAATAAACTTTTGAATAAGGCAGAAAAATGGCTTGATGTTTTACCTAAAAATAGTTTGTTAATTGAAGACTCAGTTCATCGTGTTATTGATTCAAAGAAAATTTCTTTAATTACTGAGCGTCATGTAATAATTGATAGTTTGAGGAAAGTAGTTCCCCTTCAAGGTAGCAATCTCTATGGTCCAAAGAGTTTATTATCAGCATTAAAACCAACTCCTATTAATCAGACATTAATTTATCGGTTAAAAGTCCTATGGTGGTGGATTTTATTTCAATGTTGTTTATTAATGGTTTTAGTTTTACCTTTTCAAAAATGGCAGCAGTGGTGGAACAAATTAGCTGAACTGACAATGCTGGTTGGCTACGACCATATCGGAGATAGTCAGCTGGCTGGTAGCGGTTTTAGTTTTTTTAAAAATCTAAGTTTTAAAATTAACCATCAACATATTTTTATTACCAAGGTCAACCAAGTTGAACTTTACCAAAAGCTATTAGAACCACTTTGGCAGTCTAAACAATTTTTTAGAATTAATTTTGCTCAAAGAGATTATGGAAAACTTAGAGCTTTTCCTGTTGGTCTATTTCTTGATGATGCTGTAGAAATTTTAAACAAGTTAAGATCAAATGGTTTGATGGTTCGATTTGAGTTAGATAATTTTGGTTGGACTAAAAGACAAAAAGTTATTTATTTGCCACTAGGTCCTCATCTAAAAGAAAAAGATATTTTTAAAATTTCACAAATATTTTTAACAGTTGTTTTTAATAAAAAATTTTAGCTTGATAATTTAAGTTTTTTAGCTGCTTGCAAAAAGTACATTAGTATCTATATACTCAAACCCTGGTTATGTTTTTATTTATTTTGACCAGAAAAATTTTTTAAGTGTTACTTCCGCCTAATAGGCGGATTTTTTTTGGCAAAAAATTAATTTAGAAAGGATTCGCTGATGGTATTGGCAGCAGAAAAAGAACAAAAGAGAAAAACTCATTATGAAAAAAGAAGAGAATTAATTGAGCTCCAACAACAACTAATTATGGATATTCAGCCCACGATGGATCTGGAGTATCGGGTTGAAGGAGATGAACCATTGTTAGTACTTTTAATTGGAGATTTACATATTGGTCATGCTGCAACTGATTACGAGGAGCTAAAAAAACTTCGTGATTTTTTGTTGGAAGATGATGAGATTGTTGTTGGCTATGATGAGGCTGGAAAGCCAATTGTTTTTGATACTAGCAATGTCAAAATTGTTTTTTTGGGAGATGAAATTGAAGGTGTTAAAAGCAAATATTTAACCACTAATATGACTGGTTTGAATATGCATCTTCAGGAGCAACTTAATTATTTTCGTGATGAAATCTTAAGGCCACTAGCTGATGCAGGCAAAGTGATTGGTATGGTTAGTCATTATTGGGGCCATCCTGGTTGGGCTCATGAGTCTACTACGATTGATCCTTGGGCTATATTGGCTGAAGCTTGTAATGTTGACACTATTTTGAACGGTGGTCAAGTGACTTTTGTATTTGCTGATGGACAGCAGTCAGTTTTAGAAACAAGACATAATCCTACCAGTAAAAGCAAATATGATGCTTTGCATGGTAATAGAGAAGAACTACTTAAAAAGTCTGAAGCTAATAGGCCAGCAGGAGCGGCTTCTGCCCACATTCACCAGTTGGCTGTAGGCAAAGAACATCATGCTGGTTCATCTTTTCCAATTTACATGGTGTCGTCTGGAACAATTAAGTCGGTTAATAAAAGTTTGCCAGTTGATCAATTTGGGGTGAGATTGGGTAGGCCTTATACAACTGGTAAAGGAATGACTAGTGTATTAATGACCAGACCAGTAGGTAAATATAAAAATCGTTCAAAAGAAGTAGTTCATACTCCATTGCCAACTTTGGGGCATGCAGATTTAGCTCAAAGAGGTTTGGGTCTGTTAAATAGTACTGAAAAACAAGGCATGACTGCCGAGCTAAGAGAGTTGGTTCTGGCTGAATTTGGAACTGAGCCAAATATTGAGTGGGATATTTTTGCGTCTGCCGAAACACCTGAAGAGATGGAAAGTCTGCCAAATAAAAAAGCTTTGAAAATACTTGAAGAAAAAGGTCATAACGGTGATGATTTGAAAAGAGAGCCTGTTTATTCTCATCTCAAATTTAACATTGAAACAGAATTACCGATTTTATTACAACTTATTTCTAATGTGAGGATTGGTAGCAATGAACAGACAGATGGTTTTAATAGAGCGAATAAATTTCAACGTGATTTTGTGATTAACAACCCTCATGCTGTGGTTATTTATTTAAGAAACTTGATTGATAGTACGGTTGGGAAACTAGCCAACCGCAGAGAGGTTTTAGATAAGACGGCAAGATTTATTTCAAGATCAGAAGAGAAGGGTTTGGCCTTATTATTAGATTCAAATTTAAGGGATGAAAACTGGAAAAATGGAGAGGATCCAATCGCTCCAGGAAGTTACTTGGCTCGTCATGCCGATATTCCACTTATTCATCACTTATCTACAATCGAGCTAGCAGTTGGGCCAGAGGCTGCTTTGCCTTATACTCTGGCGGTTTTGGATAAACTTGGCAATCATGGTTCATTTTCCAAGCCAACCTTTGGTTTAAAAAGAAATTATGATCTTTATATGCATGATAAACCAGGTATTGTGGTTGGTGGGCATATGCAGAATGCTGGTACGCAGATGTTTCATGATCCATTTAACGATGAAACTGAATACCCAGTTTTAGTAGCTCCTGGTTGGTGGGCAGGTAATGTTGATACCATGGGTAAAGGGAATGTTAGCTCTGGAGCAGATCCTGGCCAAGGAGTGATTTTATTTCCTCAAGAAAGTAAAAGTGACTATTTAGCATATCCGACAGCCAATAAAGAAGAAAGCAATCTTTTGTTTGATGCTTTTTTGTTACTGGTTGGTTTGGAAAAACTAGGTATGCTTGAAAAAGTAAAAGGAGAATAATTAATGAAAAAACTTCACTTGGTAGAACATCCGTTTGTAGTTGACTCACTTAGCCATTTAAGGGATCAACGAACTTCTTTAGAAAAATTCAGAGAATATTCTGATCGTATTTGTAGTTTTTTATTTGCTGAAGCTGTAGCTGGTTTGACTTTTAGAAAAGAACAAATTTCTACACCATTAGCAAAAATTAATGTCGCCAAAATCAATGATGAAATTATTATTATTCCGGTGCTTAGGTCTGGAATAGCAATGTTATTTGGTGCCATGAAACTTTTGCCCAGGATTAAGGTTGGTTTTGTTGGAATGGAAAGAAATGAAGAAACAGCTGTTGCTAGAGAATATTATTGGAAGTTGCCCAAAATAACTTCTAATTCAGTCGTGATTATTACCGATCCGATGTTAGCCACAGGTGGCTCAATTGCTCATTTGATTAATAAGGTTATTAAAGAGAAACCAAAAGCGATTAGAATCGTGAGTGTAGTGGCTGCTCCAGAAGGAATTGATCGTTTGAAAAAAGAATTTCCCAAACTGGATTTAGAGATTTTTGTGGCTGCAGTTGATGAGCAGTTGAATAATAAAAAATACATTGTTCCAGGTCTAGGTGACTATGGAGATCGTTATTTTGGTACCTAATTGTTTTTAAGTCTGATTTAGTACTGCTGTTGCCACTTTTTCTGCCAGTTTTTCGGTGAAGACACTTGGAATAATTTGGTCTACACTCGGATTTTTTACCAGTTTGGCAATTTCATCAGAAGCGGCTTGTTTCATTTCGTAGGTAATCTTGGTAAGTTTACCTTGAACAACAGCTTTAAATATTCCAGGGAAAGCTAAGACATTATTAATTTGATTAGCAAAATCACTTCTGCCGGTTGCGATAATAAAAGCGCCAGCCTTTAGCGCTTCTGCTGGCATTATCTCCGGAGTTGGATTAGCCAAAGCAAAAACTATTGGTTTATCATTCATATTTTTAATAGTTGTGGTTGAAATTGATCCGGGACCAGAAACACCAATCACTACATCAAAACCTTTGAGAGCTTGTTCTGGTGAACCAGCCCTTTTTTCTTTATTAGACAAACCAGCGACAGCTTGTTTATAGATGTTTTGTTTGTTTCTTCCTACAACTAGAGCTCCTTGACGGTCAAAAACGATTACATCTGCAACTGGTTTGGCAGCTTTAACTTGTGAACAAGAGTCAGAGTTACAGTTTAGTCCCAAGATCATTCTGGCAATGGCCAAACCAGCCGAGCCAGCCCCGATAATACCCACTTTCAATGATTCATATGGTTTGTTAACTACTTTAGCAGCATTGAGTAGGGCTGCTCTTACCACAATGGCTGTTCCATGCTGGTCGTCATGAAAAACTGGAATCCCGAGATCTTGGAGTGATTCTTCAACCTGGAAACAAGCTGGAGCTGCAATATCTTCAAGATTGATACCAGCGAAAGTAGGAGCGACTTGTTTAACAAACCTAATGATTTCTCTTGGGTCTTGGGTGTTAATTACCAATGGAAAAGCATCAACTTCACCAAATTGTTTGATTAGTAAAGCCTTGCCTTCCATTACTGGTAAGGCAGCTTCTGCGCCAATGTTTCCTAAGCCCAAAACAGCAGAGCCATCTGAGATGACAGCAACGGTTCTACCTTTGAGGGTATAGTCATAGGCTAGTTTTTTGTCTTTGGCAATAACTCGGCAGGGCTCTGCTACTCCAGGAGTATAAGCTAAAGATAAGTTTTGTTTGTCGGTTAATTTACCGACGATACTGTCAGTTTTTAGTTTACCAATGTGTTGTTTGTGGTAAGTAAGTGATTCCTGGTAGATGTTTTTCATATTTTAAAGAGATATATTTATATTAAGAATCATGATTATAAACTCAATAAAAAATAATTTGTCAATTGTTTTGGCCAAAGAAAATGATTGGTCAAAAATTCAAGAGTTAAATAACTTTGTATTTTTAAATGATGCACCCCATGACAGTGATATTGATTTAAATTGGCCTTTTTCCAAAAAAGGAGTTACTTATTATAAAAAATTGGCAGCTGGTAGCTATGGCGTATGTTACTTAGCAAAGATTAAAGAATTAGTAGTTGGCTATATCGCTTTAGCTGAAAAAGATTTCGGTTATCGTCATAGTCTTTATTTAGAAATAGAGAATATTGGAGTTCATCCAGAATATCGATCCAAAGGAATTGGTCAGTTATTAATTAATCAAGCAACCAAGTGTGCCAAAGTCAAAAAAATCAAAAAACTTTACGTAGCTGCCTATTGGAAAAATAAAAAAGCAATCAGTTTTTATAAAAGAAATGGTTTTTCAGAAATTGGTTTAGAGTTGGAAAGAATTCTCTAAATGTTTTTCTAGTAGCTAATTTATAATTATAGGTTATAATGGTGTTTCTGACTGAACGGCAGTTCTTAGATTTTTAAAAGACACTAAGCATTTTGTCCGGTTTTATTTGAAAGAGTCTGTAGGATTAAGTCAGCTACAGTGACTCAAAAAAGAGGACAATATGTTTACCTCTCAAGATAGTACTAATCAAGCACAGGATCCAAGCAAACTTTACGTTGGCAATCTTGTATATTCTTTGACAGAAGAAGAGCTTAGCGATATGTTTGGTCAATATGGCCAAGTTGAGGAATGTAAATTAATTACAGACTTCAGAACAGGTCGTTCCAAAGGTTTCGCCTTTGTTAAGTTCGCTTCCGCAGAAGATGCAGCCAAAGCTATGGAACAGCTTAATGACCAGGATGTTCAAGGTCGTAAGTTGTTTATTAAGATCGCTCAACCTCCAAAGCCTAGAGAAGATCGTGGCGACAGAGGTGGTTTCCGTGGTGGAGACCGTCGTGGTGGTTTCGGTGGCAGATCCGGTGGTTTTGATAGATCTAGAAGAGATCGCTAATTAAATTAGCTAATCATTGAAACTAAAAAACCCCTGGCTTTTTGCCAGGGGTTTTTGTCTATTTATTTTCTAAAAACTTTAAATACAATAATAACTCATTAGTAACTGTGTGGGCATTGAGGTAAAGCCCATCGATGCAAGAAAAATCAACATTAAAAAATCAAAAAACTCTCCTTATTATCAATACTGGTTCACTTAAAAAACGTTTTATTCTCCAAAGAATCGCCAAGATTCCCAATCTAAAAAAAGTCGTAGTTAATGCTCAAAAAAACTGGGCAGAGAACTATGTTGATGACTGGATTTTGGTTGATACCACCAATCATGATGCTACGATTAGAGCTATTACTGAGTACGCCAAGAAAAACCAAGTTGATGGAGTAGTCACTTTTTGGGAAGATGATGTTTTGTTGACCGCCAAATTAAGTGAAATCTTAAAAAAACCAGGAATTTCTTGGAAGGTTGCCTCTAAAGCCAGAAATAAATTTGCTTTCCGTGAGTTTTGTAGAAAACACAATTTGCCTGCTCCAAATTATTCATTGGTTAAATCAGATGAAGAGTTAAAAGAGATCTTAAAAACTTTAAAATTACCCGTTGTTTTTAAACCAACTTTTGGTTCCAGTAGTGCGTTTGTGATTAAGGCAGAAGATCAAGAAGAGGCTTTTGAAGTTTATGAGTTTTTGAAAAGAAATATTAACACTCAAGTTGAATCAGCTTTAACTGATGGCTTGGAAGTGATGATCGAAGAATATATTGACGGAGATGAAGTTGACATCGATATCTTACTGCAGAATGGAAAAATTAAATATTGGTCAATTACTGATAACTATAAAACTGAAGAACCATATTTTATGGAAAGTGGAATGGCTATTCCTTCGGCTTTACCAGAAGAAGATCAAAAAGAGTTGGTCGATATGGCAGAATCAGTTTTGGAACATTTAGGGATTACCAATGGTTGTATTCATTTTGAAGCCAAGCAGACTTCGACTGGTCCAGTTCCTATTGAAGTTAATCTAAGAATGGGTGGTGATGAAGTTTACTCTTTTTCCAAACAAGCTTGGAAAGTTGACTTAATTGAGTATGCAGTCAAGATTGCGTTGGGAGAGTATTTTCCAAGAATTGATAAGCCAGAAGAACCAGCGGTTTATTTAACTGGAACCTCTTTTATTCCAGAAAATTCTGGAGTAATTTCAAGTCTCGATATTCCTGAAAAATTTTCGGCTAAAGACCAAGTAGATGAGTTTGAGTTCTATAAAGAAGTTGGAGATACTGTTTTTGTTCCTCCGGCTGCTTATGAATTTTTGGGTTGGATTACTACTAAAGGAGAAAATCCTAATGATTCTAGGGAAAATCTGGAAAAAGTTTTAGAAAAAATTAATTATGAAATTATTCCTTTCTCTGAGGTTTCTGCTGTAGGGAAAACCAAGAGAGCTAATCGTTTTTCTGTGGCTAAGTTTGATCAAAGAATTATGGCTGGTCAAGCTAGAATCGAAAAAATTAGACGAGTTAAACTTTCAGAGCAAAGAAAACTTCATCTGGCAATTGCTTGCAATACTTTTTCTGGCGCTGATGGTGCAATAGAAGCAGAGTTGACTTCAGTAGGCAATAAAATTCGAAATACCTTGGAAACAAGAGGTTATAAAACTTCTTTTATTGACTTTAACGATTTAAAAACGGCCTCTAATATGATGCAGTCACAAAAGATTGACTTGATATTTAATGTGGCTGAGAGAATTAATGGTTCAAGCTTGTTAGAGCCTCATGTGGCTTCATTTTTTGATGCTTATCAAATTCCATATACCGGTTCTAATCCATTTACTTTGAGTTTGGCGATTGACAAAATTAAAGTAAAAAAACTACTCACTTATCACCAAATTCCGACGGCTAAGTGGGATTATGCTTTTACTTTGCAAGACGAAATTAGAGATGATTTAGTTTTTCCTTTAATCGTGAAACCAGCTACTACTGATAACTCAATTGGGATTAACCAAGATTCAGTCGTAAGAAATCAACAAGAATTGAAACGTCAAATTAAATATGTTCTAGAAGAATTAAGATCTCCAGCTTTGATAGAAGAATATTTACCAGGGGATGAGTATGATGTTTCTATTATTGGCAATGGTGATGAATTGAGAGTCCTGCCTCTATCTAGAACCCAATTTAATAAAATGCCAAAAGGAATGTGGAATATTTATTCTTTCGATTCTAAGTTTGGTAACCATAGTGATTTTAAAAACTTTATTACAGAGGAGAGACCACCTAAAGGAGTAAGTAAAAAATTGATTTCTTTAATTACAGAAATGGCCATGGATACTTACTCTATCCTTGACTGTCATGATTATGGCAGAGTGGAAATAAAACTAGATGAACAGGGCAATCCTCACGTGTTGGAGCTCAATCCTAATCCTTCAATCAACGAACCAGATTGTCTGCCTTCAGTGGCCAAACTAACAGGGATGAATTATGGTGATTTCTTAGAAGAAATTATTTCTTTAGCAATTAAGCGTTACCAAAACTCTCCACCTTACTATCATTTACAACCTCAACTAAGGTAAAAAAATAGTGAGTTGGAGATTTGCTAGCTTGGTTTACAATAGGGTTATGAAGATTAATAGCTTGCACAATTTTATTATTACTTATTTGTTACTATTGGCCGTTTTTGGCTTAATAGATGGAATTTGGCTGGGTGTGGTAGCCAAAAATTTTTATTTTGCAGAACTGGGGGATTTATTGAGAGATGACTTTTTATTGTTTCCTGGGTTGATATTTTATGCTCTTCATCCTCTAATGTTATGGTTTTGGGGTTTTGCTAAAGCTAAATCTTTGAGAGAGTTACTACTAAATACTGCTTTATATGGTTTTGGGGCTTATGCCACTTATGATTTAAGTAATTGGGCAACTTTGAAAAATTGGTCACAACAAGTAGTAATTGTTGATATTATTTGGGGTACTGTTGCCAGTATGTTAGTAGCTGGGATAGTGTGGTTTTTAGTTAATAAAAAAATGGTGGTTACTAGTGAAACTCACACCTAAAGTTTATTCTGTTAATGATTATTTGGATTTACTCAACGAGCAGTTGGCTAACATTGAGATGGTTATTCAAGGAGAAATAACCTCGGTGAGTTTGAGAAAACATGCTTATTTTTCTTTGAGTGATGGAAAAAATAAGGAACAGGCTGTTTTATCGTGTGCTTTATGGCAGTTTAGGTTACAACAGTTGCCATTTGTTTTGGAAGAAGGGCTTGAAGTCCAAGTTTTTGGTAAGACTAATATTTACAAGCCATCTGGTAGATTAACTTTTGTCGTTGAACATATTGTGCCAGTGGGAGAAGGAGCTCTACAAAAAGCATTTGAGGTTTTGAAGCAAAAATTGGCTGACAAGGGCTATTTTGCTGAAGATAGAAAAAGAACTTTACCAGAATTTCCAATTAAAATTGGTTTACTAACTTCTGCAACTGGTGATGCACTTCGTGATTTTAAAAAACACTTGGGTAATTTTGGTTTTCAAGTTTTTCATCGGGATATTAAGGTTGAGGGAATTTATGCAATTGATTCAATTGTAGCTGGTATTCGCTGGTTTAATGAACATCCAAACATTGTTGAAGGTGGGTTAGATGTTTTGGTATTAACTAGAGGTGGTGGTAGCTTGGAAAGCTTGCAGGCTTTTAATTCTGAGGAAGTTGCTCAAGCAGTTTTTGCTTCAAAAATTCCAGTTTTGTCAGCAGTAGGTCATGAGAGAGATGTCTCGATCACTGATTTAGTAGCAGATGTTAGAGCTTCTACTCCTACTGATGCTGGTAGAATTCTTTCTGAGCATTGGCGTCAAGCTGAACAAAAAATTGACTATTTTTCTCAACATCTGATTCAGGCAATGGAAAAATTAATTAAACAAGCAGATCAGTATTTAAATTATAACTGGGGTCAAATTACGAATAGATTTTTTTCAAAACTTGAATATTTTTTTACTAGGGTTGATTATTTTTCTCAGGCAATTTTTAGTAGTGGTAAAAAAAACATTTTTTATTTTAAGGATAAATTAACCCTTTTAGAGAAACAATTAATGGCTAATGATCCTCGATTAAAATTAAAGCAAGGTTATAGTTTGGTAAAAAATAACCAAGGGAAAATTATTAAATCAGTTGAACAAATATTAGTAGATAAAGATTTAACCATTACAGTGGCTGATGGTCATTTTGGAGCCACTGTTGTGAAAGGAAAACATGGCAACTAAAAAACTTTCGATGAATGAAACTATGAAGGAGTTAGAAAAAATCAATGATTGGTTTCAAAATGAAGATATTGATTTGGATGAAGGCTTAGAAAAACTTCAACAAGCTCAACAACTAACTCAACAAATCAAAACAAGACTAAATGAGGTCGAGAATAAATTTATTGCTCTTAAAGAAGAGTTTTCACCTGACTCAGAATAACTTTTATTTATAATCAAAGAGAGTGTTGGTCTCCACTGGTCCGACGCTATTGATGAAGTTTTGTTCAAAGTCATCTACCAGCCTATCACCATTATCATAGACAAAGATAATTAGAATTGTATCGTCGACTTTTCTGAAATATTCTCTACCAATTTCTTCTCGGTGAATATAAAACATCTCATCATTAACTTTGATATAGTTTGTTTCTAGTTGATCTGGATCACTAGAGACAGGATTGTTCTTGAGGAAAGTTTCGAGATTAGTTTTAATCCCTCTAGCCTCGATTCCAACAATAAAGGCATATTCATTGGAAAAAGGAATATCAAAACCATTACCAAAAGAAGCAATATAATGTTTCCTAACACCGTTGGTAGTAAGATAATCAGTAATAATATTAGTCCATTCTTTTGGAATGTTAACGTATAAATCTCCAATCTGTCTTGTTTCTAATTCATCTCTAGAATAAATTTTGAGACCAGTCTTCTTTTGTAACATATCGGCAATTTGTTTGGTGGCATTAAATTCTTTTTTTAGTTGAAGGTGTTCCCAGAACAAAAAGCTGAATGCTCCAATCATGATGATGAGTAGAAACTCCCAGTTTTCAAAGTTTAGAGTTTTATAAAAACTATAGAGGTGATTTCTGAAATATTTTGGGACTTGTTTCAATTTTTCCCAAGTTTGATTTTTTTCTTCAGACATGTGTTTTTTCCTTATCGATTAGTTTGTATGCAGTTTGTTCAGTAAAATACGGTATACTACAAAAGATGTCCCAAGTTCAACAGGTGAAAGATGCTACCGATATTATTCAGGTAATTGGGGAACGAATCAAGTTGCAGAGATCCGGCTCCAGTTATAAAGCACCTTGTCCTTTTCATAGTGAAAAAACTCCATCTTTTTTTGTAAGTGAACAGTTACAACGTTATCGTTGTTTTGGCTGTGGAGAGACTGGTGATGCTCTGGATTTTTTACAAAAATATGAGGCGATGAGTTTTGCTGAAGCTCTTAAATATTTAGCAGACCAGGCCGGAATTCAGTTAGCAGAGTTTCAAAAAACTAATGATGATGAGTTGAGAGAACGCTTATTAGCTATCTTGAATTTAGCTAAAGAGTACTATCATTACCTCTTAACTGTTCATTCTATTGGTGAGCAAGCTAGAAAATACCTTAAAGAGAGAGCTATTTCACAAGAATCAATTCAGTTATTTAATTTGGGTTATTCTATGACTAGTTGGGATGGATTAGTTAAGTATTTACACCACAAGAAAAAATTTCCTTTAGAAGAAATAGAACAAACAGGTTTAATTATTAAAGGACGCGGTGGTCGTTACTACGATCGTTTTAGAGGGAGAGTAATGTTTCCCCTTAAAGATCATCGGGGCAGAGTGGTTGGTTTCTCTGGTAGATTATTAGATAAAGAAGCCAAAGAGGCTAAGTACATTAACACTCCAGAAACCAAACTTTACCATAAATCTAAAATGTTATTTGGCTACAAAGAGTTGTTAAGCGAGATTAAGAAAAAAGAGGCAGTAATTGTTGTTGAAGGTGAGTTTGATGTAATTTCTTCTTCACAAAACCATGTTAATAATATCGTGGCAATTAAGGGCTCTGCTTTGACTCAAGAGCAAGTTAAACTTATCTCTAGAGTAGCCAAAAAAATCTTATTATGTTTGGATGCAGATGAAGCTGGCATTAAAGCTACCAAGAGAGCCATTGAGGTAGTGGGCGATACAGATATTGAGTTAAGAGTGATTGACTTGTCTTCACTAGAGGGTGGGGCAAAAGATGTTGACGAGTTGGCTAGATCTACACCTAAAGTCTGGCGAGAATTAGAGAACCAAAGTATCTCTGTCTATGAATTTTTATTAAGATTTAGTTTGAGAAAAAATGATCCAGAAAAGCCAGAAGGTAAGCGAGAAATTGTTAAAGAGGTTGGTCCGGTTTTTGCAGAGATAACTCATGCGGTTGAAAAGGATTTCTATATTAAAAAATTGGCAGAAACTTTGAAAGTTAAACCAGAACTTATTAAACAAGATTTACAAAAAATTAAGCAAAATTTACCACTAGAGTCAGCAAGAGAACCAATTTCTACTCAGCAAAACCTTCCATCAAGAAGAGAATCATTAGAGAGATATTTGATTTTTTTACTTTTTGAAAGTAATAAGTTTTCAGAAAAGATTCAGTTGATCAGTGATTTTGCTTGGCAAACTCCAGGTTTGTTTGAATTAATTAAGCATTTTTCCTCAGCAGAGTTTAAAAACAAGCTTGATCTTAAAAAGGCTACTCAAGGGTTGGCTGAAGATTTAAAACAATTAGTTTTTGATGTTGTTTATGATCCCAAATTTATTTCTTTAAAAGAACAAATTGATTTTGAGGTAGAGTGGTTAAATACTTGGCTGATTTTAAGAAATGAAAGTGCCAGAGCATCAATTAAGTTACTCCAAGCAGAAATTAAAGAACTTGATCGAAAAGCAGAAAAAACTGAACAAGAGGAACTTGAGTTTAATAACTTATTAAAAAAAATAGCTCACTATCAACAAATTTTACGCTCAGTTAATACTTGACACAATATACCCCCTAGGGGTATATTTGGAAATATGACAAGTCAAAAAGATCCCATTGTCGCTCAACTAAATCGGATAAACGGCCAAATTGAGGGTATTGCTAGAATGTACCAAGACGAACGTGCTTGTGTAGATATTGTTCGTCAAGTTATAGCGGTTAGAAGTTCGTTGGGTAGAGTCGCTAGAGACTTACTGACTTCCGAAGCTAAGAAATGTTCTCGTGGAGAACAGTGGGATACACTTGACGATGTTTTAAAAGAAGTATTTCGTTATTAACAACGAAACTTAAATAGGTAATAAGTAGTTTTACCAATTTTTAGGTAAACTTACAGAAAGGATTTCTCTTGAATAGAGAAAATAATAACTATGAGTAATAAAGGTGCAACTTACTTGGATGATCAAAGTTTCAAAACTGCTCTTCAACAAGATAAACCAGTCTTTGTTGATTTTTTTGCTGAGTGGTGTGGTCCATGTCAAATGGCTGCTCCAGTGATTGATAAATTGGCTGATGAGTATGGAGATAAAATCATGATTACTAAACTCAATGTAGATGAAAATCCAGCTACGGCTCAAGAATATGGTGTAATGAGTATTCCAACAGTTCTAGTTTTTAAGAAAGATGGAGAAGAAGTTAAAATTGTTGCCAAACAGATTGGTTTTCCTGGAGAAGCTGGTTACAAGGCTATGATTGATGAAGTTTTAGCAAAATAACAGCGAGTTTATCTTTAAGGAAGGTGGGTATGAAAAAAGAAAAGTTAGTCATTGTTGGCTCTGGTCCAGCGGGTTATACCGCAGCAATTTATGCTGCTAGAGCTCAACTCAAGCCAGTTGTTTATACAGGTGTTGAAAGTGGTGGCCAGTTAATGTATACCACTGAACTAGAAAATTTTCCTGGCTTTCCAGATGGGGTCATGGGTCCCAAGTTTATGATGGGACTTAGAGCTCAAGCTTTAAGGTTTGGAGCAGAGATTATTGATGCTCATGTAACTGCTTTTGATTTTTCTCAGAGACCTTTTAAACTTTGGACTCACCTTCCTGATGGTAAAAATATTGATGTTTTTAAAAATGGTTCTCAGGAAGAAATAGTTGCCGTAATTGAAGCAGTAAAACAAACACCTCATGATCTTGAAGCTGAAACAGTCATTCTTAGTACTGGGGCTGCCTCTATTAAGTTGGGTGTTCCTGGGGAAAAAGAATTATTTGGTCGAGGAGTGAGTACCTGTGCAGTTTGTGATGCGGCTTTTTATCGTGATAAAAACGTTTTTGTAATTGGTGGTGGCGATAGTGCGATGGAAGATACTTTGGCTTTGACTAAATTTGCTAACAAAGTGACAGTTGTTCATCGCCGAGATTCTTTTCGAGCCAGTAAAATCATGGCTGATAGAGTGCTAAATAACGAAAAAGTTACGGTATTGTGGAATTCAAACTTAAAGCAAATTAAAGGTGACAACAAAGTTGAAAAAGTTGTCATTGAAACTAAAGGTAAAGAACAAGATTATTCTGCTGATGGTGTATTTTTAGCGATTGGTCATAAACCAGTTACTCAAGCTTTCCAAGGACAATTAAATTTGGATAAGGCTGGTTATTTAGTTACCAGACAAAGTTTGTCTGCTGCCGGTTTAGAGCAAGCTAGTGAGGCTTTAGATGAAAAACAATTGATTAAATTTCCCACCATGACTTCGGTTGAAGGAGTCTTTGCGGCTGGTGATGTGGTTGATGTGAGATATAAGCAAGCAATTACTGCTGCAGGGATGGGTTGTGAAGCAGCGTTGGATGCCGAGAGGTGGCTAGAAAGTAGAAACTAATAGTATTAGTTTAAAAAAAGGAATTTTTATGAATGATCCTCATCAAAATGCTGTGGCTCAGCTAGAAAAAGTAGCGGCATTATTGGCAAAAGATTATCAAGATAATCAAGAGGTTTTTTCTAAAGTTGTAAGTAGGCTAAAAGAGCCCACTAATCTTTATCAAACCGAGTTAGAAATAACCATGGATGATGGTGCTAAAAAAAACTTTACTGCTTTCAGAGCTCAGCATAATAATGCCCGTGGTCCCTATAAAGGTGGTATTCGTTACCATCAAGATGTTTCTGAAGCAGAAGTCAAGGCTTTATCTACTTGGATGACTTGGAAATGTGCCGTGACGGGAATTCCTTATGGTGGTGGTAAAGGTGGGATTATTGTTGATCCAAAGAAACTTTCTATTAGCGAGTTAGAAAAATTAAGTAGAGCTTATGCTCGATTTTTAAGTGACAAAATTGGTCCTTGGGTTGATGTGCCAGCCCCAGATGTAAACACTACTGGTCAAATTATGGCTTGGATGGTTGATGAATACCAACAAAGTTTGGCTGAGAAGGGTTTGGTTCAAGAAAACCCATTGGGAACTTTCACTGGTAAGCCTTTAGCTTTAGGAGGATCAGAAGGCAGAGATGAAGCGACTGGTCTTGGTGGAGTAATGGTAATGGATAAATTAGTTGAAAAAATGGGTTATAAAAATAAAAAGGATATAAAAGTTGCAGTTCAAGGTTTTGGTAATGTTGGTTATTGGTTTGCCAAGCATGCTTATGATCGAGGCTACACGGTAGTGGCTGTTTCTGATTCGAAAGGCGGTTTATATCTCAAGGCCGGTTTGAATCCAGAAAAAGTGATGGCTTGTAAAAGAGATAAAGGTTCAGTGCAGTTATGTGGTGGTGAACAAGGACAAATCTTGTCTAATGAACAGATTTTAGAGCTTGAAGTTGATATTTTGGTGCCAGCTGCTCTTGAGAACGTGATTCATAGGGATAATGCTGATAAGGTAAAAGCCAAAGCTATTATTGAGATGGCTAATGGTCCAGTTACTCCAGAGGCGGATGAGATCTTAAAAGACAAAGAGGTTGTTTTAGTGCCTGATGTTTTAGCCAATTCTGGTGGAGTGACAGTTTCTTATTTTGAGTGGGTCCAAAACCTTCAAGGTTATTATTGGTCTCATCAGGAAGTGATTAGCAAATTACAACCACTAATGGAAACAGCTTTTGCTCAAATGTGGCAAATGAAAGAAACTCATCAAGTTGATGGCAGAATGGCTACTTACATGACGGCAGTCAAGAGAGTGATTGATGCAATGATTTTAAGAGGTGGTTTTTAATTTTTAGCAAAATAAACTAAAAATAGTGTAGTAATTAAAAAGGCTTCTATCTAAAGAAGCCTTTTTTTTAAAAATCAATTTCTTTGATAAATTTTCTCAATTCTTGTCTAAGCTCAGGGTTATTTTTGGCCATGGTCAAGTTAGCTTTTAGCCAGCCCAAAGGATAACCACAATCTAGATAGGTTCCTTTGGGAGTATAAATAGCGACTGCTTCTTCTTGGGCTAGCATGGTAACGGTATCGGTAATATATAATTCACCGGATTTTTTATCTATTTCTTGTTTTTCGATTAATTCGAATACTCTTGGAGTTAGAATATATTTACTAATATTGGCTAAATTAGTCGGAGCTGTTCCAGGAGTAGGTTTTTCAATTAAGTTTTTTAAATATTGATAACCATTTTTCTCAAAAGTTTCAGCAATCCCATAGCGGTAGAGTTCAGTCTCTGGTTGCTCAACAAAGGTTGCTAGGGCTTTAGCTTTAGTTTTTTCTAAATGGTTAATCATCAGTGAGACTTCAGAGATACCATCGGCATTATAAGGGATATCATCGCCCATTAAGACCACAAACGAGTCTTCATCTTTGAAGTGATCTTGAGCTATTTTTATTGGTGTTGCAGACCCATATGGGTCACTATCTGCTTGCTTAACGAAGTGAAAAGTTGCTTTTTCATGAAGTGTTTTGACTTCATCATAAAGATGAAGTTTATTCATTTTTTCTAAATAAGCTTTCAAACGATTATTTTCTCTGAAGTAGTGCAAAATTTGTTTATTATGTTCATTAATTACAAATACAATTTCGGTAATTCCTGCTTTGACTAAATCATCAACCAAGTAATCGACAACTGGTTTATTTAGGACGGGAATCATCTCTTTTTGAATTGTTTTGGTAAAAGGTAAAAATCTTGTGCCAAAACCAGCAGCAGCAATAAGGGCTTTTTTTATTTTCATAACATTCTTTCTAATAGAGAAATTGTAGGCAAATAGTTACCTATTGTCCAGATAAATTTTTTTTATAAGTAAATTACCAAAAAGGAAACTAAACCAAATGAAAAGACTGTAGCCAATAAAGGCAGATCATTTAGTAACACTCTTTCTGGAGATTCTCCTTTGTTTTCTTCATAAACTAGTTGTAAATAGCGCATCACTCCAAAAATCACAAAAGGAAGAGTAAGCATTAAGAGTTTTTGTGACTGAAATGTTTTTGGTAAAAAAGTATAAATATCAGAGAATCTTTGTTGAGCTGGATCTACATAAACAGCTTCATGTTGAAAAGAAAATAAAGCATAAGTTAGCCAAGTCGCATTGGCAAACATTGCTGTATATTGATTGAGTAATTGTTGACTATAGTGTTTCAAGGTTTTTCTGCTGGGTGAAAGTTGGTGGCTAGTTAGCAAGGTTCTTTCGCTTTGTCTTTTGCCGACAGCTAGGAATAAAGAAGCAGATACCACGGTTAAAAGAAACCAAACGTTCATGTGTAATTCAACAATAATTGCTCCAGCATAAACCCTGATTAAAAATCCAGAAGCAATTGAAATAACGTCAAAAATTGCTACATGTTTAAGTCTAGTGGCATAGAGTATTTGCAAAGCTAGATATAGTAAAACCAAAACTCTAAAAAAGAATGGTAATGATAAAGAGAGAAAGAAAACAATCGCTATGCCCAGCATTGCCACAAAAGCAGCGATTGGGATTGGTAGTTCTCCTGAAGCAATCGGGCGCTTCTTTTTATAAGGATGTTGACTATCTTCTTCTGCATCAACGATGTCATTAATTAGGTAAATGCTGGAAGTCAGAATACAAAAAATGAAGAAAGCATAGGTAACGGTCCAAAAATAAGCAGGACCTTGTTGAGGCACATAAAACAGAAAACCAGATAGAAAAAGAGCAGCATAGAGAGCAAAATTTTTAAGCCATTGTCTAGGCCGGGCAGACTTCAAAAGTAGATATAGAATTTTGAGTCTCATCACATTGATTTGTAAAGCAAATTTTTACTTTTCACAAGGGTTAGTTTTCTTTCTTTTGTGAATACCATTTAGCCCAAATTAGGAAACTGAACACAAACCCAACTGTTAAAGAAAAAGTTATTATTTTTCCAGTAGTATTCATTAATAAGGATAAGCTTCCAAGTAATAAACTAGCTAACCAGTAAAAAATAGCAATTCTTCTTTTTCCCCAACCAAAAAGGTCCATTAATTTATGGTGGAAATGACCTCTGTCACCCCAGAATGGTGATTTTCCAGCCAAAATTCTTCTAGTGATAGTAAAAATTCCATCAGCAGTGGGTAAAGCAATTACCATTAAAGTAGTTGCTAGTTTGGCCCCAGAAAGAATAGCCAAAATACTCAAAAAATAACCAGCCAAAGAACCAGCTCCATAGCCAGGCATCATTTTTTGTGGATACCAGTTCCAAATTAGTAGACCAAAGTAAGCTCCGGCAACGATGAAACTTAGATAAAGAGTATTAAAAGTAGTAGGATCATCAATAAATCTTAGGGATAGGATGCCAATAAAAACTGCAGAGATGCTAACAAATCCTGGTAGTTGGCCATCAACACCTTTAGACCAGTTAAGAATATTCATATTCCACATCATGAAGAAAATAGTCATCAAACCAGGTAGTGAAAAAACGTTATTTAACCAGCTATTTGAAAAAAAACTGAGTTGGGGAACATTCAAAATTCCTTCACCAAATGGGTTGCTAACATAACCGATACTAATACCTGCATTGACAATAATCATGCTCGCTAATAAGCCCGTTCCAAGTCTAATAAACGGGTGAATATCCCAAATATCATCGATTAAACCAATAATAGTTAGAATGGTCGCTCCCAGCAAAATAGCTAGCAAATATGAGTCTAGGTTAAGGAAAAAAAGACTGCCAAGTAGAATTCCACTGAAAACAACCAAACCCCCGCCTCTTGGGACTGGCTGGGAATGGGTTTTTTTGGCGTGGGGAGTTTTACTTGGATCGTCTAACCAATTATTTTTTTTGTATAAATTAATCACTAAGGGAGCTACTATTGCAGCAATCAAAGTGATTAGTAAAAAAATAATTAGTGTCATGTAATGAGTGTAATAGTTCTAATGATAAGGATACCAGCAATTGCTATTAGACCAGTTGTCACCCAAGCAAATGTTTTATGCATATTTACTTCCACTTGGATAAAAAATTTAATTAATAAAAAGTTAAATAATAAAACTAACCAAGAAAAAATTGGGTAAAAGAAAAGCCAAGCTTTAGGCATCAACTGTCGTTCTGGTTGTGCTAGTGAGTAAAAAATTGGGATAACTGGTTGCAAAAAAGGGAATGAAATGGCTGCTGTTAAAGTAATTAACAGACACAACACTAGGGCAACTTTGAGTTGTGGAAAAACATACTTTGGCACCAGTCGAGACATGAGTTTATTATACCGTTAATTTTTGTTTTGTCTGAGATAGACACTCATGGTTTCAAACTGAGTGTCATTGGCATAATAATTAGTTTCTAGGTATTTTTCTAAACCAGTGAATTCTTGTTTTTCGTCTTTCATCACCACGATAATTTTTGGTTCTTCTTGTTTCACTTGGGCTAAAGTTCGTTCATAGTCATTGAAATCTTTGATGTGGAAAGAGACAGTAAATCTAGATGTTGGGGTAGTTTGTGATAAAGCATAAAGCATGGGGTTAGTTCCCCAAATAAAGATTCTGTCACTACCGGTTTCAGCAATAATTTTGGCAACAGCATAATTATCTTTAACTAAGCTATTGAAAGAATTATCGTATTCTTCTATAGAAATTTCGTTAGAGATTAATTTGAAAAATTGAGAGTAATATTTACCTGTTTCATAAGGGGCAACATTCAACACAATCATCGTGTAACCAGTCATAACAATCAGTAACAAGCTCAAAATTATTTCTCTAAATTTGTTTTTAATTTTTGTTAAATCTGTTAATAAAATCACAGCTAATAAAGAGAAGGCAGGAACAACTTGGAGTAAATAATGTGGATAAGGTCTGTTTGATAATAGAGCAGCAAATAACGTTAGCATGAACCAAGCAGCAATAAACTTAAAGGTTGGTGATAGTTTTTTTCTAGCAAAACTCAAGATTAACACAAAGACAACCATAATTAGGGTTTTACCAGGTAAAGTAAATAAAGTTTGGATAAAGGCTGAAGGAAATTGGGGCTGCCATGAACTGCTATAGCGAATGTTATATAGCAGACCATAATCTAAATAATCTTGCCCAGAACCAATTGCCACGAAGTAGAAGATTGAGGCGATAATAGGAATCAATAAACCAAGCAGTAAGACTAAAGACTTATTCAGGAATTGCCAAAAAGCAGCTATCTTATCTTTCAGTTTTCTAGTTCTTTGGGCAAGAAGGTCACTGAAAGCAAACCACCCAATTAGAGCAGCCGCACCAAAATCTAGTAGTCCTGGTACCTTAGTTAGAACACCTAGACCAAGAAAAGCTCCGCTTGTTAGCAGTAAACCCAATTCTTTTTTGGAGGTTTTTTGTAGAGCTTCCTCTGAATTTTTGGCAAAAAAGTTTTGAAAAAGGTTGGTCTTGGATAGGAATGTTAAGCCTGCCATCACAAAACCCATGACAAACAATTCACCATTAGGGATATGGCCTTCAAACCAAGGCAACGTGGTCAGTAAAACAAAGATTAATGAACTAAAGAATGCTTGTTTTGTGTTTTTAAGGAGTTTTTTAGCTAAAAAGTAAAATAATGTAGTTGTAGCAATCATCCAAAAGAAGGTTAAAAGTCTGAAGTAAAATTGGTTAGGCACCATAGCCAAGTAGTAAATAAGTGGCGTTTTATGGTCAATAATCTCAGTATAGAGTTTTAAACCTTGTTTAAGACCAACTCCTAAGGTCAGATAGATGGCTTCATCTCCATACCAATAAGGTTCAAAAAAATTGGGAATCCGTAAAATCAATGCCACAAACCAGAGAATCAATACTTCAAGATTTGTTTCGCATTTTTGGTCAAGTTTTAGGAAAAGTTTTTTCACACTATCCAGTGTACACGAAAAAACAATCATTACTCAATAACTAGATTTAAGACTAAACCTTTTCAGTGACTCGATACTCAATATATTTGCCGAGCATCAACCTGGTATGAGCATCTATGCCTGGCAGAGCAGAGAAGAAAAACCCAACTACGGGCAATAAAATAAATTCTAGTGGTTGAAGCAAATATGAGAGTAGAGATCTTTTTTTATCTGGATGTGGTGGCCTGTTAATCGCATCAAGAACAAAAATTACTACCATCGAAATTAAAGACAAAGTTAGTAAAGTTGAAGTGACTTGGGGGAGCGTTTTGCCAATAATGGTTCGGCTAAATTGTTCATTTAAAAGGGGAGGTAATATAGCAGATACTGTAATGGCAAACCAATTAACTGGCCAGAGAAAGTGATCTTCAACTACTTTTAAGACTCTAATAAATTTACCCCAAAAAGGAGCATCACTAAGAACAAATTGTCTAATGATGTAGGCATCATCTGAGACTCCCCAGGCCCAACGTTTAAGTTGTTCATATTGGTTGACCATTGTGTTCCAAAAGCCATTTGATTGAGCAGCATCAGCATAAATTGGTAGAAAAATGGGGTTAACTTGAAAATCACCTTTTTTGGCAAAGTATGATTTAAAGAATAGCCGGTAGTCTTCTGGAATCACATCAGTATCCCAGTAGCCAATGTCATGAACATGTTTGAGTGAAGTTGAGTAAGTTGAAAAATTAATTAAGCGATCTTTTCTCATTAAAATATACATTTGAGTAATTGAAAAAATAGAAGCCATAACTCTAACTGGAGAAGGTACTTCCCAAATATTGTTGTAAAAAGCAATGCCGCCTTGCCAAATGGTGTTGAAGGGCTTTTCGACTGTCAAGAATTCATAAGTTAAGTTAGAAAAGTAGTGATGATGGAATCTTGCGTCAGCATCTTCACTAGTGATAGTGACTTGTTCAATTGGAATGCCAACCCCATCAACCAAGAACTTCTTGGCTTCTTTAGCTCCCCAGCAAGTATTGGATGATTTTCCTTTAATTTCACCCTCAATATCTGGATGAAAAGTAGTCCACAAGTGGCCGAATTTTTTAGCAAATTTTTTGATTAAAACGTCAGCTTTTTCTTTGGCTTCTTTACCTTCTCTTTCCTCAAACGACAGCATAATATGAAGGTTTTTAGTTGGGTAAGATTGTTGTAAGAGTGAGTTTAGGGTTTTATCTAGAGTTTCGATGGGTTCTTTATAAGTAGGGATAACGATGATGTGATGAATAGAGTCCCACTGCTTGGGAAACGATTTTTTAAGATCAGTGATCCAGTTGAAAGTCGATGAAGCCTTGATCTTAAAATGAGCCAAAATAGACAAAGTAGCCATAGTTAATGATCGGTAAAGCCAATAAACAGCAAAAGTGATCACATAATAAGCTACTAAGTTCGGGACTAAGAAAGAGCCCCAAACTGGAAATAAAATTAAAGACCAAGAAACAAAACCAGGCAAAATCTCTAAAGCTCTTTGTGTTCTCACTGGGTGTCTTCTGAAGTAACGACGAATCATAAGTGGTTGTATTGTAACTTAAAAATGGTAAGAAAAGAATTTTTCACTATTAGCGAAAACTTGGTCTAAGTCAGTAGCAAAGCTTTCTGCTAAATATTTGGCGGTTAAAGTAATCATCCATGGTTCACAAACTTGGCCACGATAATTTTGAGGAGGGAGATAAGGAGCATCTGTCTCTAGTAATAATTTGTCATTTGGAACGATTTGAAAAAGTGTTCTAAGATCATTAGCATTTTTATAAGTAATATTGCCATCAAAACCAATATAACCACCCATTTCTAAAGCGGTTTGAACATAGTTATTTGGTCCAGACACACAATGAAGTACAAATCTCAAATCTTTGTCTAATTGTTGTTGGAGAATAGTTAATGTTTCCCAATAAGCCTCTTCTTGGTCATCTCTAACATGAACAATAATTGGTAGCTGATATTTTTTGGCTAAGCTAATTTGTAGCTCAAATAGTTGCTGCTGAGCTTTTTTAGTTTGTTCAAATTTATCATTTCTGGGTAATTTAAAATAATCTAAGCCTGTCTCTCCGATAGCTTTAACTTTTGGGTTGGGTAAGAGATGAGTTAAAAACTCTTCGTATTCAGCTAATGAATGTTGTTCTGCTTCATGAGGATGGATACCAATGGCAGCAATTAATTGAGGTTGATCTTCAACTATTTCCAGAGCAGATAAAGAAGATGTTTTACTGGCTCCAACAACTACTCCGCCTACCACAGACTGTTGCTGAGCTTTTTGCCAATGATCTTGCCAAACCATTGCTAATAGTTGGCTATCATCTGTTAGTTTGAAATGTGATTTTTTACCAGAAAACAAAGGCTCAAGATTGTAGTGGCAGTGAGTATCAATGATTTTCACGATTTATTTCTCCAATCTAGGGAAAAGAGGTTTCAGTGCAGTGATTTTTTCTTGAGAGAAGTGGGTAATAATTTTCTCTGACACAGTTGGCATGAATGGTTGCAAAGATTTTGCAAGTTCAATAATGCTGCTGATAGCAGTTTGTAAAATTTCTTTTTGTTTTTCGCCTTCCAGTTTCCAGGGTTCTTCTTTACTTAGTTTTTCTTCAATAAAATTTGTATAAAGAGAAATATCAGTTAAAGCACTTCTCAATTGAAAATTTATCATTTCTTTTTTAGCACTATCTAAAGCAAAGATAGCTTCTTCTCCATCTTTTCTTGTTTTAAACTTCCATGGTTTGTAAGAATCTTGATAGCCAATGCCTGAATTCTCACACATTTTAGCTACCCTCGATATTGTATTTCCAATATTGTTTGCTAACTTAGATTGATAAACCATGTCCAATTTTTCCCAGCTGACATCCATATCAGTTCCAAACGGTCCAAGATTCATTAATAAATATCTTGTTGCATCAACACCATAGCGTTTTACCATTTCAGTTGGAGCAATTACATTGCCTAAAGATTTACTCATTTTTTGACCGTCAACACTGATAAAGCCATTAATCAAAATTTGTTCTGAAGGCTGAATCTTTGCAGCCAGCAACATTGCTTGCCACATAGCTGCTTGCTGACGGAGATTGTCTTTACCGGCTACTTGGATTCCAGGCCAGAATTGATTAAAAACTGAGTTTTCACTCGGCCAGCCCAAAGTAGAAATATAGTTAACTAAAGCATCAAACCAGACATACATGACGTGATTTGGATCATTGGGGACTTGAATACCCCAGGGCATTTTTTCTTTTAGTCTAGAAATACTAAAGTCTTGGAGGCCGTTAGCGACAAAAGCTTTAATTTCTTTCATCTTTCCAGCTGGTTTAACAAATTCTGGATTTTTTTCGTAAAGAGCTAATAATGGTTGTTGGAAAGCCGAAAACTTAAAAAAGTAGTTTTCCTCTTCTCTAATTTCAAGTTCTTTATTTGGATGTAAAGGACATTTACCATCATCTAATTCAGAATCAGTTTTTTCTAGCTCACAGCCAATACAGTATTTGGTTTTGTATTCTTTTTTATAAATATAACCATTGTTATTACAGATTTCCCAGAATTTTTGAGCAGCAACAACATGGTTTTTGTCAGTAGTTCTAATAAAGTGGGTATAACTCAAGTTTAAAAGTTTTTTTAGTTCTTCGAACTTAGCAGCATAGTGGTCAACATAAGCTTGTGGATCTTGATTATTATCAATCGCATTTTGGTAAATTTTTTGACCATGTTCATCTGTACCGGTATTAAAGATAACCTTATTGTTGAGAATATCTCGTTGATATCTAGCAATGACATCAGCAGCTACAATTTCTAACGCAAAACCAATGTGTGGTTCTGCATTGACATAGGGTAGGGTGGTTGTTAAATAAAAAGTATCTTTCACAGGCTTATTATAGCGTAGATTTATTGATTAATTACCCTTATTAAAAATTTTTATTACTAACCACCAAAAGCTAGCAGTAATCGCTAAAACTAATGAACTACCAATCGCCCAAAAATCCAGTTCTATTTGTTGTAGTTTTAGAAAAGCTAGCCATCCAAATAAAACACTGCTCAAAAAACCCCAGATTTTTCTTCTACCAAGAAAACTAAATAAAAAGAAGTTGCCCAGACCCAATAGAAAATGAAATGGCAAATAGCTATTGGGGAAAATCCAATTTTGTATAACAGTGGGATGAACAAAATTGATCAATAACCATAAACCGAAATAACAAAGCATAGCCATAGTTAAGGTTGGTATTAATTGAAGGTAGTTTTGGAGTGGCTGGAGAGTTTTTTTTTGTTGTTTATTAAGAGGTTCTCTGTTTTTGATAGCAGGCTGGACAAGTGAGGTGTTTTTTAATCTTGATTTTGCGAGTTGCATATTTTACTTCTAGAGCCAAGCCTAATATTTGAGTATACTCCAGTCAACTATGACACTATGGATTGTTCTTCTTTTTATTATTGTAATTGGTGGTTTTGTAATTTTGTATTTGACTTTGCAAAAATCTTTAACCAGTAAAATCTCAGCAGACCAGGAAATTGAAGACGTAGTTAATAAGGTTTTTGGGATGAGTGTTGGTAAAATTGCTGCTCAGAGCAAACAAATTTTACAAAGTGAAAAAGAAAACATTAAAGTTGATTTGGATAATAAACAACGAGTAATTGAAAAACTAGTTGTAGATTTACAAAAAGACTTGGCTGATAGGCAAAAGGAAATTAGAGTTTTGGAGCAAGATCGAGTCAAAAAATTTGCAGAAATTACCAGTGCTTTGTCTGAGCATCGAGAGTTAACCAAAGATCTCAAGACCTCTACTGAGCAATTAGCCAAAGTATTATCTAATAACCAATCTAGAGGTGAGTGGGGAGAGCGAATTATTGAAGATTTGATGCAAGCTAATGGGTTGGTAGAAGGTGTTCACTATTTACGCCAAACTAAGTTGGGGGCAACTACACTCAAACCAGATATTACTTTGTTATTACCTAATAAAAGATTGGTAGCAGTTGATGTTAAATTTCCTTATCAAGAAATTCAAAAAATGAGTGTGGCAGAAACCAAGAAAGCTAAAGAAGATCACCTCAAACAGTTTGGTCTTGATTTAAAAACAAAAATTAATAAAGTGGCTGAGTATATTAAGCCAGAAGAAGATACTTTGGATTATGCCATTCTTTTTGTACCAAATGAGATGGTTTTCTCTTTTATTAATCAACAGTTTTCTAACTTGGTTGATTATGCTTTGGCCAAGAGAATTATTTTAGTTTCTCCTTTTACTTTCTTGATTGTGGCTAGAACCGTGATGGAAAGTTATCGCAACTTTATGATTGGGGATAAACTCAAAGAAGTAGTTAAATATGTTGATGATTTTGTTCAAGAGTGGGGCAAGTTTAGAGAAGAATTTGATAAATTTGGTCGATCAATCGATACCTTGAAGGGTGGTTATGAAAAAATCACTGAAACTCGGGCTAAACAAATGGAAAGAAAAATCGAAAAGATTGAAGCTTATAGACAAGGCTCAACTAATTTACTAGCTGATAAAAAACAGGTTTCATAATTTTGATTTATTAAATTCTTGGTCAAAGAACTTTAAATCTCTTTGAATCACCGTGTTCCAGACAGGTAGCATATTGTGATCTGCGCCAGGATAGGTGTAGTAATCTAATTCAATAGTTGGTTGGTTGCTCTCTTCTCTTTTAGTATTGATGGCGGCTATTTTTTGGACAAACTCATCAGACCAAGTTTTAAGGGCAGCCTCATCGGCGGTCCCATGATGAAGTTGAATTGGCCCAATTAGTGATTCTAAATATTGTGTCAGACTAAACTCTCTTGGGTCATAGTTTTTTTCAAATTCACTCAGCCACATTCTAGTAGCCCGACCCTCATCTGCCATTTCATCGGTATAGAACAAGACAGAATAAGGGAACGGCACAGTAACTGGCGCCCACAAGGTAGTTGGAATGGCTTGTTCTAGGATTTCTAGACTGGTTAAAGCAATTTGACCACCATTGCTGTGGGCCCAAATGCCTAGTTTTTCTGGGTCTAAACTAGCTTTTTGAGTAGTTTCAACTGAATAAAACTCCAAGAAGGCCTGAGTTCTAAGAGTGGAGATTAGCTCAACAATTTGAATCGGCTTGATAAATCTTGCCTCCCAGCTGTCTGTTGGTTCTGGATCACTTTCTCCATAACCAAGAAAGTCAGGGGCAATAGTGATGTAGCCTGTCTCAGCAAAAACCTTAGCAGCATTCTGAGTACCAGTCCCTGTTTGATAGGTTTCCAAAGGAACATAACCTCTAATCAATAAGATAACTGGAGTAGGTACCGTTGGATTTTGAATAGCTTCTTTAGGAATATTAAGTTGTCCAGTAATTTTTTGTTGGTTGCTCAAATATGAAAATAAGTAGGTATTATGAGTAGGATTTTCAGTAATGATTTTTTCTAAAGTAATTTGACTAGGAGCATAGCGACGAGTTTTCAGGTTTGGAATAGTGTATTGCAGTAGGGTTAGCTCTTTTTTTACTAGGTTTTTATCGACAAAGGGAGAAAGCAATGGTGTTTCTTGGGTAATGGGAAAAAAATTGCCCAACATAAAACCACTAAAAGTAGTGAGTAGGACTAATAATGTCAAGAAAATTTTTTGTTGATGGAGTTGCCAAAAACTAGCTTGCACAAAAATAGTATAGCTGAATACTAGCTAATTTAAATCGTCTATCATCTCTTCGGCAAATTCCTGATCTTCAGGGTCTTCTGAGCTAGAGATAGTAAGATATGTTTGCCAAATAGCTGAGATAGCATCTGACTGTTCATGATTTTCAGTGGTGTGCTCTGTGCTTCCACAGTGTTTACATGATATTTGGGAGAGTGTTTCCATAGTTTTTTTAATTGTTAATTTACTAGATAAATATATATTTTGTGGCAGAAGCTTGAAGGTGTCTCCCCGCCAGTTAAACTGGCGAGGAGATTTGTGGAGTTAGACCTGCCGAGATTGGCTAGGTCGGACCGGTTGTGTTGGCCGGCTGACTTTTTTGGGTTTTTTGCTTTTCTTGCGAGGAACGAGTTTTTTGAACAGGTCCCGAACAATTGTTAAGCGAATAGCCATAAAAGTGTCTCCTTCCTTTAGGGACCTTCAGTCCGCTTGTCATCGCAGTGACGACTGAGACCGAAGGGAGGTCTTTTGGAAAAGCCCTCTGGTTTTAGCTTGTTTTAAGCCAGTACCAGAGAGCTCTTTTTTTAGTTATTTTTTCAAAGAGCGGTAGTTATAACTGCAAACAAATCTTGATTGGAAAGTTTTAACTCGAGTAATTATATCACAGCATATCAAATACGCCTCTTTATCAGAGAAGAGTCCTACTAAGATCTGAAAAGTCTGGTTATAATACCAACTATGACAGAACGAACTTATATTGCTCAAACTCCAGAGTTAGTTGGTGAAACGGTGGTTTTACAAGGTTGGGTGGATACCAAGAGAGATCACGGCAAATTAACCTTTATTGATTTACGAGACAAGAGTGGCATTGTGCAGTGTGTTGGTTGGCAGATGATGGGTGAGCTAACTTCTGAATCGGTGCTTGCTATTACTGGTTTGGTTAAACAACGACCAGAAAAATTAGTTAACAAAGATTTAGTTACCGGTAGTATTGAAATTGAAGTTAAAGAATATGAAGTTTTAAATAAAGCCAAAGAGTTGCCAATTTCTGTTGATACTGATGGTAAAGAGATTAATGAAGAAGCTAGGCTCAAGTTCAGGTATTTAGATTTGCGTCGTAAAAGAATGCAAAAAATTATCAGAATGCGTTCTGAATTTATCAGAGCCATTCGTGATGGTTTGTATGCTGAAGAATTCGTCGAAATCGAGACCCCAATGTTGACCAAATCCACCAAAGAAGGAGCTCGCGATTTTTTGGTACCTTCGAGGTTTAATCCAGGTAGGTTTTATGCTTTGCCCCAAAGTCCACAACAGTATAAACAATTACTAATGACGGCTGGTTTTGAACGTTATTTTCAAGTAGCTCGTTGTATTCGTGATGAAGATTTGCGAGCAGATCGTGGCTTTGAGTTTACTCAGTTAGATCTAGAAATGAGTTTTGTTAATCAGCAACAAGTAATGGATTTGGTGGAAAAAACAGTCAAACAAGCCGTTAAAAAAGTTGGTGGTCAACTGCAAAGTGAAAAGTTCCCTGTAGTAACTTATCAAGAGGCAATGGAAAAATATGGTGAGGATCGTTTTGATTTGCGAACCGAAGAAGAAAAAGAACAAGGGGTGTTGGCTTTTGCTTGGGTGATTAATTTTCCTTTTTTCAAAAAAGTTGATAAGAAAGATATCGCTGAAGTTAGAGATGGCAAGAGTGGTTGGACATTTACGCACAATCCTTTTAGTACTCCTTTGCCAGAAAATGAACAAGATCACCTGGCTAAGACAAACATTGAAAAGATCATGACAGCTCAATATGATTTGGTTTGTAATGGTTATGAAGTAGGTGGTGGAAGTATCAGAGCTCATAAACCAGAATTGTTAAAAGCTACTTTTGAGATTATGGGTTATACGGCAGATCAGATTGAGGCTGGTGTGGGTCATATGTTAAAAGCCTTTGAGTTGGGGACTCCTCCTCATGGCGGAATTGCTTTGGGCTTGGATAGATTGGTGATGTTATTGGCTGGAGAAGAATCTTTGAAAGAAACAATTGCTTTTCCAATGACTTCTTCAGGTAAAACCGCGGTGATGGATGGTCCTAGTGAAGTAGATCCAGAACAGTTAAAAGAACTATCGTTAACAGTTAATCCGGATAAAAAATAATTTTATCTGGCTCTAGAGCATTAGTAAAAAAATCCTTACAATTGGTTTTGTGCAGAAAAAATCTCGGTATTTATTTAGTTGGTTTTATTTGTCGTTGCTAGTCACGATTTTAAGTGTTGAAGGACTATTACTCCTGAGAAAAAAAGGTTTTTTCTATCAAGCTCCACAATACGAAGTAAATTTATTTACTGAGTTTGAACAGCCCATCTTTGTAGCTAGCGAATCGGCCCAATTGGTCATGACTGCTGAACAACTAGCTAGTCATGTGACAGCAGAAGCATATTTTGTGATTGATAATACTACGCAAACGATTTTATTGGAAAAAAATCCTCAATTACCTCTTTCTCCGGCTTCAACTACTAAGTTAATGACTGTTTATACCGCTCTGAAAAATTACGATTTAGACCAAGTGATTGCTGTCTCTACCGCTTCAGTGAAAGCAAATAATGGCGTTGGGTTTTTTCCATTAGAACAAGTGAAAGTAAAAGATCTAGCAGCTGCATCATTAGTTAGTTCAGCCAATGATGCTGCTTATGCTTTAGCCGATGGTTTTGTTGATGGTTATGAGCAGTTTGTCGAAGAAATGAATAAATTTACTCAAGAATTGAATTTAACAAGTACTTATTTTACTAATGCTGTTGGTTATGATCATCCTGATAATTTAAGCACTGCTCATGATTTGGCAGTTTTAACCATGAAGGTTTTTCAAGAAAAACCAATTGCAGAATGGATGAGTCTAAAGAACTATGTAGTGGAGAGTATTGATGGCAAAACCCGGCATTTTCTTTTTTCAACCAATGAACTTTTGGGTAGTGAAGTAGGAGTGATTGCTGGTAAAACTGGCACAACCCCTTTGGCCAAAGAAGTATTGGTGAGTGTTAGTGAAGTCAACCAACATCAATATATTACTGTGGTTATGGGAAGTGAAGATCGTTATCAGGATACAAGTTTGTTACTTAATTGGTTAAAAGATAATTTGCAATGGCAAAAAGTCGAGTTTCCTCTCCAAATTAGTAAAGAAAGTTTGTAGAATAAGGACATGGCTTCTAGTTCTAGTATTCAACCACCAACAACTAACTTGACTGCCGCAACCAAGGCTGGTCGATTATTTGTTAAATACGGTACCATTACTTTGGTCGTTTTGATGGTGGGAAGAATGCTGTTATCTGCTTTTATTGCTTATTGGAAGGCTACTCATCCTGCACCACCACCACCACCCACGGTTGGTTTCGGAGTTTTGACTGATATTAAGTTTCCTTTACAGACAGAAGCTGACCGTCCAAAGAGTTATCGTTTAGAAACTGGTTTGGGAAATCGTTTGCCAGAATTTGATATTGATCGAGCAAAAGTTTTCTTGATGCCCAGGGCTTCGGCTAATCTTTTGGCTGATCAAGAAATCAAGAAAATTGCTGCTACCTATGGTTTTATTTTTGAACCTCAACTGTTGGATAGCCGAACTTATCGCTGGACCAAAACAGGAGTTTTAGATGCTAGTTTGGAAATAGATATCAGAAACAAGACGTTTTCTTACAAAACTAATTATTTGTCAAAACCAGAGCTAATTGTCAGTACTGGCAAGACTCCTGAAGAATATGACGCTGTTAGAAGAGTCAAAGCTTTCTTGGATAGAACCGATTTATTGCCAGAAGATATCGCTACTGCTCCAGGTGAAGCTGTATTTTTGAAGTCTTTAGGAGGTGAACTTGAAGAGGCTTTTTCTTTATCTGATGCAGATTTCATTCAAATTAACTTAGATAGAACAGTTGTCGATGAACAATATGAAATGTACAATCCAGATCCTAAGAAAGGAGTGATCACAGCAGTTATTTCTGGGGTTTTATCTGGTCAAGAAAGTATCGTTGATTTGGAGTATCATTACCGGCCAATAGACTATACTCAAGTTGAAACCTATCCAGTTAGATCAGCTCGATCTGCTTGGCAGGTTCTACAATCTGGCGGTGGTTATGTAGCAGCCAAGGGGAAAAGTGAGGAAGCCGTCATTAGAGAAGTTAAGCTTGGTTATTACGAAGATTGGGAAAACGAACAAGAATATTTGCAACCAATTTATGTCTTTACTGGAGACAATGGGTTTGTCGGTTATGCTCCGGCAATTGATCCTCAGTATTTGATTGAAGGAAATTAATTATGAAAACAGTAGTTAGAACTAGAATGGCTCCTAGTCCCACCGGAGAATTACATGTGGGAGGGATGTCAACTTTATTAAAAAATTACGCTTGGGCAAAAAAAAATGGAGGTCAGTTTATCTTACGAATTGAAGATACTGATAAAGAAAGAGAAGTTCCCGGTGCAGTGGCTGAAATTCAACAAGTAATTAGAGATTATGGTCTTGATTGGGATGAAGGACCTGGTAAGGGCGGGGAGTTTGGTCCCTATATTCAATCTCAAAGAATGGAAATTTATCAACAAAAAGCTGAAGAATTAGTTGCTAATGGTCAGGCTTATTATTGTTTTTGTACTAAGGAAAGATTAGAAAAAGTTCGTGAAGAACTAAAAGCTAACAAACAGCCACCTAAATATGATAAGCACTGCCGAAGTTTAACTTCAGCTGAGGCCCAAGCTAAAAAAGAAGCTGGTGAGTCATGTGTCATTAGACTTAAAGTCCCAGAAGATAAACCTGTAGTGGTAGATGATTTATTAAGAGGAGAAATCATTATTAATTCTAATCAAGTTGATGATCAAGTTTTACTTAAGTCAGATGGTTATCCAACTTACCACTTGGCTGTAGTGGTAGATGATCATTTGATGAATATTTCTCATATTATGCGTGGTGAGGAATGGATTAGTTCTGCTCCCAAGCATGTTTTACTTTATGAAGCTTTTGGTTGGGAAAAACCGACTTTTGTGCATATTCCAGTTTTTCTAAATCCCGATGGTAAAGGTAAAATGAGTAAGAGAAAAGGGACTGTCTCTGCCAGATCATTTTTGGATCGAGGTTATTTACCAGAAGCAATGTTGAATTTCTTTATGATTTTGGGTTGGGCCAAAGAAGATCAAGAAGAAGTAATGACTTTAGCAGAATATATCGAGGCTTTTGATCCAAAAGATCTTAGCCCAAAATCAGTGGCTTTTGATTTACAAAAACTAAATTGGTTAAATGGTGTCTATATTAGAAAGCTACCAATGAAGCTTCTAGCAGAGAAACTCCAACCTTTTTTACCGGCGAATTTTCCTAAAGATAAATTAACTGCTATTTTACCGTTGGTTTTTGAGCGGCTAGTGACTCTGGCTGATATTGATGAGCTAACTCAGTTCTTTTATCAAGATGAACAACCAGATCAACAACTATTGCTTAAAAAGGCAACACCAAGTTTGGTGGCCGAGCAGTTGACAATGACCATCAAGGAATTAACGAAGATTGATGATTGGCGAGCAGAAAACCTCGAATCAGCAATTAGAGTTTTGCAAGAAAAAAATGATTGGCATAGAGGCCAATACTTTATGTTGCTTAGATTGGCCGTGACCGGTAGAAAAGCAACACCGCCATTATTTGAAACAATGGCGGTTATTGAAAAACCAACAGTTCTAGCTAGACTAGATAAAGCAATTAAGTTAGTGAATTAAGCTTTTTATGAATACTCCCCAAACTGCTCCACTGTCTAAAGAAGAATTTTTGGCTAAAGTTAAAAAGCTAAATATTAAAACTACTTCTCAACAGTTGTTGGCAGCTATTTCTTTAGCTGGTCAAATTGCTCTTAACCAACCTCATCTTCAGGGTCAGGTTCCTCAAGTTTATGCTAAGGAACCAGCTCAACAAGATGAATTAAAAGCAGAAGTTTCTAAAGAAGAACACAATGAGATTTTTGCCAAAATGGTGGGAATGGTGAACCGACCGCCAGGACATTTGGCTAAAGATGAAGAGCTATACTTGGAACAACAATTAGCTGATATTTTGGGTTTTGAAGTAACTGCCGAGTTAGATGAACATCGTTTAAATCATAGTATTGGTATTATGGGTGGAGAGCAACACCTCAAGCGTTTTGCTGGGGATGATTTGTCACAACATGATGCTTACTTAGAAGCAGGGATGGCTCCTGGTAGAGGGGCTTTTGGTTGGTTTACTGAAAATGGACAATTAACAGCAGAAGCTATTCAACGAGAAAAATATTATTTTGCTGTTCAAACTTTATATTTGCCAGACTGGAATAGTAACTATCAGGAACTAAAACCTTGGTATAAATATCGAAAAATGGTAATGATTAATCCGGCAGAAGAAATTGCCGTAGTTGGCGTGGTTGGTGATGCTGGTCCAGCCCAATGGGTCAAGAAACAATTTGGTGGTTCGCCCGAAGTAATTAGAGAAGGTAAAGTCTGGAGTCCCAAAAGCAAAGGGAGAGTGATTTTATGGTTTGTTGATGATCCAGAAAATAAGATTCCTTTAGGGCCGGTTAACTTGAGTTGGGATAATTTACAACAAATAGCAGCTAGTCAAACAAATAATTCTTAAGTGTTAAGATAGTTAAAGCGTATGATTATAGTTAATTTTTATATTGGTTCTCGTTACCCTGTGTCAAGAAAAAAATTAAGACAAGCAGTTGATCAGGTACTGGCCAAACATGGAGTTGATCATGCCCAAGTTGATGTGTCAGTCGTTGGAGCGAGGAAAATTCAAACTTTAAACGAGACAATGTTGCAACATGATGGGCCAACGGATGTATTATCTTTTCCTCATCACGATAAAAAACAATTAACAGAAATTCCTTTACCAGCAGAGGTACCTCCTCATTTGGGAGATGTGGTGATTAGTTTTCCAGAGTCGATCAGGATGGCTAAAAAATTTGGGAAAAGAGTTGATGACCAGATTTGTTTTTATCTTGAACATGGACTTATGCATCTGTTAGGGTATCATCACGATTAATTAATTATGGCTTGGCACAGAAAACACAGACCGAAACTAATCAGTGAACTTCACTTAACCAATGTTAGGGAAGCTTTAACTAGTTTAATGCAAACAACTAGTTTTCCTCAGGTTTTTTTGTTTGCTGGTCCCAAAGGGACGGGTAAAACTTCTGCTTCAAGAATTTTAGGAGCAATGCTTAACGATCCTAAAAATGATCAAGCTGTTGAAAGTTTATTTTTTAAAAAAGATTTACCAAAAAAAGTAACCCTCAAAGATCCTGATGTAGATTCCAAATTTGCTCAGTTAGTTTATGCCGGTTCATCCTTTGTTGTTCAAGAGATGGATGCCGCTTCACATCGAGGAATTGATGATATTAGAGCACTTAAGGAACGAGCGATGTTACCGCCTCAGGAGGGTAAAATTACTGTCTATATTCTTGATGAAGCTCACATGCTTACTACAGAGGCTTTTAATGCTTTGTTAAAGTTATTAGAGGAGCCCCCAGTTCATGCTTTGTTTATTTTAGCTACCACGGAGTTTCATAAAATTCCTGAAACAATTACTTCCAGAAGTTTTCACTTAGCTTTTCGTCAAGCTACCGATGATGAGTTATTGGCTGCTTTACAGTCGGTATTAGCTAAGGAAAAGATTAAGGCAGATGATGAAATTCTCAAACTTATAGTGCAACGAGCCGATGGTAGTTTTCGTGATGGAGTGAAGTTGCTGGAATCAGTCGTGGAAGATGAGCAAATAACCTTGGCTTCAGTGGAAAAAATCTTGGGGAAGAATGTTGAACCACTCCTAATTGAGTTGGTTCAGGCTGTTTTAGATAAAGATGAAACTCAAGTTAGTCAGTTAATTGCAGATTTGCGTCAACAGAAGTTTGCTGAAAAATATGTTTATCAAGTGTTGTTTTCTCTATTACATCATTCATTGCTTCAGGATTTGGGTGTTAAGCCTGGTCAGGCTTTATTTAAGCAAAAAATTGCTCGCTTTTTCTTAGATGAACTTTTGAAAGCTAACTTGGATGCTTTTTCGCCTATTAATTTTTTAAGTTTGGAAATAAAACTACTATCTTTGGTCGAACGAGCCAAACAAAAAAATGGTGCAACTCCTCCTAGCAAAAAAAAAATAAAAAACCCGATAGTTACCAAAGTTGATAATCATCAAGTTAAATCAGAAACGTCAGAAATAATGACGACTGAAGTAGTAGTCAGTAGTCAAAAGCAAGGAAACTTTAATGAAGTTGACCAAGAAAATGCTAGTGAAGAAGAGAAGTTTTATTTAACAGAAGAAGTTCATGATTTAGGGAAAAATTTACTAGAGCAGTGGGACCAATTTTTAAAAATTGTTCAGCATAAAAATGCTACGGTGGCAGCCTTACTAAGATCTAGTAAACCTTCGATTGGCGATACTGGTATCCCCGAAGTGGCTGTTTTTTATAAATTTCATCAAGAACAACTACAACAACAAAAGTACATGAACATTCTTCAGGAGTGTACTAAAGATTTGGTTGGAAGTATTTTACCATTGCACGTATCATTACATGAAATTCCTCAAGAGGCCACTCTGGTTGAGGTTGATAACCCTCCTCCCCAGTTAGCCCAATTGGCAGAAGAAGCTTTGATGTAGTGGAGAGTTATAGTACAATCAGTTTATTATCAGGAAGGGAAATAATTTTATGGCAAATCCATTTAAAGCTTTAGGAGACTTAAACAAGCTTCGTCAACAAGCCAAAAAAATGCAACAAGAACTCTCAGCTGAAGAAATTCGTGTTGAGGAGGGTGATATTGTGGTAGTAATTTCTGGTGATCAAAAAATTAAGCAATTTTCAGTTCAAGGTATCAGTAGTGATGAGGCCGTGGAAGTATTGAATAAAGCAATCAAAAAATCTCAGGAAGTCGCTGCTAAAAAACTTCAGGCCATGACTGGCGGTCTTGGTGGCATGATGGGTGGTAACTAGAATTTATATTTGTTAATTTAAAAAGGCTCCTTGATGGGAGCCTTTTTTCGAGGTATTTATGGAACAATTTTTTTTGGCTACCGGTAACCAACACAAAATTAAAGAAGTTTTGGAGATAGCACCCCAAATAGCTTGGTTGACGGTGAATGATTTTTCAGCTCTAAAAAATTTTGAACCGGCAGAGATTGGTAAAAGTTTTAGCGAAAATGCTGAAATTAAGGCTAAAGCTTTTGCTGAAAAAACCGGTTTGATCACGGTGGCTGAAGACTCAGGTTTAGAAGTCGAGAGCTTAAATCAAGAACCTGGTATTTATTCTGCTCGTTGGGTAATCGGGACAGATACAGATCGTAATTTAGCTTTATTGAAAAAATTGGAAGGAGAAACCAATCGAGCGGCTCGTTATGTAGCTACTCTTTGTGTCTTTAATCCTAAAACTGGTCAAACAGGTTTTTTTAGAGGTGAAGTTAAAGGAGCAATTGCTCATGAGATTAGAGGCAGTCATGGTTTTGGTTATGACCCAGTTTTTATTCCGGTAGGTTATACAGCAACCTTTGGAGAACTTGACGAGACGATCAAACAACAATTTAGCCATCGCAAAGAAGCTTTTAAAAAATTCTTAGCTTGGTTAAAGCCTTAGAGTCTATTCAAGATTTATCATTATCAAAGAGAGATTTCGTATAGGTTCTTAGTCGCTTAAGCCTTTGACATCTTGATGTTTTTTACCAATGACAAAATCGGTAAGAGTTTTTTCTACTATTACTGGTTTGATGAACTGTTCAACCATCTTCTTGGAATTAATGACATTAAGTTCTTTGAAGAAAAACTCAAATTTTTTTTCTAGAGTAGCTCTAATTTTTTGTTTGTTTTCTTCAGGAATATCCCAAGTTTGTTGTTTAAATGGTCCCCAGGCTTTTTTGCGTAATTGGTAGTGAAATTGTTCAGCTGTCTGATCATTTTTTCGTTCGTCACTTAAGTTTTCATCGGCATATTGGTACATAGCCAGTAATAAATCTTGAGGGAAAGCCGGGTGATCCATAATCATATTTTGAAAACCAGTGGCCAAATGAACCTCTAAAGCTTTATTCAAAGTGAATTGGTTAAAATATTTATCTGGTAGAGTAGAAGCTCCATGTTGAACTGAACCGCCAATTTGGTATTTTTCCTGACCAACTTCAGTAATGTTTTTTAAAATTGAAAAGTCCACATCTAAATCTGCCAATGAACCATCAGCTAAGACCACTCCACCATGGCTAGTGCCAGTTTGCACACTAATTTTACTGATACCAACCATATCTTTAGTTAAACCCTGATTAAAACCATTCATATAGGCTTCAAAATCAGCTACGGTGCTGTTCTTTCCTCCAATATGACCAATTTCTCCTCCAAGGGAAATAGTGATGCCCTGTGGTTCTAGTGATCTGATGTATTCAGCTAATTCTAGTGAAAATTGATAATTGGGGATTTGTTCCTCTGCTTCGGTTGGTTTGGCTAAATCAACCAGGGTCGACATATCAATATCAATATTGTAAAAACCAGCAGCGATCGCTTCATTAATCAGGTCTTTAATTTTTTCAATTTCTCCAGTTTTGGGTTTACCTGGTTCAGCAGCTTTAGCTTGGAAGTGATCACCCTGAATAAATAATGGTCCAGACCAACCCTCCCTCAGTGCAGCAGCAGTAATGACTGTGACATATTCTTGAGGTGATTGATCAGTGTAGCCAATTTCAGATCTGGCAATTTCAAAAATCATTGCTCCAACTTGGTTTTTAAGTGCAGCTGAAAAAGTAGCCCTAGCTGTATCATAAGTCATCCCACGCAAGTTCATGGCTGGGACAGTAAAGTTATTAGGTAGTTCTTTATGACCTCTGGCTAAATAAAGATCATTAATCGAGCTAGGAATGACTCCAGCTTTAATGCCTGCTTTCCAGATTTCAAATCTGGCAGTTTGTTGCTCTTTATCTTTCCCAAAAACTGCTTGGTAAACTAGTTGGTCAATGTTTTGCATAAAGCTCCTTTTATTTTAAATACGATATTCAATTGTTTCTTTGTCAAAGACATGAGTGGTATCAATGAAGCGAATTTTATTACTTTGATTGGTCATGACTAAGCTATGAGTTCTAGCTCCATCACCAAAGAACCTTACTCCTTTCAGGATATCACCATTAGTTACTCCTGTAGCACAAAAAACAATGTTTTTGCCGCTAGCCAGGTCTTCGTGAGTATAAATTCTGTTAAGTTGGCCGCCCATCTTTTTTAATCTAGTTTCTTCCTCTTTATTTTTGGGCCAGAAACGAGCTTGCATTTCACCTTTAATACAACGTAGAGCAGCAGCAGTCATTACCCCTTCTGGAGCTGCTCCAATCCCCATGACCGCATGAATGCCGGTGCCTCTCATACAAGCAGCAATACCTGGGAACAAATCTCCATCAGGAATTAGTTTGACTCTAGCTCCTGCTTCTCTAATATCAGCAATTAGTTCTTCATGTCGATCTCGATCTAAAACAGTAATGGTGAGATCGTCAATATCTCGGTCCAAAACTCTGGCAAGGGTTTTTAAGGTTTTTTTGACTGGATCATCAAGGCTCACTTTACCAACAGCTTCTGGTGGAACCACTAGCTTTTCCATGTACATATCTGGAGCGTGGAATAAGCCACCTTTTTCACTAGCAGCCAAAACAGAGATAGCTCTTGGTCCTAAGTTAGCAGTAGCATTGGTGTTTTCTAGAGGATCAACGGCGATATCCACCTCTTTGCCGTTTCCAGATCCAAGTTTTTCACCAATGAAAAGCATTGGGGCTTCGTCACGCTCCCCTTCACCGATTACCACTCGGCCAGAAAACTCAACTTCATTTAAAAAACTACGGATAGCTTTGACTGCCGCATCATCGGCTCCATTTTTGTCACCATAACCAGCAGCTCTAGCTGCGGCAATAGCTCCTACTTCGGTGGCATGAGAAAGAGACAAAGCGAGGGTTTGTTCCATAAGGAAAGTTCCTTTAGTTAGTTTGTATTTCTGACCATTTTTCTTTAGCTAATTTGAGATTGTCCTTATCGGTAATATCAAACCACAAACCCTGAAAGATTGAGGCAGTGAGTTGATTGTGTTGAGCTAGTTTGGGGAAAACATCTTTCTCCAGAGTAAAGACTTCTTTAACTGGGAAAAACTCAAAAATCTTGGGATCAAAAACATAAAAACCAGTATTAATAATACTAATCCCAGTATTGTCACTGGTGGTTAAAAATTTAGTGATTTTATTGCCTTGGATAAAAACTTGACCATATTTTGGTTCACCGAGCCTTGGTTTAACGGCAATTGTTGCCAATGATTTTTCAGCAAAATGAAAGGCAAATAAACTGGAGAGATCAATATTAGACAAAGTATCACCATGAACAACCAAGAATGGTGAGTTTTTAATTAACTCCTTGGCCTTCTTAACTGCACCGCCAGTTCCTAGTGGATATTCTTCGACTAGATATTCAATCTTAACTCCATAATTTTCTCCTTTACCAAAGATTCTCATGATCTCAGTATCGGTTTTATGAATGCAAATAATGATATTGCTGATCTGGTTATTTTTAAGATTATTAATAATATGAGTTAGTAAATAGCCCTTACCGATTTTGGTTAGAGTCGGGTGGTTATCATGATGATTGTTACCTCCAGCTAGAACAATTGCTGTTTGCACCGTAGGAGAGAGTGATTTTTTGACCAAAGTTTCAATAGCATGTGACCTGTTTCTAATATTAATACCATTAATAGTGGCATCAATTGCTTCAAGAATGTTTTCCGACAGAGTGATGGTCAGTCTGGTTTTAGTTCTCATAAGTTAGTTAGTCAGCGGTTCCAGTCCGGGCAAAGTTTTTTTACCCAAAAATTCTAATGAAGCCCCACCAGCTGCAGATAAGTAGTCATAGCGATCTTCTAAACCAAGGTGATGGATAGCATTAATAGTGTCACCACCACCCAGAATTGTTTCAGCACTGCTTTTAGCAATGGCGGTGGCTATGGCTTTGGTGCCTTCTTCAAAGTCTGGTTGCTCGAATACGCCCATCGGTCCGTTCCAGAAGATGGTTTGAGCCTCGAGAATAATATCTCGGAATAAGCGTTGGGTTTTGGGGCCGATATCTAAATACATCCAACTCTTTTTTCTTTCATCTTCGAAGTTAGTGAGATCAATTACTTTTTTACTTTTAGGATTGTCAATGTCATCAGCCGCAATAACATCAGCTGGATAAATAATTTTTGGTAAGGGAATGTAGCCATGAAGCATCATCTTTTGAGTTTTGGTGCTTTCCATTAGTTCTTCGGCTACAGCAACAAAAGAGATATTTTCTTTTTTAGTATCGGCTGGTTTATCTTCTAGATAAGAGTGAAAAACTTCAATCCCCTCAGCCTTGATAAAGTTATTAGCCACCCCTCCTCCAACCAAAACCACATCTGCAATTTGACTGAGATTTTTTATGGCTTCGACCTTATCTGAGATTTTGGCCCCACCAACAATAGCGACAAAAGGTCGTTTTGGTTTTTTACTCAAACTGGATAACATCTCAACTTCTTCGTAAAGAGCAAAGCCTGCATAGGCGGGTAGATATTTAGTTACTCCCACCACTGAAGCGTGAGCTCTGTGAGAAGCAGAGAAAGCATCATTAACAAACACATCTGCCAAAGAGGCTAGTTCTTTAGCAAAACCTGGATCATTCTTTTTTTCTCCAGGGTTGAATCTGCTATTTTCTAACATTAAAATGTCCCCTGGTTGCATTTCAGCTACGGCTTGTTCAGCCTCTTTACCAACAGAGACAGCGATTTTATTAACTTTTTTACCAATTAATTTTTCTAGATGTTGAGCAATTGGATCCATTTTAAGAGCTTCAACAACTTTTCCTCCGGGTCTACCAAAATGAGAAGTAAGAATAATTTTGGCTTTTTGTTCAATCAAAAACTTTAAAGTAGGTAGAGTAATTTTAATCCGAGTGTCGTCCATCACCACTTGTTTATCACGGTTGGTTTTGGTGGGAGTATTATAATCAACTTTGAGGAGAACTTTTTTATTTTTAACTGCGGCGGCATTAACTTTTCTAAGATTCATATAAAAATTACTCCTCGATTTTAGATCATACCTTTGTCATACATTTATACCGCTATAGGAAGTAACTTGTCAATCTTTAGGCTTCGAAGTGTTTTTTTTGGTTTTTGGTGGTGTATAAAGTTTTTTGAATTCAAAAATGAAAAACCAGCCAATAAAAGTTACAACTAAAGTTAAAAAGATGGAGTCATGGTTAAAAATAACCAAGTAAAGCCGACTGATAGTAGAAAGAATAGTAGCTAGTAACCAGTTTTGCCAACCTAATAGTTGAGTTTTTTTATGAGCTAGCTGAGTAAAAGCAGTAAAATAGAGAAAACCAATGATGAGCATGGTTATTCCATTCCAAAAGAGAAAAGCAGGCTTGAATTCTATAAATTCGGCAAAAACTTTGGGTAAAGCATCAAGCTGAAAACTAGTTGAGAGTGATTTTAGGCCACCAATAATTTCAATTAACCCTCGCAAAAACAAATACCAAGGAATAATTGGTAACAAGGTTTTTAAAAAATTGGTTGGGAAGTGAGGAAAAGGAGCAAAGAATTTTTCTAAATTTGTTATAAATTTTTGAAAAAATTCCGCCATATTTTTCATTATAAAAAATTTTTAGATTGGTCGTAAAGAGGAAACTTTGATCAAAAGTGATTTTTTCTAGCTTTCCAAGTAGAATAAGGGAAACTTATGTCTAATTACCGTGTAAAAACGCTTCAGCCTCATTCAGGAGCTATTATTATGGCTCTGTATCATTATCTGAAATATCCAGATAAACTCAATTTTGATATTAGAATGACTAGTCCTTTCAATAAGGTTTATCGAGTAATTTTGGAGGGTAAAACTCGAGATGAGTTGGTGTTTAGAACGGGTAAAGACTGGCCCTGTTATTCCAGAATTTATGTTCATAGTAATCAAACTGAGTTTAGAATTTCTCACGATCACTCTGTTGTAAAAGAAGAATTTAGAATAGAAGGTAGAAAACTTTATTTGGGAGATTTGCGAACAGAAGCTGGTTTGGGGATTAGTTTTGAAGGAGAGTTTTTACATCCCAAAATGTTAGAGCTTAACGAAGAGTATCGTTTACTAGAAGGTGGCTTGATCTCTGCTCGTAGATATTATGAAGTAGACAATGCTTGGTAAGGATTTATGAAACTTTTTTTAGCTTCTGAAGCCAAAAATCCGCTTAATTTTAAAAAACTAACTGATTTTGTTGGTGGCTTTGTTGGAAAGACTATGGTTTATATTCCTACAGCTGCTAATGGTGAAAGTTTGTATGGGAGTTGGAAAAAGGAAAGTAGTACTTGGTTATTAGTCCAAACATTAGGGGCCAAAGTGATCCCGGTGGTTTTGGAAGAACAAACGACAGAAGAAATAATGGAAAAACTAGCAAAGGCTGATGTAATTTGGGTGGCTGGTGGCGCAACTGGTTATTTAATGTACTGGCTCAGGAGACATGGCTTAGATAAAACTTTGCCAAATCTTTTAGCAAAAAATAAAGTTTATATTGGTTCTAGTGCTGGCAGTATGGTGGCTAGTCAATCATTATCAGTTTGTGAGTGGTATCTGGGTGAAGTTGAAACAGGAGCAGGTTTTATTCCTGGACTTAGTTTGGTTGATTTCGAGATTTATCCTCATTTTCATGACGAACAATTAACTGAAATTAAAGAGTTAAGAGCAAAGAATCAAACTGGTTTATCTTTGTATCTTTTAAAAGATGGGGAGGCAGTTTTAGTTGATGGCCACAAAACTGAAGTTTTTGGTGAAGAGAGAAAGATTTAGTTTAATTTTTTTTATTGGGCAGAGGAACTAATAAGCTAGTGTTTTGTTTATAGAGTTGGTACTCTTTATTTTCTTTATAACGTTCGTTGTATTTTTTTTCTAAAGTTGGGATGCCACTGACAAACAAAATCAGAAAAGTAATAAACACTGGTCCAGCAATAGTTAGCCAAGATAGTTCAGTCTGAAAACTAAGTGAATAAATAAAGATACCCCACCAACAAGAAATTTCACCAAAGTAATTAGGGTGTCTAGAATACCGCCAGATTCCAGACATAATTAGTTTATTTTTATTTGCTGGTTTATTTTTAAATTGAAATTTTTGCCAATCAGCCGTGGTTTCGATAACGATGCCCATCAACCAAATTAGTAAGCCAGTTAACATGGATAGATTGAAGCTGGAGGTTGTTTTTAAACTGAGCAAATAGGTACTGGGTAAACTAATCACCCAAACGGCGATGGCTTGTAACAACCAAAATTGAGCAAACTTTCCAAAGTTTTCTCTGATGCCATCAAAACGTTTGTCTTTTTTTGTTTTCAGAATTCTAATAAATAAGTAACCAGCTAGTCTAATTCCCCAAAGAGTGATTAGAGTAACGACCAAGATTTGGTAAGGATAAAAGGTTTGATTTTTTAATAAAGTAAAAACAGCTAAAGCAATAAAAGTTAAGCCATAAGATAAGTCAGTCACTTTATCTGTTTTGAAAAAAGCAGCATAACTAAAAAATAAAACTTGAATTATAAAGCTTAAAATTAAAGTTGAGATAAATAAATTTTCCATCATTAGTTTAATCTCCAAATAGCATAATTAAGTAAACTGGCAAAAGTGACCCAGAGTAAGTAGGGTAACAGTAACCAGGAAGCACGTTTGTCTATTGGGCAAAATAGTTTGATTAACCAGGCTATCATTAGCCATAAAGCAGTGATTACTACTAATGCTAAACCCAAGTTTTTTAGACCAAAGAAAACCAATGACCACAAGGTATTCACTACTAAATGGCTAAGAAATAAGTTTTTAGCAAAGTTAGTTTTTTGGGTTGGTTTCTTTCTCCAGATTAAATAAAGAGCAATTCCCATCATGGTATATAAAGTTAGCCAAACAGGTCCAAATAACCAGTTGGGTGGGTTGAAAAATGGTTTATTGAGGGTGGTGTACCAATTAGGAATAGCTGAAGCAGTGGCTATTGAACCAATTCCTCCTGCAGCTTGAGAAAGTAAAATAGAAATAATCAGCAGGTTTAGTTTTTTAATTTTCATTAATCCCAGTATAGCAAGCAAAAATAATCTTATACAATAAGCTTAAAGTTATGAAAAAGAAGATAATTGTTAATGACAAAATGCAGTCAGATTATGAATATTTCTTGCTTGAGCCTGTTGGTAAAAATTTTTCTCCAGATTTCAAGCCAGAGTTAACCCCACAACAAATGTTGGAGTTAGGAGTTTTTGGTGGTAAATATTTGACTGATTGTCAAATTGAGTTTCCCCGAAGTTGGTTTGTTAATGCCAAGCTTTCTCCTGATAGAAAGGATATTTCATTAAATTTTTTTGGTGTTGATGCAAGTCAAAAACTCAGTGATTGGCAGAAAAAAGGCTGGCTTCATCCCAATGATCCACGAGGCTGGTTTCAGTGGTATTGTCGTTATTACTTGGGGAGAAGGTCAATTGATGATGATCGTCAAATCAAACGTTGGCAAGCGATGACTAGGCACATAGCTCAGATAAAAAAGCATTGTAAAAAGGGTGATTTGAATTGTCGCAGAAAACAACGTCAAGCTTTATTGCATTGGGCGTATGATTCCAGGAAATTTTAATTTATTTTTTTTAAAATGGGTGTATGATGTATTCTGTAGCACTTTAGAGTGCCGTGATTTTTGTACTTAAAAATGTTCTTTAAATAGTTCATAAGAACTAACTGCCTTATTTAGAAGAGAGGAAAAAGTGAAGAGAATTTTTAAACAATTTAGGAAGAAAATTATTCCTAATTTATTTTTGTTGTTACTAACTATTCAAAATCTTTTTCCCCTTTCAATTCTTTTTTCATCTTCAGCTCAAGCCCAGCTCCATCTAGACCCACAAGTTGTTAGTGTTGATTTTGATACATCAACTTATGAGCTTTCTCTAAGGGTTGCTGAACCATTAGTGCTTGATTATTTAGTTGAATATCAAGATGGTGAAGGAGTTATTCAAGCTGTTCAAGGTAAAACTGAGCTTGAGACTGGTGGCACTATTGCTGAAGTTTATTTAGGGGTTTGTTCTGCTACTGATTGTATCCCTGCTGATTTTGAAACTGGAAAATTAATTTTTCCTAATACTGATTATCAGGCAGACTTTGTTTATCAAAACGGCAATTTTTGGTTAGTGGAAAACAGTTTGGCTACTATTGAAAAAGTAGAGCTCGACAAAGTTTATACTGCTCCCCAAAATGGTCAAGTTCAGGTGACTTTCACAGAGTTACCAGCTAATCCAGGAACACTTAGTATCCAAGAAGTTTATTTAACTGAAGAACAAATGGCAGTTTCTGGTGCGGTTAGTAAAGTGGCTTATGACATTACTTCTGATATGGAGAATGGCACTTTTAAATATGAGCTTAAATTACCAGTTCCAGATTCGAATACTGGTGAGGTGCAGATCAAATATGCTGAAAGTGTAGAAGAGCTGGCTCAGGCTGTTGAGGTTGTTGTGGAAAAAAACGGAAATGAAGTGGTGGCCAAAGAGTTGAATCACTTTACGGTGTTTGTGGTGACTTCATTTGAGGAAGTACAAACAACTCCAACAACTGATGGCTATAACGATATTTGGTATGTTTGGGGTGATCCTGGAGCTGAAATGATCAGAGTTCCCTCTGGAACAGACGGTATTGTTTCTAGTGAAGGAAATTATCACGCCATAATAAATGATGGAGCTTTTACAAGATGGGATGGTTACAGATCGACTTTTCCAGCAGATGGTTACAATACAAGTGTTGATGTTTATCTTGATATGTCTTTAGCTGATGGATCAGTTGATAAAAGATTTGATTTTTCATCAGCTATTAATAAACCAGATGGAAACCATCGAAGAGACTTTATTTTAAGCTTGGGAACCAATCCAAGCATACATAATCAATGGTTAGCTAGTGCTAGTAATAATTCTCCAGGATGGCCTGGCAACCCAGGAAGAAATCCCGTAGATATTGTTGAAACTGGTTGGTACACCATTAAACATGAATTTAGAGCTAATAGCTCAAATGTATTGGAAGTAACTATTTCTTTATATAAAAAAGGAGAATCAACTCCAGTTGGTATTTGGGTTTTAAGTGATTCTTCTGATGTTATTGGTAATACGGTTGGTGGAAATAGATATGGATGGTTTATTTGGAGTGACAAATCCCCTGACTCATTATTAGTTGATAATACTAAAATTGAAATTATAGATCCTATTATCAAAGATATTCACTTTAATACTGGGACTCCAGTTATTGGAGGATCTACTTCTAATATTAATTTGGAGGTTCAAGCAACCTATCCAACATATGGCGTTGATCGAGTTCGTTTTAGATATGCACCGCCAGGAGAAACTTGTAAAGCACAATATACTTCTCCATATTTTAACAATATTGGTGATGGGACAAAAAATGGTGATTTATACTCAATAGACTGGGATGTAACAGGTCTTCCTTCTGGAGAATATACAGCATGTGCTTTGATGCATAGAGGGTCTGGTGCTAGTTCTGAAGGTTATAAGGATGAAAATCATGCAGAATTTAAAGTTGTGATAGATAATACAAAACCATCAGCTCCAACTATTATTTTTCCTGCAGAAAGTCAAAACTTTGTTTCAACCCCAATTTTGAATGATTGGACAGATGTAAATGATGATTCAGGAATTGATTATTACAGAGTTGAATATAAATATGATGACGGTCACACCTTTTCAGGTTTCCCTTATAGAGAAACAACTGTTTCTCAAAGAAATCACATTCCTAATAATAGTGAACAAGGTGGAGTAAGTTTCAGAGTTCAAGCTTTTGATGGATTGGGTAATGAAGGAGATTGGTCAGAATGGAGACATTATTATTTTGATAAAGAAGCTCCAACTACGCCAACAAATTTAAGAAGATATATTAAAGGTACTACTACTGAGCTAGCCTGTGGTAATGTTACTCAAAGACAGACATTAATTCCAATTTGGGATGCAAATACAGAAAGTGATTTTGATCACTATGAATATAGTTCATTTAACCCAGGAGGATCTCAAGGAATAAATGAAGAGATTCTCTATACCAATGAAAAGATGCATTCTTGGACACCTCCAACCGATGGCACCTATGGTTTTGCTGTTAGGGCTGTTGATAAGGCTGGTAACAAATCAGCTTGGTCATTGTCAGGTGAAAGTTTAGTTGGTAGTTGTCAAATTACCTATGATTCGATTGCCCCAGATGTAGAAATTACTTCACCAGCCGCTGGTTTAGTTACTGGTATTGTAGATATTAGAGGGTCAGTTGAGGATACAAATCCACATCATTACTGGTTTGTTATTCAAAACTCTAGTGGCACTACAATCGCTGGTCCAGGAGTTGTAAATGATACTTCTTCTTTTACTGATGAATTGCTTTTATCTTGGGATGTTAGTTCATTACCAGATGGTGAATATACTATCAAGTTAGAGGCAAGAGATGCCGCTAATAATAAAGATGGTGGTTCAGTGCATTGGGTAAAAGTATTAGTTGATAATACCAAACCTTCTAGCACCATCACTTCTTATGGTTTAGGCAATGGCGGTGAAGTTGAAACAAATACTTTTGATGGTTTGATTGAGGGGATAGCGACTGATATTGGCTCTGGTGTAGACCATGTTTTACTCTCTGTAGGTTACTATTCATTCGGAGATGGTCCTGCTGGTCAGAAATATTGGGATAAAGATGCTGCCACTTGGGTAGTTGGTGAAGTATTATTCCAAGCTAATGGAGCAGATACCTGGAGTTACCAATTACCAGATGTGCCGGAGGGTGTTTACACTATTACTTCTCACGCAGTAGATGTGGCTGGTAACCAAGAAGCCACTTTTGTGATTACGATTGTGTATGACAAAACAATTCCAGAAGTAACTCTAACAATAGACCCAACATCTCCTGATGGAGACAATGGTTGGTACAAAACTTTACCAACCATAACTTTGACTGCCACTGATAATTATCAAACGGAGAAAATTGAGTACCACTGGAACAGTGATGGCTGGTCTACCTATACCAACTCATTAACTCCTCCAAGTGAAGGTCAAAACATTATTTACTATCGAGGAGTGGATAAAGTAGGTAATACCACTGCTGTTGGAGTCAAAGAAGTCAAATATGATGCGACTGCTCCAGTTGATGGTCCGCTCAACGTCAAAGTAGAGAATATTACTTTGGATTCTGCAATCGGTAAATGGGAAGCTCCAACTACTAACTCAGACATCACTCGCTATGTACTTTCATGGAAACATGAATCAGGTGATAGTAATGGTATAGAAGTAGGCTCTGATATTTTTGAGCATGAAATGAAGAGTCTTTATAACGGTGAATGGACATTTATTGTTAAAGCCATGGATGATGCTGGTAACTTCAAAGAATCAGCAGTTAAATTCAGAATTGGCCCACCAGTTGGTGGTACTAGCTCAATTTCTGAAGGAACTGTTTTAGGAGTAATTGACGAAACTGGTGAAACTACTAGGCCAACTAGTCAGGTAGCTGGTGTGGTTACAACAGTAGATGAAGCTTCTGAAAAGACTGAAGAACAAACTACTGATAATAATGAAGAAGGTCAAGTTCTCGGTGAAACAAAAGAACAATGCACTGGCGTTACTAGTAATTTGCCATGGTTATTATTGGTTATTCAGTTCGCCCTAATGGGATTAGCAGAATTGTTATTTAAGAATGCAGATAAAAAGATCAAAAAAACAATTTTCTGGGGATTGGCGTTATTAATGCCAGTAGTCTTTTATCTATCCAGAAATGAAGCTTGTTATAGTACTTTTGTTTATAATTGGTTTGTTTTGCCATCATTAGGAACAACGGTTTTGGCTAGATTGGTTAGTTACTTCTTCATTGAAGAAATCGCTTAGCGTAGTAATTAGTAAAAACATAAGAACTCCCCTACTTCAAATAGGGGAGTTTTGTTATATAATCTCTTTTTATGTTACTAGCTAACACACACCATCATGCTTGGTATTACACCCTGAAAGGAGGTGTGTGTTTTTAGTGGTTTAATTTCATCAAAATAAATTTAAAAATACATTTAACCTCCTTTTTAGGAGGTTTTTTTGTATTTGGAAAGGAAAAATGAAAGTAAATAATGAAAAACAATTCATTAGTATGAAGCAACTTTATGCTTTTGGTAAAAAAAGGAAAATAGATTTGTCATTAAGTGAAAATCCATTGGGGTGTTCACCTGTGGTGGCTATGGCTTTAGGAAAAACCAATTTTCAGATTAATGATTACCCACAGCCAAATGGTAGTTTTCTCAAGAAAAAACTAGCCAGTTTCAATGGTTTAAAAACGGCTAATTTTTTTGTGGCTAATGGTTCAGAAGCAATAATTTGTTCTTTGCCAAGGTTATTTAGTAATAGTGATGGTGAGGTGCTTATTCCAAATCTAACTTTTCCGATGTTCAAAACGAGCTCATTACTAGCGGGATTAAAAGTGATAGAAATACCAATGACTAAATCTTTGAAAATTAATTTAAATAAATTTGAACAACTAATTACTGAAAATACTAAAATAATTTTTTTATGTAATCCCAATAATCCTACTGGTTCTATTTTGTCTAAGAAAAAAATATTAGCTTTTTTGAAAAAAATATCCAAAAATATTTTATTAATTATCGATGAAGCAAATATTGAATTTGGTGGAGAAAGCATGATTGGTGAAGTTAAAAACAATCGTAATTTGGTCGTGTTAAGAACCTTTTCCAAAGGTTTTGGCTTGGCTAACTTACGGGTTGGTTTTGCTGTAGCTAATGAAAAAATTGTTAATCAGTTAGAAAGAATTAGTCAGCCTTTTGCTACTAGTGGTTTGAGTGAACTACTCACGAGTGTTGCTTTAACAGATCAAAACTTTATTCAGCAAACCAAAAAATTTATTAGTCAACAAAGAAGGCTAATAAAAAAACAATTAGTTAGTTTTGGTTTTAAGGTTTTTCCTTCACAAGCTAATAATTTATTTGTTAAATTACCCGGTAACATTTCAGTTCAAAAATTTGAACAAGCTTTAGATAGAAATAATATTTCTTTGGTGATGGGCAAAAGTTTTTCCGGCTTTGATAATCAATTTTTTAGGGTGAGCATTAGAGATGAAAAAACTAATCAAAAATTTTTAAAATTTATTGAAAAAATTAGCGATACTGATTAATTGTTTCTTTTAATTCTTTAGCCGCTTGTTGAGGTTGGTCATTAAAAATAATCTCTCGTGATGAATTAATAATTAAACCAGCTTTATTGTTATTTAAACCAGCTTTGAGTACTGATGGAAGATCACCACCTTGAGCCCCGATCCCAGGAACTAGCATGGTCATCTCACCAATGATTTTTCTAGCCTCAGCTAACTCTTCTGGATAAGTAGCACCTAGAACCAACATACAGTTATTGTTTTTATTCCAGTCAGTGGTTACTTTTTTTGCTACTATTTTCCAGAGTGGTTGGTCATCTAGTTTTAGGTTCTGAAGTTCATTGGCTCCTGGATTAGAAGTGTGACAAAGAATAATCGAGATTTTATCTTTTCTAGCTAAAAAGGGCTTTAGAGCCTCTTTACCAAGATATGGATGTAAAGTAACAGCATCAAAGCCTAACTGATCAAAGATAGAGGCGACATATCCATCATTGGTGGAGCCAATGTCGGCTCTTTTGGCATCGGCGATGGTAAAAATATCTGGGTATCTCGTTTTTAGATAGTCCATCGTGAGTTGAAGTTCTGTCCAGCCTTGAGACCCTCTGGCTTCATAAAAGGCTAAATTGGGTTTGTAGGCAGCGATATCTTGATGGGTTTGATCAATGATCCACTTATTGAAATTAAATTGGGGGGTGGGACTTTGGAGAAATTCTTTGGGTAGTTTATTAATATTTGAGTCAAGACCAACACAGACTAATGAATTAACTTGGTTAACTCTAGTTGAATATTTTTTTATGGCGCTATTCATGTTGTTTGGTCCAAGCATGAGGGTCTGCCAACCAATCATTAACGATCGCTACTTGACTAAAGGTAAGTAATTTTCTTTTTAAAGCTTCAGCTAAAATATAATCAAAAGTAGTGAGGGTATGAAGTTTAACATTTACTTGTTTAAAAGAGATTTCTGCTTCTTTAAATTCGTAACTGGTAATGGCCAAACAGTCACTAATTTGGCCTAGTTCTTGTTTAATAGCAGTGACTCCACGGAGGCTGGAGTAACCAGTAGTGATATGGTCTTCAATTAATAACACTTTTTTATTTTTAACAGTTCCTCCTTCAATACTTTTTTTAGTGCCATGATCTTTGACAGCTTTTCTAATAAACATAGATGGTTTTTGTAAATGAAAGCCAAGGGCTGCGCTGTGAGGAATCCCAGCGGATTCAATACCAGCAATGACATCAAAAGTTAATTTCTTTTCTTCAATTAATTTTCTAAAACCATTTATTACTATTCGCCACTGTTTAACATTGGCGGGGAAAACCCTGTTGTCTAGGTAAACAGGTGACAAAATACCTGATTTAAACTTAATAGGATTGGAGGTGCTGAAGCCGACCGCTTTGATGTCCAATAAAGCTTGGGCTATTTTTTTTGCATAGTTCATCAAAAACTAAGGATAGCACTGATAAAAGTATTTTTTAAGTTATAATTTTAAATTATGTCAGATTTAATTTTTGAAGGTAAATATTTTACGGTTGAAAGGCACCCACAACCATTTGTTGATCGAGCAGAAGGTGGCCATATTAGAATTTTCCCTAAAGATCATAGTATTTCTGAAAGAAGAGAACTTAATTTAGAAGAAGCAATAGAATTTATGAAGTTGAGCAGTGCCACTGGAGAAGCACTAGAATTGGCTATGAATGAATTGGGTATTCCAGTGGTAAAAATCAATTATGAAGACTTGGGTAATTGGGCTTTTAAACGGGGAGAACGACCAGTGTTACATTTACATATTTTTGGTCGAGCAGAAAACTCAGTTAAACAAAAATTTCCTGAAGCAGTTTATCTGCCAGATAGAAGTTCTGGATTTTATGATAGTTTTGAGCCTTTAACAACCGAAGACATGAAATTAATTAATAAACATTTGATAGAGATTTTAGAAACCAAGTATAAAAATTGGTAGTTTAATAATTACTCTGATCACACCAGCTAACTAAAATCTGGTCGTTTTTGTAATTTAAATAGATAAAATCCTTTGGACAGTTTTTGGGGTCGGCTTGTTCTAGTCTGTTTTTTTCATTCAAGTTTAGAATAGTCATTACCGTGCCATCTGCTGCATAAAGTTTGAGATTGCTAACAGCTGGGATTAAAGCTGAAGTGTTTAGTTTTTGGTCTGTTAATACATAGATTTTATTTTCCACTGGAATTTTCTTAATGCTGGCAATTAGTTTAGCTGAATAGTTTACATATAATTTTTGGTCATTAACTGATTGATAAGTTAACCAAATTGAAGGCAAACTTAAAATAATTAAACTAACTAGTAATTTAGTTGTTAGTTTTGGCTGAGTTTTTAACCATAATAATATGGAAATGATCAAAGGAATTCTGGCATAAGTAAGAACTTGGATAGTGTTCCAAACAACTCCTGACTGTAGAAAAATTACTGGAAAAGTAATACTAACCAAAATTATTGGCAAGAGTAATTGATTATGTTTTTTTGAGTTTTTAAAAATAGCAAATATAAAAGGTAGTAAGACTAAACCAAAGTTACCAATCAAAAAAATTATTAATCCATAGACCCAGTGTTTAATTAAATGAAGAATAGAGCCAAATTGGAGATAGTGTTGTCTTTGTAATTCCCAAGTATCAAAGTTAAGACGATCTGGGGCTGTGAACATTTGTTGAATAAACCAACCAGGACTAGTAAAAAAAGGAGTTTGTTTACTATTACTGCCAAGCATAAAAACAGTAAGTGATAGTAGTAAACCAGTAATTATTGGTAACACAAATTTTTTTGTTTGATTTTTATTCTGCCAAAGGCTTAATAAAAAACTTGGCAAAATAACTAAAATTGAATAAATCTTAATTCCCACTAGAGCAGCTAATAAATAAATTTCTTTTATAGAATAATCTTTCTTTTTTAGAAAAAAATAAATTAGGACATTTAAAATCGCAACAGATAACACTAGTTGTGGATTGATTAAATAGGTAGCTGGTTGATCTAACCAAAACATACTAGGGTGAATCTTGGCATTAGGAAATAACCAAGCTAACAACTGTGGCTGAGCTGAGTAAGTACTAAGTAAAATGGTAGCTAATGAGATATGGATTGAGTTACTAAAAATAATTTTTGCTAATAAATAATTAGATAAAACGAAGCTGGTACCAATAATTAGAGGAATATAAAAAATGGCTAATTGTAGAGTATTAATGGTAGTAAAACTGCTGAGTAAAGCAAAATATAAATCAGTAAAATAATGATAACCTTTTAACTGTGTACCTGAAAAAACAGGATTTTCTGGAGGAATATTTTCTTGCAAACTATTTTGTAGGGCTGCATGCCAAAGTGAATCATGGGCATTAGCTACATGGAAAAAGGTTAATCCAGTCTTAGTGTTATAACTTTGTTGGTAAGAATAAAAAGTGAGAGCCAGCAAACTAATTAATAGTGAACTTAATACTAACCAGTCTAGTTTTATTTTTTTTAGTTTTAAGTTATTAATTTTTTTTCGCCAATAAAATAATAAACCAGTAAAAATAATTAAAAATAAATAAAGAGGTTTAAATGGGAAAATAAAAGATAAAAGGAAAACACTAAAAGCAATAACTGGAGGACTAATAATAAAAGCAATAATTAATTTATTGGTGGTTAATTTTTCTGTTTGAAAAAAAGCTAGGCCAGAAACTATGGTTAGAAGTAAAAAAACTATCAGCAGAATCAATTGAATCATTTAGAAAATATTGTAGCAGTTTTTTTAATCTTCTTCTGTTTCGGCTGCTTTTTCTGCAGCTACTGCCGTAGCGATTGCTAGAAGATCTAAACCATTTTTTTTAGCTTCTTTGATAAAAGCATCAACATTTTGATCAGTAATACTAGAAGATTTTTCAGTACTTGGCTTACTAGGTTTAGAGGTTTTGGTAGCATCATTTTGCCTGGCTCTAATATCAGCAGCTATAGAGTTATCTCTAGCTATTGCTTTTCTTAATCTTTCACTCACGTGGTTATTATAACATTTTAACGAATGAGCCCCAGGTTAAAACCTGAGGCCCAGACACATTATTTTTTATTTGCCTCCCTA
>CAYSQA010000003.1:56545-110104 GCA_964433225.1 uncultured Pseudomonadales bacterium
TTTTTTATGAATGTTTGCTGATTATTTTACTGCCCACCAAGATTAGTGTCGATGACAATAGCATTTCAGCTGTTTCTTCAACGGTAATTAGCCAAAAATAGGCATTTTCATTATAGGAACCAGTGGAACTGAGAATTTCTGCCAAAATGACAGTAAATAAACTTAAACTACTAATCACTAAAACCCAGGCATTGTTTTTCATTTTTGCTTGGAAATAGCGTAGCCAATAACCACTCCAAAAAACAAAAATAAAAATTAATGGTAGGTAATATAGGATCCATAAAGAAGATCGATAGCCCATTTTCATTGAAGCTTCAACAATTTTACTGGGGTGGAATAAATCAAAGAACTCAAAAATACGGTAGATATTTTCATGAATTTGTAGTAATTCATCTAGCCCCAAGAAAACCAGAACTAATGATAATGGTATAACAAAGCTTTTTATATTTAGTGTTAATGACTTAGAAAAACTAAAGATGAAAAATATCATTCCAAAACCAATTAGTTTAAAAGATTGATAATAAGTGGGGAGATTTTGCTCAAAATCTAAGTGAAAAAAATGGTTGAAATTCCCGAATATTAAATGTAAGGTTAGCACTAGTAAATCTAAGCAAATTAGCCATAAAAAAAAGTGTTTAGTTTGATTGAAAATTTTTATAAAAAAAGATTTCATGTAAGCTATTTTAGAGGAGAATTAGCTTAGAGGCTATATCAATGTTGTGACCCCATGGAGAATCGAACTCCAGTTACCAGGATGAGAACCTGGTGTCCTAACCACTAGACGATGGGGCCGGTGGCAAGATTGGTATTATACGATTTTTTTCTTGAGTAAACAATTCCTGTCAGTAAATCATGAGAAACTAGATTGATGAGATGGTTTTTGGGAGTTTTTTTTAATTATTATTTATTTTTTGCTATTTTTCCTGGAATTATTTTTGCCCAGGTTTTTAAGCCTAATAGTGAGTTTTTTAATAACGACCTAGATGGGTTGTGGGAGTTGGGAGAAGTTAATGCTGCCTATCGTTTAGCAGCATTACCAACAGAGTTTAATCAGTTGGTTAGTTATATTGTTGCAGAAATCAATCAAAACAATTTTCTAGTGGGGCGTGGTTTAGAGTTAAGTTTTTCAGTTGAAGAAGAGTTTTTGTTTCAATTTTCTTTTAATTGTGAAACGGTTGAAACTTTGGCGGGGTTTGATCAACCTTACTTAGTAGTTTTTGCTGGTGAAGAATTAATTGATCTTGAAGAAGATTTGGGTTTATGTGGACAGTTACAAAAAAGATACTTTCTATTGCCAGCTGGCGAGAAGATTTATTTATATTTTGGTCAAATGGGAGATTTAACAGCGCCAACGACAATCACTATTGAAGAACTAGGTTTGTTTACTCGTTTAGTTCAGCCTACTAAAGCAATTACTCCTACTTTAATTTTACCTTCAGCTGAGCCAAAGCTTAGTTATCCCAGTCAAGCTGTTTATAACTGGAATGAGCCAATGGACCCAACAAGTCAAGTCTTAGGCTCAGTTGATGAGAGGTCTAGTTCAAGCTTTTGGTCACGGTTGCCTGATTATTTTCCCTATTTAGTTGGATTATTTGTTTTTTTAGTTTCTTTGTCGTTATTAATTTTAGTGTCAGCTTGGTTTAGTAACTTAAAACTTAGAAAGGAAAAAAATGAACAAGATTAAAAATTTTTTTTTCGCCTTATTATTAGCAACAGCGTTAGGTTTAACTTCAGTAAAAGTGACCAAAGCTTTACTCCAAGATACTGAGACTAGTTTTGGCAATACAGTAAAAGGGGCCAGTATTAATTTGCGAGTGGGTGATACAGATCCAAGTAATTTGGCTTTCAGTTTTAATAATGTTGCTCCGGGAGAAATTCATCAATTTTGGGTGGAAGTAGCCAAAGATAGTAGTGGTATTGGTGGTAATTTTTGGTTAGAAGTAGCCACTTCCAACAGTTTGGAGCTGGATAACCCAGAAGGAGAAACAGATATTTTGGGTGAGGGTGAGTTGGATGATTGCGCTGAAGTTCAACTGATTTTTGATGACAACATGGGCACAGAAGTTTTAGCTTTACCATTTACCCCAGCAGCTCAAATCGGTCAGGTTGATTCTGGTTTAACTGCCATTGACACTTTGGTTGATGGTGGGTCAAGAATGAATTTACAACTGCGAACTGATAACTGTGGGTCTGAGGCGATGGGTGATGCTTTTGATCTGGACCTCACTTTTCATTTAGATCAGATTTAGTTTTTGTTAAAAGTTATTGATAAAAGCTCTCTTGTCGGAAGAGAGCTTTTTAGTGCATAATATTAATTGTACATGCCACGTAATAAGCGCAAATCAAGAATTGTGAAGGGTGGTATTAAAGATACAATGAAACATCTTTTTCATCCTTCCAATAAAAATGACCATCGTCCTAAGATACTTCATCCAGAGGCGATTTTTTTCTTTTCATTGATTGTGTTAGCTTCTTTTGCTTTGTTAAAGGTAATCCAGTTTTTTCCGGGTTTTGAACAAACTATTCTTGGTTACGCTTCCAACATTACTCCAGAACAAGTGATTTTACAAACTAATGAAAAAAGAGCAGAACAAGGTTTGAGTGGATTAACCTTAAGTGATGAGTTATCTGAGGCGGCTTTGGCTAAGGGTCAAGATATGTTTACAGATCAGTACTGGTCTCACACCGCCCCAGATGGTACTGAACCATGGTATTTTATTGAACAAGCTGGTTATAAATACAAAGTAGCTGGAGAGAACTTAGCTCGTGATTTTATGAATACCAGTGATATGGTCGTGGCTTGGATGGCATCTCCAACTCACCGAGCGAACTTATTAAACCCCAAGTTTCAAGAAATTGGTATTGCTGTGATTGATGGCAGACTCAATGGTTTTGAGACGACCTTGGTAGTGCAGATGTTTGGTGCTCCTGGGACAAAGTCACAGACAACGATCACTGATCAAAGTACTAAAACTCCATTGACAGAGCCAAAGGAGGAATTATTGGTTGATGCAGCTGTCGCTGAAAATGTAACTGATATTCAAGTTTTGTCAGATGAAGATGGTTTGGCTGGTCAGGTGATTTCACCCATGACTTTTAGAGATTCTGTTTTACTTACTCCGCTTCAATTAACTAAGGCTTTCTTTTTGGCGGTGATAATTTTGGTAGTAATGACTTTAGTTTATGATACTTTTGTGGTTGGTAATAACAAAACAGTTCATCTGGTTAGTAAAAATATTGGTCACCTAATGGTTTTTAGTGCGGTTGCTTTTATGTTGATTTTTTTCAAAGGAGGAATGGTTAACTAAATATGCATCGAGAGATTTTAAAACACAAATTAGCTTATGGTTTGTTGCTGGTAGCTTTGCTGAGTTTCAGCCTAGGATTTTTTGCTGTTTGGCCCAATAGGACCTATCAACGTAGTTTGATTATTGGCTTTTCATTTTTTTATTTCATTTGGGGACTACTAACGCATGTTAAGTCTAGAAGACTTAATCAGCAGGTCTTTATGGAATATCTGGCTGTTTCATTACTAATTGGAGTGTTATTATTTTTGGTGACCTTGTAAGCTTATGAAAAAAAATTTTTTAATTATTACTTTGGTTGGTTTTTTAATGAGTGCTTGGGGACCGGTTTTTGCTCAACAAATACCAGAACCAGTCAAGAATGATGAGGTAGTGGCCAGACAAAAACTAGACTCAGAGATTGAAAGAATCAAGGAATCATATCGTGGTGAATTAGCTCAATATCGAGATGCTGAGAAAGAATTTGTGATTGCTAAAGACCAATATCACCAACTTCAGACCTTAGCCTCGATTAATAAGGTCACAGAAGCTGCTCGTAAGGTTTTTATGCTACGTGATCAGGTTTTAATTACTTATTTGAATCTACAAAGAAATAATATTTATGCTGCTGAGGGGATTGAGTTATCTTTAAAAGAATTAGTGATTAGTCGGATTGAAAATGAGGGTCGTTGGCTGGTGGATCATAAAAATAGGGTTGAAAAAATGCTTGATCGGTCTCAATTTAATTCTTTGGCAGATGAATTTACAACCAAAGAAGATGATTTTAAAGAAGTGGCTAGTCAAGCCACGATGATTTTGAGTTTGGGAAATTTACAAGATGTTTTTGATCGATTGGTTTTGGTTAGAAAAGATATTTTTGATATTGAAGCCAAGTCTAGTACGGCCGATAGAACTAGAGCTTCTAAAGAGACAGATCGGCTTTTAACTGAGGTTAAAAATCAGTTAGCAACGATTTGGGTGGAGTTGGGTGAAGATGTGCAAAAAAATAAGGTAGATGGTTTTGCTAGTAACTCTGTTAAAACTTTTGACCCTGTCTACACTAACTTAAATAAAACAGTATCATTTTTGGAAGAATTGTTGAGAGAAATATAAATGGAAGATAACTTTAATCAAAATCAAACTCAATTTGCGACTGATGAACCAATTTTGGAAAAACCGGTCAAGCCAATTATTGAAGAACCAGTTTTACCAACCAAGAAAGGTCTGCCAAAGTATCTGTACTTGGTTTTTGGCGGGTTAGTGTTTGTAATAGTAGTTTTAGTTTTGGCTGTTTTGAACAAACCAAAAAATCAGCCCAATGAAACTGCAGAGATCACTCCAACACCGACTATTGCTCAAGAACTCACCCCAATTGAACAAAAACTTGGCTTGGCCAAAAATAAACTAGAAGAGGCCAATCCTACTACCGAGAAGTATCCTTTTCCACCTCTAAACATGGAGTTGAGAATTGATGAGGCTCGTTAGATTTGCTTAATTTTAAATTTGGGAAATTTCCAGCTCAATAAAATATAGCCAGTAATTAGCCAAAAAGCCAATTCTCTGATGTTAGTTGTCGAATTTGGGTAAATAAATTGAATAATTAACTCTAGGAAACTGACAGTAACCAATACGGCTAAAGTTAGTCTCCAGGCTTGTTGCCAACGTTGAATTGTTAATGGTGAAATTTTGAGCAATAACCATAAAAAGGTGGCAAAAATGAAACTAACTAGTAAGTTAGCTAGTAAATTAGTCAGAGCCAACAAAATAGGAACAAGTAATTGTATTTTAGGCTGCCAGTAGTTAATAGTTTGTTCAATGCTTTGTTGAAGATAAGGTAAGTCGTTTTTGGTTAGGGTAAAATCAGCTGTTTGGATGATTTCTCCAAGATTTTGGTCAAATATCTCTTCATTCTCGGTTGTGAAAGATAGCTGTTTATCAGTTAATAAAAACAAAGTTTGATCTTGATTAACTAAAGTTTTTTTAGTTTCTTCTGTGAGTTGTTCAGTTCGATAATAGATATAAAAATCATTGGTAGGGCCAAAATCAACTAGATTTTTTAAGTTAAAATCTACAGCCTGGTAACTTTCTATGGGTAACAATTTTAGGCTTTGGTTAGTCCATTCAATGGTAAGATCAGCTGGAAATTTAGCAAATATCTCATTTTGAACTTTTAAGTAGTTATTAGTAATTTCTGGGATATGTTTGATTGAAAAAACAATGCCATTAATTGCACCAACTAATAACATACTCGTTGCAAAGAAAGTAATGATTTTTTTTCCTGGCAAGATTAACCATTTTTTATAGCTATTAGGGTTAATAAAGCCAGCAATTAGCAGTGATAAGTATTTTTTGATGATCATCATGATCATTAGTATAACAGCTTGATGCCAACCTCCTCTCGCATCTTTAGTTCTTTGAGGTAGAATTAAAAGAATATGATTCAAAAAAATGATTATTTAGCTCAATTTAAGAAAGCACTTATTCATACCGAAAAAGAAGTAGCCACCTTGAGAACCGGTCGGGCCTCTGTGCAAATGCTAGACGATGTGGTGGTTGAAGCTTATGGTTCAGTGATGAGATTAAATGAGGTTGGTTCTGTGAGTGCTCCTGATCCAACATTGTTAGTCATAACTCCTTGGGATAAGAGTTTGGTGGCCGCTGTTGAAAAAGGTGTTTTGTCTGCGAATTTAAATCTTAGCGCAATTGTTGATGGTGATAAAGTTAAAGTGCCAGTCCCACCTCTAACCCAAGAAAGAAGACAAGAAATGGTGAAGATCCTTCATCAAAAGGCAGAAAGTGGCCGAGTTATGATTCGTTCTGTTAGATCCGATGTCAAACAAATGATCGAAGACCAAGAAGGAGAAGCTGGTATTAGTGAAGATGATATTAGTCTTGGTTTGAAAGAGTTGGATGAAGTTAATAAAGAGTATATTGATAAAATTGATCAATTAGTTAGAGATAAAGAAAAAGAACTACTTTCATTGTAGGTCACTGTGGTTTTATGACAGTATTTATTTTTATTTTAATCTTATCTTTTTTAGTAGTGATTCATGAGCTGGGTCATTTTTTATTGGCTAGAAAACATAAAGTAAAAGTTCATGAATTTGGTTTTGGTTATCCTCCCAAAGTAATTAAACTTTTTTCTTGGCAGGGAACTGATTTCACTTTGAATTGGATTCCCTTCGGGGGGTTTGTTCACCTGGAAGGGGAAACAGTTGATCCTGAGGCGGAAGAAGATAAAAATAACAAAGCAGCTTTTTATAATAAGTCTATTAAAGCCAGATTTGCTGTTATTTTTGCAGGGCCCTTGTTTAATATTATTTATGCTCTTTTGATTTTTTCAGTGGTGTTTAGTGTGATGGGTATACCTCAAGAATTGGGTGGTAGAGCTAGAATTGCTGCGGTGGTTGCAGATTCCCCAGCAGCAACTGCTGGCATTGAAGCCAATTATGAAATTATTGGTTTTAAGTTATTTCAAGACCAAATAAATACTCCCAAAGTCGAGGATGTAATCAATTTTACGCAGATGAATAAAGGTCAGACTGTCACGGTGCAACTTCAGGGCCCTTGTTCCCAAGATGTTTGTCCAGAAAATTTATTAGAAAAAGAAGTTTATATCAGAACTGATGCAGAAATTCCTGAAGGAGAAGGAGCTATGGGAGTGGCTTTTGCTGATTTTTATTTGCTTAAAAAACCATGGTATATTCAGCCTTTTATTGGCATATGGTATGGTCTAAAAGAAGCTTTGGGAGTGGCAGTTTTAATTGTGCTAGCTTTAGTCAATTTATTTAAAGAAATTTTAACCGGTTCAGGAGTTCCAGATGGTTTGGCTGGTCCAGTGGGAATTGTTCATCAAGCTAGTAGTAATGGTTTGCTTAATCAGGGGCTATTATCTGTTTTGGGTTTTTCTGGAATGTTATCTCTTAATTTGGGGATTATGAATATTCTACCGATTCCTGCTTTGGATGGAGGAAGAATGTTCTTTCTTTTTCTGGAAAAATTTATTGGTAGAGAAAAGGTGAAAAAATTTGAAGGTTCAGCCAATTTAACAGGTTTTGTTATCTTGCTTGGTTTAATTATTATGATTTCTATTCGTGATGTTTGGCGTATTTTTCAATAAACTAGGAGTAGCTAATGGCAAAAAAAAGAACCAAGGCCCAAAAAAAATTGTCTAAAAATAGAGCTAAAGTTAGTTTATTAGTTGGTAAAACCTCAATTAATAAAAAAGATGACTTTGCTAATCAGGAAAAAAATTATATTATTAATGATCTCAAGAAAACTTTCATCTATACTTTACTAGTTATAGCTGTTTTATTGGGAATTTTTGTTTATACTAAGACGTCTTAATGAAAGGAATTTTTATTGACATGCAAAAAAAGCATCTTGTTTTAGCCCTGGTTTTATATGCCTTTTCAGCAGTCGCTACCTTTAGCGCCTTTTCTTATTTTGAGAAAGCTAAAGTAGTTTTACCTGGAGAAACAGGTTCGAATGGTATTCAAGGTGGAGAGACTTTGTTAGGGGCCTTGTTAGAAATTGATCCTCAAGCACCAAGAGATCAAGTCTGTCCGTTGAATGGTAAATTCTATACTCAAGTTGAACGAAATGCTTGGGAAACGAGAAGACCGTTGTTTGTGATGATTGAAAACCACCCAGAATCTAGACCTCAGTCTGGTTTATCCAGAGCAGATCTTGTTTATGAAGCAGTTGCTGAAGGTGGAGTTACTCGGTTTGGAGCTATTTTTTATTGTGGTGCTCAAGTTCAAGATTTGACTTTAGCTCCAATTCGCTCTGCTAGAACTTACTTTTTAGATTGGGCTTCTGGTTATAATTTACCAATGTATGTTCACGTTGGTGGAGCGAATGTGCCTGGTCCGACTGATGCTTTAGGCCAGATTAATGATTACGGTTGGAGTCTAGAAAACGATATCAACCAATTTTCGGTTGGTTATCCAACCTTTGTCCGTGATTACAATCGTATTCCAGGTAAAGACTTAGCTACTGAGCACACCATGGTTACTACCACCGAAAAATTGTGGGCTGTGGCTGAAGATAGAGAGTGGACCAATATGTCTCCAGACAGAAAGGTCGGAAGGAAAGTTTTGGAAGGAAGTGACTGGAAAGAAGGTTTTACTAGCTGGAGCTTCGAAGCTGACAAGCCTGAAAAAGGCAGTGTGACTAATATTAGCTATGACTTTTGGAGTGGTTATGGGGATTACTCTGTTGCTTGGGCCTATGACCCAGAAAAAGATGCTTATGCTCGATCAATGGCCGGAGAAAAACACTTTGATCTTAACAATGATGAGCAGATTATGGCTGCTAATGTTGTAGTTTTATTCATGACTGAAAAAGGTCCTATTAATGAGAAGAAACATATGCTTTATGGCACCATTGGTACTGGTGAGGCTTTAATTTTCAAACATGGACAAGTGGTTGAAGCAACTTGGAGTAAGAAAACCAGAACTGCTGAGTTAGAACTTTTGGATAGCAAGGGCAAGCCTGTTGAAATGGCTCGTGGTTTAACTTGGTTGTCTGTTTTAGCAACGGGCAGTGATGTTGATTATTAAACTTTAAAAAACATGTTATACTCGTTTTTGAGTACAAAAGTAGTTCATTAGAAAAACACTATGGCAGATTTAACTGATTTTATGATTTCACGAGTCAGGGTGAAAATGTTGAGTCTTTTTTTTACTAGCGCTGACGAAATGTACTATGTTAGGGAAATTACCAGGAGCATTAAAGAAGAAATTAATGCCGTTCGTCGTGAATTAGATCGAATGCTTGGGGTTGGGATTTTGAAAAGTGAGCAACGAGGCAATCGGTTATATTATTTTTTGAACAAAAAATATCTTTATTACCAAGAATTACATCAAATGGTAGTAAAAACTACTGGTTTGGGTAAAAAAATTCGTCGTCTAAGAAGAAAACTTGGTCAGTTAGAATTTGTTATGTTCTCTGGTAAGTTCACGAGAGGAATTAAGCCCACTCAAGATGAAGTAGAGGTGCTGATTATTGGTGATGTAGTTTTACCAGAACTTCAAGCTTTGATGAAAGAAGAAGAAAAGAGATTGGGTCGAGAAGTTAACTACGCTGTTTTTGATAGTGAAGAATTCTCTTTCAGAAAAACCCGCCGCGATCCTTTTGTGATGGACATTTTGTATAGTACAAGAGTGATGGTAATTGGTAATGAAGATGATTTTGCTCATCGTCAGGTTCAAGGATTGTAAACAATGAATAATAAATTAGGCAAGCGGTTGCTGTTCATTGTTTTTTTAAGTTTGTTTTCTCTTTATCTTGCTTTGCCTCCTCAATTAGCTATAAGTTTTACTTTTTTTTCTTGGCGATTTGACCAAACAATTACTGTTCCTAAGCTTAGTTTGAAAATTGGTAATAAAATCTATAATTCAGATTTACCACTCAAAAAAGGACTTGATTTACAAGGTGGGATGCAAGTCATTCTTAAAGCTGACATGACTGGTATTGTTGAAGAAGATCGGACAGATGCTTTGGTTTCTGCTCAGGAAATAATTCGTCGTCGGGTTGATTTATATGGAGTAAGCGAACCAGTGATTCAAACTGCAAAAGCTGGTGATGAATACCGATTAATTATTGAATTACCTGGTGTTAAAGACCCTCAAGAAGCTTTGAATCTAGTTGGAACAACTGCTCAGCTAGATTTTAGATTGGAAACAACAGTTGATTTACCAGCAGAAATAGCTGAAGCAAGTGAAACTGCTTTACAAAATAATATCGTTTTTATGCCTACAGAATTAACTGGTAAAGAACTTAAAAAAGCGAGCCCTCAATTTGATCCTCAAACTGGTGAACCAGTGATTGCTTTACAATTTGATGAACGTGGGACGGAAATCTTTGCAGATCTTACTACTAATAATGTTGGTAAGATGATTGGTATTTTTATTGATGGTTTACCGATAGTCGCGCCAGTTGTTTCAACTCCAATTATTGATGGTCAAGCCATGATGACTGGTAATTATTCAATTGAAGAGGCCAAACAATTGGCTATTCAATTGAATGCTGGAGCATTGCCAGTGCCAATCGAGATTTTGGAACAAAGAACTATTGGAGCCAATCTTGGTGAAGAATCGATCCAACAAAGTATTTTTGCTGGTTTGGTCGGGTTGAGTTTGGTGGTTGTTTTCATGACTCTTAATTATGGTTACCATGGCATCATTGCTGCTTTGGCTTTGGTGATTTATTCAATCTTGACAGTGGCTTTGTATAAAGTTTTGGGAGTAGTTTTAACTTTGCCTGGTATCGCTGGGTTATTATTATCTATTGGTATGGCAGTTGATGCTAATATCTTGATTTTTGAGCGGTTTAAAGAAGAGCATCGTCTTGGTCATTCATATTTAAATTCTTTAGAGCTTGGTTTTGGTAGAGCATGGGAAAGTATTAAAGACGCCAATCTAGCCACGATTATTACTTCTTTGGTGTTGATCAATCCTTTCAATTTTGAGTTTTTAAATAGAAGTGGACTAGTTAGAGGTTTTGGAGTTACGTTATTGTTGGGTGTTTTGCTTAGTTTATTCACTGGAGTGGTTGTGAGTAGAACTTTATTAAGAGTTTTTAGCCCATTTTTAGAAAAGGTTTACAAGGAGCAGCAAAAATGAAATTAATGAAATATCGCTGGTTATTTTTCTTGATTTCAGCAATTGTGTTAGTGCCAGGCATTTTTTCTTTATTAACAGTTGGGTTAAGACCTTCAATTGATTTTACTGGAGGAACACTGTTGGAGCTCAAACTTGATGAGCCGGTTACAGAACAATTTTGGTATGACTCAGCTGGTGAGGAATTAGCTTTACAAACCATTCAAACCACTGAGGTTGGTAGCTATATCTTGAGAGGGAAGCCAATTAGTGAAGAAATAAAAAATAATTTTGTTGAAACGGTTAGTCAACAAGTTGGTTTCGTCGAGGTGGTTAGATTTGAGACGGTTGGACCAATTCTTGGCCAGGAATTAATTAGGAAAATGTTATGGGCAGGGTTAATTGTGATGGTTTTTATTTTGTTATATGTTGCCAAACAGTTTACTGATGTTAAGTTTGGTCTATCGGCTATTTTAGCTATGCTGCATGATTCATTAGTAGTTTTGGGGAGTTTTAGTTTATTTGGTTATTTTTACGGTGTAGAAGTGGATGTGTTGTTTGTGACTGCCTTGCTGACCACTTTATCTTTTTCTGTTCATGATACGATTGTGGTTTTTGATAGGATTAGAGAGTTGCATCGTAGGTATCCTAAGTATTCTTTTGCAGAGATGGCTGATCGAGCTGTCAGTGAAACTTTAGTTAGATCTCTGAACAACTCAATTACTATTATCGTAATGCTTTTATCACTAGTTTTATTGGGTGGTCAATCAATCAAATGGTTCTCAGTAGCCCTACTGATTGGAGCAATTACTGGAACCTATTCTAGTTCTTTTACGGCCGTACCACTTTTGGTGCAATGGCATCATCAAGTGCAAAAAAAACATGTTTAAGCTAACGGCTCATCAACAAAAACAAGTTGAAGTTATTGATAAAATTGATAAATCATTGATGGTTAATCAAGCAAGTTTTTCTATGGTTGAGCCGGTTGAAGATTTCATTAACGATCAAAGAATCGCTTTAACTAGTGTTCATTTTCCCAGAAATGATTTTTTTAAAAAAATTGAGTTAGAGATTTTGCAGCCACTAAAAAAAATAGATCCGAAGCAGTTTTTTTATTCTAACGAACTTGTTCACATGACAGTTAAAAATATTAAAATAATTCAGAGTCCACCAGCGTTTACTGAAGTCGATATTAAAAAAGTTCAACAAGTTTTTGCTGAAGTTATACCTAAGTATCATAAGTTCAAAGCTTACTATTATCGATTATTACTTTTTCCTTATAACTTGGCTTTAGTTGGGACCACTGATCCCACTTTAGATGAGATTGTTTTGGAGCTAGACCAAAAACTAAAGGAGATAGGAGTTCCAGATAATAAAATTTATCTCAATAGTCACTATTTTTTTAGTAATGTAACTCTCGTGAGATTTAATAAGCCACTGACCGACCAATTTAAAAACAAAGTTAAGGAAATTTCGGCTAATCTTAAACCATTTAGTTATGAAATAGATTCAATTACTTTATTGTCATGTAATGCCGTAATGAATAACAAGACAGAGTTTGCTACTTACCAGTTAGCTTAAAAGTGTTTTTGCTTTTTGTAATAAAATTTCTTTTGAGTTTAAGGTTGGGTTATCCAAAACTTCTTCAAATAAACTATTTAAAATATCTCCAATTTGTTTTCCTGGTTTAAGTTTTAATTCATTGATTAAATCGTGCCCGTTAATGGCCAAATCTTTGACATCCATTGGTTGGTTTAGTTGTTCAAGCATTCTGGCTTTCATTTCTTCTAGACGCCAACTGGTTTTTTTAGCGCCACTGCCTAGTCGGTCACCTTCTCTGAGATCCAAAATATCATCAATATTTTCCAGACCAACCTTTCTCATAAATCTTCTAATAGAAGCATCGGTATTGTGAGGTTGATAATGGAACATATGATAGCGAACTAAAGTGAACACTCGTTGGGTGTCATGTTTGGAGAGCTTTAATCTTTTGGCAATTTTGGAGGCTACCCTAGAGCCAATGATTTCATGGTTATAGAAAGTAATATTATTATCTTTTTTTTCAAAAGTTAGTGGTTTGCCAATATCATGAAGCAAAGTAGCTAATCTAACGATGGGGTCATTTGATGGACAATGGTCTAAAGCATCAAGTGAGTGTACCCAAACATCAGTTGTGTGATGACCAGCTTGGTCAACGCCTTTCATGGCTAGTAGCTCCGGTAAAATGACTTCTAGAATTTTTGTTTCTTCTAACTGAAGAATGGCTTTTTTTGGTTCTCTACTGACCAGCATTTTCAGAAATTCGTCTCTAATTCTTTCCCAACTAATATGTTGGATTAGTGGTGCATGAGCCTTGAGTGCTTGGTAAGTTTTCTGACCAATATTCATGCTCAATTGGACCGAGAAACGAATGGCTCTAAGCATTCTTAAGGCATCTTCTTTAAAACGTAGATTAGGATCACCAACCGCTTCAATAACGCTTTGAGCCAAGTCTTTAATGCCATTATGTGGATCAACTAATGCAAAATTATTAGTGCCAATCAAATAGCTGGTTTGTAGGGTTTTTTGAGAAAAAATTTGATGTAGAAAATCATTATTTAATTTAATAGCCAAAGCATTGATGGTGAAATCTCTTCGTTCTAAATCTTCTTCAATGGTTTTTCCCCAAGCAACTTTATCAGGTCGGCGATGGTCATGGTAGGTGCCATCAGTTCGATAGGTAGTGATTTCGAAAGGTTTGGGTTGTTTTTCTGCTGATGGAAGAGTGACTTTCTTCATTTCTAAAGACTCATGAATTTTTTGGGCTTTAGCTAGATCTATTAATGTTTTTTTGTTAACTTCTTTAAATTTAGAAAGTAAATTCTCATCTGGTAAAAAATGATTTAATTTGATTAGTGTTAAAGTATTTTCATGGGTAATACTGACTGTACCAAAATTATTTTCATAGAAACTTTCTGGAAAAAGCTTCATAATTTCTTCTGGTTTAGCATCAGTAGTAAAATCATAGTCAGTAATTGAGGTGTGTTGGTGGTAAAAAGTATCAGTTGTTTGCAGAATCAAATCTCTGATGGCACCACCAACTAAATAAGCAGTAAAACCAGCTTTTTGGAGGGTGTAGCACACAAACAAGACTTCGAATGGTAACTCGAGTTTCATAGCTTCATTATATATGATACCCTGAGGCTATGTTTTGGAATTTTTTATCTACAACAGTTCCTAGCACTAGAGAAGAAGTAACTGAAGTGTTACTTAAAAATAGAAAAATAATTGATCAAGACTTATTTTTTTCTCCACCAAATCCTTTGGATATTTCAGCCGAACAATTGGGACTAAATATTGAGATGTTAAAGTTAGCTAAAGAGCGAATCTTAACTGCTATTAAGCAACAGCAACAGATTTTAGTTTTTGGTGATTATGATGCTGATGGCGTGAGTGCCACAGCCATTTTATGGCAGACTCTCTATGATCTTGGGGCAAAAGTTACTCCCTTTATTCCTCATCGAGAAAAACATGGCTATGGTTTAACCTCAAAAGCCTTGGCAGAGCTTTATCAGACTGACTTGCCTGATTTATTAATCACGGTTGATACTGGGATTGTGGCTAATGAGGCTGTTGCTGATCTACAGTCTAAGGGAATTGATGTTATTATTACCGATCATCATCAACCAGACCAAATTTTACCAAACTCATTAGCAATTGTTCATAGTACTAAAATTTGTGGAGCTGCGGTGGCTTGGTCTTTAGTTAGAGAACTGAGTGAAACACAGGCCAAGAACAATTTAGATTTAGTCGCTTTAGCAACAGTAACAGATTTGATGCCTCTAAAAGGGGTAAATCGGGCTTTTGTTTTTCATGGTTTAAAGGAAATCAATAACAATCGTAGAATTGGTTTAGTCGCTTTAAGAGAGGCAGCAGGACTAACTACCAAAACAATTACCGCCATGCATTTGGGCTTTGTTTTAGGTCCAAGGATTAATGCCATGGGAAGATTGTCTACTGCCATGGATGCTTTGAGATTGTTGTGCACTAGTAATAAAAAAAGAGCCAGAGTTTTAGCTAGTTTAGTGGATGATACTAATCTAGACAGACAACAGTTAACTAATGATTTATACCAACTAGCCAAAGAACAGGTGGATCAGCAACATGATCAATATTTATTAATTGTTCATGCAGATGATTTCCATGAGGGCATTATTGGTCTGATAGCTGGTAGATTAACGGAAAAGTATGCCAAACCCTCAATTGTAATTAGTACTAAAGGACCGACTGCTAAGGCTTCAGCTAGATCTGTTCCAGGAATTAATATTACTGAAATTATTAGGACAGCAAGAGAGTTGCTCTTGGAATTTGGTGGGCACCCAATGGCCGCTGGTTTTGGTTTTGAGCAACCTAGGTTAGAAGCAGTAATTAAACATTTGGTTACTTATGCTAAAGAGAATATTAATCCAGCTTTATTAAAAAAAACTTTGAATGTTGAATGTCTATTGCCATTAGCTTTAGTCGATGTAGCTTTGGTGGAAGCAGTTGATCAAATTGCTCCTTTTGGTCAAGGAAACGATCAACCTGTTTTTGCTTTTCAAGATGTTAGGGTGACTGAAATTAAAAAACTGGGTAAACAGCAAGAACATTTAAAGTTGGGTTTAACCGATGGAGGCGATCAACATGATTTAACAGTCATGGCTTGGAGAAGAGCTGATTTGGCAGATAAAATCAAACTTGGTTCATTAGTAAATTTAGCTGGAATTTTAGAAATTAATGAATGGCAAGGAAATAAAGCACCTCAATTAATTCTTAGAGATTTACAGTTGGCCGAGGTTGTTTAATTGTTCCATTAACTGTTGATTAGAAAAATATTGATAAGCGTTAAAGCCAGCTGTTGTTGCTGCTCGAATGTGACTTGCTTTATCATCGATAAATAAGCATTGGTTTGATGCTACTTCTTCTTGGTTGCTAATTAAAGAAAAAGCTTGGGGCTCTTTTTTGGAATAACCTAAGAGATATGAAGAGTAGAGTTGATCAAAGTTTGTCAGGTATTTTTGGGTTAGTTCTGAATCTTTGTCGATTAAATAAAAAGCTGAAGTGAAAACATTAAGAGAAAGATTGGAGTTTTTTTTGAGAGACAAATAAAAACTTAGTAACTCTTGATTTAAAATTAAGTTATTGGGTAATTCAATTATTTTTTTTAATTTTTTTTTATTTATGTCATTGTTCTCAAAAACCAAAACTTCAAATAAATCTGTAAATAAGTGCGTAATCATACCAAAAAACCTCCCTCATACTTTATCTTAGCATAAGGGAGGTTGTCTTAGCTTAGAGTTAGTTAGCTAAATACTTATCAATGACGGTTTTAACCTGAGTATAAGGTAAAGCACCAGAGATAATTTCTTGTGGGCCATCTTTGGTAACCACGATAGTTCCTGGTGTACCAGAGATACCAGCATTCCTACCACCAATGAAATCAGCAGTCACTTCTTCAGCCATTGATTTATCTTCTAAACAAGATTGAATGTTTACCCCAACCTTGGAAGCGGCAGCAATTAATTTATCTTTACTAAGAGCTTCTCCGCCTTCAATGGCTGCAGCCTCATAAAGAGAGTCAGTGAATGACCAGAAAGCGTCATTGCCACCAGCCTTTGCGACACACTCAGATGCTTCAGCACTAATCTGAGCCTGAGGATGGAAACTGAGCGGATAATGTCTATAAACCCAAGCAACTTGGTCACCATATTCTTCCATCACTTTGGTCATGGTTGGATGGAATTTATTACAGAAAGGACATTCGAAGTCAGAGTATTCAACTAACCAAACCTTTGGTTCGGCAGCACCTCTAACATGATCATCAGCAGTAATTTCTGGCATTTCAGTTACAGTTGTGGCAGCAGGAGCGTTATCTCCGGCGGCAGTTGGTTGGCCAAATTGTTGGCCAGTGCCTGCATTACCAGACTTAAGTAATTGATTCTCTGTCCAGAGAGAACCAGCTACAAAACCAGCAATAAAGGCCACTGCACCGATCATAATTTGAGTCAGTGTTTTATTATTCATGAGTTAATTAACCTTTCTTTAATTTATAATTAATTGTTCTCGGGTAATGCTTTGAATCTATCGTAAAATATGATTTAGGTCAATCCTAACAAGAAAGAAATCCAATGCCTGTAAGATTGCTTACACCTGTTGAAAAAAATCATTTACTTAGATTTGGCTTTGATCCAGCCAAAATAATTAACTTTGGAGAAAAACCAGTTGAGTATATTACTGGTTTTGCTCGGTTTATTGATCAAGATTTAGTAGTTGACCAAAATGTTCTTATTCCTAGAGTTGAAACTGAAGAGTTGGTGGAAAAAATTGTTGATATTTATTGTGATGATAAAAAGCTGAAGTTTTTGGAAGTGGGAACTGGAAGTGGAGCGATTGGCTTGACAATTTTTAGGAAATTAAGAGCCAAGGGATTTGATGTTGAAGCTCAATTAACTGATGTTTCTGAACAGGCTTTGCTTGTAGCTGGTAAAAATTTAGCCAGACTTATTAAAAAACAAGATCAAGCAAAAATTAAATTAACTCAGGCCGATTTATTAGAAGGGGTTGAAAACCTTACACAGTTTGATTTTTGTGTCGCTAATTTACCATATATTCCTACTCAAAGAATTAACCAATTAGCTAGTTCGGTTAAAGATTTTGAACCAGTCTTGGCTCTTGATGGTGGAGTAGACGGCTTGAGAGTGATTGGCAAGTTAATCACTCAACTAGAAGCTAAAAAATTTAATGGCAAGTTATTTTTAGAAGTTGATGATACTCATGATGATAAGAAGCTAACTAATTTAACTAGTGGTTTTGAAACTGTTTGGCCAGACCAGTTTGGCAAAAATAGATTTGCTAGCTTTGATTTTAGAAAAAAAGCTTGACAGTTACAGTAAAAAGGATCAAGCTAAAAGTATATGGTGAGGACGGAGTTTACTTTTTGGAAATTGTTGGTTTTTTTATTAGTAATGATTTTTATTTTAGCTACAGTTTCTGTTTTTATCTATCTTAGAAATATTGGACTTAATGAGCTTGAACAGGTTGTTTTAAAAAGATAAACAACCCCAATAACATAATTCCAGCAGCAACAATAAGCATTCCTTCTGGAAAGCTGGTTGAGAGTAAGATTCCGCCAAGAATTGGGCCGATAATTTGACTTAAACTACCCAAGGAGTTAGCCACACCCATAATGGCACCTTGTTCATTTTCTGGAGCTTTTCTAGAAATGGCTCCATTTAGAAGTGGTCTGGTAAGACCAGTACCAAAAGAAAAGAAGGTCATTAGGGCAAAAAATGGTGTTAATGTTTTGAATAAAGGAGCTAGTAATAAACCAAAAATAATCGATATCATTCCCCAAAAAATTAGTTTTTCTTCTGTAAATAAATCAATTAGTTTGGGAATAATTTTCATACGTAAAATAATGCTGATTAAACCAATATAAGCCAAGATGTAGCCAGTGACTTTGGCAGTTAAATCTAATTTCATTGCTCCATAAACAGCAAAATTTGCTGTCCAAGTGACATGAGCTAAAGAATAAAAGAAAAATTGCCACAAGGCCGAGCTTGTTTGCTGGGTAAATAAGTATTTTTTAAATGGAGTTGGGTCCAAGATTTTAACCTCTTTAAAAGAAAATTTTTGATGAGTTTTGGTGACGGTCTCAGGCAGAAAAAAGTAAGTTAGTAAGATACTGATGGCAGAAATTCCAGCCGCCAATAAAGCTGGGAGAGCAAAGCTAAATTGTGATAGGTAGCCACCAATTGCTGGACCAATTAAAAAGCCAATTCCAAAAGCGGCCCCACTTAGCCCAAAAGCCTTACTTCTATCTTGCTGAGTGGTGATATCACTAATATAAGCCTGAGCAATAGTAAAATTACTGCCCAAAATACCATCGATTGATCTAGATAAAAAAATTAACCACAGTGAATTAGAAAAAGCTAAAACAATAAAGCTTAAAGTAGTTGAAAGTTGAGAAATTATTAATAAAGGTCTACGACCATAAGCGTCACTTAGTTTTCCCATGATTGGGCTAGTAATAAATTGAAACAAAGAAAAACAAGTTAACAGTAGGCCAATAATAAATGGTGAGGCACCATAAGTTTGGGCATAAAAAGGTAAAAATGGCAGAATTAAAGAAAAACCCAAGACTTCAGTCACTTGAATCAAAAACACAATCATTAATCTACGATCAAGTTTTTTCATAGAATTTAAAGAATAATACTTTCTTCTGGGAGATCTTTACCTTGAGGAAGAATATAGATATCTTGATTATAGCCACCTACACCAACAAATTCAGCCTCACCTTTAATAATTTTTTCAAAAGGTTTGCAGGCATAACAACCGTTTTCTCCTTCTGGACAACGAAAACGATTGAGTTGACGAGCTAGTTTAATTTCTTTAGCTACTTTTAAAACCTTATTATAAGCTTCTTTTTCTTCTGGTAAAGTCACCTCTTCTGGTTTGTCATTTTGACCTAAATACCAATAACTGATTTTGGCCACTTGTCTTTTTTGGGTATTACTGACTAGGAGTAAATAGATTGGTAGCTGTAATGAGTCTGTTTTTTCTTTGTTTTTACTGGTTTTAAAATCAACAATATGAACGGCATCAATATCAGGTAAATACTGCAGCCAGTCTATTTTTCCACAAAGAATAATCCCGTCATCTTCAGATAGCCAATAATGAGGTAGTTCTTCTTTGATTTTTACGGTTAACTGCGACACTGGACCAGGATTATTGATTACTTTCCTGATCATTTCTTCCCCTCGTTGCTTAAATTTTCTCTCGGTTTCTTCGTCTAAAAAACTACCTTTTTTGCCACCGATTTTTTGCCAAACTTGATCAAATTTATCTAACAGTGATGTCTTTAATCTTTGATCTGTGGGCAAATTAGACAGTGATTCAATTACTTCATGAACAGCTTGGCCCAAAGCTAAAGCTGGAGCCATGATTTGAATTTTATGGCCAGATTCTGGATTTTTATAAACATTTTTAAGGTAATAAGCTCTGGGGCATTGTTGAAAATCACTGATAGAAGAGTGAGATACCCAGACAGCAGAATATTTATCAGGCATGGAGCTACTGTAACATAAAACTAATAAAGATAAAATTAGTTTGAAGTTTAGGTTCAAAAAACTGCAAAATTTATTTAATAAATGATAGTTTTTTATATTTTTTGATCTATTTATGATAGAATATATTTTTAATGACAGAAGAAAAATCCCCAATAAGAATTTTTGCAAGAAAGAGTAATCATGACTGAACATCAAGAAAAATTTAGAGTTTTTTTGGCTGAAGATAACCAAGATTGGATTTCTGAACTAAGCAAGATGATTGATGAAATTGGTGGTATTTTGGTGGAAACGGCAACTACCTTAGAGTCAGCCATAGCAGTAATGTCTAGGCTTGAAGAATTAAAAATTGATTTGATTATTTTGGGTGGAAGTCTGGATGAGGGTTATCAACCAGGGGGGCCAGATTCCTTGGCTATTTTAATTTTATTACTTAGAGAACAAATTCAAAATCCTAGTTTAAACAAAATAAAAACAGTAGCTTTTTCTGGTGATGTGCTGACTAGATTAAGTGAACATGTTGACAAAGACGTGCCAAAATGGCGTTATGAGGAGCTTGCTCCAGCTATTATTGAGTTAATGAGTCGAAAACAATAATATTTTTATATTTGATCCCGGGCTAGGATTCACGACTTCGCTCGCTAGCAATCTTGGCTCGCTTCGCATGTATTAACCAGGTTTGGCGAATTATTTTTTATTCTATTCATTTTTGCTCGCCAAACTTGGTGGCCGAACATGCTCGTTTTACTCGCTGTTCTGCTAACTATGAGAATAAAACACAAAAAAATTCCCTGATTGGGAATTTTCTGTGTTTTGATCCCGGGCTAGGATTCGAACCTAGGACAACAGGGTCAGAACCTGTGATGATGCCACTTCACTACCCGGGATTTTTCAGTTTTTTTTCAGCTTTGTGTAATAAGCTTATTTCAAAGAACAAGTAGATAGTATACCAGAGGAATCAGTATGATAAAAATCCTTATTTTGGAAGATAACCGTGATTTAGCAAAGATTTTATTGAAAGCTTTAAAGACTAAAGATAGAAGTTTAATTTGGACTAGTAACTTAAAAGATTTGTATCAATTGGTTGAGCAACAAAAAATTGATTTATTTATTTTAGATAGATTTGTTGATGACGGTGATTCTCTTGAGTCAATTGAGTATTTAAAAGAAATCAATCCCACCAGTAAATATATTTTTTTAACTCAACAAAAAAAAGTTTTAGAAAAAATTGTTTGTTTGGAAAAAGGAGCAGATGACTATTTGACCAAGCCTTTTTCTTTAGCAGAGTTAAGAATTAAGGTGCGGAATATGTTGGCTTGGAAAAAAAATAGTTTTCAAGAAAAACAACTAAACTTGGGGGAAGTTGCTTTTTTTCCTGAAACTGGTTATTTAGTTAGTCCAGAAGGAGAAACTCATCTAAGAAAAAGGGAAGCAGAGCTGGTTTTTTATTTATTTCAGGCAGCTGGTCGAGTAGTATCAAAGCAACACTTAATTGATAAGTTATGGGAGCCACACCAAGAAGTAAAAATCAACACCATTGATGTTTATATTAAGAGATTAAGAAAAAAATTAGGTAAATATCAGTCGATTATTAAAACTAGGCGTGGTTTTGGTTATCAACTTCTCCCCTATAAAAGGGGAGAGTAACTTCAATCGTAGTACCTTTATTTTTTTTAGAATTAATAGTTATTTTTCCTTGTAGATCTTTTTCAATTGTTTGTTTGGCAAAGAATAAACCCAGCCCAGAGTGTTGATTTTTTCTTGATTGAAACGGCAAACTAGCCAAGTTTTTTTCTAACCAGTTCATGCCTCGACCCGCATCAACTACGGAAAGTAAACAGTTATTTTCTTTTTCAATAGCACTAAGGAAAATTAACTTGTTATTAGTATTTTGTTGATAGCTTTCAAAGGCATTATTTAGTAAACAAACGATGGTTTCTTGAAATAGTAACTTGTTACCCAACAAAAATTTTTTGATTGGTAAAGAAATTCTACTCACCAAGCTTTGTTTTAGTTTGGTTTGATTATTCATTTTTATTAGCTCAGCAAGAGCTTTTTGTGGAGAAAAAAGATATCTCTGTTCTGTTTCTGTTAAGAACAACAGTGATTTAATATATTGGGCATTAAGAATAACTGAATTGAGTTCGTTGTGTGGACAATAGTTATTGTGGTTTTTAATGTTTTCGATAGCTAATTCTGAGTTAAATAAAATATTAGTTAATGGTGAAGCTAAACTATGTTTAATAATTGGGGTAGTTGAGAATAATTTCGCTGACATAACGTCAACCAGTATATTTTGTAAAACTGAAAAAAAGCTGAAATTTCAATTATTGTTGAAGAAGTTGATCTATAATTGAAGTAATATCCCAGAGTTGCAAACAAGGAGCATTTTGAATGCGGCAGAACTCTTGTTTTAATAGCTCTGGATAGGTTGTGGCTAAGTTAAGTTTTTCTCGGTGTGAGTTAACCAATAGCCAGATTCGGTCATAGTTTTTAGCTTTGCTTATGAACTCACTGGGCAAACTATAAATTGGTTGACCGATTCCTTCGACTAGCAAACCCTCAATGTTTTGTTGATGAAGATACATTAAGACTCCATCTGGCAAGGTACCAAAGTAACCTTCAGTGGCAACAGCTAATGATTGGGTAGAAATTTCTTTTATCATCAGTTGACTACTCTCTTTAATCCCATTGCCAGCTGACCACTCTGCTAAGTATTGAGTTTGATCAATTGGGACAAAAGGCAAATAGTTGGGGTTTTGCCAGGAGATTAGAGTGAACTGAATTGCTGTTTGCACCATGCTAGTTAATAAAATTACCGTTGCAGCTGCTTGAAAGAAAAAAACGAGTGGTTTTTTAATATTTTTTTTAGTTTGTTGCAAAATATATTCCAGTGATAAAACGGCCGACAAAGTTAAAGGTAAAATACTAGGGAGAATGTAACGCGGATAAATAGTTTTTCCTAATAATAAAATTGGTCCAAGAAATCCCAAAAAACTTAGCAGCAACAAAGCGTGTGTTTTTCTTAGTTTATTTTGAAATAATCCAAATATTGGTAAAACCATGATTGGCCAAGATAAATACATAAATAAACCCTGAAAAATTCTTTGAGTATTGGCCCAGAAAACCGTAACAACTCCTTTTTCTAGCAATTCACTAATTGGGTAGAGAAAATCTCCGCCCCGACTGAATAACTGACCAAAAAGTGGAGTTAGTTTGAGGCAGGCAAATAATCCAAGACCAATGATCAAAGTTAAGCTGCTTTGTTTAAGTCTAAAGGGCAAGTTTTTGGATTGATTAGGTAAGAAAGCAGCCAAAACAAAAGTTGGAAAGAACAAAATAGCTGGAATTTTAGTCCATAAGGCCAAACCTAGAAATAAACCAGCTAAAATAACATTTTTTGGTTTGTTTTGAGAAAAACTGTTAATTAAAAATAATAGTGCAGCCGAGAGAAACAAAGTGAGTAAACCGTCCATTAAAGCCATGCGGTGATGAAAATACCAGTATGGTAAAAACATTACCGAAAAGATAGCTATAACTTTGGCTAGCCAACCGCCGCCTAGTTTTTGGCTTAGTTTAGCTGTTACCAAAACTTGAAATAAACCAGTAATAACAGCGACCAGTCTTCCAGCCAGTAAAGGATCGAGGTGGGTTTTTAAAGCTGTAGCTAACAACCAAATAAAAAGTGGTGTTTTGCCATCATTCATGGGGAAAAACAAATATCTTTGTCCATCATCAAGAATGAGTTGAGCCCAGCGAAGATAAATCGCTTCATCAGCAAAGACAGGCAATAAAGTTAAGCCAATTAGATGGGTTAAAAAATAGCCAAGCACCACCAAACCTAAGCCTAGTTTCCAAAACAACTGCTTTTTTGTTTTATTCATTGAATTTTATTGTAACTAGTCAGTTTAGTTTCTGCTAGTTGGCTTTTTTAACCAGTTCATTAGTTGAAAAACGATAAATAAAGTTAAACCACCACCCCAGACTAGGATTTTTTGTTGATTTTCGACTAATTCAGTAAAGCCGCCAGTTAATAACCAGGGTAGGTAGCGAAGCAGTGCTGTTAAACTTAAGGCTAACAACCAGTTTTGCCAAAATTTTAACTTATTTTGACCTAGCCAAATTAAAGACCAAATTAAGTACCAAGGTAAAAACATTTTTGATCTTTCTGTAAGAAGTGGTAAGAACAAAGTTACTGAGATTAAGCTTGGAAACAAGGCTTCGTAGCTTAAAATTGAGGTGAAGATTTTATGATTATGAATAAACCATTTACCGAACCAATAAAACCAAAATGGAATTAGGACAATAGTTGCTAGTTTGGTGCTAATAGAAAAAGCTAATAACAAGAGAGAGATGATCGCTTTGGGCACTAAATATTTTTTGGGTTTATCAATCATCATATTTAACGCCGCGATAGCTGGCACTAACATCCACAAATCATTATGGAGATTAGAAAGAATTTCTATAACTAATAACGGGTTGGCAAAAATTAACCAAGTTTGTTGTAAAGTTAGTTTTTTGTTGGTTAATTTTTCTGAAAATTTTGTCAAAGCCAAAAAGAGCAAGTAGTAACTGAGCCAAGCTAATAATTTAAAAACGAACCAGCTTGCTAAAAATTTATGAAAACCGGCTAGATAAGGAATAACTGAAAAAATAGTCCAGCCGTAGCCATATGGTGCCGGGGTGTGAGTGTTATGCATGAATCTAGTCCAGTCATCATAGTAAAAATCTAAAGCTGTTTTGATATGAGGATTAGCTTTAAATAGAGTAACCATCTTGGCATTGAACATATAGTTAAAAACATCATGTGACAGAGCGTTATAACTAAATAGTAAGGGTGAAAAAGCTATCAAAAACTTAATAATTATTTTTTTGGTTATTGGTTGTTTCTGGTGACCAAAAAATTTTAAACCAAGTAAATAAATTATAAAAAAACTGAAAACTAAACCTAAATAAGAAATGGTTAGTAGTTGAGTATTTTTAAAGAAGGTTTGCCACATCCAAAGTTGGAAATGCCAGTAGGGTTGCCAAGAGCTAATAATTAAGTTTGGATCTGTTAGTGAATAGGAAAAAACACTATAGAATAAACTCACTATAAATAAACAAAAAAACAATAAATTACCAGATCTTTTATTTTTCATCCAATTAATGGTATTTACCTGTTAAGTAAGCAAATCTAATTTTAAGAATATCTCTGAGCATTCTTAAAGAATCTTTAATTGGGCTAACTCGATCGGTGGCATGGTGTTTCCATAAGATCGGAACTTCTTTATAACCAATCTTCATTTTTCTGGCCAAAAATAGTAATTCAACATCAAAAGCTCCAGTAAAAGCATCTTTTCTAACCTCTTGGCCTCCATAAACATAAAGAGCCTTGAAAAGTTTCTCGGTAGCTTTACTAGAAAACATTTTAAAACCACATTGAGTATCTTTTACTCCTCTAACAGCTAGGATTTGGACCAATAGATTAAAGCCTCGGCCCATTAAATGTCGATAAAGTGGCTCTTTATCTCTTCTAGCTCCAGTTATTTCTCTTGAGCCAAAAATAACTTGGTAGTTATCAGTGTACTTAAGTAATTTAGTTACTTCTGAAATAGGTGTTGATTGGTCAAAGTCAGTGAATAATTTCCACTGGCCATTAGCTGCTAGCATTCCAGCCTTAACAGTTGGCCCTTTGCCCGCATGTTTATTAGCTAAAAGCCTGATTCTTTGATCTTTTTGGGCGAAAGCATTTAATTGAGTTATACTTCCATCGTTACTACCATCGTCGGTTAAAATAATTTCCCAAGTAAAAGTTTGTTGTTTTAAAAAAGAAAGTACTTCTTCTAGAGCTCCTCGTTCAAGATTTTTAGCCTCATTGTATGAAGGAATAACTACTGATAAATATGGTTTTTCAGACATAAACTTTTTCTATTCTAAACCTTCTGGTTTTGGTTGTGTAGTTCTCCTTAAGACAGTAATCTCTGGGCCATTGTTAACAGTGAAAAAATCAGCAGGTTCTTTGTTAGGAAAAACTACTATTTCATAGATTGGTGAGTCGGTTACCTTAGTTAGTTTTTTTTCTTCATTAATAATAAAGAGAGTCTCAACTTCTCCTCGATTTTCTGCACTAACCGGCCTAGTATGACCAGTTGTCAAAAAGTAACGATAATTTTGGCCATCAATATCTCTGCTTTCTGATAGTAAAACAAGATTATATTTTTCTCCTGGATTAACATGTTTAAGAATTTCCTCACTAGTTTTTTGGATATCTGTAACTGTCCAGCCCATGGATTTAAGTGGCAGATTCTTCCAATTGTAGGTTACAAAATAAGTGGCAAAAACAATAAAAACAAGGAGACCTAACAATCTAGGTTTGAGGTGGCTAATAACCAAGCCATAGATTAAAACCGTCACAGGGAATAAATAAGCGATGTAATGATCAAAAATAGTGTGTTCATACAGTGAAGTGCCGATGATCCCTACTACTAAATAGATAAGCACAACCGTTAATGCAGCCAAATCTTTTTGTTGTTTGTTTTTAATTAAGACTAAGCCAGTAATAAAAATAATAACAAAATAGAGAAGGGTTTTATTAAGTGGTCTATTTTTACCGATCATGGTTTCAAAAAGGATATGCATCCCTCTACCTTCATTTTCTTTGAAAGTTTCAGTCAGTTTGGTGAATAAAGACACTTGTGGAGTATATTTAAAGTTGTCTTCACTTTTAACTAAGCTTTGAAATGCTTTAAAATTATTAGCTTCATGTTTCAGGTCAAATAAAATTAATGGAGTAAGTGAGAACAAAAAAACTCCAAGAGCTAAAAAACTAGGAATCATTAATGGTGCTAGCTTTTGCCAAAGGTTTTTTGTTTTTTCTTGAGTAGTTTTTTGCCAGGAATCTTTCAAAGATAAAAGCCAAATCAAGCCTGCTGCTGGGAGTGTTAATAAAGTTAAATAATGAAGTTGAATTAAAATACTGAAACAAACACTGACCCAGATCCAGTATTTATAATCTTTTTTCCAAGCTAAGTAGCTGAAGTAAATCATTAAAATCGAGACTAGTGGAGCTGGATTAGGGTTCCAACTAAATCTGGTATTTTGAATAACAGTACTGGAAAAGGCATAGAAAAAACTAGCAATCAAAGCTCCATTTTCACCAATCAGCTTTTTGCCCAAATAATAAACTAGGAAAACAGTAATTGAACCAAGAATTGCAACAGCATAAACTGGCCCCATTGGGCTAGGATAACTTAGCCATAAAAACGGTAACATGAAGTAGTAGTAAAGTGGCCCCAGATACATATTGCCAACACTGGTCACCGGACCAATAAAAACTGGATCTTTAAGTCTAAAAATATCGGCAACGATGATGGCATCTCTACCCTGATCTCCTTGAAATTGTAGTGACCCTTCTAGGTTATAAAATCTCAGCAAAACTGCTACCAAAATAAGCAAAATTAAGGCAACTCTTTTGAGAGGATTGGCAGGGAAGAGTTTCTTCATAGTTAACTAAATTATTTTTTCTTTTTCCAAATAAAAGTGTTGTAGGCAAAAAAGTTCCAAAACATGCCGATTAAAATACCGGTTATATGGAAAATAGTTCTTGAATTTAACATGATGTTTACTATTGGGAGTAATAAAATGTCTTTTAAGCCGAAAATCGCTATTCCTGAACCAATAATGATAGTTTGAATTAAAATCGATCCACCAGAAGCAAGATTGAATGCCAAGAATTTAGGTAGATATTGTTTGGGATTTAATTTTCTATCAGAAAAAGTCCACAAGTTACTAAGAATAAAGTTAGTTAAAACCGCTGCCTCGATGGCCAAAAAGTCAGGAATAATATTCCAAGGAAAGCTACGAAAAGATATTAAGCTAGGTAAAATATTGGCTAGTATTAATTGAGTTGAAGCTCCGATACCACCAACAATCACAAACCTGAAAATTCTATTTTTTAAGAGATCTTTAATTCTAACTTTCATAATGTATTCTAGAGTATTTTTAATATACTCAGGTCCTATTTTACTTTTACCAAAAGTTCTATCTTTGAAGTGAAATGGTACTTCAGCAATAGAAAAACCTTTTTTAATTGTTTTATGAAGAAAGCCAATCTGAAAAGTGTAGCCAGAAAATCTTTCTCCAGTTAGTTCTTGATGAACAGCCTGCCAAACTTTCTTAGTAATTGCTCGATAACCAGTGGTCCAATCTCTGATAGAGAAATTAGTGAGAATAGTCATAATAACGATATTACCCACGATACTTAAAAATTTACGATGAAAGCCCCAATCAGCGGGTATACTACCGCCAGGAATATATCTAGAACCAAGGACCATGTCATAACCTTGGTCAATTTTCTCAAAAAAGAGGGGTAATTTTTCTGGATCGTGAGATAAGTCAGCATCAAACTCAAAGACCAGATCGGCTTTGAGTTGATTAAAAGCATAGTCCATGCCTCTTAAATAAGCACCACCTAGACCGGCTTTTTTTTCATTAATTAGTAGCTCTAAGCCAACAAATTTTTTTTGAAGTTTTTTCACTAATTCATAGGTTTTGTCTGGAGAAGTATCATCAACTACTAATACTCCAGTTTGCCAATTAGTTACTTTTTTTAGTGAATCGAAGACTAAAGATAAGGTTTTCTCAATATTATCTTTTTCATTATAAGTGGGAATAATAACAAAAGCTTTTTTGAGGGACATTGCTTAATCTCTAATTCTGCTTTCTTCAGCAATTTCTGATTCAACCATAATCTTAACTAATTGTTCAAAATCAATTGATGGTTGCCAACCCAATTTAGTTTTTGCTTTATTAGGATCACCAATTAGTAAATCAACTTCAGCTGGTCGATCATAAATAGGGTTGTGTTTATAAACTTCTTCCCAATTTGGTAAGCCAGCAGCCTTACAAGCTAACTGCAAAAATTCTTTTACTGAGTGAGTTTCTCCGGTGGCAACCACATAGTCGTCTGGTTCATCTTGTTGTAGCATTAACCACATCGCCTCGACATAGTCTTTAGCGTAACCCCAATCTCTTTTTGCTTCTAGATTGCCTAGTTCAACATGAGGCTGTTTGCCAAGTTTAACTCGAGCAACACCATTAGCGATTTTTCTGGTGACGAACTCCAAGCCTCTCCTAGGAGATTCATGATTGAACAAAATTCCAGAGACAGCAAATAGATCATAAGATTCTCGGTAGTTAACCGTAATCCAGTGGCCATAGACTTTGGCGACACCATAGGGTGATCTTGGGTAAAAGGGAGTTTCTTCTGTTTGTGGGGTTTCGCGTACCTTACCAAACATTTCACTAGAGCTAGCCTGGTAAAATTTGGCATTGGGTGTGGCTAGTCTCATTGCTTCCAACATCCTCGTTACTCCCAGACCAGTGAATTCACCAGTTAAAACTGGTTGTTCCCAAGAAGCTTGAACAAAAGATTGAGCGGCCAAGTTATAGATTTCATCTGGTTGAATCTCTTTAAGCGCAAAAGTTAAAGAGTGCTGGTCAACTAAATCTCCAGAGATTAATTTTAAGTTAGGGTCATGGACAATACCTTTAATTCTGGCAAAGTTTTGAGTACTGGTTCTTCTGGTTAGACCAAAAACTTGATAACCTTTTGCTAATAAAAGTTCGGCTAAATAAGAGCCATCTTGACCGGTGATGCCGGTAATAAATGCTTTTTTCATAAATACCTCTCTATTTTTCTCTCCACCACTGTACTATTCTTTGGAGGGTTGTGTCGAGGGGAATTGTTGGTTCCCAACCCAAGTTCTTGATTTTACTAATATCAGCGACACTAATATCGACATCCCCAGTTCTTTGCTTGGTTTCATCAATCACGATGTTAAAGTCTACTGTTGACATGGCTTTGAGTTTTTCTAATAATTCTTTGATCGAAATAGCTTGACCACTACCAATATTGTATATTTCCCCAGCTGGAGCAGTTTTCATCAGTAGGATATAGGCCTTTACTACATCTTTGACATCAGTAAAATCTCTTTTAACTTCTAGATTTCCCACCTGAATCTCGTTTTTGAGACCTTTTTCTATTTCTTGGGTGATTTGATAAACAAAATCAGTTACCACAAAACCACGAGCTTGATATTCACCAATGTGATTGAAAGGTCTGACTCTAATAATATCTAGATTATGACTAGCAAAGTAGCTACTAGCTAACATATCCTGAGTAACTTTGGAGACGGCGTAAGGATTTCTGGGGCCGAGAGGGTCGGTTTCGTTTAAAGGTTTGGTAGAAGGCGCATACTCAGTGCCGCTGCCAATTGACAGCAATCTTGCTTGTGGAGTGTGAAGTCTCATGGCCTCAAGTACATTAAGCTGAATGTTGGTATTAATTGATAGAGTCAAACTCTTTTTTTCCAAACTTAGGCCAGGAGCTGAAAAACTAGCTAAGTTATAAATTAATTGTGGGCGGAGTTTTTCGAATAGTTCCAGAACAACTGTTGATTTAGTCAAGTCAGCAGCGTGATAATTTTGTTCTGGTAAAGATCCGTTTTCATAAAGATGTGGTTCTTTTTTTAAAGTAGTAACATGAATATCTGCAGCGGAGACTCCTTGACTGATTAACTCTTTGACTAAGTGAGTACCAACAAAACCAGTCCCACCAGTAATTAAAATGTTTTTTTGCACTAATTAATCCTTTTTAATTGGTTTTTCCTATACCAAGGTATTGATATTTTTGTTGTTGTAAAGTTTGAGGATGAAATTGATTTCTAGCATCGATAAACCATTGGATTTTATCAGGGTGTTTGGTCTTTGAAAAATCAAATTGAGTAATTTCTGGCCATTCGATTAAACTCATAATCACATCAGCATTTTTAACCGCTTCTTTGATAGTTCCTGCTTGTTGGTGATTTTCCTCTAAGTTATCTAGTCTGAAGAAACCTTTCCATGAAGCCATTGGATCGTAACTAATAATTTTGGCTCCTTTACTTAACAAAATAGGAATGATTTTAGTTGAGGGTGCTTCTCTCATGTCGTCAGTATTTGGTTTAAAAGCTAAACCCAAAATAGCGATTTGTTTATTTTCCCAACCACCAACTTCTTTTTCAAATTTTCTGAGTAGTTTGGGGATTCTATTTTCATTAAGTTCACTAATTTTGTTGAATAAATTATCATTTTCATTGACAGCTCTAGAATAAGCAGCTAATTCTTTAACGTCTTTGGGGAAGCAAGAACCACCATAACCCAAGCCAGGATACCAGTAATGTTGGCCAATTCTCTTATCGAAACCGATGGCCTTAACAATGTCATTAACGTCAGCACCATTTTTTTCACATAAATCAGCAATTTGATTAATAAAAGTGATTCTAGTAGCCAAGTAAGCATTAGCTGAGTATTTGGCCATCTGGGCTGATTCTGGTCTGACTTTAACAATTGGAGCATTGAGTGGTTGGTGAAGTTTCTCTAGTTTTTCGAAGACTTCTTGATCAATTGCGCCGATTACCACCCTATCTGGTTTGAGAGTGTCTTGAACAGCACTACCTTCCTTTAAAAATTCTGGTACTGAAGCTGTAAAAAACTTTGTTTTAGTTTTATTTTTGATAATTTTTTCAACCTTGTTTAAGGTTCCTGGAGGAACAGTTGATTTGATGGCAACAATGGCTCCTGTTTTAAGATGTGGTGCCAAAGATTCGGCACTAGCAAAAACATATTTAAGATCTGCTTGGCCATCTGGTGCTGAGGGAGTACCGACAGCAATAATGATGACATCAGCGTTTCTAATGGCAGTTTTATAGTCAGTGGTGAAGGTGAGGTTACCAGCTTGTTGTTGTTGAGTGAGGAGCTCTTCCAATCCTGGCTCAAAAAATGGCACCTTACTATTTTTAAGTGATGAAATCTTATTTTCATCAACATCCAAGCCAATGACTTGGTTGCCGAAAGAAGCATAAACAGCAGCACTTACCACGCCTACAAAACCGGTGCCAATAAAAGTTACATTCATGATAAATTCTTTCAAAAATTTATATCTTACTTGCCAAGTATATCATTATATAATTGCATTATGGAGATTGTTATTTTTACTTTATTTCCGGATTTTTTCCAAGGTCCTTTTGCGACCTCGATTTTAGGTCGAGCTAATCTTGATCAGCGATTGATCAAATTAGTAAATATTAGAGATTTTGCTCTGGACAAACATCAGGTCACTGATGATCGACCTTACGGAGGTGGTCCAGGGATGGTAATGAAAGTTGAGCCGATTGATCTAGCGTTACAAACTAATGGTTTTAAAAAAGGTACAGCAGGAGAGAAAATCATTTTAACTTCGGCTCAGGGAAAGCTTTATAACCAGCAACAAGCCAAGATTTTAGCTGAGCTCAAAAGAATAGCTATTATTTGTGGTCACTATGAAGGGGTAGATGAGCGGATAGTTGATCATTTAATTGATGAAGAGATTAGGATTGGTGACTATGTTTTGACAGGGGGAGAGCCAGCCTCTGTAGTAATTGCTGATAGTGTAGCGAGATTGTTGCCTGGTGTTTTAGGCAATGAAGAGAGTAATCAAGGCGAATCTCATGATCAACCTGGTCAATTAGGTTTTCCTCAATACACTCGACCAGAAATTTATAGAAATTGGTCAGTACCGACTGTCCTTTTGACCGGTGATCACAAAAAAATCACTAACTGGCGAACTGCTCAACGAAAAAAAACTAGCTAATCTTTAACTTCTGCTAGAGCTTGTCTAATTGTCTTAAGCTCAAAATCTAAAATCTCTAATAATTTTTTATTGCTCATGGCAGTGTTGCGTTGATAAGGTCGTTCTGAACTAGCTAAGTAAACTTCTAAGTCACCTTGACCAATTTTTCCACCAAGCTGATGAATATCATTAATTGCTACTGCAAAATCATAGTCTGTCCAACTTTCTCCGCTAGAAGCATGAAAAAGTCCGGTTGGACTAGTTCTAATGACGAAATCCATAATTTTGGCAAAATCATTGACATAAGTTGGACCAAAATAGTGATTAGTAAATTGTGGGTAGAGAGAGCCTTCTTTGATGCCTTTCATTACTCGATGGGCAGTGTCTACTTTTTCGAATGAATCAGCTCTAAAAGGCTGATCAATTCTCAAGATAGTCCAAGGGCATTGGGCTTGTTTAACTATTTCTTCGGCTAAATACTTAGTTTCTCCATACCATTCAATTGGTTTTGGCGTATCTTCTTCAGTATAAAGTTCTTTTTTTTCACCATCGAAAACATAGGCGGTAGAAACATAAATAACATGTTTATTCGTAGTTTCTGCTGCTTTGACCACATTCTCGGTACCAACCACATTAACTTGATAAGCAATACCGTTTTTGTCTCCAGTTTGTTGCCAAGCACCGGTGACATCGGTATAGGCTGCTAAATGGATAACATGACTAGCATCAGAGTTTTTAAATTTATTTAAAACCTGATCGTAGTTAGTGATATCGGTTGGTTGTTTTTCATCTCTTAGATCAAGATTATCAAATGAGTATTCATTTTTGAAATCTAGCGCAAATCTAGAGCCAACCAAACCATTTAAGCCCGTCGTGAGAATTGTTTTCATAGGTAATAATCTTTCTTTATTTTTTATATTGTTCTGAGAAGTAGGCTTGTTGACTAGCCTTAAGTTTTTGCCACCAGGCTTGATTTTCTTGGTACCAAGCAATGGTTTTTTCCAAACCCTCCTCTAAAGAAACACTTGGTTCCCAACCCAATTCTTGTTGAATCTTGCTCCAGTCAACGGCGTAGCGGCGATCGTGACCAGGTCTATCTTTGACATACTCAATTTTATCTTCACTTGCTCCCATTTTTTCTAAAATCATTTTTGAGATTTCTAAATTAGAAACATCTTTAGTTAAACCTCCAACTAGATAAGTTTCATGTTCTTTGCCTTCAATTAAAACCTTATCAATCGCAGTACAATGGTCTTGTACGTAAAGCCAGTCACGAACGTAAAGACCATCACCATAAACCGGAATAGTTTTTCCTTCTAACAAATTGGTAATAGTCAAAGAAATGAATTTTTCTGGAAATTGATATTCACCATAGTTATTTGAGCAGTTGGTAATAGTATATGGCAGACCGTAAGTGGTGCCATAGGCTCTGACCAAATGATCAGATGCAGCTTTACTAGCTGAGTAAGGGCTGTGAGGGTTATAGGCAGTATCGTGAGAGAATTTTTCGCTAGTATTTAATTCCAAAGCTCCAAACACCTCATCGGTAGAAATATGATGAAAACGTTTAATTTTATTTTTTAAAGCTGACTCTAGTAAAATCTGAGTGCCAATGATGTTTGTTTCCAAAAAAACTTCTGGATTTTTGATTGAGCGATCAACATGAGACTCGGCAGCGAAGTGAACCACTGTATCAACATCGGCCATGATTTTATCAACTAGTTTTTTATTACCAATATCACCATGAATAAAGGTGTAATTGGGATTGGTTGCGACTGTTTTTAGGTTGTCTAAATTACCAGCATAGGTGAGTTTATCTAGATTAATAACTTTGTCTGTGGGGTGGTTTTTTAACCAATAAAGTACAAAATTAGAGCCAATGAAACCAGCTCCGCCAGTAACTAGAAGTGTTTTTGCCATATATTTAGTATTCTTTAAAATTTAATCCTTCAGCATTGTATTGATTCATTTGTAAATTGTCTAATTTCTTTTTTTCTATTTCCAACATTGAGTGATAATAGCCGGCTATAAAGGTTAAAACAACAATTACTCCCAATAAAAACCTAATCACTATTGTAGGTGGAAAAGGTTGGGGCAGAGTTTGTTCAAGTAATTTTTTCATAAGTTAAATAAAGTCTAGTTAAGTATAACTTAAAGTGTTGTTTATTGAAAAATATTACTAATTTCCTGTTTAAATAATTCTTCGTCAGTGATGACATAGACCCACTGATTTTGGTAAAGATAAGAAGGCTTAGGGTTGGCCAAAACGCCTGTCTTAGGGTCGTCTTTGGTGGTTGAAAGTTGGTGGCCAGCAATTGTTATCTCAGCTTTGATTGGTGCCAGTTTCTTGCCTGTGGCAATTAGTTCTGTTAAAGGTAGTACTTCGGCGAAATTTTGTTCGTAAAATTTATAAAGTTGGCCAGCCAAAGCTGGATTTTCTAGATATTGTTTAGGTTCCATTAGCTGAGAAAAAAGAGCTTTGACTACTAGTTGTTGTCTTTCACCCCTGGCTAGATCTGAGCCCTCATCTCCTTCACTGTGTCTGCTTCGAATATATTGAAGAGCTTTCTCACCGGTTAAGGTTTGTTGGCCTGGCTCAAAAGAGATGGTTTGGTAAAGAATTTTGGGATCTCGTTCTATAGTGACATCAACTCCAGGTCTGGGGAATTTTTCATCTACAAAACCAAGTGGAATATCAAGATTAACCCCACCGACTAAATCGATTAATTCTTCGAGTTTATCCAAAGATAACACCACAGTGTGATGAATATTAACAGCGGTTAATTCTTCCAAAGTTTCTTCAACAAATCTAGCCGGATTATCTGGATAACGATCGAAACCATAATAATAAAGAGCATTGATTTTAGTTTTATATTTTTCTGACCATAAGTCTCTAGGGAAGGGCAACGTGTTGATTTTACCAGTATCAAGATTCAGTGAAACTAGCATCATCGTATCAGTTAATGGCGGGACATCTCCCCTGCCTGATAGGGAATCGACACCTAACAATAGAAAATTTTTATAACCATTAGTTGTTAGTGGTTGTTGTTGCCACCCTGTTGTAAAAGCAGTTTTTAGTTCAGAAAAATTAATACCAGCAGTTTGAGAAAATTTTTTAAATTTGGTGTATCCCCAAGCACTAATGCCAATGGCAGTAATAAGCAACATTAAACTGGCAAAGAGCAAAGATAATAAGTTTACTTTAATAAATAATTTGAATAAGTTGTTTGAATATTGAGGATCTTGATGAGTTTTTGGGTGTTTGGGGGTTGGCTCGATGGTTGGTAACTCTTTTTTCATAATTGGATTTTATTTCACTACCAGCCTATTGTATACGAATTTTATTAATCTTAGGCTACAATAGTGCTGTGCAGAAACTCAAACAATGGTTTGTTTTGTCTTTTTTGTTGCTAATTTTCTTGGCCTCTTCTTGGTCTTTGTTAGTGACTAATCAATTTTTTAGGGTTCATGACTTTACTCATGCCGGTAGAATTGTTGAAATGGCCAGAGCTTTACAAGATGGTCATTTTCCAGTGAGGTGGACTAGTAATTTTGGTTATGGTTATGGCATGCCTTTATTTGAGTTTTATGGTCCATTACCATTTTATTTTGGAGCAAGTTTTTACCTAGTTTTTGGCAATATTATTGGTAGCATTAAGTTTTTATATTTATTATCCAATTTAGGCACTCTTCTTGGCAGTTACTTTTTAGGAAAACGGTTGTTTGGACAATTAGGAGGTTTATTAACTGCGGTTTTTCTGACTTTAGCTCCATACCGAGCCATGAACTTGTTTGCTAGAGGGGCTTTGAATGAAGCCTGGGGTATCATGTTTTTGCCTTGGATTTTACTTGGTTTAATCAAGATTTTTCACCAGGAAAAATTAGGTTGGCAAATATTTTTCTTATCTCTGGTTGGCTTATTTTTGTCACACAACATTACCACTATGATTTTTTTACCGATTTTAGGAGTTTTTACTGGAGGTTATTTTGCCTGGATGGTTTGGCAGCAGGCTCCAGAATTTTTTAGAAAAAATCGATTTAGAGCCAAGAATTTTTTACGAATTTGGAGTCAACTAATCGGCAGTGGGTTATTAGCTACCCTAGCAGCTGGTTTTTATTTAATTCCAGCTTTTGTTGAAAAAAATTATACTCAAGTGGAAAAAATAATTTTGACACCATATTTTGATTACCATTTGCATTTTTTGTATATTCGTCAGTTTTTTAAACCCAATTGGGGTTATGGTGGCAGTGAGTGGGGAGTCAATGATGGTCTTTCTTTTTTTCTCGGTTGGGGACAATTATTTTCGCTGGGGTTGTTGGGAGCTTTTTGGCTGGTTAGTGCGGTTAGACAGCTTTTCAAAAAGGAACGAATTATTACTCAAAGAACTTTATTTTTTACTAGTTTGTTAGCTGGTTTATTTGTTTTAACCAGTTTGATGAGTTTATTAAAAACTCAATTTATTTGGGAACAAATTAGTTTGTTCAAATTTATTCAGTTCCCTTGGAGATGGTTGGGAGTAGCTATTGTTTTCTTGGCTTTATTATTAGCTAGTTTGGTGTGGTTGATTAGAAACAAGATTATTAGGGGCTGGTTGGTTGGGGTATTGGTGGTGATGACGGTTTTTAGTGGGGCTATTTATTTCAGACCAGAGGAATATTTAACTAATGCTAATGATTATTACTATACTGATCAGACTAGAATTAGACGTGAATTAAGTAGTATTTTGCCTGATTATATTTCTGCGGATATGGTTGAAAAACCAACCATTATTCCAACTAGTTTAGTAATGAGTAAATATCAAGCTGATGAAATAGAGATTTTAGTTGATAGGACTCACGAAAAGCTGATTAAAACTAACTTTGCTGAAGCTCAAGCCTTGGAATTAGCAATTGCTAATTATCCTGGCTGGACAGCAGAAATAGACGGTCAGTGGTGGAGTAAAGATCGAGCAGAAAATGGTAATATTTTATTAAATATACCTGCTGGTAATCACTTGGTTAGCCTGAAATTTATAGGAACTAGCTTAAGAAATTGGGCAGACATCGTGAGTTTATTGGCTTGGTTGAGCTTCATTTACTTGGTTTGGCCCAAAAAAATTCTTAGTAAACAATTAAAAATTGAATCATGATTAATCAAACAGTTGTTGATACTACAGACGAAATTGAAGAGCTAATGGATGATGAGGTTGTTGAGATCAAGAAAAAATCTGTTTCTGGGGTGATTTCTTATTTTTTTCGCACAGCTTTTTTACAAACGATTGGTTTAGTGGCTGCTTTTATTCTCAGTGCTTTTTTCTCTCCTAGTGATTTCGGAGTTTATGGTTTTGTCACTCAAATTATTGGTCTGTTAATTTTCTTTTCTGATATTGGTTTGGCGGCTGCCTTGGTTCAGCAAAAACAAGATCCAGACAACCATGCGTACCAAGTGGCTTTTACTTTGCAATGGCTTCTATCTTGGTTGATTGTAGGGGTGATTTTATTGCTGCTAAGTTTTGGTTTTATCCAACAAAAAGTTGGTGATGCTGGGGTATGGGTATTGTTGAGTTTGGCAATTTCTTTTCCTTTAGCCACTTTAAAAACAGTTTCATCTATTCGTTTAGAAAGAAAATTACTTTTTCAGAAACTAGTTTTACCACAAATTTTTGAACAGTTAGTTTTCTATAGTTTACTAATTGTTTTGGCTTGGCGGGGTATGGGGGTGATGGCTTATGCTTATGCGATTATTGCCAGATCTGTGGTGGGAGTAATAGCCATGTGGTTGATTGAGCCATGGCAAGGAATTGGTTTTATGTGGAATAACAAAATTCTCAAATCAATGTTGAACTTTGGCTTAAAATTTCAGCTCAATGATTTTTTGGCCAGGATTAAAGATCAACTGTTTTATCTTGGTTTGGGTGTTTTTCTGCCATTAGATCAATTTGGTTATATTCAGTGGTCAAAAAATTGGTCTATGTATCCATATAATTTAACAGTACAGAATGTAATGGCAATTACCTTCCCCACTTATTCTAGGTTACAACACCGCCAAGATTTGCTCAAAAAGGCGATTGAAAAATCAATTTTCTTTATTTCTTTAGCAATTTTTCCGATTTTAATTGGGATGAGTGTTTTCATTTGGCCATTAACTCAAGTAATTGAAGAATATGCCAAATGGGAACCAGCCATTTTTAGTTTTATTATGTTTGCTTTGAGTATTGGTTGGGCTGCTTTGACTACTCCATTGGTAAATACTCTCAATGCAATTGGTCATATTAATCAGACTTTGAAACTAATGATTATGTGGACGACTTTAACTTGGATTTTAACACCAATTTTTATTTGGTTGTTTGGGTTTAATGGGGTGGCCTTAGCTGCTTTTATAATTTCTTTTACTTCACTTTTTTCTATCAAAATGGTCAAAAAATATCTGCCAGTTGAAGTGCTGCCTCAAATCAAGGAAGCTGGCTTTGGGGCTGGCTTAATGGTAACTATTGGGTTGTTAGGACTTAATTATTGGTCTGTAAGTTTGAAACATTTGCTTTTGGGGATGTTGATTAGTTCTTTGGCTTATCTAATTGGTATTTTTGTGGTCGGTAGAAAAAAGATTGTATTTGAATTTAAAAACTTGCTTAAAAAATAAAATGAAAAAACTTTTACTTGGTTTGTTTTTTGTCATTGGTGGTTTCTTATTGAGATTTAATGACTATTATTTGTTCCCAGTTTTTGGCGAAACAGCAGATGAAGGAGCCTGGACACATTTGGGAGCGAGTTTAATTCAAGAAAGATGGCCAGCTTCTTGGTCTTACTTTCCGGCTTATCAGAATGGTTATGTTTACCAAACTGGAGTTTATGATGCGCCGATTGTTAGACCGGTTTTTGATCACCCACCACTTTTTTCTTTATTGCCAGGCCTGGCTCACTCGCTTAAAAATCATTGGTTAGATTTACCTTCAGCCAAACTAATCAGGTTACCAATGGTGCTTGTGGGGGCAGTTAATGTTGGTTTGTTTTGGTTGCTGGCTGCTAAATTTTTCAAAAAAAATATTTGGGCAATTTTAGCTACCCTTTTGTTTATGACTATTCCAACCTTAATTTTTGGTAGTAGGTTGGTGGTAGCTGAAAATTTACTAGTAACGTGGTTAATTTTGAGTTTTTGGGCTTTATTAAATTTGGATAAAAAATGGAGTTGGCAAGTAATTTTTTGGGTTGGAGCAGCTTCGGTTTTAACTAAAGCTGCTGGTTTAGTGATTCCACTGTCAGTGTTGGCAGTAGCTTTTATGGAAAGAAATTGGCGGTTATTTAGAGTTAGTTTCTTCAGTTTGGTGTTAGGAATTAGCTTATTTATAATTTATGGCGCTATTTATGATTTTTCCTTGTTTTTACAACTACTTGCTGCTCAATCAAATCGAGATTTGGGCCTGGTAACCCTGCAAAATCGGTTGTTTTTACATCCGACTGTTATCAGACACCTGCTTTTCGATGGCTGGAAAATTTTGGGTTTATTTGCAGCGATTTTATTGTTTGGACGTGAGGATAAAAAATATTTATTTTTAAAAATAGCCCTATTATTAAACCTAGTTTTTATTTTGTTTACAGTTGGAGCAACGACTTTTCATGGTTGGTATGATTATTTACTTTGGCCACTCTTAATTATTAGTCTTGTTGAATTAATTAAGCTTATTTTGGAAAAAAATTTGTTTTTGCTAGCTGGTTTGCAGTGGTTACTACTGTTGCCACTTTTCAACTTAGTGAGTGGTTTAGAATTATCTTTATGGCAATTGAGAGGGGTTATTTCGTTGGGTTTTGTGCCTGTGTTATTTCAAAGCTTGAATTTTAAAAAACTAGCCAAGCTTACTTACATTTTGATTTTGGGTTTATTGATCATTACTAATGTGATAGTAACCTTAACTTTTGATCAGCAAAGCTATTGGGATCAAGCAGAATTTTTTGAAGAAAACATGCCCAAAGTTAGGTAGCCTTTTTGAATAAACCAGATGCTAAGAATGATCCAAAAAGGTAATAACTGGAGTAGATACCTAGCATAAGCAGCTGAACCAACCGAGAAGACTATTAGTGTCGCAGTAGCATAAAAAAATAAAGTTAAGATTTTTTTATCGAATTTTTGCCAAAAAGTTAATGAAAAAAGATGGGTAACAAAACTCACTGGCCAAAAAATACTCCAGCTGGGTTCCTTTAAATATGTCTCAGCGGCCCACCAAGCTTTAAAAGATCCAGTGAACAAGGTTTGCCAAATCAAAAATTTAGGCATAGTTCTGTCTCCAGTAAACCAACGAAACCGGAACCACTCAAACTTAATAAAATCAATTAAGTTGTGACCGTTCATGAAATAAACAAGATAGTTTAGTAAATATACCCCTAACATAATGGGTAAAGCTAAAAGCCAGTCTTTTAATTTCTTTTCTGTAACAGCCCAGATTAGCAGAATAAAGAGATACAAGAAAATCATTGGAATTTGGTATTTGATGGCGAGTAATCCGCCCAAGATGAGTCCAGTGATTAAGTATTTGTATTTTAATTTAGAAAATAAAACAGAAAAAAATAACAAGGTTAAAGTAAGTTGAGGGAAATCCATCAGCGCTTGAGACACATGCTCTTGTAAAATCTGCAAATTACCAACAATTACCATCCCGGCCAAACCCAACCAATAGTTTTGCGTAATAGTCTTGGTTAAGTAGAAAACACATAATAAAGAGATAAAGAATAAAGGTAGATTTAGGACAACTGAGTTATGGAATAGACGATAGGATAAACCAAGTAAATATTTGGTCAAAGGCGGGTGCTCAAAATTGATTGTGGTAGGATCTTCTCCTCTGGCATAAGCAAAACCAGCATAAATATAGAGTGAAGCATCATCTATTTTTTGTGTTGAGCCTTCTCCCAAGACATATTGTGAATGAGCATATTTCTCTGCATAAATATCCATATCAGTTAGTTCAGTAAACTGGGCCGAGTAATGGAAGAAAACTAGTAGGGTAGTTAACAAAGCGATTGCCCATGTAACCATGGTTCTGATTTTTTTTGCCTTAAAAATTTCAATCACAGTTTTGCTTTTTCTAAGTAGTTTTTATAAGAAGAGGAAAAGTAAGGCACCAATACCGAGTGCTCCTAGTCCTATAGAGAGATTTTTCAACCAATCTTCTGGCCCTGTTTCTGGTAACTCAGAAGGAAGGGGTGGTTGAGTTGGCACTGTGGTAGCTTGAGCAGTAGTAGTGGGAGCTGTAGTTGCAGCACTAGTGGGGGCCGTGGTTGGAGCGTTGGTTGGCGCAGTGGTTGGAACGTTAGTCGGAGCAGTAGTTGGAGTAGTGGTTGGGGTTGCAGTTGGTTCTGGATCATCGGCACAAGTACAGACATCTTTACCATCAGCTCCCTTTGAACCACTAGCAGTACATTCACCAGCGCCATTATTACAGTAATCTCCTGGATCAGCAGTTCGACAATCAGCGACAGAATCAGAGGAACATAAACCAGGCTCTTCAGTTGGACTTGGTTCTGGAGTAGGAGTAGCACAAGCAGTCATGTTAGTTGTCCAAGTTCCACCAGGAGCAGGACAACAGTAGTTTTTACCACCACAGGCTTCAACTCTACCTTTGACATTACAGATGCTTTCGGCAGCTGATCCATCATCTTCTGGTGGGGTACAGTTTCTTAGGACTCCATCATTACCAGGACATTGTTCGACACATTGAGCGGCTTGTTGTCTAATTTCTTGTGGTTCTTGAACTAAAAATAAACTAGCTAATCCGCCAATAGCTAAAATAGCCAAAATAATCCCTCCAATAATAAAGTAGCGAGTATTTTTATTTTCTTGAGGGGCTGGTGGCTGGGGAGTTTGAGTAGCTAAATCAGGACTTGGCTGAGAGGTAGCTTGAGGTGGAGGGGTCATATTAGGCGGAGGGGCAACTGCAGGTTGAGGGTTAGAACTAGAAATATTGATCATAAAGAAACTTCCTTCTTCTAGAATAAGCCAAAGTTTAAAGTTTTGTAAACAGGTATTTTTATATTTTTTCAGTTTTTTGAGTAATTTTGTTATAATCTGTTTTTTTATGAAAGAGAAAAGATCACTTAGTAGAACTTTGCTTGAAAAAAAGACTGACGAACAATTAATTGATGAATATGGTAAGACAGGTCTTCTTACGATTCTATTTAAATCTCTATTACGGCACGATAGTGATCGGCATTTGAGAAGAAGAGATAAATCGATGAGGGCTGAAAAGAGAAAAAAGTTTCATAAAAACGAAGACTAATTAGTCAAGATTTTAATAATTAAAATTGCTTCGTTTTCAAAGACAATCGCTATATTCTCCAAACAGGCATTGTTGAGTGGTATGAAAGGGGTTTGGACGTTTTCTTTTTTTTCAAAAATAACATGAGAGATAGCATTTTCTTTAGCTAAAGTCTCAAAGGTTCTTAAATCTTTTGTTGAAAACATTTTTTTAACAACGTCTTGCCTATTTTGGATTGGTTGATTGTGACTAGCTAAAATTCCTCGGCCACCAAAGTAGGAGTAATGTTTAGTGAATAAGTAGGTGTAAGGCGCAAAATTATCCAAATGGTTATTGGGGTGAGTTTGAATTAATCTAACTTTGTCTGCTGTATCTAGATAATTAAGGGCTGTTTCTTGAGCTGGAGAAATGATTTTTCTTTCAAAACCTTGATAGATTGAAAACAGATAAAAATAACTGGTAAGTAAGACTCTCGGTAGAGTTAAAATAACTACCAATAAAATCAAGCTTTTCCCAAAATTATTTTTCAGAAGCGGATGATCCAAGACAACTCCTGAAAAAAGAGTTAAAAAACTTAAAGCAACGACAAAAAAATTAAAAACGTTGTGCAGACCAGAACTTTGTAAAAAATTCATCCCGATAAAGCTAAAGATAAAAATAGTGGGATAAAGGAAAATAAAATTATGACTTTGGATTTTTGTTAATAAATATTTGGGAAATAATAAGCTAATCAGTCTGGTACCAAAAGTGGCTATAACGAAAATGATTACAGCCAAGCCATACCACACGAACAAAGCTCTAATATTTTGTGCAGCTTGGTAAACTTGTAATCTTAACCACCATTCATTCCAGTTTAATTTATCAAAACTTAAAAGTAACTTAGGCCATTCTAGCGGTGCCCAAAACAATCCTCCTGAATGACTATTAACTGGGAAAAAAATTACTGCACTGATAAAAGCAAATAATAGCAACAAAAGAATTTTTTCTTGATGTCTCAGCCAGGTTTTTTTCCAAGTTGAGAAGCTATTTTTACTTAGTTGAGGAATTTCTTTACCGAGCTCTAGGACAACATAAAGAGTTAAACCCAAGGCTGCAGCTAGGCCAAAATAAACTTTAAAGCCAACTACACTGGCTAAAGAAACAATGGCAAGTATCCCACTTGTTTTATCTTTTTTCTTTACCCACTGATCAAAAAAAATCAGCCCACCCAAAAAAATTAATTTGGCAAAAGCTTGAGGCATATTGAGCAACTGAATAATGCCATTATCCAAAGTATCGGTGTGGCTACCAAGATTGCTATGAAAAAGTAAAGAGAAAACATAGAACATATCTCCGGCAAAATAATGAAAAAAAGTGGACCAGAAAGCCGCAGTTTTTGATTTTGTCCATTTGAATACTAGTAAATAAGTAATCACTCCCAATAAAGGTGTAAATAAAAGGGGAAAGTAATGAAAAAAAAGGTGGCTAATCGGCAAATGCCAGATTCTAACTAACTCAGCTAAGAATAAATCTGATAAATAATGGTAATTGGTAACAAATAAATTGTAGGCTCCTGGTTGATACGGGGGAAAATGTCTAACCAGTTCTTTAATAAAAGTTAGATGGAGGATGCCATCATAGGCATTGAGCCAATAAAAAGTGATGCCAGCTGGATATCTTATTCCTGAAGGGAAAACAGCTAGTAGTTGTAAGATTGAACCAAGACCAATCAACCAAAGAGCTTTTTTGGGGAAAAAACTAAAAGTTTCTTTAATGGTTGTGATTAATTTTTCACCAGAATTAAAAAAGTTTTTGTTTGCAGAAAAAAATAATTTAAAAAAATAATAAAGAGAAAAGCCCAAATAAAAAAAACTTAAAAATCTTAAATTAAAAAACCCAAAAATATAGCCTTGGAGGGTCCAAGCAACCATACCTAAAACAGGAGTGAGTAATATTTTATCAATATTTTTTAATTGAGTTTGTTTCACTAACAACCAACCAGTGGGAATGATTGAGATGCTGAAAGCAAATAGAAACCACCAACCATATAACCAAAATTGCCAGTCAAGGAAACTATAAAAATTATTCACCGAAAGTAATTGTAACTGGCTTTGCCAGCAGGTACAATGCAGACAATCATGTCGAAATTATCTGTGTTGATTCATACCAAAAATGTGGCCGATACTGTGGAAAAAACACTTAAATCTGTTAGCTTTGCCGATGAGATTGTAGTGGTTGATATGGAAAGTAGTGATGAGACTTTGCAGATTGCCAAAAAATATCACGCCAAGATTTATCAACATGAAGATTTGGGTTATGCTGATCCTGCTAGAAACTTTGCGATCGCCAAAGCCAGCCATCAATGGATCTTGGTAGTTGATGCAGATGAAGTTATTTCTTCAGCATTAAGAGAAATTATTTTACAAACTATTAATGATTCAAATAGTGCTGATATTTATCATTTACCAAGAAAAAACTTTGTTTTTGGTAAATGGATTATGAAAACTGGTTGGTGGCCAGATTACCAACCACGGCTATTTAAGAAAGGCACTGTTTCTTGGCAGGTGGGAGTTCATCGTTTGCCAGATATGACTGGTATCCAAGAGAAATTTCCTGCAGAAGAAAAATATGCCATTGAACATGCTAACTACACAGATATTACTCATTTTTTAGCTAAGTTAAACCATTACACTTCTATTCAAGCCAAAGAGCGTTTGGCAGTTGCCTCCAAAAATAATTTTTCAACTGATGAAATGTTTGAGATTTTTGCTAATGAATTTGCTAAAAGATCACTGATGATGAATGGTTTTGAGGAAGGACTTCATGGTAGCTCATTGTCGTTTTTACAAGCGATGTATGAAGCAATAATTTATTTAAAACAATGGGGGGCAACTGGTTTCAACCAGACAAAACCAGAAGATTTGGCTAAGACTTTGACTAAAGTCCAACGCATTTGGCGTTATTGGTGGGCAGACTACCAAGTGAGGCACGCAACTGGTTTAGTTAAGATTTACTGGCAGTTCAGAAGAAAATTAAAAGTTTAGTTTTAATTTAAACAACTAAGAACTATAGGATTTTATATTTTAAAAATACTTTTGGTTTAAAATTAATTAAATTAAGAAAATTGCTTGTTCTAATGCTATAGGATCTAGCTATAGGATTTATTATTCAAGAAAATTAAAAAATAATTTCTGGTAGAAATATTTAGTTTTTGATTTGAGGTTACTAAGTGTTTTAGATAATTGGTTGTTCAGGGTATAATGAAGGTTACTATGGAACACGTTACAACGATTATTGTTAATTACAACACACCCAAAGAAACAGAACTGGCAATTAGATCGGCTGTTGAGGCCAAAGCCGATGGTTTTAAACATCAAGTAATTGTCGTTGATAATGGCTCAAAAGAATTATTTAAATTGGCTGCTGATCTCAAGAAAATTGGGGTGGAATTAATCAGAAGTGAGTCAAACTTAGGTTTTACAGGTGGTAATAACTTGGGTATGAGTCACGCAGTTAAAAAATATCAAACAGATTATTTTTTCTTGTTAAATTCAGATGCTGAAGTGGAAAAAAACGGTGTTCAAGCTTTATATGAGGCAGTTAAAGATGATCCCAAAGCAGGAATTGCTGTCTCAAAAATTTACTTTACTCCGGGCTTAGAATTTCACCGTAAAAGTTATTCCAGATCAGAAAAAGGCAAAGTACTGTGGTATGCCGGAGGTAGTATTGATTGGGATAATTTAGTGGCTTATCATCGAGGAGTTGATGAGATCGACCGTGGCCAATTCGACCATCAAACCACTTGTGATTTTGCTACAGGTTGTGCTTTGTTTGTTAAGAGAGTGGTGACAGAGCATATTGGAATCTTGGATAAAAAGTTTTTTCTTTATTCAGAAGATGTTGATTTTAGTCTCAAGGCAATTAGAGCTGGTTATAAAATTATTTTTGTACCAGAGTCGATTGTTTGGCACATGAATGGTGGCTCTGTGGCTGGTGGAGCTGGCTCTAAATTACAACAATATTATCAAACCAGAAATAGAATCTTGATTTCAATGCGTTATGGTAGCTGGAGAAATAAATTGACTGCGCTCAGATTTGCAGTTAATACCTTTTTTCATGGTAGTGATGCTGAGAGAAAAGGTGTCTTAGATTTCTTTTTGATGAGATTTGGTAAACAAGCAATTGTTTAATAATTAGGTAAATTTATGAACAAGATTAAAGCAAAAATATCGGTAATTGTTTTGGCTAAAAATGAGGCCTCGATGATTACTGGGTGTTTGAACACTTTGGGTTGGTGTGATGAAGTTTTGGTTTTGGATAATGGCTCGACAGATAATACTGTTGAGCTGGCAGAGAGTCTTGGAGCAAGAGTAATTACTTTTTCTCATCCATCTTTTGCTCGTAAAAGAAATGAAGCTTTAAAACATGCCAAAAACGATTGGGTTTTTTATTTGGATGCCGACGAACGAGTGACACCTACCCTGGCCAAAGAGATTATGGTTCATATTGAAACTGCCAAGGCTCAGGTGTTAGAAATGAGCCGACAAAATATTTGTTATGGTTACGAGTTTACTCATGGTGGTTGGCAAAATGATCTCGTTACTAGAATTTTCCATAAATCAGCATTGAAAGAATGGACTGGCCAGATTCATGAGAGTCCTGAATTTGAGGGTCAGGTGACTAAACTTCATTCACCGATTATTCACTTGACTCACCGCAACACTGAAGACAACCTTAGAAAATCAGCTGATTGGACCAAGTTGGAAGCAGAATTACTTTATAAAGCTGGTGAGAAACCGATTTCTTTGCTTACCTTAATTAGGAAAGGGACAATGGAGTTTATTCGTCGAGCTATTTTCAAAAAAGGTTATAAAGATGGGATGGCTGGTTTGATTGAAGCGGTTGTTCAGGGAATTAATCGAATGATTGTTTATATCCAGGTTTGGGAGTTACAACAAAAACCCTCTTTGATTGATCGCTATGCCAAAAAAGAGGACGAGTTAAAGAAACTGTGGTCTCAAGAAAAAGAAATCTAAACATGAAAAAAATCTGCCTCTATTCACCATATTTCCCCAAACATATTGGTGGTGGCGAAAAATATTTTTTGGATGTGGCGAGTGAGTTAACGAATTATGGTGAGGTTTCATTAGCTGTGCAGACAACTGAAAAAGACGCTGATGAAGTTATTTATCAACGCTATCAAAAGTTTTTAGGCAGAGAAATTACTCACTTAAAGTTAGTGAGATCTCCACTGGGGACTAAAGCCAGTTTTTGGGATAAATTAGCTTGGACTAAACAGTTTGATTTACTTTATGCCTTTACTGACGGTAGTTTTTTCCCTACTTTAGCCAAAAAAAATGTGTTACATATTCAAACTCCCTTAAAAAGACCACCAATTTCAATGTTTGATCGGTTTAAATTGTTTAATTGGGATTTTATTAACACTAATTCTACTTTTACCAAAAAAGTTGTAGAAAGCTTTTGGCAAGTCAAAGTCGATGCTGTTCATCATCCATTGGTAAATGTTGAGGAGATAGCAGCTTTACAACCTGTAACCAAAAAAGAAAAAGTAATTCTGCATGTTGGCCGGTTTTTTCGTCAGCTTCACAGCAAAAGACAAGATGTATTAGTTGATTTTTTTAAGGAACTGCTTAAACAACATCCTCAAGCAACCAAGGGCTGGAAGTTGGTTTTAATTGGCTCAGTAGAAGATGAAGCTTATCTTCAAGAAGTTAAGGCAGCAGCCAAAGGTTTACCAATAGAAATAATTAATAGTATTAGTCGTTCAGATTTGAATAAATGGTATGCTAAAGCTGCTATTTACTGGCATGCAACAGGTTTTGGTTTGGACCAATTTGAAGATCCAGAAAAGATGGAACATTTTGGTATTTCCACAGGTGAAGCAATGGCAGGTGGAGCGGTGCCAGTAGTGATTAAAGCAGGTGGTCAACCAGAAGTATTAGGCCGAGAATTGGCCGAATGGTTGTGGTCAAATCAAGTAGAATGTCTGGAAAAGACTTCAAGACTGATTAAGAATGAACAATTGAGAACAAACTGGGGCCAGAAAGCCAGCCAGAAGGTTCATGATTTTGATCAAAGTCATTTCTCAATGAATTTGCAAAAAATGTTAACAGAGATTAAATTTTAAGGAGGAAAAGATATGAAAAGACCAGGAGTTTCAGCTGTTATTCCAACCTATAAAGGCCGTCGCTTAATGGAGATGTATTTACCGGCCTTATTTGACAATTTAGCTAATGGTGATGAATTAGTGGTGGTTGAAGATACTGGTCCAGATGACACCGTACCTTGGATGAAAAAAGAGTTTGCTATGAAAAAAATTACAGCTCCCATGATGGGTGTTGATGCTTATCAAGGTAAATTCACCAAGGGTAATAAAAAAATTGATGTAGTTTTACTGTATAACCACGAAAATCAACGTTTTGGGGAAAACTCTAATCGCGGCGTTAGAGCAGCCAAGCATGATTTAATTTTTTTGCTTAATAACGATGTGGCTCCACATAAAAATTGTTTGGATAATTTGTTACCTCATTTTGCTGATGACCAAGTCTTTGCCGTTGGGCCATTGGAAATCGAGCATGGTGAGAAAAAAGGTAAAAATAAACTTTGGTTTGAACGAGGCATGTTTATCCATTCGGCTGGTGATGACTTGAAAACAGGACCAACTGCTTGGGTCAGCGGGGGGAGTGGTTTGTTTGACAAGAAAAAATGGTTGGAAATTGGTGGTTTTGACAGACTCTACTATCCAGCTTATTGGGAAGATATAGATTTATCTTTTCAAGCTAAGAAAAGAGGTTGGCAGGTGTTGTTTGAAGAAAAGGCGGTGGTAGATCATAATCATGAAACTACTAATGCTTCGGTTTTTGGCCAAAGAAAAATGGAAAAAATGAGTTGGCAAAATGCTAATAAATTCGTTTGGAAAAACGGAACTTTTTGGCAAAAATTAGCTCATATTTTGTGGAAACCTTATTGGTTATTGGTAATGAACTCATGAAAAAGCTTGCTAAATTTGATTTTTCACTGACTAATAAACAATTTGTATGGTTGGGTTTAGTGGTGATTTTTTTGGCTGTCTGGTTGCGTTTTTACAAACTTGGTCAAGTTCCTCATGGAATGACTTGGGATGAAGCCGCGATTGGTTATAACGGTTACGCAATTTTTACTACCAGAAGAGATGAATGGTTAAAAATGCTTCCAGTTTCTTTTTGGTCTTTTGGTGACTATAAAGCACCACTAGCCATTTATTTAAATGGTTTTTTTACTTTTTTATTCGGAATGACTTTGTTTGGGGTGAGACTGCCTTTTGCTTTGGCAGGGGTGATGGCAATTATTGGTTTTGGTCTTTGGTTGAGGTTGCTATTGAGAGAGTTTGATTATTCAGTCAAACAAGCCAATTTTTGGTCGTTAGTGGCAAGTTTATTCATGACCTTATCACCGTGGCATTTACATTATTCTAGAGCTGGTTTTGAATCTGGAATGGCGTTGAGTTTTTTTCTTTGGGGGTTATTTTTTTGGCAAAAATTTTGGCAAAAAGTAACAGCTACAAAAAACTACTGGTTAATTCTATTTACTTTCAGTTGGGTGGCAGCTATTTATACTTATCACAGTGCCAAAATCGTAATTCCTGTTGTTGGATTAGTGTTGGTGTGGCAGAAAAGAAGTGAGTTGAAAAAGAAGTGGTCTAAGTTTTTAACAGCTGGGTTGTTGGGGGTATTAGGGTTATTGCCTTTTATCTACGACTCTTTTTTTGGTAAAGGCTTAGAACGAGCCGGGACATTAATTTTTTCTCAGGGTTTAAGTTTTTTCCAACTTATTAAAACTATTTTTTATCAATTAATAGCTCATCTAACTCCTCAATTTTTGTTCTTTGGTCAAACCACTACGTTAAGGCATGGAGATGGGGTCTGGGGGGTATTACTATTAACGACAGGCTTGCTGGGGTTATTGGCTCTTTATGATTGGTTAAAAACCAAAAATAAATTAACTAGTTTGGCTTTAACTTTAATTTTGATTGGTTTATTGCCAGCTATTTTGGCGACCGAAGTACCTCATAGTAATCGAGCTTTAATGTCTTTGCCTGGATTTTTGTTGTTAGCTGTAGTGGGTTTACAACAACTACTTGGGTTGAGATCAATCAGCAAAGTCTGGAGCTTATTTTTATTTGCTGTGGCTCATTTAATTTTAGTTGGTGGTTATTTAACTAATTACTACCAAAATTTTGCTCAGGCCAGTGCTAGTGATTTTCAGGACGGTTACTTGGCAGCCTTTAACTATGTGATTCCTTATGAGAAAGGTTGGGATAATCAGCCAGCTGTTGATAAAATCATTTTTTCTAGTGATTATGGTCAGCCATATATTTATGCATTATTTGCCAGAAAAACCAATCCAATCTGGTATCAAGGTGGCTCATTAATTAAATATGAGTTTAAAGATGAAGTCACCATTGGTGATTTGGAACGACCCAATACGATTGTGGTAGCGAGTGAAACCGATGATTTGTTAAGTAAAAATGACCAAGCCGATAAAATCATTTATGGTAGTGATGGGAGTGAAAGGTTTAGAATTTATTTGAACCTAAATAAGTAAAAATTAGAGAATTTATTTTTTTAACGAAATCCTTAAACTTAACAAGTTTTGAGATTGAGTTAAAAATAATAAATTCATCTAATAAAAACTTATTGTTTTTGTCTCCTGCTCAAAACCGAAGGTTTAAGGCAGTCGTCAAAAAAATAAGTTTTTATTAACCAAGTTAAAAATGTCGAAACTTAAATTTGTTATTAGCCTAATTTTAATCACCATCTTGGCCTTTATAATTCGTGTTTATCAAGTTACTAGTTCGCCCCCAGCCCCGTATTGGGAAGAAGTGGCCCTTGGTTATGATGCTTATTCGATTTTACAAACAGGCAAAGATCATCACGGCAATTCTTATCCACTAGTTGCTTTTGAGTCGTTTGGTGATTGGAAACCCGCTGGTTATTTTTATGCCATCATACCGTTCATTAAATTATTAGGGCTCAATGCTTTGGCAATTAGGTTGCCTTCAGTTTTGGCTGGCACTCTAATTGTTGTTGCAATTGGTTGGTTGGTTTATTTGTTAACTGATCACTTTGCCGAGAAAAAAAGACAGTGGTTGGCTTTAATCTCGATGTTATTAGCTACTATTTCTCCTTGGTTAATTCAGTTTTCCAGAGCTGGCTGGGAAGTTAATTTGGCAACTTTATTGCTTTTACTAGGAATAGTTTGTGGTTGGCAAAGTGTTGGCCAAAAAAACAACCAAGTTAAAGTTTTGGCTTTGGTTGGAGCTAGTTTATTTTTGGTTGCTTCAATGTATGTTTACCATAGTGCTAGAGTGATGGCTCCATTATTAGGTTTGTTTTTCGGTTTTAGATATCTCATTTTTTATTTAAAGTACGGTAAAAAACCATTACCAACTTTAATGATTCAGTTGCTTGGACTAACGGGATTGTTGTTAACTTTATTGTGGCCTTTTATTCAAGCTTGGGGCTCACCTGTTTTGGCTCAGCGAGTAGCTGAAACAACGATTTTCACTGATGTTTCGATTATTGAGCAAAGCAATCAGTTTAAAAATTTGTATGATAATGCTTGGTGGACCAAGCTTATTTTTCATCGTTGGTGGTTTTATTTGGCTGTTATAACCGAGCAGTTTCTCAGTCACTTATCTTTATCGTTTTTATTTTTGGCTGGCGATGAGATTGCTAGACACTCTAGTCAATATTTTGGTTTATTTTATCCATTTGAAATCTTATTTTTATTAGTAGGTAGTTTTTTGTTATTAAAAAAATTTAGTTTAGAGAAAAAACTATTTCTTATCTTTTGGTTAATAGTTGGAGTGTTACCGGCTGCTATTTCTAGACCAGTGCCTCACGCTTTGAGGATTTTACCGATTGCTCCAGCAATGATTTTTCTGGTTACCATTGGTTTATGGCAAACTTATCAATTTTTAACCAATGATTTTATTTGGGTATTTAAAAAATTAAAACAAGTCAAAAAATACTTACTAGGCATTGTTTTTGTTAGTATTTATTTGTTAGCTTTTATTAGTTTTTATCGCCATTTAGTGAATGTTTACCCACAAAAGTATGGTCACGAATGGCAAGTGGGTTATCAACAAATGGTGACAGATTTAGAAAAAATAAGATCAGAATATCCTGATTTACCAGTTTATATTACCAGAGAACAAGGTCGTCCAGCAATGTATTATTGGTTTTACACCCAAACGGATCCTAATCTAGTCCAAGCAGCTAATCTCACGGCCAAAAAAGACCAAGGTGAGTTTCTTGAGTTTGAGAACATTAAATTTGTGAATAGCTTAAATGAAGTGATTGATACCCCAGCGATTACTGCCGATTTTGTTGTAGATCAGTGGCAAGTAAAAACTTTGGGTTTATAATAAGTTTATTATTAACCTGCCAAGAAAGGGCGTTATGCCTACTAGTGAACAAGGGTTAAGATCAGCAGCTGAAAAATTAGCTGAACCAATGAAAGCCAAAGGCTTTGCCAAGCAATATGAGTCTTTGATGCTATTGATTGATCGAGCGGAAGAGTTAGATGCAGGGATGGTGGTTTGTTTAAGTAATTTTTTCTTAAGACCGGATGTATCTCCCCTCAGAGAAGATGAGGATCTTAAAGAGGATATTAATGCTTTACTAAGTATTGTTGCAGCAATGATGGCCGATTTTGTTGAGCATAAAGATGAACGACTATTGGCTGATTAAA
>CAYSQA010000004.1:0-33450 GCA_964433225.1 uncultured Pseudomonadales bacterium
TTTATTTTAGGTTTAATTATTAGTAGTTTAACTTTGTTGGGATTGGGAGGTTGGTTATGGCAGCAACAGAGGAAATCAGTCAACCAATAACTTGGGAGCAACTAGTTCCTGAGGAGGTTCGGCAAGCTCTAGCTAGTCATGAAATGGTGGTGTGGTGTTGGGCGTGCAATCAAGTTTTGTATGAGGCTGCAGCAAAAAATGTAGTAACAACCAGAGTAGCTATCAGTAGTGCAACAGACCACGAGAATGCTTTTACCACCGTAGATCATGAAGTAGATATCTTTTTTAAAGGAGATGAATTAGCAAGTTAGGTACTAAAAAACCCACTGTTAGGTGGGTATTTTAATCTCTCAACAGTTTTCAAAATAAATTAAAAACTCTTGAAAGTGGACCGGCTTTCGCCGGTCCACCATCTGAAGATTGGTTTTGCTTACCTTGGAATTTGATAGATGAAGTTGCCGTCGGGGCTGAGTAACGTCTGCGGGTAGGCGCCATCCCATTGCATCACCTGTAAGTACTGGATGAGCTCTGGGGTCAGGCTTTCAGCCACCAGCTTGTTGCCTTCGGCTTCTGCCTCAGCAGCAGCCAGCGTGGCGTATGCTTGAGCATCAGCATCAAGTTTCTTACTGTCAGCTGCGCCTTGAGCCGAGATGACGGCTGCTTCTGCTTGTTGCTGTGCCAGAATCAGGGCACGTTCTTTGGCACCTTCGGCTTCCCTTCTCAGGTTAGCCTGTTCGGCTTCAACCAGGTTTTGACGATTTTTCTCCGCTTCAGCCAGCTGAAGGTTCAACTGAGCCTGGTTGCGGGCTTCTTGCCACTCGCCAAAGTCTGGCAAGCGGAAATCGAAGTCGGTCATAATCAAGCCACCTTCCGCCATCTTTTGTTCGATGGTTTCACGAACTTCCGGACTGAACGTGCCGAAATCACGGATGATTTCTTCGGCAGTTTTTCCGGTCATGCGGTCTTTTACTTCTCCAAGCGCCGGTCCCTTGATGAGTTGCTGGATAGCGTTCTCGAGGGAACCGTAGGAGCTGTAAAGGTGCGCGGCTTTGGTGGGGTCAACCCTGAATTGGACCTGAAAGGCGACGTCTCCGTTGACATTGTCAGACGTGACGATGCCCATCAAGAATGTTCGGTACTGCTCAGAACCGCGAGCTTGCGGGTCAGAGACAGTGGTGAACGTGTTCACGGTTGACGGGTAGATGACCATTTTTTCCAAGAAGCCAGTCATAAAATGACCACCGGGTTGAACTTCATCAATTGCTCGTCCTTGGCGCAAAAGCACGCCGACTTGGTTCGCACCAATCTCGACATAGCTGGCTTTGTAGTAGGCAGTTCCGAAGATACTGCCAAACAAAACCAAGAACGCCACCACTGATGAGATGGTGGTTGCTGAGCGGCTCATTTGGTTGGACCGGAGGAATAAGTACAGACCTCCAGCCACAACAAGCCCGATGACCAGGGACAAAATCAGCCAGAAGATGCCAGCACCCAGCGTACTGCCAACCACGACGGTTTGCAGAGCGGGAGAGACATAATCGAATCCCATGGTTTCTCCACCGATTACTTCTGTGGAGGCTCCGCCGCAAGCGGACAGAACCATGGATGCCAGGACCAGCAGTCCGAGCAAAGCGAGGGTTTTATTTTTGTTCATTTGGAATTTCTCCATGAATTTTGATAGTCAGCCCTTGCCGAGGACAGTTGTATGTCCAAGAAGACAGGTACTGCCGTCTTCTTCACCAATTTTGATGAGGAAAACGGCAGACCCGTCTTTTTTTGTAAGCAAAAATTTTCAGATGTTAAAGAACATCTTCATGAAACTACTAGCCAAAAGCTAATTTTGGTGCAATTCCACAAAGAAGACGATCATTATAGCAAAATATATCCAATATGTCAATATTATAGGACTGATTAGAGAGCTAAGTCTATAATAAGTATTGTTGGCTGTAGACCAACTTAGCACTCCATCATTTTCTCTGCTTAATTTTTTCAAAATTCCTTGTTACAATCACTACATTCTATGTCGACTAAACGTGATTACTATGAAATTTTAGGAGTGACCAAAACTGCCTCTCAGGCAGAAATCAAGGCTGCTTATAGAAAGATGGCGCTCAAATATCACCCTGATAAAAATAAAGCACAAGACTCTGAGGCTAAGTTTAAAGAAATTAATGAAGCCTATCAGATTCTTTCTGATGACAAGAAACGCCAGGCCTATGATCAATTTGGCCATGCTGCGTTTGACCCGGCAGCAGGTGGCTTTGGTGGTGGCAATCCTTTTGGGGGCTTTCAACAAGGACCATTTACTTGGACTTACCAAACCTCTGGTGGAGGTGCACCTGACTTTGATTTTAATGATCCATTTGAGATCTTTGAGTCATTTTTTGGTGGTGGTTTTGGTCGGGCTGCTCGTCGTCCTAGATATGGTATCACCATTGATTTTATGGAAGCTGTCCATGGAGTAACTAAAGAAGTCGAGATCGATGGCAAACAACAAAAAGTCAAGATTCCTGCAGGGGCTAACGATGGTACTAGAATTCGTTTTGAGAATTTTGATATTACTATTGAAGTTAAACCTCATGAGCGATTCAAAAGAGATGGTTATGATGTTTTCTTAACTGAAAAAATCTCGATTTCTACCGCTGTTTTGGGTGGCACGATTGAGATTCCCACCTTGAGGGAAGATCATCTTAAGATGAAGATTAGACCAGGAACTCAATCAAATAGTCTCATTAGATTGAGAGATGAAGGAGTACCTAGACTTAGATCTAGAGGAAATGGTGACCTTTATGTCAAAATTGTGGTCGAGATTCCAGACAAACTCACCAGAGAGCAAAAGAAACTCTTTAAAGAACTAGAGAAAGTCGGTCTTTAATTTTAACTAGCTCTGTGGTTTTTAATATTTTCTAGACTTATGTTATAATAGCCTCTGGCGAAATATTGATAGAGACGGACTCACTTTTGGTCGCGTCTTTTTTCATATTAGAGCCAAAATTAAATAATTTGAAATAAAAAATAAAAAAGGAAGAAAATGCCAAACATTTCTACTGTAGCTAGAACTGAGTTCGCGGCTGCTATTGCGCAAATTGCCTCTGAAAGAAAAATCGATCCTGCTTCTATTTATGAAGCAATTCGTCAAGCTTTAGTATCTGCTTATCGCAAACAAATGGGTTTTTTGGATGAAGAATTCCATTATTATGTAGATCTTAACGAAGACACTGGCGAAGCTCGGATCTTAAAAGCTCCGGTTTTGGCTAGAGATGAAGAGACTTTAGAACCAACCGAGTGGGATGAAAAGAAATCAGAAGATGTGACCCCCGCTGGTTTTGGTAGAATTGCGGCTCAAACAGCCAAGCAAGTTATTTTGCAAAAAATTCGTCGATCAGAAAAAGATCAGATTATCTCTGAATTTGAAGATAAAGTTGGTCAAATCATGACTGGTCAGGTGCTCAGAATGGATCGCAGAAATGTGATTATGGACTTGGGTAGAGGTCATGGCTGGATGCCTCCAGAAGAGCAGATGCGAGGTGAGTTTTATCGACTCAACTCTCGTTTGGCGGTATTAATTAAAGATATCCGTGAGACTAATCGTGGTCAAGTAGTGGTTGTTTCCAGAGCTGATAAAGACTTGGTGGCCAAACTATTCGATCGTGAAGTACCAGAGGTTTCTTCTGGAGCTGTTGAGATAGTTTCTTTGGCTCGTGAAGCTGGGGTAAGAACCAAGTTGTCAGTTAGATCCACTCAAGAAGGCGTTGATCCAGTTGGTTCTTGTGTTGGTCAACGTGGTGTTCGTGTTCAAAAAGTCATCGAAGAACTAAATAACGAAAAAATCGATATTATTCCTTTCTTTGAAGACCCTGTTTTATACCTCAAGGGTGCCTTGGCTCCTGCTGAGAATTTATTGATTGAAGTTGATCAGGATAAACAGTTAGTGACTGTAACTGCTCCAGATGACCAACTATCTTTGGCGATTGGTCGTGGTGGGCAAAATGTTCGTTTGGCTGCCAAGTTAACGGGCTATAAAATCACCATTAAGTCAGCTACTGGTAAAGTTCAATCTCAAGCTACTGGTAAAGAAGAGTACGAAATCGATACTTTTGTTGGTTTAACTGAAGAAACCAGATCTATTTTGATTGAACACAAGCTCACTACCCTTAATGATTTGATTCGTTTTGAGGAAAAATGGTTGGCTATGGAAGATTTGGCCGATGAACAAAAAGAAATTCTCAGAAAGAAAGTGGTAGCAGATAAAAAAGCTCAAGCAGAAAGAGAAGCAGAAAAAGCTACTTTAGCTGCTGAGTTTAAAGAAGAAGTTACTGAATAAAGGAATCCTAGTCTATGGCATTAATAGCTCGTCCACCAATTGTTACAATCTTGGGTCATGTTGATCATGGAAAGACGAGTTTGTTGGATTACATTCGTAAAACTAATGTTCAAGCCAGAGAGCAAGGAGGCATTACTCAACATATTGGTGCTTATAGTATTCAACATCAAGGCAAACAGCTTACTTTTATTGATACTCCTGGTCATGCTGCCTTTAACAAAATGAGACAACGCGGAGCTCAGATTACTGATATCGTGGTGCTTGTAGTAGCTGCTAATGATGGTGTCAAACCACAAACAATAGAATCAATTCGTTACATAAAAGAAGCAAATGTTCCTTTTTTGATCGCAATCAATAAAATTGATATTCAAGATATCAGAACAGATAATGTTAAAGCTCAATTAGCGGAGCATGAAGTTATTGTTCAGGATTTTGGTGGCGATATCGAAGTGGCTGAGGTTTCAGCTAAAACTGGTCAAGGAGTAGACAAATTGTTAGAAACTATTTCTTTAATGGCTGAACTTCAGGAATTAAAGGCTGACCCAGAGCTACCTTTAGAAGCAGTAGTGATTGAGTCTTCCAAAGATCCTCGTAAAGGCCCTTTGGTTAGTGTGATTGTTCAACAAGGTACTTTAGCAACCAGACAAGATATTTTTATTGATGACACTATTCAAGGTAGAGTTAAATTATTAACTGATGAAACCGGTCAACAACTAACCGAAGTCAAGCCTGGTTATCCAGCAGAGATTATTGGCTTGAAAGATGTCCCAGAAGTGGGTTCAATTGTTAAAGAGCTTGGCCGAGAATATCAACCAGCGGTGGTGGAACAGGTTGCTGTTAGTGAAGTTGATGAATGGGCAGGTTTTGATATTGATGGGGCCTTTGGCGATAAGATCAAAATGAATCTGATTGTGAAAGCCGATGTCAAAGGGACTCTTGAGGCTATTGAACAGAACATTGATCCAGATAGTGTTAATTTAATCTTGGCTGGAGTCGGACCTGTAACTGAACAGGAACTTGAACTAGCTCAGACTAGTAAGGCTTTAGTGATTGCCTTCGGGATGAAAGTGCCAAGAGCGACTAAAAATTTTGCCAAAACACTAGGTGTTAAGGTTAAAGAATATGGCATTATTTACCACTTGATCGAAGATTTGCAAAAACAAATGCTTAAGATTTTGGAACCAACGATTGATGAAGTAATCACTGGTGAAGCAGAGATTGTGCAGATTTTTGAGATGAAGGGTGACAAAATTGCTGGCGTGAGAGTGAAAACTGGTGAAATCAAAAAGCCAGACCTTCTTCACCTCAAACGAAATGATCAAATTGTGGCCAACCCAGTGATTGCTAATATGAAACATGGTAAAGACGATATTTTGGTTATCAAAACTAAAAACGAAGGTGGTCTCACTTTTAAAAATAAAAAATTAGATTTCCAAGTAGGCGATGTGATTATTGCCTATAAAAAAGAAGATGAGGAGTAAACTCAATAAAAAAGATCGAGTGTGATATAATCCACTCTCTAGTATAAGGGTTACTTTATTAAGCAGGCTCAGGCTCGCTTTATAAGGGAAGGAAATAAATACCATGGCACTATCAAAAGTCCAAAAAACTCAACTTGTTAAAGATTTTCAACTCTTCGAGGGTGATACTGGTTCTCCAGAAGTTCAGGTCGCTTTATTGACCGCTTCTATTCAAGAACTCACCGACCACTTGAAGAAACACAAAAAAGATAATCACTCCAGAAGAGGTTTGTTAAAACAAGTCTCCAAAAGACGTCGTTTACTTGGTTTCTTGCAAGGTAGAAGTGAAGAGCGCTATGCTAAGTTGATTGAAAAACTAGGCTTGAGTAAATAAGTAATTTATTTTGCAAATAAAAGCCCTCATTAACCTGGGGGCTTTTTTGTTGTTTTTCCTGTATAATATCTTTCATCGGGAGTGTAGTTTCCTCGATTGGCAAGGAGTGGTTGAGCCACAGGTACTCCCTGCTTATTGAGGAATTATTATCAGATGCAAAAGCATTCCCTTAGTATTTATGAATAGGTTAGCTCTCACTCGAGCTGAATTAACACGCAAGGAATACCTTGACCGTGTCGGTTTGGTGAACTAACAGAAAGAACAAAATGGGTTATCCAAAATATCCAGATACATATAAAAAGACCTTCACTTTAGGAGGCAAAGAAGTAACAGTCGAAATCGGTAAGTTTTCTGAACAAGTTAGCGCTGCTGTTTTAGTTACCTGTGGTGAAACAGTGGTTCATTCCACTGTAGCTTTGGGTAGAAAAGTTGATCTTGGTTATTTTCCACTCTCTGTTGAGTTTGCGGAAAAGCTTTATGCCGCTGGAACGATTAAAGGTTCTAGATGGATCAAGAGAGATGGTCGTCCTGCAGATGATGTGATTTTAAAAGCAAGAGTGATTGATCGTTCTTTAAGACCAATGTTCCCAGATGGGATTACTAATGAGGTTCAGGTGATTAACACGGTGCTTTCTTATGACGAAGAAAACGATCCAGACATGTTGGGTTTACTTGGCAGTGCGATTGGTTTATCTATTTCAGAAATTCCTTTTGACGGTCCTTTGGCTGGTCTAAGAGTAGGTTATAGAAAAGAAACTAATGAGTTTTTGATTAACCCAACCCAGACAGAACAAGAAACTAGCGATTTAGACCTGATTGTTTCTGGTAATGCCAAGACTATTGTGATGGTTGAAGCTGGAGCTAATGAAGTAGCTGAGGATGTGGTCATCGAAGGAATGGTGTTAGCTCAGGAAAAATTGGGCGAAGTTTGTCAGGTGATTGAAGAAATTACCGCTGAAGTTGGTAAAGATAAATTAGAATTAGTTTCTGAAGAAGATCGAGCTAAGACCTTAGCTGTTGAAGAATTAGCAGCCAAGATTTACGAGAGTTTTGCTAAAGAAATTAGAGAGATTGTCGAGACTAGTGGTCGCTTATTACCCACTAATGAAGCAGAAGTAAAAGTAGCTATTTTTGAGAAACTTAATGCTGGAGTTGAAGACGAAGCCGCTCAGGTGACTGAAAAACAAATCAGTGAAGCCTTACATTTACTGACCAAAAAAGAGGCTCGTAAAATGATCTTGGATGAAGGTGTTCGTCCAGACGGTCGTAAAACCACTGAAATTAGACCAATTTGGTGTGAAGTGGATTTGTTTGCCAGAACTCATGGTTCTGCCATGTTCAAACGAGGAGCTACTCAGGCTTTAACCGTAACCACTTTGGCTGATCCAACTTTGGGCCAGTTAATCGAGAGTATCGATGGTGAAGAAACTAGACATTACATTCACCATTACAATATGCCTCCTTATGCCTCTGGAGAAGCCGGTAGATTTGGTTTTCCAAAGCGTCGTGAGATTGGTCATGGAGCTTTGGCTGAAAGAGCTTTATTGCCTATGATTCCAAGTCAAGCAGAGTTCCCTTATACGATTCATGTGGTTTCTGAAATCATGAGTTCTAATGGTTCAACCTCACAGGCTTCTGTTTGTGGTTCCACTTTATCTCTAATGTCTGCTGGAGTGCCTATTAAACGTCCAGTTTCTGGTATTGCCATGGGGTTGATGAGTGATGGGGAAAAGTATGTGGTGCTATCTGACATCCAGGGCTTAGAAGATCATGTCGGTGACATGGATTTCAAAGTAGCTGGTTCTGAACAAGGTATTACAGCTATTCAAATGGACATCAAACTTAAAGGAGTTTCTAGACAAATTTTGGAAGAAGCCCTTGCTCAAGCTAAAGAAGGCAGATTGCATATCTTGGCTGAAATGATGAAAGTAATTGATACTCCAAGAACCAGTCTTTCTCAATACGCACCTAAGGTGGTTCAAATCGAGATTCCAGCTGATAAAATTGGTGAACTGATCGGTCCAGGAGGAAAAATGATTAAGTCTATCATTGAAGAAACTGGGGCTGAAGTTAATGTCGATGAAGATAAAGATAAAGAAATCGGCATTGTTAACATTTCTTCATCTGATCAAGCTAAAATCGAAGCAGCGGTGGCCAAGGTCACTGGTTTGGTGAGAGTAGTTGAGGTTGGGGATGAGTTTGATGGTGAAATTACCAGAGTAGAAAACTATGGAGTTTTTGTCGAATATCTTCCAGGTAGAGAAGGTTTGGTTCACGTTTCAGAAATGTCAGCTGACAGGATCGAAGATGTGACTTTGGTGGCCAAGGTTGGCGATCAGGCCCATGTCAGAATCTCTGAAATCAAAGAAGACGGCAAGATTGGTCTATCGATGTTGACCGCTGAGCAATCAGCTGAGAAAAAGAAAAACGGTAATGGTGGTGGAGACAGAGGTGGCAGGCGAAATGATCGTGGCAATGGTGGTCGTAGATTTTCTAGAGACAACCGAGGTGGAGATAGAAGAGGTGGTTTTAGATCAAGAGATGGTTTCCGTTAAACTCTAAATAGACAACCCAGAAAGCCCTGCTTACTGCGGGGCTTTTTTTTGAGGTTTCTAGTCGATATACTGGTTAAGTGAAAATTTCTGCCCTACAAAAAAATGGCATTGGCTTGTTAGCTTTGGATGAGGCTTATACTTTTGCTGAGCAGCTGGGCCTAAGCTTGGATGAACCAACTAACTTGGAAAATCTTAATGCCTTGTTAGTGAGGTTTTTGATTCTTTATACAGAATATACAACCGGAGTAGTTCTCGATCCTACTTATTCATTACCTTTTTTGAGTTACAAACATAATAACTCTGGTTTAGTTATTCGCTTGGGTCGTGAACAAGAACAAGATCCTATGGGGTTGCCTCAATTTATTCCTCAATGGGGTATTGAAGATGTCAGAAATAATTATGGGGTGGCTAAGTTGGAGTTGTTTTATCATCCGGCTGAAGAGTTAGCAGTTGAGAAAAAAAAACTAGTGGCTGATTTGTTTGATTTTTGTCAGTATGAAGGAATAGATTTTCTTTTAAAGTTAATAATTTATCATCCTCCAGGTAAAACTTTGGATAAAGTAGAGTTCCAGGAAACTCAGCTAGAGGCTGTGGGGGAACTGCAGCGTTTTGCTAGTTTATTAGCTTTGCAGTATCCTCAAGATCCTTTGGCAACTGCTACTTTGACCAGTGCTTTGGATGTACCTTGGGTGGTGATTTCTGATGGGCTCAAATATGCTGAATTCAAAGAGTTTGTCAGAATTAGTGTGGAAAATGGAGCTGAAGGTTTTCTGGTTGGTCAAACTTTATGGGAAGAGCTTAACTCAATGAGATTAGAAGACCAATCACCAGATTTTGCCGCCATTGAAAAGTTTTTAAAAACAATTGGCAAAGATCGAGTGATTGAGCTAATGAGAATTGTTAATGAGTCTAAGGCTAGCTAGCTTTTTTGTAAGGCTCTTCACGGAGATTAGGTTAAACAACTGTATAATGATTTATATAAATAGTTTTTAGTTATTTAAAAGGAGCTAAATATGTTACATTCTTTACCCAAATTACCCTATGCTTATGATGCCTTGGAGCCAGTTATTGATGCTCAGACTATGGAGATTCATCATACTAAGCATCACCAAGCTTATGTTGATAAATTGAACGCTGCCCTGACTGGTTTGCCAGATATGCAAGACTTACCAATCGAGACTTTGATGCAGTCACTCAAAGAAATTGATGATCCTAAAACCATGCTAGCAGTCAGAAATAATGGTGGTGGTCACGCCAATCATAGTCTTTTCTGGCAACTGCTCTCACCTCAAAAACAAGAGCTTCCTAGGGTTTTAAAAGATGATTTGGAAGCAACTTTTGGGTCTGTTGAAGATTTTAAACAAATGTTTTCAGAGGCTGCTGCAACTAGATTCGGCTCTGGTTGGGCTTGGTTGGTAGTTGATAATGGTAAGCTCAAAGTGACCAGCACCGCTAATCAAGATAATCCTTGGATGGAAAACACAACCCCAATTTTGGCTTTGGATGTGTGGGAACATGCTTATTATCTGAAGTATCAAAATCGTCGTCCAGATTATATTGAGGCTTTTTGGCAAGTAGTTAATTGGCCCAAAGTGGCTGAGCTTTACCAACAAGCCATGAGTTAAAAGCTTTATAACTTCAACTCTTTATTTCTGTCAAAAAATTCTGTAAGGTTACTGTTACTATTTTCTTAAATAGAAATGATTTATTTATATGTTGCAGGTGATTCTTGATGTTGAAACTAAAAAAACCTTTGAAGAGGTGGGTGGTTATTTCCCTGATAGATTAGGTATTTCTTTTGTTGGAGTTAACGTTCGCCATGGTTTTGGTGAAGCCGGTGAATATCAGTCTTACTTTGAAAAGGATTTACCCAAGTTGTTTCCATTACTGGAGCAAGCTGATGTAGTCATTGGCTTTAATGTTGATGGCTTTGATATGCCCACTTTTACCTCTTATTACACTGGTGATATTAGTCAAATTCCCACCCTAGATATTATGTTAAGAATCAAGGACTCTACTGGTCATCGGATTGGTCTGGATGCAGTGGCCAAAGAAACCCTAGGGATTGGTAAAACAGGAGATGGTCTTGATGCAATTAAATACTACCAAACTCAACAATGGGATAAACTTGAAAAGTACTGTCTTCAGGATGTTAAAGTTACTAAGGAGATTTTGGATTATGGCTATAGTAAAGGCGAAATCAAGTTTCGTAATAAGTGGAATAGATTAATCACTACTCCCGTTGATTTTTCTTTTACTCCCCAAAAAAACGCCGGAGTTCAGATGAGTTTAATTTAATAGCTTTACTTCGATTTTTATTTAGAAGTAAGGCTGAAGTAATGTTACAATTCCCCTGTGCCAGAATCAACAAAATTTCCTCCTAAAGTTTGTTTAACAGCAGCTGGTTTTTTGGTCAATGACAATAAGGTTTTGTTGGTCAAACACAAGAAACTGGGAATTTGGTTAGCTCCTGGTGGTCATTTAGATGAAGCTGAACTACCTCACCAAGCAGCGGAACGTGAGTTTTGGGAGGAAACAGCAATTAAGGTTAAAGCCAAAAGTGTTTTACCTTTATTGCCAGGAACAGCTAATTCTGACTACCACCCAGTGCCATTTTCGGTCAATCTACATTGGATTAGCCAAGAGCTATACAAAAAAAGATTAGCTAGTAGTACTCCTGAAAAAAGAGTGGTTGATAAAGTTTGGCAGTTGGGTTGTGAAAAGCATTTAGTATTTACTTATGTTGTAGAGGCAGTTGCTGGGTTGGATTTTAAACAAAACGTCGAAGAAACAGATGGCATAAGTTGGTTTTCTAAAAAAGAGTTGGTTGATTTAGAAACTATTCCAGAAGTAAGAGCCGAAGCCAATTGGGTTTTGGATCAAGCAAACAAGAAAGGGAGCAAATGAAAATAGCTCATCAATTAACCGAAAACGTTAAGTTTTTACATAAAGTGGCATTAGTTCATCAAGGAAAAGTCTTAGTGCTTAAAAGAGCAGCTAACGCTAAAAGTAGGCCTGGGGCTTGGGATTTACCTGGTGGTAACGCTGAATGGCCAGCTGAATTAACAACCTCAAAGAGAAATGTCCACCAAGAAGATATTGCCCGTGAAGTAATTGAAGAAACAGGTTTTGAGGTTCTGCCAGCAGTTTTTTCTTTGGAGAACATGGTTCATTTTTTTAGTTATTTTGATGAGAGAAAACAGGTTTACTCGATTGTTTGTGGTTGGATTGTAAGTAATCTCACTGATCTAGATCCAGACAAGGTCTTATTATCTGACGAACACACAGAATATCGGTGGATAGAGTTGGATGAGCTAGCTAGTTTAGATTTTGGTGAGCCGGTTGGCAGTTTTGTTAAAACTATTATTAAAAACTCGCTTGATAGGTTTGTAGCTAAATAACAAGTTATTCAGAAAGAATTTATGTCCTTACTTAAAGTAACAAATCTGGAGGCACAGATTGACGGTCAACCAATTTTACGTGGATTGAATTTGGAGATTGAACCAGGGAAAACAGTTGTGATTATGGGTCCTAACGGTTCTGGTAAATCAACCTTGTCCAAAGTGTTAGCTGGTCATCCAGACTACGAAGTAACTGGTTCGGCGGTGTTTGTTGGTCGAGAATTATTTGACTTAGCTCCAGATGAAAGAGCTAAGTTAGGTTTATTTTTGGCTTTCCAGTACCCAGTTGAAGTTCCTGGGGTAAGGGTTTTGAATTTTTTGTGGACTGTTTATAGTCAGCAACATCCAGATAAAGAGCAACGGGACTATAAAACGATTGTTGAATTTAAAGATTTTTTGGAACACAAAGCTCGGGAATTAGATATTCCAGAAAAATTGTTAACTAGGGGGCTTAATGAGGGTTTTAGCGGTGGTGAGAAAAAACGCCTAGAAATTTTACAAATGGCTGTTTTGCAACCAAAACTGGCAATTTTGGATGAAACTGATTCTGGCTTAGATATCGATGCCATTAAAGTAGTAGCTCAAGGAGTTGAACAGATTAAGCAAGAGACCGGTATGGCCGTGATTGTGATTACTCACTATCAAAGAATTCTCCAGTATCTCAACTATGATCAGGTCTTAGTGGTGGCTGGCGGCAGAGTAGTTAAACAAGGCGGTGCTGAATTAGTAGAAGAGTTAGAAAAAACAGGTTATGGCCAGATTCGCAGCGAAAAAAACTAGTAAACCAGGTGATGATTTTATCCAAGGGGATTACCAACATGGTTATTCTTTTGATACCAAAAACTATGCTTTTCAAGCTGACAAAGGTTTGACTGAAGACTTGATTAAACAAATTTCAGCAATGAAAAATGAACCTGTTTGGATGTTAGAACACAGATTAAGAGGTTTTAAAGAATTTAAAGTTAAAAAAAATCCCAGTTGGGGTGCTGATTTATCAGCCCTAACTTTTGATGATTTGTCTTATTACCTTAAACCAACAGCAGGTCAGGCTAAATCATGGGAAGATGTTCCCCCAGAGGTCAAAGAAACCTTTGATCGAATTGGTGTCCCAGCAGCAGAACGAGATTTTTTGGCTGGAGTCAAAGCCCAGTATGATAGCGAAGTGGTTTATGGCTCGTTGAAGAAAACCTGGGAGAAAGATGGTGTAATTTTCTTATCAATGGATGAAGGCTTAGCCAAATATCCAGACCTAGTTAAAGAGCATTTTGGGAAGGTTATTCCTCACAACGACAATAAGTACGCTGCTTTGAATACGGCTGTTTGGTCTGGAGGGTCTTTTGTTTATGTGCCCCCTGGTGTGGAGGTAAAGATGCCACTCCAAACTTATTTTAGAATCAATGCTGAAGCTTTTGGTCAGTTTGAGCGAACCTTAATTATTGTAGATCAAGGGGCCTCGGTTCACTATGTAGAAGGCTGTACTGCTCCTCAATTTTCTTCTACCTCACTCCACTCAGCAGTGGTAGAGATTGTGGTGAAAGAAGGAGCCACTTGCCAATATACTACAGTACAAAATTGGTACAAAAATATTTATAACTTGGTCACCAAAAGAACTTATGTTCATGCTGACGGTAAAATGATTTGGACTGATTTTAATATGGGGTCCAAAGTTACCATGAAGTATCCAGGTTTTATCTTGGCTGGAGAAAGAGCTCATGGTGAGGTGTTATCGATGGCTTTGGCTGGTAAAGGTCAACACCAAGATACTGGAGCTAAAGCAATTCATTTGGCGCCCAACACTTCTTCAACCATTATTTCCAAATCAATTAGTAAAGATGGCGGTAGGGCTAGTTATCGAGGCATGGTTCATGTTGGGCCAAATGCTAAAAACAGTAAAAATACAGTCGTTTGTGATGCTTTGTTATTAGATGACAAATCTAGATCTGACACTTACCCCCAAGATAAAGTTTTTAACAATCAAGTTGAGGTGCAACATGAAGCAACCGTGTCCAAGATTGGTGATGATCAGTTGTTTTATTTGATGAGCAGAGGTATCTCTGAAGAAGATGCTCGCAAAATGATTGTGAATGGTTTTATTGCTGATTTAGTCAAGAAACTTCCTTTGGAATATGCAGTAGAAATGAACCGGTTAATTGATTTTGAGATGGAAGGTTCAATTGGTTAAGAATGAAAACTTATCAAGTTACAGCCCATCAACATCAAGAGATAATTTTAAAAGAATCAGGTAAACACTTGATCGAATTAGTTGGTGAAGGAGCCTCTGTTTTGGTTAAAGGTGTTTTTCAAACTAGTGGTAAAGAACATTTAGCTTTGGAGGTAGTGATTCACCACCAAGCAGCTCATACTCAAGCAGAAACAGTGATGAAAGGTGTTGCTAGAGATAGTTCCTCTTTACAACTTAAAGGTAAGATTATTATTGATGAAAATTGTGGTGACACACAGTCATTTTTGACTGAACGAGTTTTGTTGTTATCCGATCAGGCTAGAGCTGAAGCTGTGCCAGATTTAGAAATCAAAACTGATGATGTTAGATGTTCCCACGCTGCCAGCATCACTACCTTATCAGCAGACCACCTTTTTTATCTCCAATCCAGGGGGATTGAAAAAAATAAAGCTGAACAGTTAATAGTTGATGGCTTTTTAACTATTTAAGTTTGTTACAATTACCCTTATGTTTGATCATAAAAAAATAATTCAAGATTTTCCGATTTTGCAGCAAAAAATTCATGGTGAAAAAAGATTAATTTATTTGGACAGTGGAGCTACCTCTCAAAAACCCAAGCAGGTAATTGAAGCCATTACGAACTACTATTGGCATGATAATGCCAATGTTCATCGAGGAGTGCATGTTTTGTCTGATCGAAGTACCCAAATTTGGGAAGACAGTAGGGAAACAATTGCTGATTTTTTTGGAGCTTTGTCGGAAGAACTGATTATCACTAGAAACACTACCGAGGCGACGAATGGCATCGCTTATGGTTGGGGCCACAATCTTAAGGCAGGTGAAGTAATTGTTAGTACGGCGATGGAACACCATGCTAACTTGGTGGTTTGGCAAGAATTGGCCAAACGAACAGGCGCAACTTTAAAAGTAGTTGGTTTGCAAGACAAAGCTAGCTTGGATTTAGACCATTTGGCTAAAATTTTAAAAGAAGGTGGGGTTAAATTAGTGGCTTTCAACCATGTTTCTAACGCTTTGGGGACAGTTAATCCTGTGACTGAAATTGTCAAATTAGTCAAGAAACATACTGATGGGGCCAGAATTGTTTTGGATGCTGCTCAATCAGCTCCTCATCTACCGATTGATTTTCATCAACTAAATGTTGATTTTTTGGTTTTTAGTGGTCACAAAATGCTCGGTCCAATGGGCGTGGGTGGTTTATTAGTCAAAAAGGAATTACTAGTGAATGAAGAACTAAAACCGTGGTTGTTTGGTGGTGGGATGATTGATCAAGTTTATGAACAAACCGCCACTTTTACTGAAGATTTGACAGATAGATTTACAGCTGGCACCCCAGATGTGGCTTCAGCTAGAGGTTTGGCTGTAGCTTGTGAATATCTAGCTGACTTGGGCATGAATGAAGTAATGATGCATGATTTTGAACTAGTAAGCTACGCCTATGACCAACTGGCAAAAGTAACAGGTTTAACTGTGCTTGGCTTAAAACCAGAATTAGTTGCAGGTTTACCAAATCGGTTGGGTTCTGTGGCGTTTATCCACCAGACTGCCCATCCACATGATTTAGCCCAAATTTTAGATAGTGAAGGGGTAGCGGTTAGATCTGGACATCACTGCACTATGCCATTGCATTTGGCTTGTGATTGGCAGGCTACTACTAGAGCTAGTTTTAATGTTTATTCTTCTAAAGAAGATATTGATGTCTTGGTAGCTGCCTTTAATCAAGTAAACAAGATTTTTGGAACTTAAGATGACAGATTTTTATCAAGAAGCGATGCTTGCTGAGTTTAAGGAACCACAAAACAAGGGGAAATTGGTGCCTGCTGATTTGGAACACGAGGGTAGAAATGCCTCATGTGGTGATGAAATAAAACTCTATTTAAAGTTTGCTACTGATGGTCAAACTATCACTGATATTAAATGGGAAGGTCGTGGTTGTGTCGTCAGTGTGACCAGTATGAGTTTGCTGTCAGAAAAAATTAAAGGCAAAACTTTAGCCGAATTAAAAACTTGGGATAAAACTAATTTACTGCCTTTTTTTGGGATGAGTGAAGTTAACAGGGGGCGTGAAAAATGTTTTTTGTTAGGTTTGAATGCAGTCCAACAAGCCCTTGAATTGTGGGAGGCTAAGCAATGAGTAAAGTTTTTGATCAAGTAACCTGTGAAGATGTGCAAGGTAATACTTATCAGGTTGCTGTTGATCAACTTACTTTTCGTCCAGCCGTCTATGGGGTGATTATTCAAGATCATAAAGTTTTATTATCTAAGCAATGGGATGGTTATGATTTTCCAGGTGGAGGGATTGAGCTTGGTGAAAATACTATTGAAGCTTTGAAACGTGAAGTGAAGGAAGAGACTGGTTTAGAGGTAGAAATTAAAGAGATTGTTTTTGCTGATAACTCATTTTTTAAGTTACCTTTTAAAGAAAAATTTGTCCATTCTATTCATTTATATTATGAATGTGAAGTAACCGGTGGAGAAATTTCTATTGATTATCTTGACGAAAATGAACGGCAGTATGTCCAGAAAGCGGAATGGGTTGATTTAGATCAATTTGACAAAATTAGAATTTATAGTTCTGTTGATGCTAAACAAGTATTAAAAAAATATCTAAGGAATTAACGAGTGAAGATTTTTGTTGGTTCTACTAATCCAGTTAAAGTTAATGCGGGTTTAACTGCCGCGATTGAGACTTGGCCAGATGTTAAAGCTGAAGGTTTTGCAGTTGAGAGTGGCGTTTCAGCTCAACCAATGAGTGATGAAGAGACTAGACAAGGAGCAATTAATCGCGCTCAGGCGGCTTTAACTGCAGGATTAAAAAATTATCAAGGTGAGTGTTTGGGTGTTGGTATGGAGGGAGGTATTGTGGATCTAGGCAATGAAATATGGTCGACCGTTTGGGCAGCAGTGATTGATCAACAAGGTTTTTTGAGCTTATCAGCTGGGGCTAGGTTTAAAGTGCCTGATTCAGTGGCTAATTTAATTAGAAATAAGGTAGAAATGGGTCATGCTGTGGCAGAAATTATTGGTGAAAAAAACAGGAACAAAATCAAGCAAGAACAAGGTTTAATTGGTATTTTAACTGATGGGTTTGTTGATCGAACTGAGGAATATCAAGGTATTATTAAGTTGGCTTTGGGAATTTGGTATGGTAGAAATAAGGCTCAGCAACTTTTTAAAGAAAATAAATAAATTTGAAAGATTAATTAATGATTGAAAAACAACTGACAACTCCTCAAGTATATAAAGCTAAATTAGCCGATAAAATAGTTTTAAATGAAAAATTTACTACTTATCGATTTGAGCTGGTAGCACCTAACCAATTTATTTTTAAAGCTGGTCAGTATGTATCTTTTTTAGTTTCTGACACAGGAGAAAGAAGATCTTACTCTATTTCTAGTCCGCCTGATATCGATCATGGTTTTGAAATTACTGTTGATGTTGTACCGGCTGGCTTGGGGGTGACTTTTTTTGAAAACTTAAAGTTTGGTGATGAAGTTCAAGTTTTGGGACCAATGGGTGAGTTTATTATTCAACCAGGAGAATTAGAAAATGAAATTGTTTTCATCGCTACTGGTTCTGGTGTAGCACCCATGAGAAGTATGATTATTGATTTGCTAAGAAATAAAGGGGATCAGAGAAAAATTATTTTGTATTGGGGACTCCGTCATGAAGAAAACTTGATTTGGCAGGACGAATTTCAAGATTATGCTCAGACTTTTGCTAACTTTAGTTTTCACCCAGTTTTGTCTCAGGCTAGACAGGAATGGCCTCTTTGTCGTGGTCATGTGACTGATTGTTTGAGCATTCATGATTTACCAGAACAGGCCGGCTACTACTTATGTGGCAGTACAGCAATGATTGAGGATGTTAAAAAAGTCTTAACCGATCGAGGTATAAATAAGTTGTTTATTCATCACGAAAAATTTTATTGATAGAATTTCAGAGCTTTAGGATAAACAGAGTTATAGTTTTCTTGATAAGTTTCTTCAGTAATCTCAAACTTCCAAACAGCATAATTGGGGGAGTCAAAAATTAAAGTATGCCCTGGTTTTAGATAATTTCTGGCCTTGATAAATAAATTCAGACATTTTTCTTTTGTTTGATTTTTTTTAATACTATGTCTCAGCTCACAAACTAAGTAGATTTTGTCAGCTTTATTGACTAGTGGTTTAACATTTACTCCATAATTAACAAGAGTTGTTAGTTTTTTATTGGTCATTTTTTCTAAATGAAACCAGAAAGCTGTTGTTCCCCAACCATCAAAAGGTAGTTCAAAGTTAATTGAAGCAAGAGCAAAGTTGGGTTGTTTATATTGATTTGCTTGAAAATAGTCATTATAGATTTGTTTTGCAACTATTTCTTTTTGTTCATAAAAAGATGTTTCAGGGATCAGGTTCCTAGTTAAATATTGATTGAGCCCATAAATCTTGATTGGTATGATAATCAAAAAAATTAGGCCAAGGAAGTAATTTAACTGAATTAATTTATAAAGACCAATCGAAATCAAAATAATAAAATAAGGCAAGGTTGCTAGTAAATAAGTATTAGCAATAGCTCCATTGGAAAATATCATCCATAGAACAGAACCAGCTAGTAAAGAAATGGTTTTAATTGTTTTATCGATTTGTTTATCTTTGATAAAAAAGGCTGCAGTCAGGAGTGTAATCAAGGTGGGAACAGCTAAAAAAAGTACTTCCCAAGAGAAAGTCATTTGTACAATGCCCATGCCGATTTCTTGAAGTTTGGTGAAGATGGAGTCACTTTTTTCACTATAGTTTAGTAAAAAGAAACCGAACTGATCACCAACCGTTTCTCTGAAGGTGAGTAACAACCATAAAACACCGATTGAACTGGCGGTTAAAAAAGGAACTGCTAAGTTGGTTAATGAGCAGTCTTTTTTAAGCAGTTTTAGCCAATAGTTACCAAGCAGAATTAAGCCAACTGGTAAAATCAACAAGACTCCATAGTGGAAATGGAGTTGAACCAATAAAAAAAAGATTGCTGCAGACAGATAAAAATAATTTATTTGCTGTTCAATTTTTAGTAAACTCCATAAAAAAAGGGTTGAGAAGAAAGGTAGTAGAAAGGGTTGGAGGAGTTGTTTACTTTCATGAATTAGCTCAATATTGATAGCAAGCATCAAGGCAATGATTAAACCGAGTTGGTTGTTTTTTATTTCTTTACCGATATAGTAACCAATTAATGGAATCAGGCTCATCAGAGTAGCCCACACTTTCATTAAGGCTAAGGGGTCTTTAGTAATACTCCAAATAGCAGCAACTAGATAGAAGTAGAGTGGTGAATTGAGTAACCAATCTAACCCACCAGCGGCAAGCGGTCCCCTTAAGACTTCTTCTTGGTAGTTAACAATGTGTTCAGCCACTAACATGTCTCGGCTTTCATCATTGCCTTCTTGTTCCCAGACTAGTTGATCAATTTTCTGCCACCTCAAGAATAACCCCAAAATGACAATTGAAATAAGTAAAATTTTGCTTAAGTTAATTGCTTTGGTTAGTTTTTTAAAAAATTTAATGATTGAATTAGACATGAAAATATTACATGATGAGCTAAGTAGTGCTAACCATTCTAGCTCAAGTTATTTTTGCAAACTAGGTTAGTTATAATTTAAGAAGGGAAAATATGAGTGATGTTCAACCAGATGCTAATGGCAATTTGACGAAGCAAGTTGGTAAATATACGGTTAAGGTAATTCGTGAAAAGTGTATTAGTGCCGCTACTTGTGTAGCGATTGCTCCTGGAGTTTTTGAGTTAGATGAAGAGCAGATAGCTGTCATTATTTCTCAGGATGGTAATGATGACGAAACCAAATTATTGGCTGCTCAGAGTTGTCCTACAGCAGCGATTATTGTGACTGATAACGAAACTGGCAAACAAGTTTGGCCCATAGTTTCTGAATAAGTGATATTGACTCTGGGGTTTTCTCATGCAGAATACTATCAAAGTGGTGCAGACACTTTTGAGAGAGTTTGCTCACTCTTCCTGCCTCTCAACAATGTTTTTTTTGTTGAGCTTTAACAACATGTTTGAAGCCTTGGAGGGGCTTTTATGAAAAAATTTTATCCATATATTTTTCCCGCTGTAGCGCTTTTATTTGTCCTTTTTTTATTATTTCGTTGGTACAATCTAAGAACCCAACGTGAAGGTTTGACTTCTTTATTAAGTGATGGAGTTAAGATCGAGAACTTAGATCCAGCTCAAGCTTCTGATTTACTTAAAGGAGCCAAGGATTACCAAACAGCCGATCTAGAAGGCGAAGAAACTAACTTAGGTGAAGTTCGTTATGAAGTTGATGAAAAAAGAGTTTCTTTTACTATCACTGCTGTTTTACCAAAACTTGAAGCTGGTTTTTACCAGGTTTGGCTGAAAGAAGTTGGTGGAGAGGGTAAAAGAAAAGCTTTGGTTTTGGAATACCTAAAAGGTGGTTATGTTGGTTCAGCTGCTTTGAGTGCTGAAACTCTTCCGTTTGAAGTAGTAGTCAGTAAAGAAATGACTGATGATACTCAACTTGAGGAAATAGTTTTAACAGGTGTGGTTGGAGAACAGAAATAACTAGAACTGCGTCTTGATAAAGATGCCAAGTATGTTAGGCTTTATTAAGTAGTTACAGACCTCGAGAGTACTCGGGTCGAAAAAAAAGGAGCAAACTATGGCAGATGCCTACAGTTACACAAACTCCAAGGGTCAAACCTACTACCTTCACACTCGTGAGGTAACCTTGAAGAATGGCCGCGTTCAAAGAATTTATTTCTTTGCTCGTGATGTCCGTGCTGGTTCTTTAGATGCTGTACCAGCTGGTTACAGTGTGGTAGAGACCAAGCGCACTGGAATGCCAGTTTTGAAAAAAAACTAGGCTTTAAGCGTGTAAACTAAGCCTTCCCTCGTTGGGAATTAAATCTCAACGAGGGAAGGTTTTTTTGTGAGCTCTAACACTGGTTTTTTATAATTTCACAGTATAATCAAGGTTATAACTTAGTATGAAACAATTAACTCAAGAAAAAGTTTTAGCTGCTCTTTCCACTGTGCTTGATCCTGAGCTTCAGGTTGATATTGTTAGTTTGGGTTTGATTTATAAAGTTGAGATCTTGCCGAAAAACAAAGTTAAAATTACCATGACTTTAACTACTCCTGGTTGTCCATTAGCTCCCTTAATTGATGATATGGTGCGTCAAAGTTTATTTGGAGTAATGGAAGATGTTGAGCAAGATTTAGAGATAGTTTTGACTTTTGATCCACCCTGGGTTCCTGATATGATGTCTGAAGAAACAAGATTGGAGTTAGGTCTCTAACCTGAAAGAAAACATGACAATTTTCATTGGCGCAGATCATGGTGGCTTTGCCCTAAAAGAAACTTTAATAACTTGGTTAGGCAAACAGAACTACCAAGTTGAGGATTGCGGAGCCTTTTTTTTGGATCCTGGTGATGATTACCCAGAAGTGGCTTTCTCAGTGGCAGAAAAAACAGTTGCTAATCAAGGTACTTTTGGCCTACTTTTATGTAGATCAGGAGGTGGTGTAGCAATTGCCGCCAATAAAGTTAGAGGGGCTAGAGCAGTGGCAGCTAGTGATGAGGTATCAGCCAAACATGCTCGTGAACACAATAATGCTCAAATTTTAGTACTTGGTGCTGACTTTGTTTCTTCAGAAGAAAAGGCCAAAAAAATCGTGATTACTTTTTTGGAAACAGAGTTTTCTGGGGCAGCCAGACATCAAAGAAGAATTAAGCAAATTCATGAATATGAAGAAAGACGTTAACTTATGAGTTCAATAACAATTTATCCTTCAATTTTAACTGACTCAATCGAAGAAGTGCAGAAACAAGTAGATCTGGCCAAAGCTTGTCCAGATGTTGAGGTTTTACAGCTGGATATTATTGATGGGTTTTTTGCTGATAATCTCACTGTTACGCCTCAAAGTTTGTTAGAGGTAGATTTTGGCGATTTGCAGCTAGATTTACATTTAATGGTGGAAGAACCAATGGATATGATGGCAGAAATCGAGGCAGTGATGGAGCACTTACCAATTAGAGCAATTATTGCCCAAATTGAAAAAATGACTTATCAAACTGATTTTGTCGAAGATGTTAAAAAAATGGGCCTTAAAGTTGGTTTATCATTGGATATCTTTACACCAGTAGATTCATTAGATGAAGGCATTTTAAACAAACTAGATTTTATTCAGTTCATGGGTATTGAAGCTGGTTTTCAAGGTCAAAAGCTCAATTCTACAATTTTTGCCAAATTAACTGACTTTTTTAGTCAACCAACTGTAACTAACAGAGATGGTTTATCACTAGAGGTAATTTTTGATGGTGGTGTAACAGAAGCTAATATTGATCAATTTATTGATTTGGGAATTTCTTCTTTCGCGATTGGTAGTACTTTATGGCAGGCTGACGATTTTTGTCAGCAATACAGGACTTATTTGCAGATGGGTGATTAAGCAAAAATTTGCTACCATGAGCAATTATGACTAAAACTCAGATTACTATTCCAGGAATTAAGGAATCTTACAATATTAAAAAGGTAGCTATTTTTGGCAGTGCTGATGTTGATGAAAAGCATCCTCTTTTTCAAGAAGTATTTAAGATAGCCAGGTTTTTGGCTTATAACGGTAAGACAGTGGTGAATGGTGGGGGTCCAGGAACAATGCTTGCTGCTACTTTGGGAGCAGAGTCAGTTGGTGGTGATACTGTGGCGGTCACCCTCAATCCGGTTGATATGCCAGAGTTTGAAGGAGTTGATGGGGGTAATAAAGTTGATAAAGAAATTAAAGCTACCAACTATATTGAAAGAATGTTTGGTTTGATGGATGAGTCTGATGCTTTTATTTGTGTGCAGGGTGGAACTGGTACGTTGAGTGAGTGGGCGACGGCTTGGTTGTTGGGTCATTTGTACTATGGCAACCATAAACCTTTAATTCTCTACGGAGATTTTTGGCATGAAGTAATGAGAGTCATGGGTGAGTATTTTTTTATTGGTGAAAAAGAGCATGAAGTTTACAAAATAGTTCGTGATGAAGATGAGTTAATTGCAGCCTTGAATGAGTTTGAAACAGAGCTCGCTACTCGTTGTCGGTTGCCCAGCGAGGAAGAAACAGAGTAAACTAGTTTCAGTATGTACGATTTTATTTCAATTGGTTCTTCACTTGTGGATATGTTTATTCATTCTGATAAGTTTTTGGTAAAAAACTTGGAAGGTGAAAATCAATTTATTTTGCAAGGTGATAAAGTTGAAATTGAGAGTTTTGTGGTTAAAGTTGGTGGCGGGGCCGCTAATACTGCTGTTGGTTTTTCTAGACTTGGTTTTAAAGCAGCTTTGGTTAGTGAAACTGGTAAAGATGATTTTGCTGAAGTGATTGTGCACAATCTCCAAAAGGAAAGAGTTGATACTCAGCTAATCGTCAGAGAAAAAAGAGAAAGAACTGGTGGCTCAGTAATTTTAGTTGATCAAACTGGGCGTAGAACAGTGATGGTTCATCGTGGAGCTGCTTCAATGCTAGATCCATTTGATATTCCTCATTTTTGGTTGACCAAATCAAGATGGGTACATCTTTCTAGTATTGCTGGTAATTTGGAAACTTTAAAAAAGATTTTTTCATTGGTAAAGATTAATCCCGATTTGCGGATGTCATGGAATCCTGGCAAAGGAGAATTAGCTTTGATTGCTGAAGGAAAAATTAAAGTTGAAGAAATGACATGCCTAATTTTGTTTGTGAATGAAAAAGAGTGGGCAATGGTGAAAGACTACCAATCACAGTTAATTGAAGAAATTCCCCAAATCATTGTAACTAAGGGAGCTGAAGGCGGTGAAGTTTATTTGCATGGTAAAAAAGAATTGAAGTTTTTTGGTGCCCAAAGTAAATCAGTTGATGACACAGGCGCAGGAGATGCTTTTGCCACTGGTTATGTAGCAGGCCAATTTCTCAATCTTCATCCTAGAACTTCGATTGAATGGGGAGTGAGAAATGCTGGATCAGTAATTAGGTATTATGGAGCGCAAACTGGCTTGTTAGAACGAGACAGAATTAAAGGTAATGACCACTCATTTTTCTAGTTTAGGTTCGGTGATATAAAATGAACGGTTGTTTTGAATAATTGATATAGGTTATAGTGTTACCTTAAGACGAATCATGAATATATTTAATCGTTTATTGGTTGTTTTTTTGATTAGTGTCACTCTTTTGTTTGTGGCAAAGGGTTTGGTTGTGGCAGCTACTTTGAGTGTGACTAGTGTCGGTGGAACCACTGTCGGTTCATCAGTTAATGTCAACACCACTGATACCACTCCCACCATTATTGGTGTAGCTTCACCAGAAGCGACTGTTGATATTTCGATTGATGATCTCACTGTAGCAGTGTTGGCTGATGCCAGTGGAAATTGGTCTTATACCCCTTTGACTGCTTTGGCAGATGGAGCCCATATGTTGGGAGTAGCTTCTAATTTGGAAACATTAAACTATGTTATTTTGGTTGATAGTGGCACATCTGAAAGCACTTCTTCTACTACCACTACGACTACTACCACTACGTATGGTATTGGTGGAGCGACCGAAAGCACACAAACAACCCTACCGGTTGCTGGTGGGATTGAAAACACTTTCCTCATGGTAGTTGGTGGCTTGTTTCTTATGGGTTTGGGCTTAGTTTCTCAACAATTATTACCTACTATTCAAGAGCCAAAGGAAATAACTGTTGAGGAACCAACCCAACAAATAGAAGATTAAATAGGTGGTACTGCCCATGACTGATTATAAGCAAGTTCTCCAGCAAGAGATTCAAGATCTTAGAGATAAGACTAATCAATCGACTTTACCTGACGAAATGCGTTCCAAAGTAGAAAAAGAGATTATTGCTTTGGAGCGAAGTATTGAACTGGGTAGTTATGACGAGAAATATGAAAAAGTCTCGAGATATGTTAATTGGGTATTGAAGATTCCATGGACCGAAGAAACTCAAGATACGACTAATATCCAGAAAGCCAAAGAAGTTTTTGATAAGCACCATTATGGTATGCAGGAAGTTAAAGATCGTTTTTTGGAGTACATTTCTGTTTTAAATTTACGCCAAACTCAATCTCCAGATGATGATTTTAAAGCACCAATTTTGTTATTAGTTGGTTTGGTGGGTACTGGTAAAACCACTTTTGCTTATTCACTTTCTGAAGCTCTGGGTAGAAAGTTGGTGCGTATTCCATTTGGTGGAATGGGTTCAGCTAAAGAGTTACGGGGGAATTCTCGGTTGTTACTTGGTTCTGAGCCAGGCAGAGTGATTAAAGGGATTTGTGAGGTAGGAGTGAGAAACCCAGTTATTTTGCTTGATGAAATTGATCGTGGGGCAGAAGAAGCTAATATGGATTTGATGGGGGTGTTGGTGGAGTTACTAGATCCTGCGCAAAATCATGCTTTTACTGATACTTATGTTGATTATCCGGTTAATTTAAGTCATGCCATTTTCTTAGCCACAGCTAACAACACTACTAAAATTGCAACGGCCGTGATGGATCGTATGGAAAAGATTACCATGCCTTCTTATACTGATCACGAAAAAATTCAAATCGCTAAAAAATATATTTTGCCCAAACTACTGAAAGATGCTGGTCTTCGCCAAGATCAATTTGAGATTAGAGAAGATGTTTGGCAGATGATTACTCGCCCATTGGGCTATGACATGGGTATTCGTACTTTGCAAAGAACTCTACAAGGAGCAGTCCGTAAAGCAGTCAGAATTATTGTTGAGCGTGGTTTTGCTAGTGTGATTATTACCAAAGAAAATGCAAAGATCTTTATGCCTAGATACTAGACAAATATTTTTGCTTGTTTTTGATGCTTTTTGTTCACTTTAAATGTATTGCTTTTACTTACCTATTTTTTGTTTAATATTAAAGACAAGGTATTTCTTTGTAATTAAATATTTAGGAAAGAAAAAATATGACAGAGTCTGGCGCTCAACCATCATTAAAAGATAGAGCTATGGGTTGGTTAAAAAAACCAGGTGCAGAAAAATTAGCAGATGCTAAACAAACTGGTGGCGATGCTGCTAAGTATCTTGGCCGTGCAGCTGAAGAAATTTCAGTAGCAACTGGAGCAAATGCTCTAGTTCAGGAGACAGGCGCTTTAGGTAAGAAAGGGTTAAATACAGCTGGTGAGGTTGCAGTTGGTGTAACTAGTGCTGTTGACCGTGGTATTGATAGGATTGACCAAACAGTTCAAGGAATTGGTATTCACATTGGTCGTGGTGCTGAAATAATTCAAAAATATGGAGCTCTTAAACCTTTTGGAGCTAGAGTTTTAGAGAGAGGTAAAGCGTTAGTTGATAGTGTTGCTGCAACCCCATTAGCTTGGGCAGATAGAGAAATTGTTTCAAGAGTAGATACTTTTTTAGATGAAAAAGTTGGCAAAGTTGTTGAAGTTGGTAAATTGCTTTTTGCAGATTCTAAAGGAAACAAGACTGAGGGTGGTGAGACTGGTGTTGGTCAAACAGAAGATCCCAAAGATGCCGATCCAAGACTGGAGAAAGCAACTAGTGTAGTAGAAGGTTCAGAATTACTCAAGATTATTTCTGAGGGAAGAGAAGCAGCTATTAAATTTGACCAATTACCAAATGCTACTGGAATTGTGATTGCTGACAGGCTTTTGGGTGGTGAAAACACTGATGTATCAACAAAAGCTCAAGAAGTTGCTGAGTTGAGAGCCAAAGTAATTGAAGCTAGAGGAGATAGACCAGATATTTCTTTTGATCATGAACAAAAATTAATTGATCGAAGTGAAAACAAACAACTTGAAGCAATGAAAATTGGTCTAGAGATTTTGGATATGTTACCAGAATCAGTTGATGATTTGGATAGAACAGGCTTAAATGTAGCTAGAGCTAAGGCAATTGACTTGGCTAGAGCTAACAGAGGCTTTATTAATACTCTTTCTTCTATTGGTCAAAGTCTTGAAGCTCGTTTTCCAGATAAAGCTGATGATGTTAGACAAGAGTTGGTTAAACTAACCCAACCTTTGCGTGAAAACAACGAAGTAGCTCAAAGTATTTATGATCAGGTTGAAGTTGGTGAGCTGGTTAGGGTTGCTTCAAAAGATGTTTATATGTCTTTAATCAAGGGTAATGAAATTTTTGGGAAACTTAGTAAAGAAAACCAAGATGAAGTAACCAAAGGTATTGGTGCTACAAGAAAGGAAGGTGTCAATGGTAGAAATAGATATGATCGCTATGATTCAGAACCAGGATCAGTCTATGACACAGCTTTAAGTGCTTACGCAGAGTTAGCCAAAGTGAGTGTTGCTTATGAAGCAATGAGAGAACATGTTGCTCAACATCCAGAAATGGCTTGCCAACTAGTAGTGATGGCAGAAAGAGTCACCCAAGCTAAATATGCTTTGAAACTTGCTAAGAATAATATGCAAGCAGCAATGACTATTAAATCTAAAGAACTGTTCGATGCAGAAAATGCCAAATCTTTGGATGCCTCTCATACGGCTGAAGAACAAGCTTCCAGAAAAGGACGCAAGGACTACTATGCAAAAATCCTTGATCGTCAAGCTGCTAGAATTGCCGCCGAAAAGCCCTCTGTTCAGAAGGTTAATAAATTCTTGGCAGTTACAGGAGGTACAGCTGTAGCGGCGCTAGGCGCTGTTGAGGCAGCCCCTGTAGTTGCTGATTTAGCTCCTCAGATAATTGACTACCTTGTTAAAGCTTACCAATTTGTTGCTACCAACTTTGATTCAACAGTTAAAGGTGCATTAGGTTTGGGAACTTTGCTTGCTGGGGCTAAACTCTCAGAATACTTAAGTGGCAAGTTGGGACCAATTATCGGCAAGAGAGCTGAAGATCTTAAGGTAAGAACAGCTGAAGAGAGTAAAAGTGCTGTAGATAAGTTGAATGTTTTATTAGCTACACTTGAAGATACAGATCCTAGAAAGCAAGAATTAGAAGAGATTATTAAGGGACTTAGTAAAAGCTAGTAGAAAAAGGCAAAAGTAGATGCAAGATCAAAACAACCAACCAACAAACTCTCAAACTCAAAGTGGTGACGATTTTTATAAAGCAGTAGAAGATGTTGGGGTGACAGAGGACCAATTGAATTTAATGTCAGCAATAACAGAGGCCCAAAAAGAGTCTGCTGATAATTCAGATGCTATTCTTGAAGAAATGAACCAAACTGTTAAAGATTATTTGGCTGATCAGGATTAAGTTCTTACTTTTTGTGAATCTAAAAAGGGAGCCAGCCGGCTCCCTTTTATGTTAAGATACATAGCTATATGGACAAAGCTGTTTTGCTTGAGGAATTACAACAGACGCTTGAAAATTCTTTTCAAACCCTGCCTTTAGCTAGCAAAAAAGAAGATTTGGTTCATGGTGAGGGTGATCCGGCCGCCAAAGTGATGTGTATTGGTGAAGCTCCTGGTCGTGAAGAGGCGTTACAACGCAGACCTTTTGTGGGTAGATCTGGTAAATTATTGCGCAAGAAACTAGTAGAAATTGGTCTACCACCAGCCAAAGTTTTTATTAGTAATATTGTCAAAGTGCGTCCACCAGAGAATCGTGACCCCACTCCACAAGAAATTGCTGCCTATAGACCATTTCTTAATCGTGAAATCGAGATACTTCAGCCAGAAATCATTGTTACTTTGGGCAGATTTAGTATGGCTAAGTTTTTACCCGAAGTTAAGGTTTCTCAGGTGCATGGTCGATTACATAAAGTAATTTGGGAGGGCAAAGATCTTTTTGTGTTGCCGATGTACCACCCGGCTGCAGCTTTACGTTCTACTAAAATGATGGAATCATTTACTTATGATTTTAAAAAATTACCGAAAATCTTAAGTTGGTTGGTTGAACAAAACAAGACCGAAAAATTAAAAGGAAATATTAAAGACATTTTATTTTAGCTTTGAAAGGAAAAAATTATGTCAGAACTTAGAATTGTGCCTTTGGGTGGCCTAGGAAAAGTAACCCAAAACATGTACCTATATCAGTACGAAAACGAAATCTTAATCGTTGACTGTGGAATTGGTTTCCCAGATGAATATATGCCTGGTGTTGATACCTTAATTCCAGATACTAGCTATTTGCATGAAGAATTAGCCAAAGGTAAAAAAATAGTTGGGATTGTTATTTCCCATGGTCACGAAGATCATATGGGTGCTTTACCATATATTTTGCCAGAACTAGCAGAGATACCTCAGATTTGGGGTTCTCAATTAACAGTTGGTTTCATTAATAAAAAACTTCAAGATGAAAATGTCGATGCTCCTTTGAATGTTTTTAGAGACTCTGAACCAGTTAAGTTTGGTCAATATTTCTCGGTTATGACTGTAGCTGTCACTCACTCAGTTCCAGATACCAAACACTTGGTGATTGAAACTCCAGAAGGAATTATTTATCACGGTTCAGATTTTAAGTTGGACGATCATCCCATTGATGGGGTGAAAACTGACTTAGCAGCAATGAAGAAAGTAGCTGAAAAAGGGATTACCTTGGCTTTACTTGATTGTTTGAGAGTTGAAAATCTAGAAAGGACTCCTTCAGAAGCAGAAACGGGGCCAGAACTAGAAAAGTTAATGATTAATACTAAAGGTAAGTATATTGTAACTTTGATGAGTTCTCATATTCATCGGATTCAACAAATCGTTGATGCTGCTAAAAGACAAGGCAGAAAAGTGGCCTTTATTGGTCGCTCTGTAGAACAAAATGTCAAGATTGCCATGGAGCTTAATAAACTCCAGATGCCAGACAACACCATGATAGACAAACATGATATTGATCAATATCGAGATAAAGAGCTTTGTATCGTGATTGCTGGTAGCCAAGGTCAAGAAGGTTCTTCTTTAATTAGAGCTGTATTTGGAGAACATCGTCAAATTCAGATCTTACCAGATGATAAGGTTGTTTTTTCATCAACAGTTATCCCAGGCAATGAAATTCCCTACTATCGAGCGATTAATGAATTGGCAAGAAACGGTATTGTGGTTGTTTACCCAGATGTTAATGAAGATTTACACAAATCAGGTCATGCTAGTGCTGCTGAACAGAGGGAAGTGGCTAAAATTCTTCATGCCAAATACTTAATGCCGATTGGTGGTGAAGATCGCCATCGTGCTAAATTTAGAGAGTATGTTTCTCAAGCATTGGGCTATAAAAAAGAATTTACAGTTATACCAGCCCATGAAGAAGTCTTGGGAATTAGTAATGGTGAGGTAAAAATAGTTGACCATATTTCGATTAAGCCTCGGGCTGTTGATGGCTTGGGCATCGGTGATGTTGGTCCTACAGTTTTGTCTGATAGAAGATCTTTGTCTCAAGCAGGAATGATTGTTTTAATCTTGCCTAGAACTAATGGCCGGTTGGATTTGGCCAAAATGCAAGTAGTTTCTAAAGGTTTTGTGTTTGTGAAAGAAGCTAGCGAGGTAATTGATTTTATTAAACAAGAAACAGTTAATGTTTTGGAACAAGCTGATAACAAGAAAATTACTAAGGATGACGATCGGCTCAGGCTAATTGAAAGAAGATTAGCTCGCAAACTATACAAGATAATTCGTCGAGAACCGATGATCATTCCAGTAATTTTGGATGTGTAAGCCGTCTTCTGGCTATGTTATATTGGATTGGTGATAGGCCTTGAGGTTAAGTGGTTTTTTGACTACTTGACATTAGCCAAGAAATATCCTATAACATTTATAAATAAGATTGTCCCCACAATGGGATAATTATGGCTAAAAAAAGAAGACGTAAAAAAAATCAGCTCAAAGTGGTGATCCCACCAGAGACAACCAACTCCGTAATGGCAGTGATTTTAATGGTTATTGGAGTAATGATTATGGTTTCTTTTTCTGGTCAGGGCGAGTTACTCCAAGAAGTTAATGATTTTTTCAGTCAAAAGCTTGGCTTGGCTATGTTATTTATGCCTTTTGTTTTTATCTCAGCTGGCTTAGCCATGCTTCGAGCCAAATGGACTTGGTCTAAGCCACATGTTTTACTGGGTACTTTATTACTAATGTTAGCTACCTTGGGAGTAGGCAAAACTGGTGAGATTGGTGAGGCTTTATTTACTAATTTTGCTGTTTTGCTAACGGCTGTTGGTACTTATGTTTTATTTTTGGCAGTAGGAGTGGTGGGTTTTTTGGTCATGACTCGTTGGTCAGTGGCTGAAGTAGTTAAGTTTTTGGCCAAAAAGAAAACAGATAAAGAGGCTGTTCAAGAGGCTAAAAATTTATTTACTGATGATACAAAAAAGGGCTTTAATTTGCCCAAATTACATATTCCTGGAATGGGCAAAAAGAATTTTGTGGTCAATGATGCTAGAGAGGTTGAGTTGGCTGAAGATGAGTCTCTTAAGACAAAACCACCGATTCCAGATGTTCCTGAAAAAAAACCGGTTGAAGGTCGTAACTTGCTCAAACAGACAGCGATGATGCCCAAAAACACACCAGTACTATGGGAATATCCTCCTTTAGCTTTACTTTCAAGTAAGCCTGGTGGTAAAGCTCAGCGAGGTGATGTTAAAGCCAATGCCCAAGTGATTGAAAATACCTTAGAATCATTTGGTATTAAAGCTTCAGTTGCAGAGGTTAATTATGGTCCAGCTGTAACCCAATATGCTTTAAAAATTACTGAAGGTACTCGCTTATCCAAAATTACCAGTTTAGCCACAGATTTAGCTTTGGCATTGGCAGCTCCAACTGGTCAAATTAGAGTTGAGGCACCAATTGCTGGCCGATCTTTGGTTGGTATTGAAGTACCAAATCACTCTGCTGAGTTTGTTACTTTGAAAGAAATGCTGGCTTCTCAAACCATGAAAGACCACAAATCCAAGCTGGCAGTTTCACTTGGAATTGATGTGGCTGGCAAACCAATTGTAGCCGATATTTCAAAGATGCCTCACGTGTTAATTGCTGGTGCGACTGGTTCTGGTAAGTCTGTGGCGATTAATGCTTTTATGAGTTCAATTTTGTTCCGATCTAGTCCAGACGAAGTTAAGTTTATTTTGGTTGATCCGAAACGAGTAGAGTTAACTGGTTATAATGACATTCCTCATCTATTGACTCCAGTAATTGTTGAGCCAAGCAAGGTGGTTTCTGCCTTGAAATGGGCAGTGAAGTTAATGGAGGATCGGTATAAGCAATTGGCTGAAGTCGGAGTGAAGAACATCGATTCTTACAATGAATTAGCTGGTTTAACTGCGATGCCAAGTGTAGTGATTGTGATCGATGAGTTAGCTGATGTAATGTTGTTTGCTCCCAATGAAGTTGAAGAAAGTATTACCAGAATCGCGCAAATGGCTCGGGCTGTTGGGATTCATTTAGTGTTGGCCACACAGCGTCCTTCTGTGGATGTGATCACTGGTTTAATCAAAGCTAATATCCCCACTAGAATTGCGTTTAATGTTTCTTCTCAGACTGATTCGAGAGTCATTCTTGATGGTCAAGGAGCTGAAAAGTTACTTGGTCGGGGTGATATGTTGTATTTACCGCCAGACAAAGCTAAGCCGGTTCGTATTCAGGGAACTTATATCTCTGAACATGAAACCAAAGCTTTAACAGATTTCTTGCGTTCCCAAGGTAAAGAACCAGAATATAAAGAGGAAATCACTACCAAATACAAAGCAGGAACTATCTCTGGGGGATCTGGTGGTACCGCAGGTGAAGATCGAGATGATTTGTTTTTGGAGGCAGCTAGATTATTTTCCAAATATGACAAAGCTTCTTCTTCACTTATTCAAAGACGTTTATCAGTGGGTTATGCTAGAGCAGCTAGAATTTTGGATCAGCTTTATGAAGCTGGAATGGTGGGACCACCAGAAGGCAGCAAACCACGTGAGGTTTATTTACAGAAAATCCAGGAGTTTTTAAGTACCCAAACTGGAGAGTAATTTTAATTTTGCTGATTTGGTTAATTTTTTGATGGCGGCTTCCCTTTGGCTAGCAGTGGATCTATCAGCGCATTTTTCTTGGTAAATTAAGGTTACAGGACTTCTGCCTTTGGTATATTTGGCACCTTTACCCGCATTGTGTTTATTAATTCTGGTTGCTAGATTATCGGAAATGCCAGTATAGAGAGTGTTATCAGCACAGCGAACAATATAAACGAACCAAGGTTTA
>CAYSQA010000004.1:33550-55466 GCA_964433225.1 uncultured Pseudomonadales bacterium
TTTTTTGGTGGAGATGGGGGGCAATGAACCCCCGTCCGTGAACTCACGTTTTGCCAACTTCTACAGACTTAGAAAATCTTTGATATTTCTTAAGAGGTAAACTTTCAAACCTTCCTTAAGAAATCTACACAAATTGCTTCGAAAAATAGCGTGTAATTATATTTTTCTGCACATCGACTAGGTTGTTACCCACAAGGTTCCGTCAATGAGAGCCCTCTTGTGAATACCAGTTAAGCGTAAAGCTGAGCTGGAGTTGCAAAAGCGGATTTGAAACCGGTAACGGCTTCATTTACGAAATTAGCAACTTTGCTGCGCAATGAATTGGCAGTTGTGTTTTTGACCCTGTTTTACATCTTTCTTGGTCAAAGATGGTCTGCAATTGGTAAAGAGCGGTTACGTCGATGCTGTACATCCCCGTAGAAAAAGAATTATATATTTTTTGCCAGTAAAACTCAAGAGCAATATCCTATAATCATTTGATTAAAAAATCATAGTGTGGTATAATTTCTTTTATAACAGAAATTGCGAGGGCACAAGTGCTTTCGCTCCCAAGTAACGATTCCTGGTGGAAAGGCCAGGATGGACACCAAGCTGAGCCGAAAGCGAAGAGGTGCTCTTTTTATTTCAGACCCGATCTTTTTCGTTAGAAAAAGTCGCTGGTATGAAAGATACATAGTGATTTAAAAAAAGCAATGTCTGAATTACAAATTTTCCCCCAAGAATATGAAGCTTTAATTTTTGCTACTAGCCACAAGGAACTAGCACCTTTGGCTATGGCGTTACTTGGTTTATCTGAAGAAAGAATTGATTTTATTGATCCGGAAAAACCATCTGATCAAGTTGAGTTTCAGCCCGAACCGGCTAGTGAGAATCCTTTTGAAGCAGTTTTATTCAAACTCAGAAGAGTTTTGGAACATTTAAAACCAGAAAAACAAGAAAAAAATTTGGCTTTTTATGCTTCTGATGTTGCTTTCGCAGCCAATGGTCAACATTTTTTGAAACCCAGCAGGAATGGAGAAATTCAAGATTTGGGAAAAGTTCACCAGGAGATTTTTTCAAGATACAACCAACCTTTTTTAGCTAGTTGGGATGTGGTGTTTGGTGTGGCCGATAAACAAGGGATCACTATGGGCGATATCAAAATTGAAGCAGATTATCCAGCTTTGACGATGACTGAAGTTGTGACTAATTTTTCTGAAAACATGAATCCAGGGCTAGATATGGTAGGCATTGGTATAGATAAAAGGTTGGAGTTTAGGTTGTATTTGGAAAATGACACCGAACCATTTTTAATTAATGATTCTGATGGTTATTATTTACTTTATCAATTTATTGTTCAAAAAATTCCTACAGCCGAGATGATTCATAATTTGCTTCGGCAAGAGGTTAGACAGAAACCAGACGCTTATGGTCTTTTTGCTCAAGGATTTTTATCAATTCAAACATTTAAACTGACTGATTCACCCCTCATGAGCTAAAGTCATCAGTTGAATTTTATTGATTTTCAAAGGTTCTAAAAGTTTTAAACAATTAGCAAAAGTAGCCCCACTGGTGACCACATCATCAATAATTAATAATTGTTTGTTTTTTAAAAAAGACAAATCTTGATGTTTTAACTTAAAAACATTTTGGGTAACTTCTGCTCTAACTTGTTGATTTTTGGTCGAGGCTAAACTTTGAGTGTGAAATTTTCTATAAAACAAATTAATGACTGGTTTATTAATTAATAAACTTAATTCTTTGGCAATTAGTTCGGTCTGATTAAAGCCTCTGAGTCTTTGTTTTTTAGGATGCAAAGGGATATAAGTGAGGTAGTCAAGTTGAGCAGAAAACTTAAGATGTTTGTAGAGTAACTGAGCTAGAGTTGGAGCTAACTCATAAATGCCTTGATATTTATATTTTTTAATTACACTGGCTAGTGGATCAACATAAAATCCTACGGCTTGAAGATTAGTTTGATAATAGGTAAGAGATTCCAACTGAGGAGAAAAATAAAGAAAATCAATTTGGTTTTGACAGGCTGGACAAAATAAAGAGCTCTCTTTTTGGCAAATCACACAAGCCTGAGGAAAAAGCAGTTTGAAGAGGTTTAGTAGCAAGGGCACAAAGTTAATAATAAAAAAAATTTGTGACTTAATTGTGGCCAATACTGGACTCGAACCAGTGACCTCACGAATGTGAATCGTGCGCTCTAACCAACTGAGCTAATTGGCCTGATGCCCAGTATTATAAAGCACAACTGACCAAAGTGAATCGCTGACTCCTAAAATTTAAGTTTGTCAGGGTATAATGATTGTTAATTGACCAAAAATATTTAGAAAGGACTTATGTCTTTAAAAGATGACTTAATGCAACAAATGAAAGAGGCAATGAAGGCTAAAGATACCGAGACTTTGGGCACGATTAGGTTGTTACGTTCAGAAATTAAAAACTTTGAGATTGACAATGGTGAACAAGATGACGCTGGGGTACAAAAAATCGTCGCCAGAATGATCAAGCAATGGAAAGATGCAATTAATGATTATAAGGCTGGTGGTAGAGAAGATTTAGTAGCTGAAGCTCAACAAAAACTAAAGGTTTTAGAAAAATTTTTACCAGCGCAAATGTCTGAAGAGGAAGTTAGAAAGTTAGTGGCAGAAGTGGTGGCTAGTGCTGGGGCTGATGCTAAACCTGGCCCTGTGACAGGCATGGTAATGAAGAAAGTAGCCGGTAAAGCTGATGGTGGGCTGGTAGCCAAATTAGTTAAAGAATTATTAGCTCAATTTTAAATAAGAGGTCTTATGATTCAACAGACCAAAACAGTTGGTGAGTTACTCAAGATGGAACGGGAGAAACGGCGAATTTCCCGGACTCAGTTAGCTCAAGAAATTAGAGTCAAAGAAGGCTTTATTCATGCTTTAGAAGAAAACCGTTTTGAGGATTTGCCTGCTGCTGTGTTTGTTAAAGGCTATATCAAGGCTTACGCTAGAATTTTGAACTTTGATCCAGAACCAATGCTAGCTTTATTGCGGCGTGACTTTAAGGAGAGTGCCAAAGGCCAGTTGATTCCTCACGAATTTCTAAAACCAGTTCTAAAGTCTGGTTCTTGGTCTTCAGTGAGATTTACCTTATTGGGTGGAGTAGGTGTTTTTTTAATTTTATTTACTTACATTGCGATTAGATGGTATTCGTTTATTTCTCCACCCAAGATCACAATTAGCTCACCGGCAGAAAATGAGGTAGTTTCTCCTCAAGTTACAGTACAAGGAGTTACTGAACCAGAAACAAGATTGTTGATTAATGCTCAACCAGTGCCAGTTCGGGCTGATGGTTTTTTTGAAACCAATCTCACTTTGCCGAACGAAGGGATGTCAACGATTACGATTGAAGCAATTGATCGCCAGGAAAAGAAAAATACGCAGCAACGAACAGTCTTTGTTCGCTTTTAAATTAATCAGCCCTTCCCTCAAGTTAGGTTCGGAAGGTTTTTTATGTTAAGATAAACAAGTCTTAACAATCAAGAAAGGTTGTGTTTATGGAAACAATTCTTCCAACAGTTTTAAGTGTGGTGGCTATTTTATTAACGATTATCTTATCGATAGTTGGGGTTCAAATTTTTCTTGTGTTGACTGAAGTAAAAAAAACTTTACATAAAGTTAATACTACGATTGATCAAGCTGAAGCCAAGATTAATGCCTTGGTTGCTCCTTTGCAAAACCTAGGTGGTTTGGCTAGTGGTTTGCAAACTGGAGTGAAGGTATTTGAGTCTTTCACTGGGTGGTTAGCAAAAAGAAAAAATGACACAAAGAAAAAATAATTTTTCTGAGCAAACGTTCATGACTGGTTTTGGCGTCGGTTTGGCTGCTGGTGCTATTGGTATGTATTTGTTTGGCACTGACGAAGGTAGTAAATTAAGGCAAGAACTTAAAGATTATTGGCAAGAGGCCGTCAAGGATTTATTAGCTGAAGGGACCATTGAGAATGCTGAACAAGACTTATGGGCATTATTTAAGGATATTTTAAATCAGGCTGTTGGTGACATTGAGTCCCTAAAACTAGATAAGGCAGCCAAAACAAAAGCTGTTTCAGTTACCAGAGCGCAAAAGAAACAAAATCTTTTTAAAGGAGTTTAATAGCTTGCTAGTAAAACAACTAGTTCTTATTTCGCTAAAAATTTAATTCTCCTGGTATAATCTTTACATCATGTTGAAAGCTGCAGAATTACGTCAAAAATATTTAGATTTTTGTAAAAAAAATGGGCATGTGGTTGTGCCATCTTCTCCATTGGTACCAGAAAACGATCCAACCACTCTCTTTACCGGTTCTGGGATGCAACCAATGATTAATTATCTTTTGGGCGATAAGCATCCCAAAGGGACTCGAATTGCTGATTCACAAAAATGTTTTAGATCTCAAGATATTGAAGAAGTTGGTGACAATCGTCATACCACTTTTTTTGAGATGTTGGGCAATTGGTCTTTGGGTGATTATTTTAAAAAAGAACAATTGAACTGGTATTTCAAGTTTCTTACCGAAGAAATGTTTCTAGACCCAGAACGGCTTTATGTGACTGTTTACCAAGGTAATGACGAGCTAGGAATCCCCAAAGACGAAGAGGCTATTGAAATTTGGCAAGAACTATTTGCTCAACATAAGATCGATGCTCAAGTGGTAGATAAAGCTGACCAAGTTGGCCTTAGTCATGGCAGAATTTTCCCTTATGGTAACAATAACTGGTGGTCTAGAGCTGGTGCTCCAGAAAACATGCCGGTCGGTGAACCTGGTGGCCCAGACAGTGAAGTTTTTTATGATTTTGGTGAAAAACTAGGTTTACATGAAAAATCTGAGTGGAAAAACCAGCCTTGCCATGTGAATTGTGACTGTGGTCGGTTTTTAGAGATTGGTAACTCAGTGTTTATGCAGTATCTCAAGACAGATCAGGGATTTGAACCACTGCCCCAGAAAAACATTGATTTTGGTGGTGGTTTGGAAAGAAGTTTGGCTGCCGTGAATGGTGATCCTGATGTTTTTAAGACAGATTTATTTTCACCTGTGGTAAATAGGTTAGAAAATTTAGCTAATAAAAAATATGAAACCGAGGCAGTGGCCTTTCGAGTAATTGCTGATCATATGAGAGCAGCGGTGATGTTGATCGCAGATGGAGTTTTCCCTGGTAATAAAGACCAAGGTTATTTTGTTCGTCGTTTATTGAGAAGAGCAGTTCGTTACGGAATGAAATTGGGGATTAAGCAACAGTTTTTGGCGGAGTTAGTTTCTGGAGTAGTTGAGATTTATTATCAGGCTTATCCTCAAGTTGCCGATCAACAAGATAAAATTAAACAGGTGGTAAGTCAGGAAGAGCAAAAATTTTTGCGTACTTTAGATAAAGGATTGAAAGAATTTGATAAATCTACTCAAATTAGTAAAAAACTAACGGCTGAATTAGCTTTTACTCTCTATGAAACCTATGGTTTTCCGTTAGAACTATCTTTAGAAGAAGCAGAGTCAAGAGTTTTAAAAATTGAAGATAATTTTGCAGCAAAGTTTCAGCAAGTAAAACAACAACATGCTGATAAATCTCGAACGGCTTCGGCTGGTAAGTTCAAAGGTGGTTTGCAAGATCATTCTGAAATAACAGTTAAGTTCCATACTGCCACCCACCTAATTCATGCTGCTTTGAGAAAAATACTGGGAACGATGGTTAGTCAAAAAGGTTCTAATATTAATGCTCAGCGTTTACGTTTTGATTTCACCTATGATCAAGCTTTAACCAAAGAGGCACTGCAACAAATTGAAGATCAGGTCAATGCTTGGATTAAGGCTGACTTGCCAGTTAGCAAAAAAATGATGGAGAAACAGGCTGCTTTGGCAGATGGAGCCTTAGCTTTTTTTGTTGAGAAATATCCAGACGAAGTAAGTGTTTATCAAATTGGCGATGACAGTCAAACTATTTCTAAAGAGTTTTGTGGTGGTCCCCATGTTACTCAAACTGGAGAAATTGGAGCAATCGAGATTTTCAAAGAAAAATCAGCTGCAGCCGGAGTGAGAAGAGTTTACGCTAGGTTAAAGAAGTAAACCCCCTCTTTTATTCTCCCAAGAACTTTGCTTAAATGGAGTATAGACGCTAGAGGCGTTTCGGTTGTTGTATTCAAAAAAATTTATGTCATTAAATCTGCCCTTTATTAGCAAAAAATCAAAGTCATCAGCGACTGAAGTGGTTGTAGACGCTTTTTTAGGTTTAGTTTTTTCGGAAAATGGAATAAGAGCTGCTTTTTGGCAAGTTGATGGTAATCAAGTGGTGATTAAACAGCAATCAGCTTTTTATACCTTTACCAATGATGATGAGGCAATTATTGCCACTGATGATGCTTTGAAAGAGTTAGGTAAGGAGTCTGAAGCTGTTAATGAAGTGGTGTTTGGTTTTGATCCAAAATGGGTTAATGATAATGGTTTAGTTAAAGAAAAACGTCCTTTTATCAAAAAACTGACAGAAAATTTATCTTTAAAACCAGTTGGCTTTGTAGTTCTGACTGATGCGATTATTCAAGATATTTTTTTTAGAGAAAAAACTGTTTCTCAAATCTTGATTTATATTCAGGAAGCTGCTTTATCTTTGATTTTGTTGAAAAAAGGCAAAGTAGCTCAGCAAATTTCGGTGGGGCGATCTGATGATGTAGTAGCTGATATTGTTGAGGGATTAGCTAGGTTTGATAAAGATAAAACCGATGATGGTAGTTACTTACCAGCCAAAATGGTTTTGGCTTCATTAGTGTTAACTGATCTAGACCTTCAAGACATCAGAACTAAAATCATTAATTATGATTGGGCAGATAACCACCCTTTTGTACAGAGTCCTTTGATTGAAAAAATCATGGCTGACCGAGTTTTGGAGATAGTGATTAAACAAGGAGGTTTGGCTGTAGCTGAAAGCAGAGGTTTAAAGCTTGACGATGTTGATGAATCAATTTTAGAAAAAGGGAAAGTTGACTCATCAGACTCAGTTGATTTTGGTTTTTCTGATGTTGACACTGATTTAGCTGGCGACAATTTTACCTCAGTTGGTTCCTCTGAACAAAAGGCAGAAGCAACTAGTTTTGGGATTCCAATTTCTCAAGAAGAGCTGCCCAAAGAAAGAGATAATCATTTAGTTAAAAAACCACTTGTTTCAACTAATAACCAAACAGCAACAAAATTTACTAATAGAAAGTCTGGCCCAATGAACAAACTGTTGCATTGGTATCATCACCATCCTCATAAAAAGATGATTTTGGGAGGGGCGGTGAGTGGTTTTTTGGCCTCAATTGCCTTATTAGTTGGTGGTTTGGTTTTTGCTTATAAAGTGGAAGTTTCGGTAGAATTAACAGAAAGAGTGATAGCAAAAGAAGTTGAGTTAAAGGTTGATACTACGGTGGCTACTTCTAATGTTGAAAACTTAACTTTAAGGGGTGAGTTGGAAGTAGAAGAGTATAACGGGACTAAAGTAACTGATACTACCGGAGTTAAATTGGTTGGTGAAAAAGCTAAAGGCAAAATTACGATTTTAAATAAAACTACTTCGCCAAAAACTTTTACTGCTGGAACGGTTTTTTCTTCTGGTTCTCTAAACTTTACTTTGGATGAAGAAGTTACGGTTGCTTCGGCTGAAGTGACCCAATCAGGGACAAGTGAAACCAAGGATTACGGTAAACTGGATACTCAAGTAACTGCTGCCAAAATTGGTGCTGAAAGCAACTTGGCTGTAGAGAGAGAGTTAACTGTAGCTAACTATGACCAAGGAACTTATTCTGCCTTGGTTAAGGAAACTTTTACTGGTGGCTCTAGTAGAGAAGTAAGAGTAATCTCTCAAGAAGATAAGACTTTGGTGCTAAATGATTTAAAGAAAGAGTTATTTAAAAAAGCTCAGGAAGATTATGCTAATAAATCTGGAGATGGTGTTTATTATGTTCTTTCTGGTAAACAGGTAGTGGTCGAAGCTGATTATGGAGGAGAGCTAGGCGAAGAAGCTGACCAACTGGCTTTAGAGTTAACGATGGAGTTTGAAGCAGTGCGGTATTCTTCTGAGGATATTAAACCATTGGCTGTAGAGATTCTGAAAGCTGATTTACCGGCTGGATATGAGTTTACTGATGATGCCCCAGAGATCCTAACGGCACCCAGAGAAGAGGCTACCAGTAGTTCACAGATAATCTTGGAAGCAAATGTTAGTGCTAAGGCTCTACCAAAATTTGATCCAAGTAACCTAACTTCTGCTTTACGAGGAATACCTTTAGAAGCAGTTAGTAGTAAAGCAACTGAAAGACCAGAAATTAGGTCAGCTAGTTATTCAGTTAAACCTTCTTTAGCAAAGATGTTTGTTTCTACTGTTCCCAAAGCAGATCATAGAATTATTATTAATATTCTTCAGGAAAAAACTAGTGAGTAAACATGCTTCTTCACTATCTAACAACCAACGTCAGGACTTGGTTAAGGTTTATCGTGAAGCGATTAAAAAAGGTGTTTCTTTAGCTAAAATCGAGAAAAAAATTGAAAAACTAGCAAAAAGATTAACTGTTGCTGAAAAAAAAGAGACTAAAGAAGTTGAGTACGAAAAGAAAAACTTTAGGAACAGAATTCCCAAAATAATTAGGATGGGGGCGGCAATTTTACCGACAGTTTTGTTGTTGGTAGGAATTAGTTTGGTTGGTAGTGCTACCTATCCAATTTTGGCTTACTATGTTGAGGACCTTTCCAAAAGCACCATTAACTTAAAAGCTCCTGTTCCTCCTGATCAAATTTTAGACTCAACACCAATTACTTTAGCTGACTCACAGGGGTTAGTAGCAGAAGATTTTGGGGTGGCAGTAGGCAATGATGAGCCGGTAATTTTAGATTCTGTTCTAGATTACACCAACTTAAATAATTGGTTTGAAGGAGATAATTTGCCTGAATTTGTTCAAGAAAGCGAAGCTAACCAACCAACTTCTTATATTTTAGATATTCCCAAAGTAAATGTTGCTAACGCGCTAGTGGCCGTAGGTGGGAGTGATCTTAATAAAAGCTTAATTCAGTATCCTGGCACAGCCTTGCCAGGTCAGGCTGGTGCACCAGTGATTTTTGGCCATTCAGTGTTACGGCAATTTTATAATCCAAAAGAAGCTAATCCCAAGCGTTACACCTCTATTTTTAGTTACATTATGACTTTAGAAAAAGGTGACAAAATTTATGTCACCATAGAAGGAGTTAAGTATACGTATGTGGTGGTAAGCAAAACCGAAGTTAAGCCTACAGATACTTATATTTTATCCCAGCGTTATGACACAAGACAATTAAAGTTGGTAACTTGTACTCCAGAGGGGACTTATTTGAGACGAGGAGTAATTACAGCACAACTAGTAAAGGACAAATAATGTCATATCTAGCAATTGATTTTGGTACTAAAAGAGTAGGTGTGGCTGTTTCTAGAGGAACATTGGCCGTGCCATTAGTAGTTTTAGCTAATGAAGAAAATCTTTTTGAAGAGTTGTTAAAGATTATTGAGCAAGAAGAAACCCAAAAAATTATTGTAGGTTTGTCAGAAAACGAGATGGCACTCAAAACTGAGGAATTTGTGAGGAAGCTTAAAGCTAAGACAGAAATTCCAGTTGAGTTTGCAGATGAGACATTGAGTTCTCACGAAGTTGAGCAGAGACTTCAAAATCAGGGAATCAAACATAAAGTTCGTTCTGGGCCGATCGATCATTTTGCGGCAGCGATTATTTTGGAAAATTGGTTGGAGCAACAGCAATTTTAGTGCCTATTTTTCAGCAAATGTCTGTTCAATGTGCTACACTGATTCCTTACTAATTTAATTAAATATCATATGAAGCAAAAAAAATTTCTTTTTAAAAAACGCTTTTTAATTCTGATTCCATTACTTTTGGGGTTGGGAGTTATTTCTTTATGGATGGTTTTTTTAACTTTAGTTAGCCCAGTTAATAGTCAACTGACTCAAACTCAAGTTTTTGTGATTCCCAAGGGTCAAGCTGTATCAGTAATTGGTGAAAGACTGAAAGAAAGTGGCTTGATTAAGAATGCTTTAGCTTTCAGATTTATTGTCAAAAAAGACGGTCTTTCTCAAAAGATTCAAGCTGGTAGTTTTGATTTATCTCCAAGCATGACTACGGCAGAGGTTGCCCAAAAACTTACTCAGGGGACCTATGATTTATGGGTGACTATTCCCGAGGGCTGGCGTCGAGAAGAAATTGCTGACAGTTTGGCTAAACAAGAGTTGGAGAGTTTTTCTAAAGAAGAATTTTTGAGTTTAACCAAGGGTCAAGAAGGCAGGTTGTTTCCAGATACCTATTTGGTGCCAAGACAAATCTCCACAGAGCAATTAGTGAGATTATTGCAACAGACTTTCGAGAAGAAGATTATTAATGGTTTAAAAAATGATTTAGCTCAGAGTGATTATTCTTTAACTGAAATCTTAACAATGGCCTCGATTGTAGAACGAGAGGCTAAAGGTTATGACCAAATGACCAAAGTAGCTGGAGTATTATGGCAAAGACTTGAGATCGGAATGGCTTTGCAAGTTGATGCTAGTTTACAATACATCAAGGGTTTTGATCAGGTTCAAGATACTTGGTGGCCTACGCCTACAGCAGCTGATAAAGAGCTAAACTCGGTTTTTAATACTTATAAGTATCCTGGTTTGCCACCAGCACCAATTGCCAATCCAGGTTTAGATGCGATCAAAGCCACTTTAAATCCAGTTAATACTGGAGCTCTTTTTTATCTGCACGACCTGAGTGGCCAAATCCATTTTGCTACTACTTTGGAGGGGCACAACGCTAACGTGGAAAAATACTTGCGTAATTAAAAGTCTTCTGTTAAAATAGCAAGTTATTGCGTACGGGCTTTGAGATAGAAAGTCGTTTTTTCGTTTTTCTATCTTAAAAACAGTTGCAAAAATAACAAGATCTTGTGATTCTTTGAAAAGAGTATCGCAAACAAATAAAAAAAGAAATACCTATTCTGCAGAATGATTGGCTCAAACAATCACATCGTATAAGTTTTTTTAGCTAAAGAGACAACTCGAAGAGAGTGGTCTCTGTTTTTGTCTGCTAAGACGAAAACATTTTCTTGAGATAATCCAGACTCAAGAAATAAACAACCAAAGTAAATAGAGAGGGACTATTTTATGTCACAACAGGTTCGTGTTAATTGGGGAAAGCAACACAAAGTTTTGCCAGAGTTAGATCTGATTAAACTCCAAAAAGATAACTATGAATGGTTTCTCGCTGAAGGCATTAGAGAGTCTCTTTTAGAAGTGAATGGTGAAAAAGGAATTGAAGATTTCACTGGTAAAAACTGGGCTCTTTCCTTTGGTAATTTCCGTTTTGGTCAAGCAAAATACACTCCTTCCCAAGCCAAGAAAAAAGCTGTTTCTTATGATGCTCCCTTGTATGTAGAAGCAACTTTAGTTAACAAGAAAACAGGTGAGGAACAAACTCAAGAAGTTTTCTTAGGTGATTTACCCATGATGACAGACATGGGTACTTTTATTATTAATGGGATTGAACGTGCCATTATTACTCAATTAGTTCGTTCTCCAGGTGTTTCTTTTTTGGGTGATGAAGATCCAAATTCTCGAAGAGTCCTTTATCGAGCAGAACTAAGACCTCTCAGAGGTTCTTGGTTGGAAGTTAATGTTGGTCGCCGTGATGTGATGACTGTCAAGATTGACCGCAGACGTAAGATGCCAGTCACAGTGTTACTTCGTGCTTTGGGCTATGAGTCTGATGAGCAAATTAGAGAACTCTTCCAGGATATTGTCAAAAAAGATGAATATAGTTTATTAGAAAATACTCTCCAAAAAGATCCAACTAGTAATCAGGCTGAAGCCTTAATCGAGATTTATGAAAAAATGAGACCCGGAGAGCCAGCTGTACTTGAAACAGCTAAACAGTATTTGACTCAACTTTTCTTTGATGCCCGTCGATATGATTTGGGTGAGGTTGGTCGTTACAAAATTAATCGTCGTCTTAAGTTATCAGCTGATGAAAAAACTACGGTTTTGACTCCAGAAGATATTATTGAAACAGTTCGTTACTTAATTCAATTGCAAAATGGTGTTGGTAAAGTTGATGATATTGATCACTTGAGTAATCGTCGTGTTAGACGTGTTGGTGAGTTGGTGCAAACTAGTGCTTTCCGCATTGGTTTAATCAGATTAGAAAGATCTATTCGTGAAAAAATGTCTTTGACCAAGACCGATGAGACTTTAACTCCGGCTGCTTTGGTAAATGCTAGACCATTAATTGCTACTATTTCTGAATTTTTTAGACGAAATAGACTATCAGCGATCTTAGATCAAACCAATCCTCTTTCTGAAGTCGATAACTTGCGCAGACTATCAGTGATGGGTTCTGGTGGTGTTACTCGTGAGCGAGCTTCATTCTCGATGCGTGATATTAATGCCTCTCAGTACTCTCGTATTTGTCCAGTTCGTTCTCCAGAAGGTCCAAACATTGGTTTGGTAACATATTTAGCTCTTTATACTAGAGTTAATGATTTTGGTTTCTTAGAGGCTCCTTACTTTAAACTCGATAAAAAGGGTGACAAAGTTAAGGTTAATTATGATGAGATTGTTTATCTTTCAGCTGATGATGAAGAAGACTACAAGATTACTCATGCCAGTATTGATATCGATGATAAGGGTGTAATTCAAGATGATTGGGTGTCAATTCGTCACATGAATCAATTTACAGAGGGTCCAATTACTGATGTGGAATACATTGATGTTGTGCCTCGTCAAGTGATTGGTACTTCTGCTTCTTTAATTCCATTCATCGCTAATGATGAAGCCAACCGCGCTTTGATGGGTACCCACATGCAATGTCAAGCTGTGCCTTTGGTTAAACCTCAAGCCCCGATAGTTGGTACAGGTATGGAAAAAGCAGTTTCTACTGCCATGAACCATTCAGTGGTAGCTAAATTTTCTGGAACTGTTGAGTATGTTGATGCTAATAGAGTTGAACTCAAATTAGATAAAGCTAACCATAAGGAAGCCGAGGTATTTTTTGCTAATAAAACTAGTGAGACTGTGGAGTACAACAAAGGTGTGGTTACCTACCACATTGTTAAATTTGAAAGAACTTCTCAAAGTACTTGTTATTCACAAAATGTAGCAGTCAAGGCCGGCCAAAAGGTTCAACCAGGTGATGTGATCATTAATGGTCCTTCTGCAGATGAAGGAGAACTTTCTTTGGGTACTAATTTATTGATTGCTTACACTTCATTTGATGGTTTGGGTTATGAAGATGCGATCGTGATTTCTGATCGTTTGGTTAAAGATGATTCTTTGACTTCTATCCAGATTAATGAATATAAAGCTAAGGTGATGGACACTAGACTTGGACCAGAGGAACTCACTAATGATATTCCTAATGTCAGTGAGGCTTATTTAAGTAACTTAACCATGGAAGGTATTATCAGAGTTGGTAGTCAAGTTAATTCTGGTGATATTTTGGTGGGTAAAGTTGCACCAAAAGGTGAGACTGAACTTTCTCCAGAAGAAAGATTATTAAGAGCAATTTTTGGTGAAAAATCTAAAGAAGTGAGAGATACTTCTTTGAGATTACCTCATGGTGAAACCGGAACTGTTATTGACGTCCAGACTTTAGATCGTGACTTGGGTGATGAATTAGATCCAGGTACTTTAAAAGAAGTAGTGGTTAAAGTGGCTCAAATCAGAAAAATCAGAGTTGGTGACAAATTAGCAGGAAGACATGGTAACAAGGGTGTTATTTCCAAAGTCGTGCCTGTGGCTGACATGCCTCACCTCGAAGATGGAACTGCCATTGATATTATTATTTCACCATTGTCAGTGTTAGCTCGTATGAATCTTGGTCAGCTGTTAGAAGCTCACCTTGGCTGGGCAGCTCAAAAACTTGGTTATAGAGTGGCTATTCCAGCTTTCGAAAGAATCGATGAGAGTAAAATCTGGACAGAGCTAGAAAGAGCTGGTTTACCAGGATCTGGTAAAGTTCAACTCTATGATGGTCGAACAGGAGAAGCTTTCAGCGAGCAAACTGTAGTGGGTATTGGTTACATGTTGAAATTAAGTCACATGGTCGAAGATAAGACTCATGCTCGTTCAACTGGACCTTACTCCTTGGTGACTCAACAACCTTTGGGTGGTAAAGCTCAAATGGGTGGACAACGCCTTGGTGAAATGGAGGTTTGGGCCTTAGAAGCACATCGTGCTGCTCATGTTCTTCAAGAAATGTTGACCATCAAGTCTGATGATGTTCGTGGTAGAGCAAATGCTTTCGAAGCAATGGTCAAGGGTGATGATATTCCAGCTCCTTCTGTACCTGAGTCATTTAAAGTGTTAATGAGAGAGTTAAATTCTTTAGCTTTAACTGTTAACCCAATTGATTCCGAAGAAGAAGATGATCCAGAAGATCAACCAGCTGAGCCGTTGTCTCCTGAAGAAATGCCAGATGATCCAGAAGAGCTAGAAGAAGAGGATGGGGTTTCAGAAGACGAGAGTGAAGAATTAGCAGATGAAGATTCAGAGCCAACAGATCTAGAAGAGACAGACGAAGAAGAAGTTACTGATGAGGAGGGAGCAGCAGCGTAAAAATTTGCTTTTACGAAGGAAACATATGAAAAATATTATCGACTTTTCAGCTTTACAAATTGGCATCGCTTCTCCAGAAGAGATTTTAACCTGGTCAAACGGTGAGGTCAAAAAACCAGAAACCATTAACTATCGTTCTCTAAAACCAGAAAAAGATGGTCTCTTTGACGAGAAAATCTTTGGTCCAGTTAAAGATTATGAGTGTTACTGTGGTAAATACAAACGTATTCGCTATAAGGGTATTGTCTGTGACAAATGTGGTGTTGAGGTAACTCAATCTAAAGTGCGTCGCGAACGAATGGCTCATATTACTTTGGCTGCTCCAGCTGCTCATATCTGGTTCTTCAAAGGAGCTCCTTCTAAATTATCATTACTGTTGGATATCTCTCCAAGAAATCTCAACTCTATTATGTATTTTTCCCAATACATCGTTTTGGAAGTTGATGAAGATGAGAAAAAAGAGGTCAATGATCGTTTGGAAGTTAATTTGGTGGCAGCTCAAGATGAACTCAAAGAGACAGCAGAAAAAGATATCCAAAAGATTCAAGATCAGTTGGAAAAAGATGTTGCGACTTTGAAAGAAAAAGTTAAGAGTAAGGAAACCCTTCAATTAAAATTGGAAGAACTCAAGCTCAAAGCCAAACAAAATCTTTCTAATGTTAAACAACAACTAGAACTTCAGTTGGAACAAACCGCTGAAATCTTCAAGACCATCAAGACTTTGGTTAAAAAGATCAAAAAACAAAGTATTTTAAGTGAAGATGAATATCTTAAGCTTGATGAATACGATGCCGCAGCTCATTTGAGAGTAGGCATGGGTGCTGAAAGTATCCTTGAGTTAGTTAAGCAAGTAGATATGGATTCCTTGGTGGAGCAACTTCGTGGCGAGATGGCTGAGAGCAAGGGAGCTAAAAGAGTTAAAGCTACCAAAAGATTGAGAGTAGTTGAAGGTTTTAAAAAAGCTAACATTGATCCTTCTTGGATGTTTTTAAGTGTTTTACCAGTCTTGCCAGCAGACTTGCGCCCAATGGTTCAATTATCTGGTGGGAGATTTGCTTCTTCAGATCTGAATGATCTTTATCGCAGAGTAATCAACCGTAACAACCGTTTAAAACACTTAATTAATTTGGGAGCTCCTGAAATCATTTTACGGAATGAAAAACGTATGCTTCAGGAAGCTGTTGATTCTTTGATCGATAGTAGTCAGGCTCGTCAAACCAGAAGAAGATCAAACCGAAGACCATTGAGATCACTGTCCGAAATGCTACGTGGTAAACAAGGTCGTTTCCGTCAAAACTTATTGGGTAAACGTGTTGATTATTCTGGTCGTAGTGTTATTGTGGTTGGTCCAGAATTAAGACTTGATCAATGTGGTTTGCCAAAAGATATGGCTTTGGAGATGTTCAAACCTTATGTTTTGCGTGAATTAATTGTTCAAGGCGTAGCACCCAATGTAAAGAGTGCTCGTCATTTGGTTGATCGTCGTGAACCAGAAGTTTATGATGTGTTAGAAAAAGTGACGGCTAATCACCCTGTGATTTTGAACCGTGCGCCAACCTTACACAAATTGGGTATGCAGGCTTTCTATCCTCAATTGATTGAAGGTAGTGCTATTAGACTGCATCCTTGTGTTTGTTCTGGGTATAACGCTGACTTTGATGGCGATCAGATGGCTGTTCATGTACCTTTGACTAAAGAAGCTCGTCAAGAGGCTGAAGAGTTGATGATGGCTACCCATAACTTACTCAAACCAGCTAATGGTGAGCCTATTACTGTGCCTAATAAGGAAATGGCAATGGGTGTTTTCTATTACACTTCACTAGATGAAAAATTAGGTAAATTTCCAGTAGTTTTTGCTTCCAAAGACGAAGCCTATCATGCTTATCAAATTGGTTTGCTCAGTTTGAGACAAACAATCACAATTAGATTACCAGGAAAAGGTTTGGTGGTAACTTCAGTTGGTAGATTGAGATTTAATGACCTACTTCCTGAAGAAGTTGAGTTTGTTAATGAACCAGTTAAGGCCAAAGATATCAAAGAATTAGTGACTCGAGCCATCGAAAACTATGACGATGATAAAGTTGCTAGATTAATTGACTCAATCAAAAACCTTGGTTTTGAAGCTGCTACCAGATCTGGTTTATCAGTGTCTGTGACTGACTGTAAGATGATTGATGACAAGCCAGCCATTATTGATAAAGCTAACAAACGAGTTGAAAAAGTTCAGGATAGTTACTTACAAGGTTTAATCACTGATGATGAACGTCGTAGAAAAGGTATCGAGATTTGGATGGAAACTACCGAAGAATTAGCCGAGAAAACTTGGGATTCTTACGATGATGACAATGCTGTGAAAGTAATGATCGATTCTGGAGGTACTCGTGCTTCCAAAGATCAGGTTAAACAGTTGGCTGCGATGCGTGGTTTGGTGGTTGATCCGTTGGGCAACATCGTGGAAATGCCAACTAAGTCTAACTTTAGACAAGGTTTAACTATTTTCGAATATGTCACTTCCGCTCGTGGTTCTAGAAAAGGTTTAACTGACTCAGCTATCAAGACTGCAGACGCTGGTTACCTTACTCGTCGTTTGAGTGACGTGGCTCATGATGCCATTATTAGAATGGAAGACTGTGAGACCACTAAAGGAATCGAGATCTCTAAGGCTACTCGTCGAGATGCTTTTTACAACCGCATTTTGGGTCGTTATTTGGCTGACGATGTTAAAGATGGTAACAAGGTAATTGCTAAAAAAGGTGATTTCCTTAATGATGATTTAACTAAAGTTATTGATCTTAATGACAAAATCGAGACAGTAATGGTTAGATCCCCTCTTACTTGTGAGGCTAGAAAAGGTCTTTGTCAGACTTGTTATGGTTGGGATTTTTCCACCAGAGACAAAGTCGATATCGGTGTTCCAGTGGGTGTGATTGCTGCTCAATCTATTGGTGAACCTGGTACTCAGTTGACCATGCGGGTTAAGCACTCTGGAGGTATCGTTGGTCTTGATGTGACTCAAGGTTTACCTCGTGTTGAAGAACTTTTGGAAGCTCGTAATCCCAAACTAGCTGCTTTTGTGGCTAGAATTGCTGGAAAAGTTAAAATTGAAGAGAATGATGATGACAAAATCATCACCATTACCTCAACTACTCCACCAAAAGAGGAAGAAGAGCACATTATTCCAGCTAACAGAAGTTTGTTGGTGGAAAATGGAGATTTAGTTCATCCTGGTCAAATGTTGACTTCAGGTGGAGCTGATATCCAAGAGTTATTACAACTTCAGGGTTTGATGTATGCACAACAACACATTGTTGACCAAGTTCAGGCAGTTTATGAATCTCAGGGAATTGGGATTAACGACCGACATTTTGAGGTAATTGCCCGTAAAATGGGTGATAAAGTTAGAATCGAGATGAGTGGTGATACCGATTTCTTAACAGGAGAAATTGTTGAACGTAGTCGCTTTATGGCGATCAATGATGAAACCATGGCTGCTGGTGGTGAACCTGCTACAGCTAAAGTTTTGTTACTTGGTATTACTAGATCTTCACTCTTTACCCATTCTTGGCTTTCCGCCGCATCATTCCAACACACCAAACATGTGTTAACCGATGCAGCATCTGCTGGCAAAGTCGATACTTTGGAAGGATTGAAGGAGAACGTGATTATTGGTAGATTGATCCCTACCAGTGAAGAGCGGGCTCGCGAGATATAAAAATGAATTAGGAGATGGTGGGTTGTAACATCGAGTGGTAAAACTAACCGCATCATGTTACAATCCCACAATCTGAAAATCGAAGTAAGGAAATAAAAGAAATTTATGCCTACAATTAATCAACTTATCAGAAAAGGTGGAAGAATCGATCGATCTAAGCGAGTTAAAGCTGCTGCTTTGAGAAGATCTTTCAACTCAATTACTGGTAAACCTGTAAAAACCAATAACCCTCAAAAAAGAGGCGTTTGTACTGTGGTTAAAACCATGACTCCAAAGAAACCTAACTCAGCTTTGCGTAAGGTTGCTCGTGTGCGTCTATCTAATCGTATGGAAGTGACTGCTTACATTCAAGGTGAAGGTCATAATCTTGCTGAACACAGTGTGGTGATGATTCGTGGAGGCCGGGTAAAAGATTTGCCAGGTGTGAAGTACCATGTCGTTCGTGGTAAGTTTGATTGTGCTGGTGTTGAAGGTCGAAAAACCAGTCGCAGTAAGTATGGTGTGAAAAGAGGAAAATAAAGCATGAGAACAAAAAAAGCTAAACTCCGCGAAGTTTCTCCTGACGCTAAGTATAATTCAGTTTTAGTAGCCAAGTTGATTAGCCGTTCAATGAAGGATGGTAAAAAATCTGTTGCTCAGAAACAAGTTTATACTGCTTTAGAAATTGCCGCTGATAAAACAAAAAAGCAACCAGTTGAAGTTTTAGAGGCAGCTGTTGCTAACATTACTCCACAAATGGAAGTTCGTTCTAGAAGAGTTGGTGGTGCATCTTATCAAGTGCCAATGCCTGTTCAAACTAGAAGAGCCACTTCATTGGCTATTCGTTGGCTGGTATTAGAATCCAACAAACGTTCAAACAAAGAATTTCACTCCTATGCAGAAAAGTTATCCGCAGAGATTCTCGATGCATTGGAGAACACCGGTGGTGCAATAGAGAAGAAATTGACTTCACACAGAATGGCAGAAGCCAATAAAGCTTTCTCTCACTTCCGTTGGTAAAAAATTACCTCACTCAGTATTCCTGGCAGGGGAATCTTCTTGTTATGAAGAATGGGTGTGGGTTTAGTTATGGGAATTATTTTTAAAAGGTAAAAATATGTCAGACAAATCAGCTAATAAACGAGTTCCATTGGAAAGAGTAAGAAACATTGGAATCATTGCTCACATTGATGCAGGTAAAACTACCACGACTGAGAGAATTCTTTTTTATACTGGAAAAAACTATAAAATTGGCGAAGTTCATGAGGGAGCTGCCACTATGGATTGGATGGCTCAAGAGCAAGAACGTGGTATTACCATTGTGTCTGCTGCTACGACTGCCTTCTGGAAACCATACTTTGAAAGTAATCTTCCAAATGAAGAATATCGTTTTAATATCATTGATACACCAGGCCATGTTGATTTTACCGCTGAGGTAGAACGCTCTTTACGTGTTTTAGATGGTGGGGTAACGGTATTAGATGCTTCAGAAGGTGTGCAATCACAATCTGAAACAGTCTGGCGTCAAGCTGATAAATACAATGTGCCTCGGGTTTGTTTTGTCAATAAAATGGATAAATTAGGAGCCGACTTTTTGGCTACTATTCAAGATATCCGTGATAAGTTTGGGGTAACTCCAGCAGTGATGGTAATGCCAATGGGGGCTGAAAATGACTTCAAGGGAGTAATTCAACTCTTGGAGATGAAAGCTCTTTTTTGGAAAGATCATGCTGCTGCCACTGAACCAGAGATCATGGAAATTCCCGAAGAATATCGTGCTAAAGCTGAAGAAATGAGAGCCAACTTGGTTGAAGCTATTGCTGAAACCGATGATGCTTTGATGGAAAAATTCTTTAACGAAGAAGAAATTACTGTGGCTGAACTAAAAACAGCCCTTCGTAAGGCCGTAATTAGCTATAAGTTGGTACCTGTTTTTGCTGGTTCTTCTTTGAAAAATACTGGTATCCAAGTGTTATTGGATGCCGTGGTCGAATATTTGCCATCACCAATGGATATTGATCATATTGAAGGTACTAAACCCAATTCAGAAGAAAAAATTACTCGTAAATTAATTCCAGAGGAAAAATTTGCTGGCTTGGCTTTCAAAATTCAAACTGATCCTCACGTTGGTAAGTTAACTTACTTCCGTGTTTACTCTGGTGTGTTGAAAGCTGGCAGTTATGTTTATAACTCTTCTAAGGACGAAAAAGAAAGAGTGGGTCGGTTGTTACTGATGCACGCTAATAAGCGTGAGGAAATCAGTGAAGCCAAAGCTGGTGAGATTGTGGCCGTTGTTGGTTTGAAAGAAACCAAAACAGGCGATACTCTTTCTGATGAAAATGATCCAATTATCTTAGAAGGTATTACTTTTGCTGAGCCAGTGATCTCATTGGCAATTGAGCCAAAGACTAAATCTGACCAAGAAAAAATGGGCCTAGCTCTGAATAAACTTTCTGAAGAAGATCCCACCTTTTCCATTAAAGTTGATCATGAAACTGGTCAGACCATTATTGGTGGTATGGGTGAACTTCATTTGGAGATCATTGTTGATCGTATGAAAAGAGAGTTTAATGTTGATGCCGATGTTGGAGCTCCTCAAGTTGCTTACCGTGAAACCATTACTAAAGTGACTGAAGGCGAGGGTAAATACATCAAACAAACTGGTGGCCGTGGTCAATATGGTCACGTTTTACTGAGAGTTGAACCAAAGGATCGTGGAACTGGTTATGAATTTGCTAACGAGATTACCGGTGGGGTTGTGCCTCGTGAATACATTGAGCCAACCAACAAAGGCATTCAAGAGTCTTTGGAAAGAGGTTTCTTGGCTGGCTATCCAATGACCGATATTAAAGTTGCTCTTTATGATGGTTCTTACCATGATGTTGACTCAAGTGAATTGGCTTTTAAGATGGCTGGTTCTTTGGGTATGCGTGAAGCCATGAAGACAGCTGGGATGGTTTTGATTGAACCAATCATGAAACTTGAAGTCACCACACCTGAAGAATTTATGGGTGATGTGATTGGTGATTTGGGTAGTAAAAGAGCTCAAATCCAAGGTACTACCAACAGAGGTAAAGCAGTGATTATTACGGCGCTTGTTCCGTTGGCAGAGATGCAAGGCTATGTTACAATCTTGAGAAGCATGACTCAAGGTCGTGCTAGTAGTGTGTTGTTACCAAGTCATTATGAGGAAGTACCAAAAAGCATTACTGATAAAATCGTAGAAGAACGCAAAGGAGCACACGTTCGTTAGTGTTTTTTCGTTCTAAATTAAGTAGAAAGTAGTAAAAGAAAAAGTACAAATAAAAAAGGAGAAAATATGTCTGACAGTAAAAAATTTGTCCGAAGCAAACCTCACGTCAATATTGGAACCATTGGTCACGTTGATCATGGTAAAACCACTTTGACCGCAGCTATTACTGCCACTTTGGCAGCTAAAGTTCCTTGTGATACCAACAAGGCTTTAGGCTATTTAGATATTGATAACGCTCCAGAAGAAGCTGCTCGTGGTGTGACCATCAATATTTCTCATATTGAATATGAAACTGAAAAGAGACACTATGCTCATATTGATGCCCCAGGTCACGCTGACTACATCAAAAACATGATCACTGGTGCTGCTCAAATGGATGGTGCTATCT
>CAYSQA010000005.1:0-52307 GCA_964433225.1 uncultured Pseudomonadales bacterium
AAAACTCAACTAAATCTTTAGGATCTTGATTTTTTGCTTCAGCATTTTCTTCAGCTACTCCAAAAAGTTGCTGTTGTTCCGCAGTTAATTCTCCTGGTTGATAAAATTCTTTGATAGCTTCAATATAGGAAATAATTAAATTTCTAATCACTTCAACAGCATTGGACACATCTTCAGCACTGGGATTTTTGCCCTTCACACCCTCTGGAAATTCACCCATTAAACTACCTTCGATGACTTGCTCTTCAAAAAACTCTAAGGAGTTAAAAACTGTTTCTAAAGCCTTAGCAATTCCTTGTCTAAGTTTAGCTTTATTGGGTTCTTTAATTTTGTCAGAAATTTCTCCAACAGAGAAAATATTTTTCTCTATATTTGCAAGTACTACTCGCAAGTTTTTAGCACCAGCTTTTTCTTCAACAGCTAAAGCAATTTGATCAATATCAATAATCTTAGAAACTGGCAATTCTTTGCCTTTTTCTGTTTTAACTTTAGCTTGCAAGGCTTGTTCTAAATTTTGATATTTTTCAGACATAGTTAACTGCCATATATTCTACCATTTTCTATAAAAAAAATCCCCTAGCAACCAGGCTCATAGTTTTTACTACAAATCATCAACAAAAAGATAGACATTTCACCACTAACCATGCTATAACAAGCCTTGTTACTCGGAAGTTCCGTCAGATTCGGAGGCTGTGCCGCAACGGTGATGCTCACTAGAGACAAGTCCGGTCGGAGTAAACCATTCCAAATTTGGAATGAAGAAGAAATTTATTATTTCTTCCGACGAGCATCGGGCATTAAAACAACTAATTTGCCTCCCGATGCTCCTCTAACAGAGGAGCTTTTGTGTTACAAGAACAAACTTTTAATCATCAATCACCCTTGCCGACTCAGGAATCAAAAAGAGAATTTCCTTTTTCACTGGCTGATTTTATTCCTGGAGTAATTGAACAAAAAACAGCACCAAAAAATGACCAAGTCGATCAAGTTGATTATCAACAACTTAAAGAAATTCCCAATCCAGAAAAAGATAAACTGATTGTTATTTTAAATTTTATTCTCAAAGAAGTTTTACCCATTCAAGACCCAGAAAAACAAAAAGCTTTGTTGGTTTACTTTTTTCGCTCGATTTTAGCTGAGACTCAAAAGCTACCAGTTACTCACTTGGCTTATGAAATTACTTCAAAAGACAATGGTTTAACTCTCCATGACGATGTTTACTTGCTCAGACCAGATCTGCTGCAGATTTGCCAAGATGCAGTTGAATCGCTGGCTATTAATCAAGCTGAAAAAAATCGTTATCAACTAGAAAAAACCCAAATTGAAAACTTATTGGCAACCTTAAACCAGCTTTTTACATTGAGTCCCCACGCTATGCTCTCTTTATTAGCTAACCAAGATTCTGAGGCTGATAATAAGGCCAACCTACCAGACTCAAATACTACTAGAGAAAAACTAGAACAAACTGGTTGGCAGACTCTCTCTCCTCAACAAGCCTTTGCCTTCATCCAACCAGAAGTCAAAGAAAAAATGAAACTAGAAAAACTAGCAGGAGAAATCACCATCGGCCCCAAATACCTTTATGTCATGCCACAATCAGAAGTTCATGAGGGTAATTTGAGTGTCATTGTCATTGCCCAACCCGTTTTTATTCCAGCCCTCAACCGATTTATCTTGCTTCACGACCAACATTTAACCCCAAAAAACTGGGAGGATCATCAAAAACTTTTCAAAATACTTGGTGTTCACTTACCTCAAAACTTTACTACTTTGCCTTTTGCTGAAAAAGAACAGCTAGTAATGGAAAAGCTAATTGCCCTACCTGACAAATTCCAAACCACTGCTGCTGCTGAGACTTTTTTGGAGTTGTTCCCCAAACAAAAGTTTTTTCAAAGACTCAGACAGAAGCTCACTCGAATGAAAATTAAACAGATGGAACCAGCTTTGGAACAATATTCTCAATTATTAGTTGATGTCGTTACCACTGAAGTTAATAGAGATCCTTCACTCTCTCCCAACACTGTTACTAAGCTGAGTAATTTTATGAAAAGAGTAGTTTTTGCTGGCATTCTTGATACTAAAAAAATTTCAGCCCAAAAAAGAGCATCTTTATTCGATCATTTCAAAAAATTCGGTAGCTTAGCAGAAAATGATTTTGCTTTATCTCTCAAAGGCATTGGCTTTTCTTCGGCTGTTAAAGCCTTTGATACTTCACTGCTAGAGTGTGTCGCCCTCAGTCCAATTAGTAGTGTTCAGCAACTAGCTAACCTACAACTTCAGGGGCTAACTCCAGATTCTCTATCGAGGATCGACTTGGCTAAGTTTGTGGGTGACCAGCGTGCAAAAGAGTGGAAAATTGGTTCTTGTCTGAAGTGTGGTACTCATAATACTTGGGTTGGAGAGTGTAACTGGTGCTTAAATTGTGAAATGAACTATAACCAACCAAAACCTTTTTCTTTGGCTGGTAATAAACAGCTTTCTAATTTGCCAGCTGTCAACAAAAACAAGACACCGAAACCAATTATTGATTCAGAAAATTTGGGCTCATTTGTGGCCAATTTAATCTAAATTTCCTTGACGAAGACAGACGTGCGTTTCCATCTGGTAAAGGATATAATAAAAAATAGATGTCCGATGCAAAGCCTAAATTAACTGGCCAGGAGAGGTATTTCTTAAAGAGATTAAGGGATGATGCTAGTTTGGAGACAGTTAAAAGCTTCTTAGAACTTTTAACTAGATCTAATATTGCCAGCGAACCAGAATTGAATTTTTCTTTTCAGAGTTTATTCAAAGAAGTTAATACCAGCAGTCTCAAACTAACCACCAAAGATAGAAGTTACATTATTTCCAGAGATCATTTAGCTGATCAATTGAATTTTTTTCTTTATAAAAGTGATTTGGCTTTTTTGTTTACAGATATTGCTAACAACATCCTTGGTGACATTAATAACTGGTATCAAAAAGAAGTTGATGTTGGCAAACTTGAATTGGATAAAGACACTTTACAAGTTTTATTTGCCATTATTATTTTCTGTGAAAAACATAGTTATGATCAACTAGAAATTACTGGTCAAGATGATCATGAATTAAATGTTTTATTAACAGATTACATAGGTAGCACTGCTCAACTCCTCTTAACCCTCATTAAAATCAAAGAAGATAAAGCCGTTGATGTTCAGGAAGAAACAGAGAGCGAAGAAGAAGTAGAGCCAGAGGAACAAGTTGTAGAAACAAACAAACCTCTCTCGGCAGGAGCTCCCCAAACTGACACCACTGACAGCGATTCAGGAGGAGTTGCTGAAGAAGACCAAAGCCAACCACCACCAGAGGAATTACAAGAAGAACTAAATGATCCTCTTACCACCAAAAACATTCTTTTTAGCAAAGAACTAAGAGAACAAGCCGCAAATTTTACTGGAATTGCTTTAGCTCAACTTGAACAACAACATGGTTTACCTCCGGGAACATTAGCCAACTCTAAAGACCTACAAAGAGTGTTGTCAGATAAAACCTTGGGGTTCTTTTTAACTACTCTAGGAAATGGTCGATTAGATGATTTAGTTAATCCAGAGACTAGACTGACTTTAATTCGAGAGTATGTCTGGTTGGTGCAAAATGATTTTAGAACGACTGCCATTATTTCTACTCACTTAACTGAAACTTTAAGCAGTAATAAAAATCCAGAGCTGAAAGAAAAAATCGAAACAGCCCTAAAAGAAGCTGAGACCGGAAGTGGCCCTGCTGTTTCTGAATTAGTTAATAATCTTGCTCAAAATCCAGCCCTAGAACAAGTTTTTAGTGAATTAAAAAAAGAAGAACTTGTTGAAGATAGAGATGACTATCTAGCTAAAGAAACCACCAGACTCTTACAAAGCGAGTTGCAAAGAATTGGGGTTCAAGCAGATAAATTAACTTTGGCAGAAAAAAACGTGGTCAACGTTGTTGATTCATGGATTTTACAAGGTTTACCACTGGATTTACTTCAATATGTTGATGAAGGTAGATTTAAACTAATCTTTGGCGAAGAAATTCCTTTTAACCAAGAGTTTTTAGAATCAGTTGGAGAAGTTTGGCTTGCCAGACGTTCAATTATTGGTAAAAAAACTGGTCAACTTCTACTTCACAACGAAGCTAAATTCGCTACTCAGGAAGCCTTGGCTTTGTTGGATGAAAATAAAAAAGTTCTAAATAAAAACGAAGCAGATCAGGTCTTTGAGCGAGCCATTGCTACTCCCACTAGACAAATCTTAGTTGGCAGTAAAGAAGCTCCAGTTAAAAATCCTCAAGAAGTTATTGAGTTATTCAATGATAAAAAAGGTGTTACTAATTCAGAAAAAAGAGAAATCTTCTTGAAACAAGTTTGGGCAGCTAAAGACACCGAAACCAAAAAAGAGATTTTAGTGGTACTCGGTTATGGTGAGGCTGGCAGTAAAACAATCCAAAATATTGCTGAAACTCCAGATTTTTATCCCAAAGAGATTGGCCTTCATGATATGGCTCCGCTACTTGGAGGAGCTGCTTTTTATAACACAGAAGAAATCAACAACTTCAATTCTAGTTATATTCCGGATAACGGGGTCTTACAAAGTCCCCTAGCAAATGTTAACCAATTTGCTCGAAGAAATAGAGGGCTTAGTGGCAGATTAAAAAAAGGTATTAAAGGCATTCGTTCTCGACTTAGTAAAAAAGCGGCTAGTAAGGCCGCAGATAAAGCCGCTGAAGCTGGTCTAAGTAAAGCAGCTGCTACAGCAACAGGTGCTGTTCACCCTGCTCTTGGTTTCCTAACTAAATTAGCTACCACCAAAAGAGGTCGACAAACTCTTGTCGCCCTGGGTGGATTGGGGTTAGGATCGCTAGCCTACTTTTTAATTAACGCTGCTCAATCGCTAATGACTTTAATCCCAACTATTTTGGGAGCCATTGGCGGTGGAATTGCCGGCTGGTTTATTGGTGGCCCGGTTGGAGCTGCCATTGGAGTAGGAATCGGGGCCGGAGGTGGTTTTGGTATTGGCAAGCTTTTAGAAGAAATCTTTACCGGAAAAAAGGGACAAAATTATTATTCGTTTCAAAATGGAGCTACTGCCAGTAATACTGCAGCAGCAACTCAGGCAGCAACAGCTCAAGGTCTTGCTGAAGCAACTACCCTTCAACCAACTAGTTTTATTGGTCAATCAATTGTTCATATTGGTGGTCAAGCAGTACTCGGTACAATTGCCACAGTAGCTGGTACCGGACTACTAGTCCAATCCACAATTTCTAGTGCGCTAGTTGCTGATTTCCCGATTGTTAATCCCTTAAGCACTGTTTCAGGATCTATTCCAGGAAAAGAATCAGAATATGTCACCATCGAAAAAAGAGCCTTTATTGCCGGTTGTCCAGAAAATAAATGTGAAAACCCAGCTTTTCCCATTAAAGTCGAATACACTATCACTATTACCCCCAAGGGGAATTACACCATTCAAGTTCTTGATGCTACTGACACACTGAAGGTTAATCATAGTGAAAAAGCTTGGGAGGAGCATGAAGGGAAAAAACCACCCACTGTCCCAGAACGAATCAAAAAACTAGCTGATTTTCCAGAACTATATGAAGAAATGGTTATTGAACCTGGAGGTTCAGTGATTTTAACCTACTCAGAAACTCTTGATAGCAACTATAACCACTCATCTGTTTTAAATACCTTTGACCTCAAAGTTTTTGCCAAAGATTCTCAAACAGGAGTCGAAGGTACAGATAATGCCATCACTGGAGAAGTTATTTATATTGGAGACTATTCTCAAGGAGCTGGTTGCTGGCCAGCGAGTGGAACCATCACCCAGCTACCAGGCGGTAGTTACTCTCATGGCAGAGTTGATGCTTTTGATATTGCCAACACTGAAGGAACTACTATTTTTACTCCATTTTCTGGCAAAGCGTGTCCAGGAAATTTAGATGAAAAATATGGGATTCATGTTGTTCTGTCAGAAACAGATGTAGGAACTTTTGTTTTTAGCCACCTTCGGTCCAGTAATATTCATTCTTGTACAGAAGTTGTGGCTGGTGAAGTTTTGGGACAAATGGGTACCACTGGGTTTTCTTCTGGCCCGCATCTTCACTTTGAGCTCAGAGGTAGTGCCCCAAATTCTGGAACATTGCCTTCATTAATGCCAGATGGCACTAGTGTTAAGGTTAATGATCCTGTAAGGACTTGTTATGAATAACAACTTATTAAAAAATAAAAAATGGTATGTAGTGCTGTTTATTGTCAGTTGTGTCGGAATCTTTATTACTGTAGTTTTTAGATTAATTACTCCCAAAAACGTTGTTATCCCAGAAAATGAGTTTATTAAAACCAATCGTGATGGCAACAAATCTAACTTTAATAACATTAGGTTTTCAGGTGATATTCCTGCCCTAAAAACTAGTCTCCCCCTCGTTAGAATTCAACCCAGTAACACTAATATTGAATACCTAAAAAAAAGATTTATTGAAAATCACAATTTAAAACCAGTTGAAAATATTGAGGGTTTGTGGAAAGGAGAAAACTATACCCTCTCTTATAATAGACAAGATGACGAGTATCTTTTTTACTCTAATTTCTTACCTAAAGATGCCGTTTTGACAAGCAGAGATAAGGCTATCACTGTCGCTCAAAATTATGTTAATGAAGTTTTTTCTCAAATACCATTTACCATTCAGCCAGATAAAATTAAAAAGTTTTCTGGTTTGCAAGAGATGGAAGAAGTTAAAACTGGCTTAATTGCTGCTATGGAAATTCCTTTTACTTATAATGTTGATGGTGTTCCTCTCTTAGTAGAGCATCGAGAAAAGTTTCCGCTAACCATTCTCATTAATAGCGAATATCAAGTTCAAAAGATAGTTTTTCAACCAAACTTTTTTTATCCCCTCCCTACTGAACAACAATTCAAAATTCTTTCTTTAGGAGAAGTTTTAGAAAACATTAATAACAAACAATATGCTTCTATTATTTCTGCTTACGAATCAAACACTGGCGTGTTTTCTTTAGAGGAAATTGTGGCTGGAGATCTAACGAGTGTTCAATTAGAGTATCGAGCTGATTTAAAAAACAACTTAGCTTATCCTTTTTATCATTTCTCAGGAGAAGTTATCAATCAAGATAATCAAAAAATCCAGGCAGAAATAATTGCTCCCGCTGTTAAAGTAGCAGAGTAACCCTAGCAACGATTTTACAGACACGCTAAGATAGAGTCGCATGAGAGAACATCCAATCCCACAGGACGTTGTTGGTTATAAATTCCACATTGTTGGAAACATGACGCTGAAACAATTTGCAGAGATTGCTGTTGGCGTAGTGATTGGTGTGATTATTTACAATACCAATTTAATTGCTTTTATTAAGTGGCCGTTGATTATTTTATCAGCGGGGTTTGGGGCAATGGTGGCTTTTGTACCCATTGAAGAAAGACCCCTAGATCATTGGATCACTACTTTTTTTAGAAGATTGTATAGTCCGACTAAGTTTTATTGGAAAAAAGAGACTGAAGTTCCGTTTGCCTTTACACATATTAAAAGAGAAAAAACCAAAGAAGAGGAAGAATTTGAAATTGACTTAACCCCAGCTAGAAGACAGAGAATTAGAGAATACTTAAACTCTGTTAGCTCTAACACTGAAAAAAACCAATTAGACGATGATGACCAACAAAGAATGGCTAATATTTTGGCTCAATACAATGATGTCAAAGTCGACGAAGTGATCGCTAAACCACAAAAAATAAAACCGAAACTAACTACCAAACCAAGAAATCTTGCCAAACAAAAAACTATTCCTGTAGCTAGCTCAGAAAATGTGATTTTTCAACAACAACAAAAAACCCAAAAACAGGAAAATATTGTCCAAAACGAATCATTAAGCCAAGCTCCACAGCTAGATACCCCTGCTGTTGAATCAACGAAGTTTGATTTGCCACCACAATCTTTTTCACTGCCAACCAAAGAAGTCGTCACTAACAACACTCTTCCTTTCCCCAAACCACCCAATAAACCCAATGCTTTGGTTGGCATGGTCTTAACTCCAGATAACAAACTGGTTGATCAGGCTGTAGTGGAAATAAAAAATAACCAAGGACAAGTAATTAATGCCTTAAAAACAAACTTGTTGGGTCAATTTTCTTTAAGTACTGCACTACCCAACGGCACTTATGTTGTGGGAGTAAAAAAAGTTGGCTTGACTTTTCCTGAACAAACTATTGCTTTAAGTGGAAATCTGGTGCCCCCGCTAGAAATTCGTTCAAGTTAGAGTTTTCTCATTGCGATTTAGCCTTGATTTCTAGTACCATAGTAAACAAGTATGTCTGATGCTGGTGAAATTTCTTCTACAACCCAAAAGTTCCTTGATATTTTTGATATCACTAATAATGTTGTCGTTTTAAAAGATGGCACAATATCTTTGGTGATGGTAATCAGTGCGATGAACTTTGGTTTACTAGCCGAGCAAGAACAAGATGCCATTATTTATGCTTATGCTGCTTTACTTAATTCATTAAATTTTCCGATTCAAATTATTATTAGTTCAAAAACAAAAGATGCGACTGCCTATTTGAGGTTATTAGATGAACAAGCAGCCAAAGCTTCTACTTTAGAAAAAAAAGACTTAATTGGTCGCTATCAACAATTTGTCGGTCAACTAATTAAAGAAAGAAATGTTTTAGATAAGAAATTTTATGTGGTAGTGCCAGCAGCACCCGCTGAAGTTGGTATGATTACTCCACAAACCGTCCTTCCCGGTAAAAATGAGCCTGTTTTAACTAGAGAACAAAAGGCTGCCGTTATCGAAAAAGGCTTGGGTGTTTTAGAACCAAGAAGAGATCATTTAATTGCCCAATTTAATAGAATTGGGCTTTATGCTAGACAATTAGATACCCAAGAAATTATTGAGATTTTCTATAATAGCTATAATCCTGAAGCTTATGAGGGCCAACAAATTACTGATAGTAAAGACTACACCACCATGGTTGTGCAGGCCAAAACAATTCCAGACGCCGATTCTCTCAAAGCGCTCACAACAGATAATAATTCTTCACAAGAACAAGTTAATTCTTTGACTGATATTCCTCCAGCTGGAATTGCCGAAATAACTGAATCTGCTGTTGTTCCAAAAGAAATTCCTGATATGCCACAGAATACTCCTCCAGCCAACAATGTGAACATTGAACAAACTTCAGCTCAACAACCAATTCCAGAAAAAGAATTACCTAAACCACAACTGCCAACACAACAAACTGTTTTTCAAGCTGAAGTCCCACCTTCTGTCCCAACAACTAATCCTCAGCCAGTTCAACCAGGAGTTGAAAAAACACAGCCAATTGTTCCAGAAGTAAAAATAGCGCAACAACCAAGGGTAGAGCAAACCATGCCTCCGGTCGCTGAGCTTTAATAGAAATAGTTATGGAGTGTTAAAATAAAAACCAATGCCCTTTCAGTTACCATTTTTAAACCCAAAAAAAACAGATAATCAGCCAGAAATAACTCCTGAACAAAAACAAATGGAGAAAATCAAAGAGTTTTCTCAAGGTTTGGTAACAATTCAAGATATTATTGCGCCAGAAGCAATTGAAGTTGATTTTACTTATCAACAAATCAACTCGACTTACACCAGAACATTATTTGTGGCTGGCTATCCAAGAACAGTTCCAGCCAACTGGTTATCTCCTTTGATTAATTATCCAAATCAAGCCAATATCTCGATGTTTATTTATCCTGTTGACTCTGCTGAGGTCTTAGATAACTTGAAAAGAAAAATTACTGAAATGGAGGCTGAAATCCAATCAGATATTAGGTCCGGAAAAATTAGTAATATTAATACTGAAATTAAGTTGGGCGATGCCAGAACAATTAGAGAACAACTAGCAGCTGGCGCTGAAAGATTTTTTCAATTTGGGCTTTATGTAACCCTTACTTCCCCAAGTTTGGACAGCTTAAATAAAGTAACCAAAAACATTCAATCAATGTTGGGTTCATTACTAATTGTCTCTAAAAAGGCTACTTTACAAATGGATGAGGGCTTCAAAACAACCCTGCCAATGGGAAGAGACAAGTTAATGGTTACCCGCAATATGGATACAACTTCATTGGCGACAACTTTTCCTTTTACTTCTTCAGAGCTTACCATGGAAACAGGTATCCTCTATGGCATTAATGAGCACAATGATTCTTTAGTTATTTTTGACAGATTTAAAATGGAAAATGCCAATATGGTGATTTTTGCTAAATCAGGTGCTGGTAAATCTTACACGGTTAAATTGGAAGTTATTCGTCAATTAATGTTTGATGCTGAAGTAATTGTTCTTGATCCAGAACATGAATATGAAGAGTTGGCTAAAAAAGTAGGCGGAGAATATATTAACTTTACTTTTGGTTCAAAAACTAAAATTAATCCATTTGATTTATCAGCCATGTATGAAGAAGGTGAAAATGAACTTGGCCAAAAGATTCTTACCCTTCACGGCCTACTAAAAGTAATGCTGGGAAACATGACTTCTCAACAAGAGGCTTTATTAGATAGAGCGTTAATCTCGGCTTATAAGGCCAAAGGAATTACTCCAGACCCAGTCACTCAAACCAATGAACCACCGTTAATGGAAGATCTTTATAAAGCTCTAATTGGTATGGAAAACGATGAAGCAAATGATATTGCGGCTAGACTAGAAAAATTTATTACTGGTTCTTTTCGAGGTATTTTTGATAAACCATCCAACCTAGATATTACTAATCCATTTACTGTTTTTTCTGTTAAGGAAATGGAAGAAGAGCTTAGACCAATTGCCATGTTCATTATTCTTGATTTTATTTGGACAAGAGTTAAAAAAGATCTTAAAAGAAGAATCCTGGTAATTGATGAAGCTTGGTACTTTATGAAGCATAAAGATAGTGCTTCATTTATTCACTCCATGGTTAAGCGAGCTAGAAAATATTACTTAGGAATTACCACTATTACTCAAGACGTTGAAGATTTTATTCATAATGACTATGGTAAAGCAATTGTGAGTAATGCTTCGATTCAGTTTTTAATGAAACAATCTACCGCTTCAATCCCGGTTTTAGCAGAGACTTTCTATCTTTCTGAAGGAGAAAGACAGTTGTTAGTCTCTTCAGATGTTGGTGAGGGCATCTTTTTTGCTGGGCAAAACCATGTCGCTCTCAGAGTAGTAGCCAGTGATGAGGAGCATGAAGTCATCACTACCAATCCAGAAGAAATCTTAAAAAGAAAAGAAGAAGAAAAAAAACTGAAACTAGCTCAACTTGAAGCCCAAAAACAACCAAAGGAAAAACCAAAGTTTTCATTTGGTATTCCTAATAAACAACAAACACCACTAGAAAACCAAGTTCCTATTAATTCCGAAATAGAGGCTGAAGAGAGTCCCGTTGAAGAACAAGTCGTTCCTTCAACTCAGACAACTTCTCAACAACAAGTCGCAGCAAACAAACAATCTTACGCTGGATATTACACTATTGATGACTATTCTCCCCCCAAAAATTAGTTTTTAATTAAAATTCCCCTTGACAAATTGTGGAAAACTAGGTGTATAACTAAGCAATCAAATCGGAACTGCCCTCTTAGATTTTATTGTCAAAACCTGTCCTATTAAGGAGAAAATGTTTACTAAAGCACTTGATTCAAGTGAAGTGATTAAAGTCTGGAAAGCCAGCCAAGAAAGTCTTAAAACCCAATTAACACCAGCTGTGTTTAATACTTGGATTGTTTCTAATCCATTAACCAAGGTAGAGGTTGATCAACAAAATCAAGCCTTAGCGACAATTACTTGTCCAACCGCTTTTCATGCCACTAACTTAAAAAAAAATCTTTATGTTCAAATCAAAGAAACTTTGGAAAAAGAATTAAATAAAGCTGTCGAACTTGAATTTATTGTCGGCAACCCTATAGAACTTGCTAGAAGTAATGAACAAACAATAAGTTCAGATAAAAAAACTTCAACAAAAACCAATCTTTTATCATATTCTAGAGAGACTGGATCCCCCACTGTGGACGAGCTGTTTTCAGCTCATACTCTCCAAGCTAGTTTTCAAGATCGAGCCAAAGTTGCAGCTAGAAGAGTCGGGCTCAGAGAAGATTATACTTTCAAAACTTTTGCTGTTTCGACTACCAATGAGATGGCTCATGCGGCTGCTACTGCTGTCTCCAACAACCCTGGGGTAGCTTATAACCCTCTTTTTCTTTATGGTGGGGTTGGGGTTGGTAAAACTCATTTAATGCAAGCTATTGGTCATAACATTCTCAAACAAAATCCAGAAACAAACATCATCTACTGTACTGGTGAAGAATTCACTAACGAGATTGTTAACGCTATTCAAAAGAAAAAAGCCTTTGATTTTAAAAGAAAATACCGTAATACTCAGGTTTTATTGATTGACGATGTTCAGTTTATTGCTGGAAAGAATGCCGTCCAAGAAGAGTTTTTTCATACCTTTAACGCTTTAACCAAACAAGCTTCTCAAATTATTCTCACTTCAGATCGGCCTCCTCACGAAATTAATTTGCTTGAATCAAGATTAAGATCCAGATTTGAAGCTGGCTTAATGATTGATATCCAACAACCTTCCTTCGAGTTAAGAACTGCTATTTTACTAATCAAGGCTCAAGCAAATAATCTTGATTTACCAATGGAATTAGCTCAATTAATTTCTTCTAAAGTAGATGGAGCTAGAAGAATTGAAGGTATTGTTAAACTACTTCGTTCAGAAGTAGAACTGAAACAAAAAACTATCAATGAAGAATTAATTCAAAGCTTACTTAAAACAGAAGCCCCTGCTAATAGATTGATTATTAGAGCCAAACCTCAAGACGTAATTAAGACTGTAGCCAACCATTACCGCATTAAACAAAGTGCTTTAAAGGGTAAAAGGAGAACCAAAGAGATTGTTAACGCTAGACATTTAGCCATGTATTTACTTAGAACTGAGTTAAATATGCCTTTGGAAGAAATTGGTAAATGGTTCTCTGGCAGAGATCATACAAGTGTGTTGCATGCTATTAAAAAAATAGAAAAGGAAAAAGACGAGGAAGGATTGATAAAACAAGATATTTCTGCTTTAAGAATGTCTTTAACAGCAGTCTCTAAACAATAGTTTTCAACAATTGTGAAAAACTTTGGGGATAACTAAGTGGAAAGGTGTTGGAAAACTTTGAATAACTTTTTAAATTTGTGAAAAAGCTCTCGATTTTCACAGAGTTTTCCTGCACAATACACAAAGTTTTTCAGAATTGTAAAACTGATGAATACACATCGTTTTTTATCAATTAACTAGAGTAATTTATGAGGTTTTTTCCACTTATCAACAGCCTCTATTATTACTACAACAATTATATTTATATAGATAGTTAGAAAAGATCTTTTATGAAAATTAGAGTTTTACAAGAAAATCTAAAAACAGCTTTAACTAATTTACAAAAAGCAATTCCTAGCAAACCTCAATTACCAATTTTGTCATCGATTTATTTAAAAGCAGAAAATAATCAATTGGTTTTGGCAGCGACAGATTTATTTCTGGGAATAAAAAATGTTATTCCTGCTCAGATAGAACAATCAGGTAGTTGTGTTATACCTGGTGATATTTTTAAAAACTTGGTTTTTTCTTTTTCAGCAGGAGAAATCATCTTTGAACAAAAAGATAAATCTTTAGTCATTAGTTATGAAAAAAGCAAAAGTTCTCTCCCCTATCAATCAGCAGAAGAATATCCTCAATTTCCTGAAGTAACTGGTGAAGATTTTTCTTTGGATAAAAACTTATTGGCTAAAATTGATAAATATATTACTTTTGCTGCAGCTCAAGACTTAACTAGACCAGTTTTAACTTCGCTGCTTTTTAGTTTTAAAGAACAAGGTTTAGAAATTGCTGCTACAGATGGTTACAGATTAGCAACGATGAAAGCTCACAGTCAAAAACTAGGTTTTGAGAAAGAATTGTTAATCCCTGTAAAAGCCCTTAATGAAGTATTTAGAATGATGGCCCAAACAGAGTCAGACAAAGTTGTTTTTAGAGTCTCTGAAGAGCTTAAACAAGTCTTATTTGTGGTTGATGGGATTGAGATTTATGTCAGATTAATTGAAGGAGAATACCCACCTTACGAAAAAATTATTCCCGCTGAGTTTGTTCATACCATAAAACTAGATCTTTCAGAGTTAGCTAGTCAAGTCAAAAGAGCTTATTTATTTTCGAAAGACGCTTCAAACATCGTCAAATTATTTTTATCTCCAAATAAATTAATAGTTAAAGCGGTTTCTCCTGCTGCCGGAGAATATACAGGCGAGATCGAGATCGACTTTACTGGTGAAGAACAAGAAGTGGCTTTTAATGCAATGTATTTATTAGATTTCTTAAATACTCAAAAAGAAGGTGAGATTATTTTTCAGCTCAATGAAAGTTTGAAACCAGTAGCGTTTAGTTTTCCTGAAGAACGAGATATTTTATATATCGTGATGCCTTTTAGAACCAATTAAAAGCTAAGTTGTGATATAATCCTCGCCTATGGCAAAGACAAAACGAACTTGGAATCCTAAAAAGAAAAAAAGATTAAGAACTCACGGCTTCTTGAAAAGAATGGCTTCTCATGCTGGTAAGTTAGTTCTTAAAAGAAGAAGACAAAAGGGTCGTAAAAAATTAACCGTAATTAAAAAAGTTTAATTTTTTTTGCGTTTCGCTTTATTTTCTCTACTGAAAAAGTAATAATATTGGGTTGATAGTAAGTTTTACTTTATCTTTTTATGCTAGCCAAAACACACCGTTTAAATTTGAAGTTATTATCGACTAAAAGTCTTTTTCTTAATGGTTTTTTTTGGAAGGGAAAATTAATTATAGCCAACTTTGATTTTTTAGGTGGTGAAAAAAATCAATTTGCCGTTATTATTCCTAAAAAAATTGTTAGTTTAGCTTCAGCTAGAAACAAGCTAAAAAGATTTATTTTTAATAATTTTCCTCAAGAACTAGTAATTTATAAACCAACCAACTTAAGATTGGTAATTAGGTTAAGGCATAACTTAGATTTTATTAACCATGAGACTATGCTTAGTGAAGATCTAAAGAGTCTTTTTACCTTTATTCAACAGCATGGCAAAAAAACTTAGATATTTAATTTTTAGTCTTTATCAAGGTATTGGTAGTTTTAAACATCAACTTCTCTACTCTGTTTTTGGTTTTAGTAGTCGGTGTAAACACACCCCTACCTGCAGCCGATATACTCAAGCAGAAATCGAAAGACATGGTACAATCGTTGGATCAATAAAAGGGTTAATTCGTCTATTAACTTGTTGGTAAAAGGAACAAATGGGATATTTAATTGAACAAAGCGTTAATTTTTTAATTTTTCTTAGTGAAACTTTTGGTAGTTTGGGCTGGTCAATTATTGTTTTTACTTTATTGACTAAGTTTGCTGTTTTTCCTTTGGCTAATTCTTCACTTAAAGCCCAAAAACAACTCCAACAGCTACAACCAGAACTAAAAAAATTGAGTAAAAAATATGGCAAAAATAAACAACAACTCCAAAAAGCTCAACTCGAACTTTACCAAAAATACAATGCTAATCCAATTGCTGGTTGTATTCCCCAAATTTTACAGTTTGTTGTAATTATTATTCTTTACCAAGCAATGCTTAAGTTTTTAAATGGAGGACTACCTGAAAGCATGGATCTTAATTTTTTATGGTTTAACGTTACCCAAACAGACTCAACCTTTATTTTACCAATTCTAGCTGGTTTAACCCAATTAGTTTTATCTTTAATGATTGCACCTGGTGCTGAAATTAGAGACATTGTGCCAAATAAGAGTAATAGTAAAAAAGTAAAAGAAGCCAACGCAAAGGAAGAAGATACCGCTGAAATGGCTGCCACCATGCAACAACAAATGTTGTTTGTGATGCCGGTTATTATGGGTGTAGTTGCTGCCCAGTTTCCAGCAGGCTTAGCTCTTTATTGGGTTGTGAGTAATATCTTCACCATTGGTCAACAATATTTTATTTCTGGCTGGGGTGGGTTAAAAACTTATTACCAAAGATTTATAGGAAAATATGCAAAAAATTAAAAGCAGAATCACTCTTATTTTTGATTTTTATGGAATTGAAGAAGCAGAGATTGGGTTTGAAGAAACTCGCGAAGATGACAAAATTTATTTAAACGTCATTCTTCCAGAAGAAAAGGCGAAACATTTTATTGGAGCCAAAGGTGAGACTTTGGAAGCCATTGAAATGTTAGTTCGTTTGGCCCACCAAGATGAAATTACAGAAGAAGAACGTCTCCTTATTGATATTAATGGTTACCGAAAAGAACGAGAAGCCAGACTACAAGAAAGAGCTTTAGCGGTTGCTGAAAAAGTTAGAGAATCAGGTCGAGAGTATGTCTTTAATGATCTTAATTCCTATGAGAGATTTTTAGTCCACTCAGCAATCGGTAATAATGAAGACTTCGCTGATATTGAGACTTTCTCTGAAGATGATACTTTTGGTAGAGTGTTAGTGGTTCGTAAAAAACAAGCCTAAAGCTTAGTCAAAAAGGTTAATAAAGATAATGGAGTTAAAAATTTACACAGATGGTGGTTCTAGAGGTAATCCAGGAATAGCTGGTGGTGGAGTGGTTGTTGAGAACCAAGGTGAAATAATCTTTGAAAAATCAGTTTTTTTTGGCCAAAAGACCAACAATGAGGCTGAATATTTGGCTTTTTTAACAGCTCTAGAATGGTTGGTTGATTTTTCTGCTAAAAATCAAATTAGCAAAGTTGATTTTTTTCTAGATTCTAAGTTAGTGGTTGAACAAATCAACAAAAACTGGAAGATTAAAGAAGACAGATTAAAAAAGCTTGTCAATGAAGCTTGGACAAAGTTAGTGACTCTCCCCTACCCGATTAAAATTAATCATGTTCTGAGAAATAAAAATGCTGTGGCTGATGCCTTAGCCAATCAAGCAATGGATTCTTATTCTGAAGTTTAAACAGTTTTTAAGACTTCTCCTTTCCAAGATCTAGTTAAATCCATACAATAGACTTACCTGTCTATGTCTGTATTAACCACTCAAATTATTGAAGAAAGTCCTCGAGTTTTATTGCTTGGTAACTATCTCCCCTTTTTACAAAGTATGGAGAGTGTTTTTAGTGAGTTTCAACTTAAAACTTGGATTCTGAGTGATCAAGAAATTCCCCATATTGATGTTGATACTTTAGATAAAAATAATGTCTATAAAATAATTTGGTGGTTAGATCTGGAAAATAGAGATTCTCTAGAAAAAATAAAAAAATTTGTTGAAAAAAATTTAGAAATTCCAGTCATTATTGTTACTGCTTTACCTGATAGTTTTGTCAGTTTGACCGAGCCGATAGAAAAACTTGAACAGTTTAAGTTTATTCAAGATTTAACTGTTGATTTGCCCAATAGTTTATTTTTCTTTATTCGTGATTTTTTTGATCAAAACTATTTACCTTCTCTATTTAGATTTTCTCTTCGAGGTCTAGAAAAAAATGTTTTATTAGATCCACAACAAGCTTGTTTTTTTATTGGTTTAAAAACAGTTACAGAAAATTTGAAAACAGCTTTATTTAAGCCTCATACATCTCAAAAAATTGTTCTTCAAGGTAAAAAAATCTCTAGTACTAAAGCACTGAGTTTTTTTGCCGAGATTTTTTCTAGAGTTTATGGCAGAGAACTAGAAATTATTCAGAGTGAAGCTGTTAGAGAAACATTAAAAATAGATGATTTGTTGGTTGTTAATCTAGAAACAGATGAAAAACCACTAATTAGCAATTTAGTTGAAAAAACAGAACAGTTAAAAACCCAACTAACCACTCTTCCCTCTTTGAACAAACAAGAACTAGCTGAGCTAACCAAAACACCAGCCACAACCTCGTTAGAGGTAGAAAAAACGGTTCAAGAAAGTAAAAGTGATGTAGTTGCTATTGCTGAAACTATAAAAACAAAAAAAGAAACCATATATCAATCTAAAAACATAAATGAGGTTCAGGAAGAAAAGATTGAAGGGGAGTTGACTCGGCTTTTTAAAGAAAAAAGAACGGTTAAAAAAGAAAAAAGGCTTGATGAGAAGGTAAAAATTTTAAAAAAGGTTTCTAATAAATCAAAGAAAAATAAAGTTTTATTTATGGCTGGCATTGGAATAATGATTTTTGGAGGGATATCTTTGGCTTTATGGCTGGTTTTGGAAATAAGTATTCTGTTTGCTAAAAAAGATTTTTATCAATATCTTTACCAAAACACCCCTCAAAACAATCAACAATATCAACTTGGATTTTGGCCACAGTTTTTGGAAAAACAAACCAGCTTTTACCAGAAAATTCTTGGTGAATTAATTCTAGAAAAAGCAATGATTGCTGGTTTATTTCAAGACTTTAATGAGCTCCAAAGCTTGCAACTAGAACTAGCTGATAAAACTGGTAGTTATATTTTGGGGATTTTAGGGACAGGTGAAACTCAAACCAGCTTTTCTCAAGAAATTGTTGATTTGTCGGTAACAATAGAAACTAAAATTACTGAAGTTGAAGAGGCTATTTTTTATTTAAATCACGAAGAGACAGCAGAACAACAAAAATGGACTAAATATCTAGAAAATTATAAAGTTGAAATCGCCAGGATTAAAGAATATCAAGGCTTTTTTACTAATTTTTTTGGGGGAGAAGGTAAAAAAACTTATGCAGTTTTATTACAAAACAATTTAGAAATTCGGCCCACTGGAGGATTTGTTCAGGGGATAGCCTTATTAACTTTTGATCAAGGATTGTTAATTGATTCTCAGATATTTAATACTAATGAGATAGATACCCGTTTACCTGGAGCAGTTGCTTCTCCTGAAGAAATTAAGAGATATTTAGGAGAGAAAACTTGGTTTATCAGAGATAGTAACTGGGATCCAGATTTTCCGACCACAGCCAAACGAGTTACTTGGTTTATTCAAGAAGCGTTGAAGAAACGAGTTGATGGAGTAATTGCTATTAATTATTATGTTTTACAAGATGTTTTAGCTTCGATTAATTCTTTAGAAATACCAGACTATCAAGAGGTACTTACCAAAGATAATTTACTTGAAAGAGTAGAGTTTCATTCTGACGATGAGTTTGTAAACCAACAAAACTCCCAACAAAAAGATTATGCAGGCATAATTTATAAACAAGTTTTTCAAGCTCTGAAAACTCTTGAAAAAGGTCAAGCCTTAGCTTTAACAACGGCTTTTAAAACAGGCTTGGAAAACAAGGATGTTTTAATTAGTCTCTCCGATGAAAAATACCAAGATTTTTTACAAAAAATGGGGTGGAGTGGAGAAATAATTAACCCATCTTGTCCTCAAAGTTTTCCTCAAACCAATTGTTTGGTTCAACAGATTTATCAAGTTGAGGCCAATATTGGTTTAAATAGAGTTAATGAATACATTGATCGAAAAATAGAGGAGAGAGTAGAGTTTGTTGATAAAAAAATTAAGCATATTAGAACCGTGACTTATACCAACTCAGCCAAGACAGATGGTTGGCCATTGGGGAGTTATAAGCTTTATTTAAGGTTTATTACCGCCAAAGATACTCAACCAAGGGAAGTATTAATTAATGGTAAAAAACTAAATGGTAATTTGGCCAATGTTTATTCGGAACGTGAAAATAAAGTTGTTGGTTTTCCACTAGAAATACCCAAAGAATCAACAGTAACCGTTCAATATACTTATGAAACAGCCAAGCTGTTAGATGAACCATTTTCTTATCTATTATTTGATCAAAAACAACCAGGTATTAATCGAGATGATTTGGTGACAACCTTCTATTTCCCTGGTAGAAAGCCAACCTTAATCGCTCCTCAGGGGAATTTGGTTGGGGATACTATCGAGTTTACTGCTCAGACAGATGAACACTCTTTTGTGGGTGTTGGATTGCAAACTAAATAATTTTTTATTTATCCACATTTTATTCACAACTTTATAAAAAAATAATTAATTTTTTACTTATCTTTAGTTTTAAAAAAAATCTACAATTTTAAGCTCATTAATTAGCTTTTTTGTTTATTGTTAGGGGAGTTCATGTTTGGTTGTGAAAAACTTTTTTCTCAAGTAAACTGACGGTTTGTCAGGTTTATGTCAGTTTCGTGTCATTTAAATGTCAGATAAATGTCAGTTTATTTTCACGTGTTTTAAAGAAAAAAAGATACTTTAGATTGATGTTTCAATTAAAAAATATATAGATATTTAAAAACTAGTTTGATATCTTTTGATATTAAAGATAACTCGACTGGGGTGTGGTACAATGTACGCCTGGTTTATAAAGAAAACTAAAAACAATACCGTTGAAAGGTAAAATGACACAAATGAAATTTTCAGTTGCTGAAAGATCAACTAAAAAACCCAAGCAAATTAGAAAAATGGGGTTAATTCCAGCTAATGTTTATGGTGAAAAAGAATCAAAAACGGTTGAGATGAATTACCAAGATTTTATCAAACTTTATGATGAAGCTGGTGAAAGTAGTTTAGTTTATTTAACAATTGAAGGAGAAAAAAAACCACGTCCTGTCATGATTGCTGAAGTTCAGCTAGATCCAATCTCTGCCAAGGTTTCTCACGTGGCTTTTCAACAAGTTAGTTTGAAAGAGAAGATCTCTGCTGAAATTCCAGTTGAGATTGAGGGTGAATTCAATGTTCCAGGGGGAGTCTTGGTTATGGTTAAGAATGCGGTTGAAGTTGAAGCCTTGCCAACTGATTTACCAGAAAATTTTGTTTTTTCTGCCGAAGCTTTAACTGAGATAGGTCAAACTATTACTTATAAAGATTTGAAAATTGATCGAGAAAAAGTCACTTTAGTGCTTGGAGAAGAGGGAGAAGATGAACCTCTAATTATTGTTCAAGAACAAAGAGCTGAAGTTGAAGAAGAAGCAGCTGCTGAAATTGATGGAGAAGAAACTGCTGAAAACAAAACTGAAGGTAATGAGACAGTTTCTACAGCAGATAATAAAGAGGCTGGAGAATAATTTTTATTCAATAAAATTAGTATTTGGATTTATATAGCGGGCTATTTTTAAAAAGTAGTCCGCTTTTTGTTTATCATTAGCGACAAGGTTTAAATTAGCTAAATTTAAATAGTATTTTTGTGAAACATTTTCCTCAGTGACTGGAATTAAGTTTGATTGTAAGAGTAGTCTGGCTTCTTCTTGAGAAAGTTTAATTGTTTTTACTTGGTCGGTTTGTTTAATAGGCAAGGTCTTTGGTTTGGGCGGTTCGATAAAACCTGGAGTTTGAAAAATAATTAGTAAAAGTATAAAAGCAAAAACAGTGAGCAAACTATTAATGAATAAAAAAAATCTATTAGCAAAGATTTTCTCCAAAAAAAATAAACATAAGTAATAAACTAAAGAAAAAAATAGTTTGCTTACTAAACCGAGGTAAGAGAGTAGTCTCATGGTTATTATTCTGTCAAGTTTTTAGTTGGCCAGGAAGAGGTAATTAACAGCTCTGTCTCAATTAGTTGTTTGTTTTTTAATTCTTGCCAAACAGCTTCAGTGACAAAAGGCACAAAGGGGTGGAGGAGACCTAAAAATGTTTTTAGTCCAGCAATCAGTTGTTTACCTCCAACTTCACTAGTTTTGGCTAGTTCAATTTGTTCGTCACAAAACCAGTGCCAAAACTCGTTATAGACGGTCTCAGCTGCGAGTCCAAGTTGAAATTTTTCTAAATTGACAGTGATTTGGGTGGCTATTTGCTTTAATTTGGCCATAAATTCTTGGTTGTTTTTTGGGTTTCCTTCTTGAGACAAATCTAGGTATTCGAGAATGAATCTAGAAGCATTCCAGATTTTATTGGAAAAGTTTCTCATTGCTTTAAAGTCTGGTTCACCAACAGATTTGTCTAAACCAGCCGATGATCTGATAACTAGAGCCATCCTGAGCGCGTCAGATCCGTATTTTTCGGCTATATCCAGAGGATTAACTACATTACCTTTACTTTTACTCATTTTTTGGCCTTTTTGGTCTCTAACTAGGCCATGAAGATAAATATCAGTAAATGGTAATTTGCCGGTGATATATTTACCCATCATTAACATTCTCATTACCCAAAAGGGTAAAATGTCATAACCAGTTTCCATGACTTGAGTAGGGTAAAACTTGGTAAAATCTTGGGGATTTTTTCTTAAAGTTGTTACAGGCCATTGGGCAGAACTGAACCAAGTATCAAAAGTATCTGTTTCTTGAATAAAGTTTTTTCCTGGAGAATCAATACTAACAATAAATTTTGCACTAATTGGTGCTCGTAATTCTTGCAAACCTTGGTTAATTGTTTCTAGGTTTGTTCCTTTGATTAAAAACTCGCCTAGTTTACCTGTAACTTTTTCTTGATTTTCATTTAAAAAACTAACAATAATATCTGGATTTTTTTCAACGTTATACCAAACAGGAATTCTAATTCCCCAAACTATCTGTCTAGAGATATTCCAGTCTTTAAGGTTTTCTAGCCAGTGTTTTAGGATTTTATCAAAGCCCGCCCCATGAACAGTAAATTTTTTGTTTTTTAAGTCTTCCAAAATTGGAGTGGTTAATTGTTTAACTCTGATAAAAAACTGGGGCAGAAGGAGTGGTTCAATTGGCCTTTTACATCTGTAACAAGTGCCAACTCTGTTAGTATATTTTTCATTAATTTTTTCTATCAAGCCTTTGGCTTGCAAATCTTTAATCACTTCATCCCTAGCAGCTTTAACTTTCATACCAGCATATTTGCCGCCATTAGGAGTGATTTTTCCCTCAAGGTTAATGGCGTGGTACATCGGCAAATTATTTTTTTGAGCAACTTGGAAGTCGTTAGCATCATGAGCTGGGGTCAGTTTAACAATGCCTGTGCCAAACTCTGGATCAACAAACTCATCTCCAATAATTTCCATTTCTTCATTGGTTAATGGATTTAAAACTTTTTCACCAATTAAATGTTGGTGTTTTTTATCTGTAGGGTTAACAGCCAAGTGAGTGTCAGCAAAAATTGGTTCTGGTCTAACTGTAGCGACAGTAAGAAATTCACTAGGGTTTTTAACTAGGGGATATCTAACGTAGTAAAGAGGTGAAATCTGATCTTGATAAACAACTTCTAACTCAGAGAAACTAGTGCCACAATTGGTACAATAGTTGACCAGTTGTTCATCCCGATAAAGTAATTCATCTTGATGTAATTTGATAAAAGTTTCTAAAACTTGTTTGACCACTTTTTTATCAAGCATAAAAGTAAAGCGAGACCAATCTGCACTGGCGCCAATTTTCTTCATTTGGTCAACAGCTACGTCAGAATTTTCTTGAACATAGTCCCAAATCATTTGGTAAAGAGTATCTCGGTCAAATTGAAAACGACTTTGACCCTTTTTCTTAAGTTTTTTTTCGAAAACAAATTGAGTCTCTATGCCAGCATGATCTGTGCCAGGCAACCAAAGGGTTTCATCTCCAAGCATGCGGTGATAACGAATCAAAATGTCCTCTATAGTCAAAAACATTGCATGACCAATATGTAATGGATCATTAGCGTTGGGAGGAGGCATCATAATGGTAAAAGTCTTACCACTCAAGGTTGCTTGAGGACTGAAAACTTTGGCTTTTTCCCAAGTTTCATAGAGTTTTTTTTCTTGGTGCTGATGATCGTAACGGCTATCCATAGATAAACTGCATTGTATCATGATTTACCTCTGGTAATAAAATAAAAAAAACTAATTGTAGGTTTTTAAGTTTTTTTGCGACTAATATTTAATAGTTTAAAAAAGGAAGTTTATGCAAATACCAAAACATGTGGCAATTATTATGGATGGCAACAGACGATGGGCTAAAAAAAGAGGCCTTGATGTGATTGTTGGTCATCAAAAAATGGCTAATGAAGGTATTGAACGAGTGGTTAAAGCAGCTCTTGATTTGAAAATTAAGTATCTAACTTTGTGGGCTTTTAGTACAGAAAATTGGGATCGTGAGCCCAGAGAAATTAAAGCCTTGATGGATATTTTTAGAAACATCTTTAAACACCAAGCAGAAAAACTAGCCAAAGAGGGAGTAAGGGTTAATACTTTGGGTGACCTAACGAAATTTGACCAAGATATTCAAGACAACATTAGCTTATGGCAAGAAAAAACCAAGCATAATACTAACTTAACTTTAAATATTGCGCTTAATTATGGTGGTAGAGATGAAATTCTACGAGCGGTCGAAAAAATAACCAGAGAAGTAAAGGCTGGTAAGTTGGCCGCCGAAAAATTAACTACCGCACAGTTTTCAACCTACTTAGATACAGCTGATATGCCAGATCCGGAATTAATTATTAGAACTAGTGGTGAACAAAGAATGTCTGGATTTTTACTTTGGCAAAGCAACTACTCTGAGTTTTATTTTACGGATGTACTAATGCCAGATTTTGACCAAACAGAACTAGAAAAAGCCATTAAAGAGTTAAATTCGAGAAAAAGAAGATTTGGTAAATAGTCTTTATTACCACTGATGATCAGAAGTAGGAATCACAAACTGAAGAATGTTTTTTACTCCAGTAAATTCTGAAAGCAAGTTTAGAATGACAAAAGAACTTAGGGCTACAATTAGACCGACGATAGCAAAAGTCACTGAGTTTTTTGATTTTTCTACTGCTTGAGAATTTCCTCCAGATAGTAAAATTCTAACTCCAGCAACTACTAACATCAAAAAAGCCGCAATGCCAACCAAGGTTAAAAAGCTACCCAGTAGCCTGGCGATTAAACATTGAAAACCTTGAAGAGTAGCTACATCGGTGTTGGTATCGTCAACACACACGCCACTCCAACTAGAACCTTGGGCTTTAACAGGTAGAGCTGAGTACAAAAAAAATAATGCTGTGTAAACAAAGATAGAAATTCTCTTGAAAGTTTTTTTAAACATAGCTGCTTTTCCTGTTTTTAGTGGCAATTGCATTATACATGAGAAACTAAAAACCCCACATTAAAAATGTGGGGTTTATTTATCAATTTACAAGTACTTTTACTTACCTTGAATAGTTCTGGTATTAAAGACCTCGTTAAGATCTGAAAAGCCGAGGAAGTTCAAAGCTAAAGTTAAGATAGCATATGAAGCTGCCACCACAATCAAACCAATGATAGCAGAAGTAATTTTGTTTCTAGCAGATTCAGTTTTACCTTTATCGCCGCCACTAGTAATCCATTCAATACCACCCCAAATAAGGTACAAAAAGACCAAGAGAGCAGCTAACACCATCACAAAACTCAAGACACCGTTGATCAACCCACCAAAATCAGTGGCAAAACCCTTACCAGGGTCAACATTGGTATCAGTGATTCTGGTAGCAGCAGCCACTGGTAAAACACTAGAAGCCAAACCGCTTAGAGCAACTCCTGTAGAGATAACTAATTTTCTGGCTTTTGTCATATGATCCTTTTTATTTTTTTATTCCTTATTAAGTAACTGTTTGCTAATTGTATCAAGAATTTGGCAGAATAGTCAAAAAAACTTTAACAACTCCCTCCGAAACTCAAGACACAAATACCCAAAAAGTTCTGTAGTAACATAAAAATGGCGGTGGTGGCAGCCAAAACAATCAAACCAATCACGGCTTGTGTGATTTTATTTCTTGCAGCTTCGGTTTTACCTTTATCTCCACCACTACTGATCCACTCTAGGCCTCCCCAAAGTAAATAAATTAATACCGCAATGGCCGCGATAATCATGATGCCACCCATTAGACCACCGAGGAGAGAGCCAAAGTTTTTTTGGGGATCGGCACTAACTGCTCCAGGTAAATTTCCTTGGGCTTTTCCTGCTAGATCGACGGTGGCTGCGATTAGTTTTGACATAATTATTTTGGATCTGGAATATTAATTTGTAAGACACTAAAGGTTTCTCCAAAGAAAATTTCTCCAATGAAACCAATAATGGCATAAGAACCAACTAAGACTACTAAGCCAATAACTGCTTGAGTAATTCTATTTCTAGCATTTTCCACTTTACCTTTATCACCGCCACTAGTAATCCATTCCATACTGCCCCAAATAAAAAAGATAATCACAGTGATTGCCCCCAAACTGATGAGTGCATTCCAAAAAAAGATAAAATACTCAGCAAAGGTTGTGCCGGCAGCCGCTCGATCAGAGCCTCTTCCAAAACCACCTTCTACCACTGGATTAGTGATTTCTGCTTTAACAGGAGAAACAGTCATTAAACTAAGGGCTAAAGTAGTGATTAAGGTGTTGAGTTTTTTCTTCATAAGTTTTAGATTGTGCCGTAGATTTGTCTAATTTGTTCTGCTGGATTAAGTAGATCAAGACCAATAAAGCTACCAAGTAAACCAATAATGGCATATGAAGCCACCAAGATAACTAGGCCAATAGCTCCATTCATCATTCTGTTTCTGGCTTTTTCCACTTTGCCTTTATCTCCACCACTAGTAATCCATTCAAAAGCTCCCAAAACAAAGTAAATGACAAAGAAAACGCTGCCAATAGCAGTCATAAAACCAATAATGTTTGAGATAAATAATTCAAGATTTGACAGTGCGCCTGCAGCCGAGTTAGAGCCTTGGCTATAAGCATTAGTGGGAGGAGTGAAGCCGCCGATATTAGTTGTTTTTTGTGCTAATTGCATGTTTTTTAAACTCCTGTAATTTTTGGATTCAAGATATAAGTAGCATCACCAAAGAAAACCAAACCAGCAATCGCTGCTAAGGTGTAGGAACCAACAATAATCGCCAAACCAATAATACTATTGGTCATCATTGTCGAAGCTTCACTCGCGGCTTTACTATCACCAGAAGAAGTAATGTATTTCCAGCCAGCCAAAATAAAGTTAAGCATCACCCAAACACCGGCTACAGTTGTGGCCAATCTAATGCCATTTGAGGCAAAAAGGAGTAAACCACCGCTTTGAATATCGCCATATTTATCAACCCCGGCTGGAGGTTTAATCGTACCGAAAATAGAAGAGCCTTGAGCATTAACTATTTGAGTGGAAGCTAAGAAAAAAGCTAAACTAAAAAATAATTGGTTAAGTTTTTTCATCTTATCTGGTTATTCTATTACTTTTTTTTATTTTTATCTAGTTGTTAGATAGGTATATCAGCGCCAGTAATAATTTTGACAGCTTGAACGGCCCAGTAGGCAGCAAACATTACTACAAAACCAATCACGGCATTTTTGAAAATAACCAAAGCTTCTTTTTTGGCATTGGCAGAATCGGAAACAAACTTAAAGCCAGCAATTAACATTAGTCCAAAAATAATAACTCCTCCGACAATAAACAAGTTTGGAACTAATAGATTGACTAAATCCGCTGGAGTCTTATAAACATCCTTAACAGCCCGACCATCTCCTAGAGTAAGAGTTGATCCGAGATCAATTCCACCACCTCCTATATTTTGCGCAATCAAAGAACTTAACATGTTAGTGTTATTATAACAGTAAAATTATGGTGAATAATAAGAATCTATTATTAGTTTTACCGCAAATAAACGAGCCAACACTTTTAGTTAAAAAACTAAAAGCTGGTGATAAGCGAGCTGTTAGAACTTGGTATAAAAACTACTTTCCAAGTTTTTTAAGGCTAACTTTAAAAAAAGTGGCCAACAAAAAGGATGCAGAAGAGATAGTTCAAGAGACATTTATTAATGCTCTTAAGCAAATTCATCTTTTCCAAGAAAAGTCTAAGTTAAAAACCTGGATGACTAGTATTTTATTGCATGAAATAGCTGATTTTTACCGAAAGAAATACGCAAAAAAAGCTTTAAAAGTAATTCCTTTGTTTGAAGAAATTTTACAGAAACCGCTGTTGGGGTCTAGCGAATTGAATGACAAAGTTGAAGAGGTGCTGAATGAAATGAGAACTGATTATAAAAACTTATTGTTATTGAAATATTTTGATAAGAAGAAAGTGACTGAAATTGCTCAAAAACTAAAAAAAACAGTTAAAGCTGTTGAAGCTGATTTGTTTAGGGCCAGAAGAGAATTTAAAGAAATTTATTTGGCCAAAGGGTACCTTGACTAATGAAAGAACAGCAATTCTTAAAAGTTCTAGAAACAGAAGCAAAACGTCAAGCCAAGTTAGAGCAGACTCACTTACTACCTAGTTCACTAAGTGGTCTTGCTAGTTACTTTATTATTCACATGTGGAAAATCGTTTTGGGAGTGGCTGCAGCTTTGTCGTTATTAAGAGTTAATTATTTATGAAAAATGGTGTGATAAAAATATCTTATTGGTCATCATCTTTGGGATTTTCTGTTTTTCAAGTAATTCAGGGATTGTTTTTTCACCCATACCAAACAGTGCAGTTTTTAGTTAGAAAGGATTTATTTAAAGTTTTAATTTTTTCTCCAATCTTAATACTCTTGTTTTTTAAGTTAGTGTTTGTTTTTTTGGGAGCTTTTGAGTTTTTTCCTGAATTAAAAACATTAAAAACTTTTTTATGGTTTTGGATCAAGTATTTTTGTCTTATTTGGCAATTAGTTTTATGTTATTTATTTTTTAGATTTTGGTATGCTTGGAAAACTAAAAAATAGATCATATGCAAGTAATCAAGACCATCCTTTTTCAAGACTTTAGAACTTTTCTTCAACAACAAGTCGATTTTGCTGAAAGAACGCTCCTTTCAGGAAAGAATGGAGTCGGAAAAACCACCATTATGGAAGGAATTTATTTACTTTCTCATGGGGATAGTTTTCGAGCCTCTGTTATAGATGAAATGATTACTTTTGAAAAAGATTTAGCCAGAGTGGGTGGAAAGATAGACGAGGATACTTTAGAGATAACTTTGACTAGAGGAAAAATCCAAGGAAAAAGAACTCTTAAAAGACATTATGCCTTAAATGGAGCTAAAAAAAGAAAAAAAGATTTTGTTGGGCAATTTTTTGCAGTAATTTTTAGACCAGAAGACATGAGATTGATTGAGGGTTCTCCTGGCAGAAGAAGGGCGTTTATTGATGGAGTTTTGAGTACGATTGATCTTAATTATGCTCATTCTTTGCATAATTATGAACAGGCTTTGAAGAGAATTAATCGTTTATTTGAGTTGGTTCGAGAAGGAGAACAACAGCGGTCAGTATTGCAATATTGGGAAATGATGTTGGTCAAACATGGTCAATACTTGCAAGTCAAAAGACAAGAGTTTTTTAGTTTTTTAAGAACCGTGACTTTTCCTTTTGATTTTAATATCAAATATTTAATTTCTGAAATTAGCGAAAATGATATTTCTTCTCGTCGAGAAAAAGCCATCGCTGCTGGCCATCTATTAACTGGTCCTCATAAAGATGACTTCCAAGTGTTGTTCGTTAGTGAAAAACTCCACAATAGGGATGTAGCGGCTTTTGGTTCTAGAGGGCAACAACGGTTGGCGGTGTTGTGGCTTAAGTTGGGAGAGTTGCAGTTTGTTGAGAAAATAAGGGCTCAATTACCAGTTTTTTTACTAGATGACATTTTTTCTGAACTAGATGAGGATGCTCAAGAAATGGTTCTAGAATTAGTAAATAAATACCAAACCGTGATTTCAACGGCTCATGAAGAAACCGAGGAGTTTTTAAAGAATAAAATTAAAGATTTAAAGGTAGTTAAGCTTTAAAAAACTAGGTCTTTTTATATAAGTTCACTATTTTTTAGTTTTAATTATTTACTTTTTTAGCAGTTTGTTACTGCCACAAAACTCTCGGAATTTCTTCAACTAGATCAGAGGCATTAAAATATGGGCCCACTTTTTCAAAAAGCTGATCTCCTGCTTTTTTACAGATAAAACTCCCGACGGTGGCGGAGGTAATTGCTGAATTTTTACAGTAAAGGGCAGCTACTAAACCAGCCAAAACATCTCCCGTCCCGCCTTTGGTCATACCAGCGTTGCCTCCTGTAACTTTAATTTGTTCGGTTGGGGTTAAAATTTGGTCAGTTTTTCCTTTTAAAAGAACTGTTCCAGAAAAATCTTTCAATGAAAAATTATTTTTTTCTAGTCTTACTAATTCTTGATGGTGAGGAGTAATAATATGAGTTTTGGTTAGAAGTTTGGGATCTAGCATTTGTAAAGCTCCTGCATCGATCACCCATTTTTTACTTTGATACTTTTTTAATAAGTTGTTAGTGATTGTTTCTGTTTCTATTGATCGATCCATACCAGGTCCAATCAAAATACAATCAGCTTCGTCAAAGTATTTTGCAATGTCTTTTCTGGGAACCACAATGCCATTCCAAAAATTTTGTTTGGCTATTTTAATCAATTCATTATTTTCTGGAACTGAGGAGTAGAAAACCATATCGACAATTTTTGAAGCGATATCTAAACTCCACTTACTGGCGGCATGAAATAGCTCAGAGCCACCAATAATGAGCAGTTTTCCATTTTGGCCCTTATGTGAATCAGGATGAGGAAGCTTGAGCTTTTGGACAAATTCTTGAGGCTTAGTCATTATCTATTTCTTTTTTTTGTTTTTTAAAAACGTTTCATTAACTTCTTCCAAAGTTTTTTGGATTTGAGTTAGTTGCATGGTGACCATCACTGCCAAAAGAGTGACTACTACCGCATAAATAAATAAAGAAATAACCCCACTATTTTCTCCCAAAATAGGAGAAATATAGGTTTGAACAGTAGTTTTAATCGCTTCATTCCAGGCTAAAGCAACTACCACCCCGAAACCACTGGTGGCTAGAGCAATCATGTTTTTAATGATCACTAGAGGCATATCTTGAATAGATTTAGGAGGATCAATATTTGACATAGTTAATGGCTATTATACTGGAATTAATCTGAAGGTATATAAAAAGTTGGGTTGGTTGTTTTTAAAATTCCTTGCATATTTTGCAAAAATTATTCTAGAATAATATCAAAATGTATCAGCCAGTTTTTCAAATTACTCACAACTTATTGACTTACATCGCTAGTATTGAGGCTAGCAAGGCAATTATTGATAGTGCTCCTTTAGTTCCAGCTTGGGAGGCAAAGTTTAGAGATGAAGCCTTGACGAGAACAGTTCATTTTGGGACAAAGATTGAAGGCAATGATCTTAGCGAAGAACAAGCCAAGCAAGTTATTCATTTTAAAGGAGAGTTTGATAATAAAGATTTTTCTGAAAAAACTGGAGTTGTTGCTAGAGAAAGAGATATTCAAGAAGTAATTAATTACCGCAATGTTTTGCTTTGGATCGACCAACAAAAAGCTTTGGAGAGAAAACCAGAATTTAATTTAGCAACACTCCACACACTTCATTCTTTAACAATGAATGGTTTGATTGAAGAGGATGAGGTGGGTAGTTTTAGAAAAAAACAAGTGATTGTTAGAGGAGTTGGTGATGGAAAGGTAGTTTTTCGGCCACCAATTTCAGTAGAAGTAGCTTTTTTGGTTAATGAGTTATTTGCTTGGTTAAATGACCCAAATAATCAGATTCATCCTATTTTTAAAGCAGCAATTACTCATTATCAACTGGTTTATATTCACCCCTACGTAGAAGGCAATGGTCGAACTGCTAGAGCTTTCGCTACTTTAGTTTTGTATTTATTAGGTTACGATTTTAAGCGATTTTTTTCCTTAGAGCAGTACTTTGATAATGATGTCCAGCAGTACTATAAAGCCTTACTGTCTGTTCAACAGGATCCTAACGTTGATATGACTTTTTGGATGGAATATTTTTGCTATGGTTTGGCTGTTGAAATAGACAAAGTAAAACATCAAGTCCAAAAGTTATCTAAAGATCTTAAGCTCAAAAAGGAGCTTGGTTCTCAGGTAGCTTTGTCAGAAAGACAAATTATTTTATTGGAACTTTTGCAAAACCAAGGGAAAATCACTTCAGATGAGGCTCAAGCAGTTTTACCTAATATTTCAGTTGATACTATTTTGCGTGATATTAGAGACTTAATCAAAAAAGGAGTGGTCAAGAAAGAGGGAGTTACTAAAGGAGTAAGTTACTCCTTAGTTTAGATTTTCTGTTAAAGTAAAGAAACTATGAGTTCTATGCTTTTTTCTAACTTTGCTCAACATTTACAAAAATTAGAAAGTACTTCATCTCGTTTAGAGATGACTTACCAGTTGGCTGAACTTTTTTCTAAGTTAGAAAAAGAGGAAATACCTCCAGCTATCTATTTATCTTTGGGCAAATTAGTCCCTGCTTACCAGACTTTAGAGTTTCAGCTTTCCACCACGATGGTATTGCGAGTTTTAACTCAGCAAATGGTCCAAAATCCAGATCTTTATGGTGCTGATTTGCCAGTGGCTAATTTATTTGCTGAAGCTGATCATAGTCTTTATGAAAGTAAGGTAAATAAGATTTATAAAACCAATGGAGATATTGGTAAAACAACAGAAGAAGTACTAATGGTTGTTAGTAAAAAATTAGGTAACTCCAAAACAATTTTGGCGGTTTATCAAGATTTAAAAACCATTGCCCAAGAATCTGGAGAAGGTTCTCAGGAAAGAAAGACCTCTTTACTCTTGAAATTACTCCAAAGTTTAGATCCAGTTTCAGCCAAGTTTGTTAGTAGAATTGTTGTTGGTAAACTTAGGCTTGGTTTCTCAACCATGACCATTCTAGATGCCTTATCTTGGGCAAAAAAGCAGACCAAAGAAGATTCTGGCTTACTTGAAGAGCTATTTCAGAGAAAAGCAGATCTCGGAGTTTTAGCTCAAGAATACCTAACTAATACTAATGACCAAACTTTACTAGAAAACTACCAAGCAGAGCTAGGAATCCCGATTGTGCCGGCTCTTTGTCAGCGGTTAAATACAGCTCAAGAAATTATTGAAAAAATGGGTAGAGTTATTGTTGAGCCCAAATATGATGGATTGAGAATTCAGATTCATTTGGATAAAAAAGCTCAAGTAGTTAGGTCTTTTACTAGAAACCTAGAAGAAACATCACAGATGTTTCCAGAACTAAAAAAAGCTTTCAGTGAAATCGGTTGTGAAAATTGTATTGTTGATGGAGAAGTAGTTGGGGTAGATAAGCAAACAGGGGAGATTTTACCTTTTCAGGAAACAGCAACTAGAAGAAGAAAGCATGGCATTGATGAAAAAGCGGCTGAAATTCCAGTTCGTTTTTATGTTTTTGATTTGTTGTATAAAGATGGTCAATCTTTACTTGATACTCAACTTTTAGCAAGAAAGAAACTTTTGGAGAAGATGCTTACTACAGCTAAGGTGTTTGTACCTACTCCATTTTTGATTACTCAAGATGCTCGAGAATTAAAAGCTTTTCATGAGAACCAACTAACTCAAGGATTAGAGGGAGCAGTAATGAAAAAAGATGATTCTTTATATAAAAGCGGTAGAAAGGGTTGGCGGTGGGTAAAAATCAAGGAAGTAGAAGGCAACAGAGGAAAGCTCAGTGATACTTTGGATTGTGTGGTCATGGGTTACTATGCAGGCAGAGGGAAAAGGGCAGGCTTTGGTCTGGGGGCTTTTTTAGTAGGAGTCGTGGCAGACAATGGCATGATTGAAACGGTAGCAAAAGTTGGTACTGGGTTATCGGATGAACAATTTAAAGAATTTAAAGAAAGAACCAATGACTTTATTACCAAAGAAAAACCCACTCAATATCGAGTCCATAAAAATTTATATCCAGACGTTTGGGTGAAACCAGAGCTAGTAGTTGAAATAGCCGCTGATGAAATTACTCACTCACAAATTCACGCTGCTGGCAAAACAGAGGATAAACCAGGTAAAGCGTTAAGATTTCCACGCTTAGTACGTTTTAGGGATGATAAAAGTGTTGAACAAGCAACTACTGTTAAGGAGTTGGCTTCTATTTCTCATCTAGTTTAGTTTCTAGGGCTTTTATATCTTTTTGTTCACAATTAAGTGATAGTTATTTGGTTTCTTTATTTAAATTTCTAACTGATTTTGAATATTTTTTAATAATTTTTTGGCTCTGGTTAGCTGGTCTCTTGAGGCTTTTTCAATAAAACTTTGTAGATTTTTTAATGGAGAAGGCGACTGTTCATCATAATAACCACCTCCTTTCATCACATAACCATGGTTGTCTTTTTCAAAGTTTTTGCCCAAAAGAATATAATTAATTTGGGCTTTGGCTACAATATTGAACATTTTCAAACTACCCTCTTTTTTCACTCTACGAAGAGAGAAAAAATATCTTGGCTCTTTAAATATTTGAAATTTATAACCAAGTTTTTCAGCATCTTGAACAAAAAATGAATCCTCAAAAATCTGTGCTTTTTCTCTAAATTTTATTTTTTTTACCACTTCTGCCTTGGCGCCAATTAGAGCTCCCAACGCACCATCTTTACCGATTAGTGAATAAACTTCATAACCCAAATTAATGGCACTTTCCATGGTTTTACCGAGTGGTAAGTCTTTTTCTACCTGAATCCAAGTAGTGAATACTCCCACATCAGGATTTTTATCAATTTGGTACTTTAGTCCTTGGAGAAAATAGTTTGGCAGACGGTTGTCTGCATCCATAAAAATCACCCATTTACCTCTAGCTTTGTCGGCTCCCAAGTTTCTTTGAAAGGCAACATTCCTAATTTTTGTTTTTTCTGTTTTTAAAAAAATTTTTCTTTTCCATTCACCAGCTTTTTTAACCGTTTGGTCTTCAGAGTTACCGTCTACATGGATCACCTCAAAATCAGTACAAGTCTGTTTGGCGAGATCTTCTAACAAAAGAGGTAAATACTTTTCCTCATTTAAAGTAGGAGTAACAATGGAAAAAAAAGGTTTTTTTAACATAGGTTTAATTATTAGGTTCGTACATTGTAAAACAGATTGATACAATTATGATTATGAAATTAATTGTTGGCTTAGGTAATATTGGCGATAAATATCAACAAACCAGACATAATGTTGGTTTTATGGTGGCTGACTTGTTAGCTCAAAAACTAGCACTCAACTTTGCTAACTCGTCTAAAACTTTTTCGTTGGTAGCTAAAAACCAAGAGTATATCTTGGTTAAACCACAGACTTTTATGAATGACTCTGGTAAAGCAGTGAGAGCGGTTTGTGATTATTACCAAATAAATCCAACTGCTGAGTTGATTGTGGTCCACGATGATTTGGATATTGAGTTGGGTAAAATTAAACGACAACAGGGAGTTGGACCCAAAATCCATAATGGCTTGAGCTCTATTTATCAACATTTGGGTACAGCTGATTTTATGCACCTTAGAATTGGGATTGATGGTCGGGCTGGAGATCGAAGCATGCCCGGATCGAGTTATGTTTTGGCCAATTTTACCCGAGAAGAAGAGCCTGGAATTAAAGCTGTTATTGAGCAAGTGGCACAAGAGTTGCTACGATAGTCTGATTCCATGCCCAGTATAAACTTCAATCATTCTCACCATTTTCAGTTCCCAAGAATTTCGGTTGATGGGTCAAAAAACATGAAGTTGTTGTTTGCAATTAGGGTAGTTAGAGAACTAGCCAATAAATTTGCGCTGTTTTTCTTACCAGTTTTTTTATTTCAGCTTGGTCAAGAAATAAAATTTTTATCTACAGAGTTTGGTTTAACTCCTTTTCAGGGAGGAGTGGTCTTATTAGCTGGGTTTTTTATCTTGGCTAGGTTGTTAATTTTTTTCTTACTTATTCCTTCTGGAAAATTCATGAAAAAATATGGTTTTTCAGCCAGTTTCATGTTGTCATTTTTGACTTATGCTATTGAGTTGATTGCATTGAGATTTGCTACCCAAAACCCCAGTTGGTTGTGGCTAGCAATTCCTGCTGATGCTATGTCAACAGCCTTAATGTGGGGTGGATTTAATACTCTTCTTTCAAAAGGAGCCAGAAGGTCTAGGATGGGCACAGACTTGGGTTTTATGCAGGTTTTACTTAATTTGACTTGGTTGGTCGCTCCAGCCTTAAGTGGTTTTGTAATTTTTATTTTTGGTTATGAAACTTTGTTTAGTATTGGAGTGGCAATGGTAGCTGTGGGATCTTTTCTTTCTTATTTTATCGATTTTGCCCAGGAGAAAGACAATATTTCTCTTAAGGAGTTTAAATTTTGGTTAAATGATTGGCGGTTTTGGAAGTTGGGTATTTCTCTTGTTGGAAAAGCTTTTTATGATAATTCAGTTTATATCTGGCCATTATATGTATTTTTGCTTTTGGGGAACACAGAGAAAGTAGGAATTGTTTATAGTTTATCTTTTTTGGTTTCAATGATTTTGAGCTTATTTGTGGGGTTGCGCTTAGATTCAGAGATTAAAAAGCAACCATTTTTTGTTTCTGGGGGAATTTTATCTTTTTTGTGGTACATCAGGTCTCAAATTCTTGGGTTTTGGTCAATTGCGTTGACAGATGCGATTGATAAAATCACTGGTAATTTCCATTGGTTGTTTTTTGATCGAGTATTAATGAATAGAGGTAAAGGTAGAGAAGCTTTTTCTTATTTTACTTATAGAGAAATGATTGTGAGTTTTGCTACAGTCATTTTTTGGTTATTGTTTGTTGTTATTTTCTTGTTTTCTGCCATGGAATGGAATGGTTTGTTTTTGGTAGCAGCGATTGGAACTTTATTGAGTTTGTTAATCAGTAAAAAACATGAGGACTAACCTGTTAGAATATAACCAAGATGCAGGATGGTCTTTTCCCCCAGGTTTCTTCTCCGAAAGATAAATCAAAAAAACAATCAAAATTAGGTTTTGAGTCTGTTCAAAAATTATTTGATAAATACCAAATTAAAGAAAAACCTGGCTATATATCAAAAGAGTTCCAAGATTTTGGTTACCGGTTAGCTGTTGAATTGGGTGATTTAGAGAGAGTTAGCTTATATATGAGAATGGCTAAAAAAGAAGAGCGAGGGCTCTTGGAAAGGGCTTTGTCTTTTGTTAGTGATGCTAATGCAAGAAGTAAAGCTAGACTTTTTATGTGGAAAGTAAAACAATTAAAGGACGAGAAGAAAGCTAAAAAAGATGAATAACTCTTCAACCAAGATTTTAATTGTTGCCCTTTTTTTGTTAACTGTGTTGAGTGGTTACAATTATTTTCAACGTCCGTTTCTAAAGTTTTTTCAAGCTCAACAAGCGGCCAATCAACAATTGGTGAGTGTTACCCCTCAGCCGACTCTTTCTCAAGAACAACAAATTCTAGATAGTTTTTCCACAGAACAAAAAATTTGGCAATTAGTTAGTTTGCCTGTTTCCCTTGAAAACAATCAAGAAGCTTCTCAAACTGCTGAAATGGAGTTTATTTATGAACATCAACCAGGTTTTGTGACGATTTTTGGTTCAAAGCTTAATATGGAAACAGTTAAAGATTTCACTCAACATTTACCCGTTGCTGAAGCTGGGTTTGTGCCTTTGGTTGCAGTTGATCACGAGGGTGGGACGGTCCAACGTTTGGCTGGCGATGGTTTTTTGAGTTTGCCTAGTTGGGCGGCTATTTGCCAAGAATCAACTGGAGAAAAATTATCTACGTTTGAACAATCAGCAAGAGAACTTAGGTCTGCTGGGGTCAACATTGTTTTTGCTCCAGTAGTTGATGTACCAAGAGAAGGGTCTTTTTTGAAAACTAGAGCTTGTAAAGACCAACTTGCCTTACTGAGTACGGCTGAAGATTACATCAAATCTTTTGGTGAGCAAGGAATTTTGGCGGTAGTTAAACATTATCCGGGAATTGGTAGTTTGACTAAAGATTTACATTTTTATCAACAAGAGGTTTATCCTGGTTCTCAGGATACTACCCCCTTTGAAAGACTTTTTTCAGCTTTTCCTAATATTGGTGTGATGTCTGCCCATGTAGTTGTCCCTGATAGAACAGCTGGTTTGCCCTGTAGTTTGAGCAAAGTTTGTCTTGACCCTTTTCCAGTTCATTTTCCTGATGTAATGGTTTTTGTTGATGCTTTAGAAATGGAGTCAGCTAGAATTACTGATGAAAATGGCGAAGAAGTTTCTTTTGAGATGACGGCCAAAATGGCAATGATTGCTGGCAATGATGTTTTAGTTTTTGGGGAAAAAGTAAGCTATGATGATCTATCAAGTATGGTTGAGTTTTTAGCAGCTAACTATGAACAAGATGAAGAGTTTAAAACTACGGTTGATCAAAGTTTATTAAAGATTTTAGATCTTAAAATAATCGACTAATATTGAGGAATTTATCATGACTGTAAATGATTTAAAAAAAATCGTCAACAAAGTTGGAATTTATGTTGTGGCGGCCTTGATTTATTCGTTAATTATTTTCTTTTTTACTAGTAGTTTTTGGGATTTCCTTTTCTTTTTAATTGGAGCTATTTTGGGGGTAAGTTTTACCACGTTTGACGAAGAATACTTGTTTTCTTTTTATCAAGATAAAGATCTTGATAAAAATTTCTCTGTTAAAAAATTCTTTGTGACCCAATCACCACTTTATATTTTGGCTTTGATTCCTACCGCTATTTTTGTTTTTACTTCTTCTGGAAGCTTTTTTGCCATGGGTTTTATGGGTGGTTCAATTCTTTTTTTTATTGTTGAGATGTTTAGAAAGCTAGCTAACCCTAGCTTTTTCTTTGCCAAATTTTTAGCTGGAGTGAAGGTGGAACCCACTAAGCAAAGCTTACAAACAATCATAGCTGGTAGTGTTTTATTTTTTGTAATTTTACATTTATTAGTATTACTTTAACTATGAGTTTATTGCAGTTTCATTGGTATGGGCTAGTTGTTGGTATCGCTATTGTGTGTGGAGTGTTGGTGACGGAAAGATTAACTAAAAAATGGTTTTCAGAGAAAGTTTTTTATCAATTAAGTTTTTTAGTTTTGTTGAGTGGGATGGTAGGAGCTAGGTTTTGGCATGTGGTGACAGATTTTCACCTTTATCAAGATAATATTTGGCAAGTTTTTTTTGTTTGGCAGGGTGGTCTTAGTATTTTGGGAGCAATTATTGGTGGAATGATTGGTTTTTATTTTTCAGCAAAAAAATTAACAATTAATAAAAAAATCTTTTTGGATGGAGTGGCATTTGGTTTACCCATTGCCCAATTTATTGGTCGGTGGGCAAATTTTTTAAACCAAGAGCTTTATGGTTTGCCAACAGAATTTTCTTGGGGAATTTACATTGAACCAGAAAATAGGCCGGTTGCTTTTTTAGATAATGATTATTTTCATCCTTTGTTTTTGTATGAAGGGTTGCTAGTTTTAGTTGGTTGGTTGGTTTTATTCTTTTTAAAAAAACGACGCTTTTTTGAGTTTGGTAAAGGTGATTTTTTTGTTTTTTATTTAGTTTACTATGGTTTGATTCGTTTTCTTTTAGATTTTTTAAGAGTAGAAAGAAGTTTTGTTTGGTTGGGTTTAGGAATTAATCAGTGGTTTGTTTTTTTGGTTGGCTTTTTAGTGGTAGTTTGTTGGATAATGAATCAATGCAAAAAAACAAAAAGCTAATTATCTTGTTAATTATTGGTCTTTTTGTTGGAGCTGTCATTTTTATTTTTGCCAGTCGAAAACAAAATCTTAGTTTAGTCCAAGATCGTCAAGTCATTAATTGGCAAATAAATAAACAAAAACTAAGAGTTGAAGTAGTTAAAACTCCAGAAAGTATTGCTCAAGGTTTAGGGAGAAGACCTTCTTTGGAAAAAGCCGATGGGATGTTATTTGTGTTTGCTGAGCCAGTTAATCCAGTTTTTTGGATGAAAGATATGAGGTTTGCTATCGATTTATATTGGATTAGAGAAGGCAAAATCATCGGAGTTGAACGCAATCTTCAGCCACCCCTTGATCTAAATGATCAAGAAGATTTACCTAAATATTATTCTCCCGGCTTAGTTGATATGGTGCTCGAAATTCCCGTTAGCAAGAACCTACAACTTTTTGATATAAATCAGTAATTTCTGAATGACTAACCCTTTCTTCTGCCTCATAAAACAAGTATTATAAAAGGGTGTCAGATAGTTCTGCCCAACCAGCTCAAAAGATGGTCAGTCGTTTTGTTGGCAATCCCAATTCAGCGATTGGTAATTTGTTGAAAAAAAGCATTATTGGAACAACTCAAAACCAGTCAGTTCAAACTCCTTCGTCTAAACCAGTTTCAGATAAACCAATTTCAGATTTAACAGCAGATCTAAATGATCTTAATAATTTAACAACCTCTTCTGATTTGAAAACTCCTAGCAATCGTGATCTGGATTTGTTGGCTGAGGCAATAACAGAGGTAGAAACTGATGAGGTCGGATCTGCTAGCGGTTCAGATGTTCAAACAGGGTTGTTATCTCAAGTGGTTCCTCAAGTAATTGTTGATAAAACAAATACTTTAAATCCCCAGTATCCAGTTGGCCCAGCTGGAAGCAAGGAATCAGTTGAAAGTGTTTCTTTAGATCAATTAGCTGTTGATGCGGCAAGAGGTGCTCAACAAGTCGAGTTAGAGCCAACGCCAGAGATTCCTCCAGAAGTGGAAAGTTATTTACAAAAAGTTGAAGATCATACAGCCACTGCTCCAAAAGAAATAGTAATTGCTGATGGTTCTAATACCCAACCCACTGACCACCATTATCCTGCTCAGCCAGTCGTGGTTTTACCAATAACTTCAGAAGAAGAAAAACAAGGAGCTACAAAGAGCCCTAAATTTAGTATTCGTTGGTTAGTGGAATGGAGCAGAAAAATCATGAAGGTTTTTTCTGGTAAAGTAATTTATCGCTTTGTTGAGGAGGATCAAAAATGATGTTTGGTTCTGCTGACTTTGTCAATCAAGTATCTTTGTTTTTTATGAATCTATTATTGGTGTTAGTATTGGGGGTAGCCTTATTCTTTTTGGGTTATTTGTTTTTTCAATGGTTTAAGCACAGAAGAAGAGAAGATTATTCTTTAGACTTTGTGACGCTCTTAGTTCGTTTACCAAAGGATAATGAAATCAAGATTGATGCCGCTGAGCAAATGTTTGCTGGTTTGCACTCTTTAAAGAAAAGTGGTTTTTTTTCATTTCTGGAACCAGAGGAGTTGATTAGTTTTGAGTTGGTTGGGTTAAAAGAAGAAATCGGTTTTTATGTTAGTTGTTCCAAAAAAATTAGAGATTTAGTCGAGAAACAAATTCATGGAGCTTATCCATTTGCTGATATTAAAGAACAAGATGAAGTAAATATTTTTAATGAAAAAGGTCGGGTAGCTTTCACCTCTTTGAAATTAAAAGATGCCCAATATTTGCCTTTAAAAACTTATAAAGATTTACCAACAGACGGTTTGTCTTTAATTACTTCTGCTTTTTCCAAAATGGGAGAAGGAGAAGGGGCGATTTTGCAAATTTTAATTCACCCTGAGGGGAATAAATGGCAGAAAAAAGGTAGAAATTACATCAAGAATGAAAAGAAACGAGAGGCCGATCCACAAAAAGCTACCTATGGTCATGACCCCAAAGAAATGGAAGCAGTAACAACTAAGGTGGAAAAACCAGGTTTTAGAGTTTCCATTAGAATGGTGGTCTCTTCACCAACAGAAGTAGCTGCAGAGTCTCACCTAAGCAATATTCATGGAGCTTTTGCTCAATTTACCTCTGCATACAATGAGTTTGAAAAACCTTGGTTTTTTATTAAGCATTTATTCATGATTGATTTTATCTATCGTTATATGCCTCTTTTTGGTTGGGGGAGTTTTGTTTTGAATACTGAAGAATTAGCAACGGTCTTTCATTTTCCTAATAAAACAGTTGAGACCCACCACATTAAATGGTTGACAGCCAAGAATGCTCCAGCACCTCATTTAATTCCTAACCAGGGGTTGTTTTTGGGTAAGTCTGTTTACCGTGGAGAAGTCAGAAATGTTTATATGAGTCTCAAGGATAGACAACGACACATGTACATCATTGGTAAAACTGGTACTGGTAAGTCTGAGTTTTTAAAAGAAATGATTATGCAAGATATCGAGAGTGGTCAGGGGGTTTGTGCCATTGATCCTCACGGAGAGTTTGTTGAAGACATTTTGCAACTTGTTCCGCCTGAAAGAGCTGAAGATGTTATTTACTTTAACCCATCTGACCTGGCTAGACCGATGGGCTTAAATATGATGGAGGCTGACACAGAGGAACAAAAACATTTTGTGGTAAGTTCGGTGATTGGTTTAATGTACAAACTTTATGACCCACATCGTACTGGTATTATTGGGCCTCGTTTTGAGCATGCTATTCGTAATGCCATGTTAACGATTATGTCTAAGGAAGGTTCCACCTTTATTGAGTTAGTCCGGGCTTTGACCGATCAAAAATTTGTTGAAGAGTTGTTGCCTTTAGTTAAAGACCCTGTGGTTAAACGTTACTGGACAGATCAAATGGCCCAAACCAGTGATTTTCATAAGTCAGAAGTTTTGGATTACATTGTGTCTAAATTTGGTCGTTTTGTAACCAATAAGACCATGAGAAACATTATTGGTCAGCCATATAGTGCCTTTAATTTCAGAAAAGCAATGGATGAAAAGAAGATTATTTTATGTAATTTATCCAAAGGTATTCTTGGTGAAGAAGATGCTAAATTTTTAGGTTTGATTCTGGTGCCAAAGGTTTTGACTGCCGCAATGAGTCGTCAAGATATTCCGATGGATCAACGTCAAGACTTCTTTTTATATGTTGATGAATTTCAAAACTATGCGACGGAAGATTTTGCCACCATTCTTTCTGAAGCTCGTAAATATAAGCTTAACTTAACTGTGGCTAATCAATTTATTGGTCAAATTGATGAAGAAGTAAAAAACGCTGTCTTTGGTAACGTTGGCACGATTGTTTCTTTTAGAGTTGGTGTCACTGATGCCAATTTCTTGCAACATGAATTTACACCCACTTTTACTGAAAATGATTTAGCTAATGTCGAAAAATTTCATGTTTATATTAAAACCATTGTTGGCAATGAGCCAGTGCCAGCCTTTAGTATGTCTTTAGAGAAGGATATGGATGAAGTTAAGGCCAGGATGAATCCTAAGCTGGCTGAGATGATTAAGCAGCTGTCTAGACTTAAATATGGTAAGGATAGAGAAGTGGTTGAAGCTGAAATTCAGGTTAGGGCTAGATTGTAATTTTCTGTTCAGGTTGGTATGAGATGCTTACCCTTGGGGGTTGAGGGGAGTGGTTTTGTTTTTTTCAGCTATAATACCTCTTTTCATTAACTTGAAATATTTTTTATGTTTAATCCTTTTAGAAAAGATACTATTTCTGAGAAAAACATTGCTGTTTATTATTTAATGCAGTTTTGTCACTCTTTAATTTTCTCCATTCCAATTTGGATTGTGTTTTATAGAAGAGTTATCACCATTGAAGAAATTTCTTTTTTAGTTGGTTTTCAGTATTTTATTCAAATTATTTCTGAGCTGCCAACAGGTGCCTTTGCTGATATTTTGGGTAAAAAGGTTTCAATTATTATTGGTTTTATATTTTTTTCAGCCAGTTCTTTACTATTTCCTTTTGCGAGTGGTTTTAGTCACTATTTGATTTTAGCTGCTTTTATTGGTTTGGCTGATTCTTTTTTATCTGGTTCAGTTGATGCTTTGCTGTATGACTCTTTGAAACAAGATGGTCGGGAACAAGAATTTGGAGATATTGTGGCCAAGCAAGGAGTTATTTACCAGCTTGGCTTAATTATTGGAACTGTTTTGGGGGGAGTTGTTTATAAGTGGAATATTTTTGCTCCATTCTTTATAGAAGGGGCCTTCTTTTTACTAGGTGGGATTTTTGCCACTTTTTTGCGAGAACCTGCTGTTGATTCTGAAGTTTTTACTTTAAAAAACTATTTAAGACAGATTAAGTGGGGAGCCAAGGAAGCATTTAAAAATAAATTTCTCAAAAAACTTTCTTGGTTTTATATTTTTGTGGGTAGTATTACTTGGTCAGCAGCTTTGTACTTTAATAATTCTTTGATGGTTGATTTGGGTTTTAGTGATGAAGTAAGAGGTTTTCTAATTGGGGGGATGAGGTTATTTAACATTATCTTTTTGACTAAGCTTTTACAAAACAAAAAGTTGTTTAGTGAAAAAAACTCGATTTTGTTCTTCCCTTTGTTAATGATTTTTTCACTTTTACCAGGTTTGGTTTTACAGAGTTGGTGGGCTCTACCTTTTGTAGCTGGTTCAATGGCGGCATCAACTGCTCGCTGGATAATTTTGGGCAGGATGACTAATGCCCACTTTGATTCTAAATATCGTTCAACTGCAATTTCTACTCTAAGCATGATTATTGGTGTTTTTTATACTATTTTTACGATTATTTCTGGTCCAATTATTGCTTTTGGAACAACTAGATTAATGTTTAGTGTTTTAGGTGTGATCACGATCTTTAGTGTTGTTCCACTGGCTAAATCATTGCTTAAAGAAATTGAATGATTTTAATTTTTTATCCGACTAATATCACATAGTCTTTCTAAACCATGGAAAAAACAAGAATAAGAAACGGGGTGATCGGTGTTTTGACCCACGATGAGCAAGTGGTTTTTCTTAGTTTACCTAAAGAAGATTCACTGCCTAAAGAAGCTGGAGGCAAAGGAAAAAAAGAAAGAGTTAAGGGTGATGAATTTTGGACTTTATTAAGTGCTGGGATGTTGGGTTTTGTTAGTGGTGGAGTAAAGACTAATTCTGATTTAGAAGCAATGGAAGTTTCTGATCGTAATGCAATTTTGTTAAAGGCCTTGGAAAGAGAAGCTCAAGAAGAATTTGAGTTGCCTATTGATTTAAAAGCTGCTGAAATCAGAAGAGATGGAGTGATTGAACAGCAAAGATATGATGAAGAAGTAACATTTTTGTTGTGGGTAGTTAGTAGAGTGGTAATTGAAGAAAACCAAATTTTGAGATTAAAAGAAAAAACAGAAGTAGTATTAGTTAAAGAGTCTGAAATAGCTGATTTTTTTGCACAAGAAAAAGCTAAAATTAGACCAGCAGCCCAACAGGCTTTAATAACGGCATATAACTTATGAAAAAATTTACCAAAAATAAACCTATTACTTTGATTAAACTTGGTGGCTCAGTGATTACTAATAAAGCAGAATTTATGTCTTTAAAAAAAGAAATAATTAGTGATCTAATTAAACAAATTAAGTTGGTAAGAGCTGAGTTTCCTGATGAACAACTAATTATTGGACATGGGCAAGGTAGTTATGCACATTTGCCTGCTTACAAATATAAAACCATGGCTGGTTTTATTAATGAAGATAGTGCCTATGGTATGGCTGTCGTTCAGGATATGGCTGCTAGATTAAATAGAGAAATAGTGAAAGCTTTTATCGAACAAGATGTTGCTGCAGTTTCATTTTTAATGAGCAACTCTTTAATTACCAACAATAAACAAGCAGTTGCAGATTTTTTTGTGTTACTAGAAAAATATTTGGAGAAAGGTTTATTTCCAATTACTTGTGGTGATGTTATTCTTGACGAATCGATGGGGTGTACGATTTGGTCGACCGAGAAAATCTTAAGTTTTTTTACTGAAAAATTAACGGAACATGGCTATCGGTTAGAGAGACTAATTCATCTTACTGAGGTTGCTGGCTTTTTAGATGATAAAGGACAGGTTGTTGGTCATATTAATCAACAAACTTGGCCTGAACTAAAAAAACATCTTAGAGAGACTCAAGGAGTTGATGTCACTGGTGGCATGGATTTGAAGATTGAAGAATCAATGGCTTTAAACAGTAAATTTGGTCTTAAAACTTATATTATGTCTGGTAAAAGCGATAATCTCTACAATTTTTTTACTGGGAAAAGTTGGTTGGGGACAGAAATTAGTTAGTTTTGGTTTGGTTGATTAACCTCGTAGCTTTCAACGACTTGTTTGCAATAAATATATTGGCCATATTCAATAGCTTTTTCATGGACTGGCTGAGAATTATCTTCTTGAATGCCTGTTTTTAAGGCTTCTTGAGCATAAGAGCCCAGCTCTCTAGCTCTTGCAGAAAAAATTTCTAGTTGAGTTTGAGTTTCTCCTTGGACAGAGTTAAAAGTTGGGGTATTTGTTTTAACTTCTTCAATTTTTTCTTTGGGAATAGTGGGGATGTTTTCTGGTAATAGGTTGTTATAACTAGCATAGACATAGCCAGCTAAGATTAAAAAAATGGCTAGGCCAATAATAAGTTTTTTTTTCATGAGTTCAATCTAGTTTGGCAAAGTCTGGACAAAAAGTAAAGTTACTCATATCTCAGGGCTTCAATTGGAGAGAGGTTAGCAGCTCTTTTGGCTGGAGCAACACCAAAAATGATGCCTACGGCAGCAGAGACCCCAAAAGCCAACATAATTGCCTCCATGGTTACTTTAGCCGGGAAAAATGCTTGTAGGCCCAATGATCCTAAGTAAGCAATTGCTAAGCCAATTAATCCACCCATGATAGAGAGGAGGGCTGACTCAATCAAAAATTGAAATAAAATTTGGTTGGGAGTGGCTCCTAGAGCTTTCCTCAGACCAATTTCTCTAGTTCTTTCAGTAACTGAGACCAGCATGATGTTCATAATGCCAATGCCTCCAACTACTAGCGAGATTGCCGCGATTCCACCAAGTCCGGCAGTTAAAACCCCGAGAATACTGTTAATGGTGTTCAAGATCTCTGTTTGGTCAATGACACTGAATTCATCATCTTTTAGCCTTTTGCTTAGAGTTTCTTCTATAGCAACAATGCTTTCTTGCATTTTATCTTTATCTTTGGCTTTTACCATGATTTCAACAATTTTATCCGAATCATAGATTCTAGAGGCTGTTTCTAAAGGAATATAGATATAAGTATCAAAAGAAGGTCCACCAAAACCACCACCTTGCTTTTCTGCCACACCAACAACTTTAAAAGTTTGGGTGCCTAGTTTAAATTTTTTCCCAATTGGATCAATTTGACCAAACAGTTGATTAGCTATTTCCCAGCCAAGAACAGCAACTCTTTCGGCTCCTTGGTCTTCAGTTTTGTTGAAAAATCGGCCTTTTTCAACTCCAGAAATGAATTCCTCAAATTGATAATAAGTACCGATTACTGAAGCATTTTTTGTTTCATTTCTAAAGGCAACAGTATCTGATTGAGTACTCATTGGCAGGGCAAACTCAACATATTCTCTTAGGTTTTCAATGTCTTTAACATCACTTAGTTTTAGTTTGTTATTAATGAGAGCATTTTGTTGAGCTTCTCGGTTAAAACCACCACCTTCTCCTAGAATATCTCCTGGTAGGACAATAATGTTATTGGAACCTAGTTCTTCAAATTGTTCAGTTACAAAAGCTTGTAAGCCAGTTCCAATTGAAGTTAATAAAACTACTGACGAAACACCAATAATTACTCCGAGCATGGTTAAAAAAGATCTACCCTTATTGACCATGATAGCTTTGAGAGCCACTAAGAAGGTATTTTTTAACTTCATTTCTTGATTTTCCCATCATGAATCTCGATACTTGATCTGGCAATCTTGGCTACATCATGTTCGTGGGTGACCATGATGATGGTTTTGCCTTCTTGATTTAGTTCTTTGAGAATTTTTTCCACCTCTTTGCCCGATTTTGAATCTAAGTTGCCGGTTGGCTCGTCAGCAAAGATAATTGAAGGATTATTAATTAGGGCTCTGGCAATAGCTACCCTTTGTTGTTGGCCTCCAGAAAGTTGAGCCGGAGTATTATTTAATCTGTCACCTAAGCCAAGTTTCTCTAACATATTTTTGGCTATTTCTAACCGAGTTTTTTCTTCGATTCCAGCATAAACAAGTGGTAAAGCCACATTTTCTAAAGCAGATGTTTTGGCTAGTAAGTTGAAGTTTTGAAAAACAAAACCAATCTCTTTATTTCTAAGATGAGCTCGCTCATTTTCATTGTATGTAGTTGTATCTTTGCCATTAATAAAGATTTTTCCAGTTGTTGGAGAGGCTAGAATACTAGCAACTTGTAAAAAAGTAGATTTTCCCGATCCAGATGGTCCCATGACAGATAAAAAATCTCCTGCCTTTACTTTCAAGGAAACACCATCAAGGGCTTTAATTTTTTGTGTGCCCAAAGTATATTCTTTAACAACATCTCTGAGTTCTAGAACAACTGGTTTATTGACTATTTTCTTAGACATTTAATTTATTCTGGAATAACAATTTCATCCATTTCAGTTAAACCACTAAGCACTTCAACTTTTTCATCTGTTTCCAAACCAATCTCAATTTCTTTTTCTTCGGTGGTGGTTTTGCCTGTTTTAATTTCGACAAAAATTTTGCCATCTCTATCTTTAATAGCAATCAATGGAATAGTTAAAACATTTTCTTTTGTTTCTAATTTTATTTCTACATCACCGTTCATACCTAATCGATATTTATTAAGATCAGTTGAAGAAATAAGAAATTCAACAACAAACGAAGTTCCACTAGAAGAAGGTATGCTCTGATAAGAGATGTAATTTACTGAGCTAGTGAGTTTTTTATCATCTGGATAAGCATCAAGTTGAATTTCAGCTATTTGGTTTTTAGAAACTAAAGCGATGTCAGCCTCATCAACCAAAGCTCTAAAAATTAAAGTTTCTGGGTTAACTAAGTCAAAGGTGTCTGTAGCAAGTAATTGCACTCCAGTTACTGGAGTTGGGCTTTTAACTAAAATTCCATCAAAAGGAGCGGTCATAGTATTATTAGCAATAGAAATTGCGGCTAATTCAACATCCAAGACAGAGTTATTCAAGTCGTATTGTTCTTTATCAATTGTTCTTTGTAAGGTTTCGTCGACAGTGGTGCCATCACCAATATCGGCCTGTCTTTGGTCCCAATCCAAACGTTCTTTTGAGTAGCTATTAAGGTATTTTTCTTTAGTTTTTAAAGCAGTATTTTGATCAATGGTCGCAATTGTTTGCCATTTTTTTACAGTATCTCCCTCTTGTACACCTAAGTAAACAACTTTTCCTCCGGTAGCAAAGCGTAAACTAACTTTTTCCTTAGCATCAATAACGCCAGATACATCTAGGGTTTTAGTAATGGTTTCTTTTGTGGGATGAGCAAAAGTTAAGCTGGGTTGATTTTTTTTGCTTTGGTAAAGTTTATTGCCTACTACAAGCAGCATAATCAAGGAAATAATCACTAGCCATTTTCTAGTTTGCCAAATTGTTTTAATTCTTTGAGTAATATTTTTGATATTTTTTTTCATAGTTCTTCTTAACTATTTTAGTGCGTGCGCTAGGACTTGAACCTAGAACCACCAAGGTATAAGCTTGGCGCTCTGCCAATTGAGCTACGCACGCTTTTTCTCTAGAAGGTAATTATAAAACAAAAAACGGTGAACCAGGTAGGTAGTTTGAGTCAGTTTTTTGTGGTCATTTGAGCATGAGACACTTACCCACGGGGGAAAGGGGTGTGTTATAAGTTTTTGTTTAATTTTTTTCTTATAAGAATAATAACAGAAGTACACCTACTCCAAGTGCCCCTAGACCAATTTGTAAGTATTGAAGCCAATCTTCTGGTCCACTTTTTGGTAGTTCTGGAGGTAAAGTTGGGGCTGTTTGGACATATCTATTAGTCGCTGCTGTTGAAGTAGTGGTGTTATTAGTAATGTTGACTGATGCAGTACTACTAGAGCTAGATGAAGAACTACTACTGCTGCTACTAGTTTGGGTTGGAGTGGCAGTGGGAGTTGAGGTTGGTTCGTTAGGTGGAGTGGTTGGAGTGACGGTTGGAGCTGTACAACAAGCTTCAACGCCTGGCTTAGAAATACAAGCAGCTTCATATTCTGGGAGTGAACAGTAACTATTGCCATTATCAGCCGTTATACAGATTAGGTCATCATCACAACCACTATTATCCGTACATGGACCAAAGCCACAACCAGGAATAATAGTTGGCACTATGGTTGGAGTAATGGTTGGGGTTACATTTGGAGGCAAGGTTGGTGTTGGACTAGGGGGAACACTGGGAGTAGGGGTAGGTGTTCTAGTTGGTCTTGGGGTTGGAGTATTGGTTGGATTTGGTGGCGGGTTAGTAGGATTGTTTGGTGGATTAGTAGGAGTACAACTGTCGTCACAAGGCAGGTTGGCTTCGTTACATAAATCACTACAACTTGAGCCTGCCTTACCAGCGACCCAAGCATTACCACATTGGCATCTAATTACATTAGTTCCAGAACAAATTCCACCATTAGCAGCACAGGGATCTCCACCACCTTGTCCTGGCCCGGCACAAGTAGCCGTTCCTCCCATCCAACATAAGTTTCCTACCCATTGACCACCACTGGCGGTACAGACGTCACTGGTACCAGTATAATCACCAACATCTGCTTGCTGTCTTAAATCTTGGCTTATCTTGGTCATGTAAAGACCAATAGCTCCACCAAGAATTAGTAATAACAACGACAAAAAACCCAAAATTAGTCTTGTTTTCTTTTTATTGACTAACTTTGATTTTTTATTTTTGAAACTAAAATCACCCTCCTTTTTTGTTGAGGGGATTGCTTGTGTATTTGTTTGGTTTTTTTCAACTACAAAGTCAGACATTGATGTGTATATCCTATAAGGATAGCTCTTTTTAGCCAGGTTAGTCAATCATTAGAGGAAAAGAATTAATAAGGCTCCCACCCCAAGTGCTCCCAAACCAATTTGTAGGTATTTTAACCAATCTTCTGGCCCAGATTGAGGCAAAGTTTCAGGATATTCTGGTTGTTGGCCTTTGGTCGTAGTGGTAGTTTTGCTGGTGTTAGTATTGCCAGAGATTTTAGTGTTGTTTTCAACCTTTACGGTGACAGAAGAACTACTAGAACTTGAGCTGGAGCTACTGGAGGAGCTTCCTTGGGTTGGCGTTGGAGTCGGAGTGGGGGTATTAGTTGGTTCGTTACAACAAGTATTAACTCCGGGGTTATTAATACAGGCTTCTTCATATTCTGGCATTGAGCAGTAGTTTTCTCCATCTTCGGCTGTTACACAGATGAGGTCTGTTGAACAATCAGTATCAGTTTCACAGGGAGTAGAACCACATTCTGCTGGTTCTGGGGTTGGAGTAGGGGTAACCTCTTGGCCTGGTACAGTAAATGAAATATGGCAGCTCTCTTGACTAATATAGGCAGCTGGTTGAGATGATGGAGCATTGGGAGCGGTAATAGAATCATCTAAGAATTGTTTTTGAGCAATCATTACTCCAGCCACACCAGTAACAAAAAAAGCTAATAAACCAAGAACAAGTAAAACAGTATTTTTAATACTTCTTTTTGGTTGATTTTCTTCTTTTTTTGTAAAACTAGGAATATTAGAAACCACTTTGTTCTGTGGCAATTCATTTTGAACTGGTGTGTTATTGTTAGTGTCTATCATTTTAGTCTAAATCATTCTCACAGGCTGTTGGTGTTAAACTTTCCCAACCACAAACCGTGTCACCTGCGGTATCAACCTCACAAATTGCACATTGAGCCATATAGTCTCCAGAGAAACCAATGGTATAGTTGATACCATTTTCTCCTTCATTATTAACAAATTCTAGAGGTTCATAGTGGTTGCCGCTGCCACATGGCTCATAAATTCTAAAGGCATAGAAGTAGCCTGTTGGTAAAGTAGGTCCATCTGTACTACTACAAACTAATCTAACAATACTTTCTCCAGGTACTAAATTTGCATCATCATTATTTGTTAGGTTAACAATGTCACTTTGTCCATTGGTTATGCTGTACATTTTAATATCCAGACATTGAGGACCAACTGGAGTAGTTGGAGTTGGAGTGATAGTTGTAGTAGGAGTAATAGTTATTGTGGGACTGGGTGTTGGAGTGTTTGTAGGAGTAATTGTGGTTGGTGGGTCAGTTGGATTATTCGGTGGATTAGTGGGTCCCCCGCCACCCCCTGGACAGCAACCATCTTCGCCCGGTCCATAGATATCAGAACAACAAACATAACCAGGAACACAACAAGTTGTTCCTTGGCCTTGATAATTAGTACAGTAAGCTCTGCCTTGTAGTTCACAGGAAGCTTGAATAGAATCATCACATTCTGTACCAGTACAGGCATCACCGCCAGTACAGTGACATTGTTCAGGCTTTCCCCCACAAGCATTCGGATCATTCAAGTTACATTCATAGTTACTGTAACTGCCAGTATCGGCTTGTTGTCTCAAATCTTGGCTGACTTTTGTTAAGTAAAGCCCGATTCCACCGCCAATCACCAAAAACAACAAAGAAATCAACCCCAAAACAATTTTCTTGTTTGACTTTGGACTTTGAGCAAACTTAACTTCTTTTTTAGCAGCAGAAGTATCTGTTTGTTGAGTTAATTCGGTATTATTTTGGTTTCCTGATTCCATAAACTTAAATCATTTCTTAATAAGGATATAACTTTTTTTAGGGATCAGTCAATTAGGATATATGATTAACCAAAAAAGGCCTGTTCTCAAGAACAGGCCTTTAATTTATTTTTTAATTTGCTAGAGGAAGAGTAGCAGAAGAGCTCCAGCCCCGAGTGCTCCTAGTCCAATTTGTAAGTATTTTAACCAATCTTCAGGACCAGATTGAGGTAGTTGTGAGGGCAAGTTTGGTTGGCTGGTAGTTGTAGTATTGGTATTGATGTTAAC
>CAYSQA010000006.1:0-44547 GCA_964433225.1 uncultured Pseudomonadales bacterium
CTTGTTTTATTTTTTGGTATCTGGTTGTTCTTTAATAAAACAATTGGTGGTGAACAGATATCACTTATTTCCATTAAGTGGTTGCGCTTTTTTTCAGGAGAAAACCCATGATACTTGTATTGGTAGCACTGGTAATTCTTCTTCCGGTTTACATCTGGCGTTATTTCACCCCTTCCGGAAAAGAGTACGGAAAAAGAAATGCACCGCCACCCTTAGAAGAATATGAGTATGAAGGTTTGTCACTTGTTGATGATCCATTAATGCTTACAACCAGGCGAAAAAAGAAAAAGGCTTAAGAATAAAAACCAACATTTGCTGTTGGAGATTGTTCTAAGAGAGTCTTTCATAAAAAATCCCTGCTCGAAAGAGTAGGGATTTTTACTTTCAATGATTGGTAAAGTTTTACTTATTTTTTACCAATTAAAGAAGCAAATATTTCTCTAATAAAATCAACCACAAACTTAAAAGTATAGGCACCAATTCTGACCACGTAAGTCATGGTGGCTTCTAAACCTTGGGCAAAAATCTTATTACGTTGTAAGCGACTTGATTCTGACATAATTATTCATTTTTTTTATATAAAATTTTTGTTCTCCAGAGTGAATAAGTAGCTCTAATAATGATATAGACTGGGATTGCTAGCAAACCTCCTACCACTCCCCCTAGTTGGAAACCGATCAAGACACAAAGCATCGAGACCAAGGGGTTAACTTTGGCATTAGCACTCATGATTTTGGGGACTAATAGATTATTTTCTAGTTGTTGAATTAGGACATAAACTAAAACAGTGGCCCCAGCCATAGGAAAGCCATAAGCTACGTATGCCAAAACTACTCCTGGAACAGCAGAAATAAATGGTCCCAAATTCGGCAAGATTTCCAAAAAGCCAGCGAGAATAGCCAGAGGTAAAGCAAAAGGAATTTTTAACATCATTAGACCAAAGTAGGTTGCAATAGCAATGACTACCATAAGAATTAACTGTCCTCTAACCCAGCCTCCAAGTTGTTTTTCAAGATCATCAATAAACTCTTTAGCAGTTACCAGATGTTCATTTTTATTAGTAAACCAAGCTACTTTTTTATGTAAATTTGGTCTATCTAACAACATGTAAAAAGACATAATTAGTAAAGTGACAAAAGTAAAAATACCTGTGAAGGTACCAGTAACTGCGCTAATTAAGAAGTTAACTGAGGAACTAAACTGATTGGCTAAGTTACCAATTTCTGAGAAGGAAAACTCCATTTTAGAGAACTGTTGTTGAAGATAGGGCAGGTTAATGGTTTTCAAAAAATGGATAATTTCGGTAATCAACGGTGGTAAGACCAAGGCTGTAGCAGAAACAATCACGATGATAAACAAAACGTAAACAAAAATCATACTAATAGCTCTAGGCATTTTGAAGTATTTTTGGAAACGAGTTACGGCTGGGTTTAAAGCTACCATTAAAATAAAAGATAATAGTAATAACAGGAGAATGTTATTAATCGAGGCCATAAACTTCAAAGCCCCTATGACAGCTAGGGTAAAAATCACGATTGAGGGGCTAATTGATATTTGGGTTTTGTTTTTTGCGGTAGGCCAATCAAACATAGTAAAATGTAGTATAGAATATCAGCCTAGGAGTGGGAAGAGTTAAAGATTTTTAATTAAAGTTCTTAGAAATTCTGATTTAGAGGTTTTGTTGTTATCTGCTAATTTTTTAAGTTTTTCATCTATTTTTTCTGAAATTAAAAAGTTAAATCTTTTTAATTTTTCTATTTTAGTGCTATTAATTAATTTGGGCAGTTCTTTTTTTAATTCTTCTGTTTTTTTATAAGGGAAAAAGGTAAACTTTCGAAAGTTTTCTAAAAAAACCGAGATATTAGGAGTAGCATCTGACCTAGATACGGCAATGACTGGTTTATTTAAAGTTAAAGCCTCATGAATTAAATAGCCAACACTAATACTTTCATGAGTTGCTTCAGAAAGGACCAGGTCTGTTTTTCTAATTTTTTTAATAATATTTTTATGAAATTTAATATTTTTTTCTAGAGACTGAGAAAGAGATTCTGGGCTTTCTTTTAAGATATGTTCGTAAAATACTTCATGACCCAGATCTTTTAGTAGTCCAATAATAGATAGATAAAAGAATTTTTGTTTGGCTTTACCGTTAATTGATGCGACCAAAATTATCTTCACTGCCAAGCTTCCCTCAACTCTTTCACTACATCTTTAATTAATTTTTCCAAAGCCTTTACATCTTCATCCAACAACTCAAAATTTCTAGTCACAATTTTGCTAGAGTTATTTGGTTCTAAGAACTCAAATTCACCACTGACCACTTCATATGGAAAAGATTTATCTAGTTTGGTTAATAGTTTGTAGAATAATAGTTGGCGTTTATATGGACCACGAATATTTTCTGGTAATTTTCTTTCTCGTTCAGATAGTTTGGCATTAGCAGTTTTGCCTTCAATTTCATTAGCACTTTTGACTTTACCAGTTTTGTAGTCGATTACTTTGACTTGTTTTTGTTCAATACTATGCCAGTCAATTCGGTCAATTCTTCCAGTCAAAGCAATATCATCAAGTATGACTTTTTGTTTACCACTGCCGAAGAACCGTTCGATAAATAATGGATTTGGATTTTTATTTGCTAACTCTAAGTAGTAGCGGTCTAACACTTCATAGCCATATTTAAGACGATTAAATTGTTCTGCTGGTTCTAAAATTTCTTGTTCTAAGGCTAACTCAAACTGCTTTTTTAGATCATTCAAAGTTGGATATTGGCTTGTTTGTTGGAAAGTTTTGTAAAGAAATTCCATGGTGTTATGCATAGCGGTTCCAAAAGCTAATTGGGGAATTTTGGCTCTAGGGATTCTAAGTAAGGTGTTATGCAAAAACTCTTCTGGACTACGTAGGTAAGTATTCAAAGCAGTCACTGACCAGCGGAAGTTAGTTAGCAACCAGTTGAGGTAAAGCTTTTCTTTTTCACCAGTAATGAGAACATCTGGGGTGGGATTTGGTTTGAGGATTTTGGTTAGGTATTGGGCTGAGTTTTCTTCATTTAACTCACTCGCTAATTTTTGCCAGGTTTGTTGGTTATTAGTTTCTTGGACTTCTATCAGAAACATGCTAGGGACTACATCACGGCTATGCCCTTCCGTAATAACTGTATCTGGGTGAGAAATGACTATTTGGTTTTTAGCTCTAGTCAGAGCTACATAGAATAAACGGCGTTCATCTTCATTGCGTTCTTTAGTATCAAGATTAGTGTTTTTTAAGATTTCTACAGGTAGTTTAATAAGTTCTCTTTTTCGGTTATTACCCCACTTTTTATCAAGACATTGGTATAAAAAAACATTTTCCCATTCTCTGCCTTTAGCTTTATGAACAGTTGATAAATGGACAGCTTGTTTGCGGACATTGAGATCTTCGATGGTAATTTGTAGGTTATGTTCTTCAATCAAAGCGAGAGTTTTTAGTAAATCAACTAGTTTAAATTGGTGATTATGATTAACCAATTTTTTAATTTCACTAAACAAAGAGTTTAAAACGGTAATGCCATAAATTTTTCCTGGTTGGTTAATAATCCATGGTAGTAAACCAGATTCTTGAATAACTTGTTCAAAAAAAGCAGGAAAAGTTTTATTCGCATCAGCACTGTCCCAGTTTTTAAGGTTATTAAGATAGTTTTTAAGGGGGATTAATTCTAAAGGGGTAATTTCATGGCCTGGGTGAAGTTTGTTAATTGCTGTTAAATCTTGTTCGATTAGATCTAAGAGTGGTAGTTTAGTTTTACCGGATGCTCTTGCTAGTTTTAGAACCACATCTTTTTCCCAAGCAAAAGTATTTTTTAACCAATCATATTGTAGAGTTTCATAAAGTAGTTCAGTTTCTTCACCAGTTCTAATCGCGACGATTACTCTGAATAAAGTAATCAGTTGGCGAACAATTTCTTCTTTAAGGGCATCCCCTCCACCTTCAACTTCATAAGGAATCTGCCAATTGTCAAATACCTCAACCAAAGTATGTCTGTCAGCATTGTGACGATATAGAACCGAGATTTCATGAGCTGGGACAGCTTGGTCCAAAAGTTGTTTGATTTGCTCGGCAATTTGAACAGCTTCTAATACTTGTGATGAAGCTGTTATTAAATTAATTTTATTGCCTTTGCCATGAGGACTTTTAAGATTATTAACTAAGGAGATTTTTTTATTACTAAGTTCAATTGCTAGCTTGTTATGACTAATAACAGCCGTGGCGGTATCGTAGATATTTTGTGGACAACGGTAGCCAGTTTCCAAAGTTATTACTGTTGCTTGTGGATACTTATGCACAAACTCCAACATGTTTTCTACTGAAGCTCCTTGAAAACGATAAATGGCTTGATTGGGGTCTCCTACTACGAAAATATTAGCAGCTTCTTGCCAGTAACTAGCCAACAAATCAACAACAGTATTTTGCGCAGAGTTAGTATCTTGGTATTCATCAACCAAAAAATAATGAAGGTTTTCTTGATATTCACGTAGTAACAATTCATTTTTTTGAAAAGCTTCAACCACTAATACAATCATGTCATCAAAGTCATAGCGCTTACCAGCTCTTAATTTTTGTTGGTAGGTTTTATAAACCTCCAACAACTCTTTATTTTTGGCTAACTGTTTTTGATCTTTTTCCCAATCAGTTCTACTCAGTTCTCCAGGTTTTTTACGAGTCCTTTTGCCGGGTTCTGCTGGTGATGGTTCAGTTGCGATTAAACGTTGTTCCCATTGGTTTAATAGCTCTTGATACTGATAGGGGTTAATGCCTTCTCTTTTAAGATCAGAGATTCCTTTAATGGCATCTTTGATGTAAAAAAATGGTGTGTTGAGAGGTTTGATTTCTTTTAAATTTAAATTATGAAAAATATCTTCAAAGAATTCATAACGTTCTAAGTCTGATAAAGGAGTACTATCTCTTTCAATGGGAAAAGCTTCTGGATGATTATCGATTACTTCTTTACAAAAGGCATGGAAAGTAGCAATTTGCACATAATAACCAGTTTTACCAATCATTTTGACTAATCTTTCACGCATGTTTTTGGCAGCGCTTTCAGTAAAGGTCAAAGCCAAAATACTAGTAGGATTGGTGTCGGTTTTTTGCAGAATTTGGGCAATTCTAGCGGTTAAAACTTGGGTTTTACCTGTACCAGGACCAGCAATCACCATTACTGGACCGTCAATGGTTTCAACTGCTTTTTTTTGAGCTGGGTTAAGTGCTTGATAGATGCGACTAAAATTTTGGTCTTGTGACATCAGTGGTCATTATAGCTGATGAGAAAGTTGGGAACAGGTGAAAAACTAGGCTTTTTTATTGCGAGTTTTTTTATCAGGAAAATACCAAGCTTGGTCTTTTTGGGCTTGTTGAGTATTTCTAACGGCCACAGAACTCATCGCTCGGTCAAAGATAGTTACCCAATAGGGTTGCCGTTGGTTAAGTTTAATGTTTCTGGTTTTAATTGCCTCAGGAATATTAGCTGTTTCAACGGAAGTATCAGGGTAAATAAGTTTTTGAGCATTACGGCAAATGGTTAAACCATTCTCAGCAAAATCAGGATTAATATTGAATTTTTTGGCATACTTTGGGGGAATAATTTGATGAATAATTATTTTTCCTCCACAGTTATGTTCGCCAGGAAATTGACAAGAATCTTGATCTCGTTCTTTGATCGCTGTTTTTTGTTTTTCAGAATACGCACCCAAACTAACAAGAGTAGCAATAGCTAATAAACCCAAAGGACCAATGAGTTTTCCCCAGTCAAATCTTTCTGCCGAGTTTTCTGGATTTTTGGCCATAGCGATATTATACAACCAAGAGTTGATGTTTTTGTAAAATTTCTTTGACTTGTGCGCTATTTTCTGTTTTTACTAATTCAATCCTAATATCACTGGCGTTGGGAAAGTTTTTAATGTACCAAGTTAGGTGTTTGCGCATTGGTAAAAACCGATAGCGTTCATCTTGTTGGTAGGTTTGCTCATAGAGCAAGCTATGTTCCAAAGCTAGGGCTGCTCGTTGTTGAATAGTAACTTCTGATTTAGTTTTTGAGAAAAGCCAGGGATTTCCAAAGCTAGCTCGACCGATTAAGATCCCATCAACTTGATATTGATTAATTTTTTCTAAAGCCTCTTCAAGCGAGTGAACATCCCCATTGCCCAGAAAAGTAATATCAGAGTTATTTTGTTTGATTAGTTGGGCAGCTTTACCAATTTCCTCCCAACTAGCAAAACCAGTGTAAGCTTGGCGTAAAGTTCTACCGTGAAGAGCAATTGCCGCTGGTTCTACTTCTAATAAATATTTTAGCCAATCTTCAGTAATCACTTGGTCATAACCAACTCTAGTTTTAACACTAATAGGAATTATCCGGTCATGAGCTTGATATTGTTTGGGAAGTTGTTGGTGGCGTTGTTCAATAATTTCACAAATACTATTAGTTAAATCAGGACAGTCACGAACTGTTTGGCCACTCTGCCAATCAGTTACTCCTTGCTTAGTAGCTTTAACAATTTCTTGAGCAAGCTTGGGGGTTTTAATCAAGCCAGCTCCAGCCCCACTTTGGGAAACACTTTTGGCAGGACAACCCATATTAATATCAACACCATCAAAACCTAATTGGCATAAAGCGATTGTTGTTTGACGAAAATATTCTGGAGTAGTGCCATAAATTTGAGCCACAATTGGGCGTTGAGTTTCATCGTAAAGGAAGTCCACCAGTGGTTTTACTACCCCACGACAGAAGCCTTCAACAGTGGCAAACTCAGTATAAATTACATCAGGCTGACCATATTTCTTGGTTAAGTGACGAAAAGGATGATCTGTCACCCCATCCATCGGTGACAAACCAATAATTGGTTTAGCTAATTTACTCCAAAATCCAGATTTCATATCAGGTATTATACTTGAAAGCTTGCGTTATAATGGTGTTTATTAAATTTGCGGGTGTAGTACAGTGGTAGTATGTCTGCTTCCCAAGCAGAAGATCGCGAGTTCGAGCCTCGTCACCCGCTCATAGAAAAAATTGGCCACTGCCAATTTTTTTTATGAACTGATGGCTGGTACAGATCCCTGCTGAACAAAGTGAAGCTGGTTCACCGCCAAGCGAACCATAAGATTTAGTTTTGTTTGAATTTGCGAAGCGCGTGGCTAATCCCCAAAGGGGGGAGCCTCGTCACCCGCTCAGTAATGAGAAATTCTAGGGGGATTTTTTTAACTTTTATTTTCTTTTTTAATGGTTTTCCAGTGATATAAATAAACTGGTCCTCCAACCAAAATCATGGCTAGACTATTGCTAAATTGTCTTTTTCTTTGATTGGCTTGTTCTTCTTCATACATTCTTTTGTTTTGTTCTCTGATGGCAGGAGACTCTGCTTCGGCATAATAGTAGTAACCATAATCATTAACTTTAAACACATAAGTTTTTAGGGTAAGATCCACGATTTGGATGCTACCAATAATTAAAATTAGTAAGCCGACAAAAGAAAAAAGATACAAGTAAAGCAAACGTAAGTTGAGTTTCATAATTAGCCTTTCAACTATCAGTTTACCATTATAAAAAAAGCTCCGTATATAGGAGCTCAGATAAATATTTTTGTTAAAGCCACACTGATTTTTTTGGTTTTTTAATGAGGGGGGTGCACATGAATTGTGCACCCCCGTTTTTCATGGATACAAGACTTCATCCACATGGTCTTTCCAGTCATCAGGAATCGGAAAAATTGGTGAGTAAGCGTAAATCAAATGCTGTACCAATGACCCGAGAGCTATTGACAGGATAATCCAAAGTCCAGGTTTTACGTGGATGGAAATCACGAAAGAAGCAATCATCACAAAAAACATTACATTGTGGTGATAGTTATACTTCAGCGTTTTCGTAATTTTCCAAAGGATGAAGGTCAGTACGTTTCCGGCTACTGCTTGGGCTAACGCCCAGAGTACAATCCAGATGATCCAAAGATGTGCGTTCATAGTTACCTCTCATTTTTTTACTCTCTCCCGTTTTACCAGGAGAGGCTTGGGGAAAATAAAACTTACTATAAAATAAGCTTTATTTTCCCCAAGTATATAGAGGTATCTAAAATCAGTGTGGCAGTATTCTGCTAATAATAAAGATTAGTTTGAAAGCAATTTTCATTTAAACTTTATTATCAATTTTAAAGAACCCAATCATTATATATTATATCCTATAATTTGTCAATATAAGACTATTAATGAATAGTACTCCAGTGAGTTTCATCATTTGATCCTTTAAAACCATAAATTTTCATCCAGCTGTTATTCCCTGCTGAGTCAATTTGAGATTGCCACTCACTAAATTCTAAGCCAAACTCAGCAAAAGCCTTGAGTTTTCTTTTTAAGGCTGATTGTGAATCACTCATTAAATAACGAAGGCTTTCTAGAAAAGAATAGATAGTTCTGAGATGTTTAGCCGAAAGTTTATTGGCTAAATCAGTTTCTATTTTTTGGTAATTAGCGGCTGAGAATTGATACTCAATTTCTTGTTGGTCGAAAGTGTAGTTGGCACCAATCACAACAGTGACAGTTTCAAAATTACTTATTTTGATAATAATCATGTCAGCTGGCGAAGTATCTGCTTCCAGGCTACGTAGTTGAAAAGTATCAAGTCTCATCTCAATGTAACAACCGCTGAATTCTTTTTGATTCCGATCTCCCATTTTAAAAACAAAAAATTCACTACTTTTTTCTTTATTACCCAGATCAGGAGGATTATTCATCACAATCAATTCGGTAATTCCAGGCATTTTTAACCAATCAAGGTATTCATGAGTTAAAAAGTTTTCAATATCAGCAACAGTTTTAATCCCCATAATCCAAGGAGAGTTGTTTGGTTGTGGAGAAAAACAAGTTCTAACACCTACGTTACAACCTCTTTTTATACCATCAAGCAGATCTTCAATTAGCTGTTCTCGGTTGTTAACGGGAACAATTTCTCTAGAAATAATGATTTTTTGAGGAAGTAAGTTGCAGTTAGAAGTGAAAAAGCCTTCAGTTTGAGCTTTTTTACTTTTCCAGAGACGACTAACAGAATTACGAAATTGTTCTAAAATTTGCCTATAATTAAGAATTTGATGATTAGTTTCCTGATAATTAGTCATAATTAGGGAAAAAAGAACAACTTTATTATTCTCCCTAAAAAGTTAGTATACCATTTTTTTGCTTGATCTGGCTTTTAGTAGTGCCAGGTTGTAAAATTTAGCCTACAACCAAGCCAGAATAGCTCAGTTGGTAGAGCGACGGTATCGTAAACCGTAGGTCAAGGGTTCGATCCCCTTTTCTGGCTCATCATGAGAAAAGTTGATACTGTTATTTTTGATTTTGATGGTACGATTGCTGATACTCTTGAGGCTATGGTCGATTTATTCAATCAAGTTTCAGTTAAATATCAGTTACCCAAAATTGCTCAAGCCGATCGAGAAAAAATCAGAAACTTAAGTGCTAAGGAGTTGATTGAAGAATTTAAGATTTCTCGATTAAAGTTTATTCGTTTAACCAAAGAAATTTTACCTAAATTAAAAAATAATCTTCAGCAGTTGAACTTAATTTCAGGATTAGAAGAATTACTAATTGATTTAAAAGAAAAAGGTTTTCAAATCGGGATTGTTAGTTCTAATTCTAAGGAAAACATTGAACTTTTTTTAAACTACCATCAAATAAAAGGAATAGATTTTATTTATTCTGAAAAAGGTTTATTTGGTAAAGCTAAAGTTTTGAGCAATGTTTTGAAAAAACATCACTTAACTGCCGCTAAAGTAATTTATGTTGGTGATGAAGTGAGGGATATAGAAGCATCTCACCAGGCTGGTTTGCCGATTATTGCTGTGACTTGGGGCTTTAATTCTAAGGCAAGACTGCAAAAAGCTAAACCTGACTATATAATTGATCAACCGAAGGAACTTTTAACAAAATTAACTTAAAAATTAAATTGGTTATAATAAGCCTATGCTAAGAACTGCTAATTCACGTTTAACTAGAACTCAGGGTAAAAAAATTGCTCGTCAATCAGTGGCGATGATTGTTTTCTCTATTGTTGCTGTTTTAGTTTTCTTTTTGGTGATAATGCCTAGACTAATTAATTTATTTTTTAACTTTTTAGGTACAGGTGATATTAGTTTCAAAGAAAAAGATGAGGTTCCACCTCAAGTACCAATCATCTTACCTTTTCCTGACTCAATTAAAGATGCTGTTTTGACCATTGAGGGTTTTGCAGAGGCTAAAAGTAAAGTTGTTGTAGTCAAAAACGGTGAACAGACTGATGAGATTGTTGTTGACGATAAGGGCTCTTTTGAGTATCAACTGACTTTGACAGAAGGTGAAAACAAGTTGAGTTTTTATGGTGTAGATGAGGCTGGCAATGAGTCAAATACAACCAATGATATGTTCATTAATTTGGATAATGAAGCACCGATATTGGAATTAGAAAACCTTACTGATGGTCAAGAAATTTTGGCTAAAGAAAACCAAAACTATGCTATCAAAGGTAAAACAGAACCTCATTCTAAGTTACATATCAATGATCGTTCTGTTTATGTAGATGGTGAAGGTAGTTTTAAATTTTCTTATTATCTTCAAGAGGGAGATAATGAACTTAAATTTAAAATCGAAGATCGAGCTGGCAATGTGACTGAGCAAACCTTAATGGTAAAGTTTAGACTTTAGCTTGCTTAAGCTAATCATTACTTATTTTTTTACTGCTGAATAAACTCAAAAAAACAAACGGTTGAAGTAAAGTATTATTGAACATGCTATGAGTCAAGACAGTAATTAGTAGTATGCTCCATAATTTATCTTGTTTGTAAAATATTTTTATCCATTTGAAAGTTAATAGGCCAAATAATGTTAAACCAATTACTCCGGTACCATTAATTACTAAAATTAACAGATTGTCTGGTAATTGGGCATGGTTGCTAGTGTAACTAGTTTTTTGAGCATCATTATTAAATAATCCTCTACCCCACAGCCATTGAGAACCTCGTAAAGTAATTAAATTTTCTTGAATATTTTCTGATCTAGCCTCAATAGTGCTTGTTCTAGCTAAGTTAACTCCTTCCCCTCCTGGTTTTGGTAACAAGATAATTATTAACAAAAAAAATATACCCAAAAAACTCCATTTAAATTTTTGGTTGGTAGTTAGCCATTGATGAGTAGTTAGTAACCCTAAGGCCAAATAACTGGCTCTAGAAAAAGTAGCAGCAATAGCCAGAATGAGAATTATTTGAGTTAGCCAACCGATTTGTTGATAGGTTGGTTTCTGATTAATTAGTCTTTGCCATAAGCCAATCGTTAGTACCAAAATCATGCCGGTGAAAGCTGGATCAAAGATAGTACTGATTAATCGATAGTAATGGTTGTCCCAGCCAAAAATATTGAGAAATCTTACATCTGGTATGGTTAGATATTGACCCAAGCCCCAAACTCCAATCAGTGTTCCAGCAATGACTAGGCCAATATATGGTTGATAAGCTAACTTAACTTTTTGTAGAGCATAAACAAACAAACTATAGTCAACTAGTCGCAAGAAATAAAGCCAGCTTTTGGGAGTAATTCTTCCTTCCCAATAGCCAATGATCATACTAACTATAACTAAGGTTAAAAAACTTAATTCTAGCTGATACTTTGGCCAGAAAATTTTTTTGGAGTTAAAAATATTGTTTTTGTTTTGCCATAAAAACCCCACCACAAAAATCGTAATAATGATGTCGTGAAGATAAAAAGCGAAATCACCCTGGAGTTGAATTCTTTGTAGTTGGCCCAAAGAAAAAACTAACCAAAACAACGTAAAGATCAAAGTAAAAAAATCACTGGTAATAGTTTTAATGATTTTCATAAGAAAACACTCTAACCATGATTGAATGCAAGCTCATGATAGTAGCGTAAACTAAACCTCGCCAACCATCTAAGAATCCCAACTTAAAAAGATAATTTACTAAGAACTTACTTTTGGGATAAATGATGGTTTTTAAACCCAAAGTTGTTGGACTGAGTAAATCATCGTTTTGGTATTCAGCTTCTAGCACAGCATAATGAGTAACATCTTGAATAAACTCAGAAATGTTTTGGTGAGAATAATGAACTATTTGAATTTTGCTGTATTCAGTGGTGCCTTGAACAATGGCTTGTTCATGAACAGGTCTTAAATATTGGGCTTTAGCTTTACGAATAAGTCTTAAAAACTTATTGCCGCCAGTCTCTCCAAATTTAAGTGCTCGGCCATAAAAAATATCTGTTCGTTCGACCAGATAACCATCAACACCACTATTATTAGTGACTAAGTCTGTTATCTCTAACCAACTTGTTGAGGTGATTTCTTCATCACTGTCCAAAAAGAAAACCCACTCGGCTTGGCTTTCTTTTAGAGCTAGGTTTCTTTCTTGAGAAAAGTTCTCGATTGAGCCAGCTCTCTTGATTAACTTGAAATGATATTTTTTGTTTAGTTCTTGCCAGTTGTTACCACTTTGGTAATCAATCACTAAAACTTCAGTGGCTGGTTGGGCTGATTTTAAAGCTTTAATAAAGCGTTGGTCTTGACGGTGAGTTAGGATAATGACACTAAGTGGTACTTTATTTTTTATCATGAGTTTTGTGTAGTATACCAACTAGAATAAGAGGCAAAGCAATTAATCTAGACACTAAAATACCATAGACAGCACCAAGTAGTTGGTAACTATTTCCCCACCAAATCAGTAAAATTATCATCAAAACTAGTGAACTAAATAGATGCAGATTGAGAATTTTATATTGTTTTCTAGCCAAAAATAAGGCATAGCTTTGATTACTAATACTTTGGACAATACCAGCAAAGATTAAAGGTCTAACCAAAGGGATAACTTCTAGCCATTGTGAACCTAGAATCAGTTTAACAAAGAATCCTGGGAAAATAATTAAGGGCAGTGAAGCGAAGCTAATCAAAGCAATTAAAGCTAACATTGAACGATAAAAAGCTCTTTGTAATCTTAGGGATGAATCAGTCAGCCTGGTAAAAGCAGGCAAAGTACTGTGATGAACAGATTTAGAAAAGTCATAATTAGCTTTGTGGCTAAGCGCATAACTATTGTGATAGATACCAAGAGCATGGGTGCCAAATATCTTGCCCAAGATGAAATCATCGACGTTTTCATTGAGATAATTAAAAACAGTTGAAAGACTTAACCACTTGGCATTATTTAGAATTATTTTGCCCTTTGAAGGTAGATAATTAAATTTTGGTTTAAGTTTGAAGAAGATGAAAGAAATAACTACCTCATAAATAGCGCCAATAATTAAAGCAAAAACTAAAGACCAAACCGAGTGAGTTAAAAAACCAAGAATCACTGCTGCTAAGCTTTCAACAAAAATTAACGAAAATCGATAAAGACTATCTTGAAAAAATCTCATCTCTTTATGCAGGATAACAATATAAGGATTAATAAAACCTTTAATAATCGGCACTAAAGCTGCAACAGCAATGAGTATTAATAATTGTGGCTCTTGGTAGAAGTTTTGCATGAATAGGCCCATGAGCAACATGATGATACCAATGACAAAACCTCTAATAATGGCCACCACCCAAGCAGTATCAATAAAACTTTTCACAGACTGTTTTGATTGAAGAATCGTGACATTAATGCCAGTTTGGGTCAAACTCTCGGTAATACCCAAAGTAATAGCAGTTAAAGAAAATAGCCCAAAAGCTTGAGGGTCAAGTAACCGAGCCAAAAAATACATTTTAATCATGGCAATTCCAACCAGGATTGCCTTGTAAATGGTTTGCCAACTAAAACCAACTAGAGTTTTTTGTGTATAACTCATCTGAATAATTATAGGTGAATTTTATTGGGGCTGATAGTAGCTCTCATTAACAAAAAGTGGCATAATTGTTTTCGTTATGTCAAATGCTACTAAAAAAATTGGTTCCTTTTTTACTGATCTAATGGAAACGATAGTTATTTCTGCCTCTATTTTTTTAATCGTTTATTTGTTTTTTGTCCAACCACACCAAGTTAATGGTCAATCAATGGTGCCTAACTTCCAAAGTGGTGAATATGTCTTAACTGATAAAGTTAGTTATAAAATGGGCAACCCCAAAAGAGGTGATGTGATTGTTTTTCATGCTCCAGAAGCCGCTCACTGTGCTGAGGGAACCGGTTGTGATTTTATTAAGCGAGTTTTAGCAGTGCCGGGTGATACTGTTGAAGTAAAAAACAATGCTATTTATGTCAATGGACAACAGTTACCTGAACCGTACATTCCAGCAGATTTTAAGGTTTTGCCAGGTGCCTATACTAAAAATGGTCCAGTTTTAATGGGTAATAATGAATATTTTGTGAGTGGTGATAATAGGCCTTACTCTAGTGATTCAAGAACTTGGGGTCCTATTACAAAGCAAGACATTGTGGGGAAGGCTTTCTTCAGGTACTGGCCTCCAGCTGTTGTTGGCCCAATCTATAGTGCTACTTATCCATTTTAAAAATGCTTAAAATTTTACTTTTCGGTTTATTAGTCAAAGGCATTAGTTTCTTGGTGAAGTGGCTAAAAACTGTTCGCCAAAAGAGAAAGTCTTGAGATCAAATATTTGGTGAGCTTGAGTGACATCATAGTTATTGATTTTGGTTCTTCTTAGCTCAGTCACACAAGCCCCTACTCCCAGATCTTGGCCAACATCGTGAATCAGAGATCTAATATAAGTTCCAGAGCTAACTGTAGTTTCGATTGAAAAATAAACTTCTTTAGTCAGAATGTCTTTTTTCAATTGGGTTAAGATCAGAGAATAAAGCTCTACTTTTCTGGTCGGTAAATCTTGTTGGTTAATAGTTTTTTCAAGAGCTTTGTCGTAGAGTTTTTGGCCAGCAATCTTCACAGCAGAAAAAGCTGGTACGGTTTGGGTGATTTTACCTCTAAACTTAGTTAGTGTTTTTTCCATAAGTGTAGAGTCAATGTATTTTAATTTTTCCCAGTTAGCTTGGTTTATTTTTTGGCCAGTAATATCATAAGTATTAGTAGTTAAGCCAAGTTTGGCGGTACAAGAATAGGTTTTGTCCAGCTTCAAAAAAGCTGATTGGAGTTTGGTGTAGTTTCTGCCAACTAAAACAATGAGCAAGCCAGAAGCCAACGGATCTAAGGTACCAGAATGGCCTACTCTTTTAATACCAGTGATTTTTCTCATTCTATTAACTACTCCATGGCTACTAATTCCACTTGGTTTATCAATCAAAAAGATCCCTTCTGTTCCTTTAGTGGGTGGTTTCGATTGAGTCTTAGCTAGAGTCATGAGAGAATTATCTCTAGATATTCAGCAGAAAGCAAATTTTTGCGTTTTAAATCATGACAAAACTACAAGCACAACTAGCTCGTGAATTTCCTGATTATTTATTTCAGTTTGATTTACCAATGGCTCAAAAAACCTATTTTAAAATTGGTGGTCCGGCTGAGATTTATATTGAGTTGAGTGACAAAAAGCGAATTTCTGCTTTGGTTAATTGGGCCAAACAAAATCAAGTTAAATTTAAATTATTTGGTGGTGGCAGCAACGTCATTGTGGCCGATACAGGAATTAAAGGTTTGGTGATCAAGGTTGTTTATGACCGAATTAACTTTACTAAACTTGGAGATCAAGGGAAGTTTTTGGTTGGAGCTGGGGTTAAAACAGCCCTAGCTGTGAGAAAAACGGTTGATTTTGGTTATACAGGTTTGGAGTATTTTTTAGGTGTGCCTGGTACGATTGGTGGGGCTGTATATAACAATGCTCACTACTTAGAGGATTTAATTGGTCAGCACATTACCAAAGTAGAAATTTTAAATGACGCCGGAGAGTTTGTTTGGTTAGATCAGCAGAGTTGTGATTTTGGTTATGATAGTTCAAGATTCCAAAAGACCAAAGAAATTATTTATCAAGTTGAGTTTTTATTAAATCAAGGGAATAAGGATGAATCACTAGCTTTAATTAAAAAAGCAACTGAATACCGAGCCAAAACTCAACCACTTGGTTTGCCAAGTTCAGGTTGTATTTTTCAAAATGTACCCAATAATCCATCATTAAAACAACAGTTTCCTCAGTTTGCTGACAGGCAACATGTACCAGGCGGTTTTCTCATTGATCAAGCAGGTTTAAAAGGTGTTAATGAAGGTGAGATTGAAGTCAGTGAAAAGCATGCAGCCTTTTTTGTTAATCATGGTAGTGGCACAGCTGAACAAGTAAAAAAATTAATCGCTAAAGTAAAATCCGTAGTTAAGGAAAAATTTTCAGTTGAGCTAAAAGAAGAAGTCTTTTGGCTAGAATAGAAAGAAAATTATGACAAAAGGCAAAACATCTTTTGTAATTACTGGGGGCACTCCTCTAAGAGGTAGTGTCAGAGTGAGTGGCGCTAAAAATGCCTCATATAAACTGATGGTGGCAGCTTTGCTTGGTGATGAAGAATCTAGAATTTTAAACTTACCAGCTATCTCCGATGTGGCGATGGTGGGTGAAGTAATTTCTTCTCTCGGCGCCGAAGCAAAGCCAGCTGGAGAAGGTACTTATTTAATTAATCCACAAGGTTTAAATACTTTTTCTCTTGGTAAACAATACGGTGAAGTCTCACGTGCTTCAACTATTTTCATTGCTCCTTTACTGATTAAATTTGGTGAAGCTAGAGTGCCTATGCCAGGAGGTGACAAGATTGGCAAAAGACCTTTAGATCGTCATTTTGATGGGCTAAAAAAGATGGGTGCTACTTTTGAACAAGAAGCTGGCATGTTAATTGTTAAGGCAGATAAATTAGTTGGTACTAGGTATAAGTTTGCTAAGAATACTCATACTGGAACCGAAACCCTAATCATGGCAGCTGTTAGAGCTGAAGGTATTACTTATTTAGAAAATGCAGCCTTGGAACCAGAAATTGATGATTTAATTGATTTTTTAAATGGTATGGGTGCCAAGATTAGAAGAACTGCTCACAAAACTATTGAAATTCACGGTGTTGATAAATTGGGTGGCACGATTCATCGTGTTATGCCAGATCGTAATGAAGCAGTCAGTTATGCTTGTGCAGCCATTGCTTCAAAAGGCGATATTATTGTAGAAAATGCTCGTGAAAAAGATTTATTAGCTTTCTTATCTAAACTAGATGACATTGGTGCTGGTTATGAAGTTGGAGATTATGGTATTCGCTTCTTTTACAAAGGTGAGTTAAAAGCTACCGATTTAGTAACAGAAATTCATCCTGGGTTTATGACAGATTGGCAGCCACTTTGGGCAACCTTGGTTTGTCATGCACACGGTACTAGTACTATTCATGAGACCGTGATGCAAAATCGTTTCCAATATGTTGATGTTTTAAAACAGATGGGAGCTAGGATCGAAGAATATACTCCAGAAGTTAAGACTGATCCAGATGAGTTCTATAATTTTAATTGGCAGGATCGCAAGACTAGTGATATTAGAGCTATCAAGATTATTGGTCCAACTAAGTTCCAAGGTGGTGAGTTTGAGGTTCATGACCTTAGGGCTGGGGCTACTGTGATGTTGGCCGCAATTAGTGGTGAAGGTGAAACTATTTTGCATAATGTTGAACAAATTGAGCGAGGTTATTCCAAGATTGATCAAAAATTAACTTCAATGGGGGCGAAAATCAAACGGGTCGAAGAGTAAAAAATGGGTTACAATTTAGGTAGTTATGGGTTCATTAGCATTATTTTTAGGTTTATTAATTTTTTCGTTTATTAGCACCAGTATTGTGATTGTGCCTTTTATTGATTTGTTGTATCACTTGAAATTTCAAAGAGCCAAACAAGAGACAAGAGATGTTTTCGGTAAGTTAACGCCAATTTTCGATAAGTTTCATGGTAAAAAAGCTGGTGTTCCAGTTGGAGGTGGTTTATTAGTTATTTTGGTAGTGTCTATTTTGTTTGCTTTATTTTTACCAATGATGAGTTGGTTTGGGATAGATGTCACTAGTGTTTATGCTAATACCCCAGCTGAAGTTAATATTATCTTTTTCACCTTTTTATCATTTGGTATTTTAGGACTCTATGATGATATTAAAAAGTTTTTTGGTTTTGAAAAAGAGAAATTTTTTGGTTTGAAAGCTCCTTTTAAACTTTTTTTACAATTAACTCTGGCTACAATTATTGCTTTGATGATTTATTTTCAACTAGGGATCTCGTTTTTATACATTCCATTTATTGGTACCTTTAGTCTTGGGCTTTGGTATATTCCTTTCGCTGTTTTTGTGATTGTTTCGTTTGCTAATGCAGTTAATATTACTGATGGTTTGGATGGCTTGGCCTCTGGCGTATTAATGATCTCTCTGTTTGGCTTATGGTTTTTATCAGCCTCTATTTTGGATGTGCCGCTTTCATTGTTTTTATCTTTATGGATAGGTTCATTAGTTTCTTTTCTTTACTTTAATGTTTATCCAGCCAGAATGTTTATGGGTGATGTTGGAGCACTAGCTTTTGGTGCTACCTTGGGAGTAGTTGGTTTGTTGTTAGGTAAAGTAGTGGCTTTGGGGATTATTGGTTTTGTGTTTGTTTTTGAAGTGGCAACATCATTGGTGCAAATCATTGCTAGGAAATTCTGGAAAAGAAAACTGTTGCCGGCGGCTCCTTTCCATCTCACTCTTCAATCACATGGCTGGGAAGAGCCCAAGATCGTGCAACGGGTGTGGTTAATGCAAATCATGCTCACTTTATTTGGAGTTTGGCTAGCTGTGATTTAAGTTTTATGCAACTAAGGTTATTGCCTAAATCTAAAGAGAAAACTAGTTTTTCTTTGGAAAAAATTCTTTTTCCTTTGAGTGTTTTTTTGGCTTTATTGGGTTTGTTTTTTGTGTTTGAAGCATCAACCACTGAAAGCTATAACTTGGTTGGCCACCAATATCATTTTTTAAAACAGCAATCAATTGCTTTACTTCTTGGTTTGAGTGTTGCTGTGATTATCAGATTTTGGTCGTGGAAGTTTTGGCAACAAACAGCCTGGATTTGGTTTTTAGTCGGTCTTTTATTGCTACTATTAGTGCTCATTCCAGGATTTGGAGTAGAGTTGAATGGTGCTAGAAGATGGTTCGCTGTGGGAGGACGAGTTTTTCAGCCAGTGGAGTTTTTTAAGTTTGCTTTAATTTTATTTTCTGCTCACTGGATGGCAAAAAATCCCAAGCCTCAAACTTTTATGTTTTTTACTGCTATATTTTCTCTATTGTTACTCCTTCAACCAGACATGGGATCATTATTAATTTTATTAGTGATTAGTTTTGGGATGTTTTTTTTGGCTGGTGGAAACTTGAGATTTTTAGTAGGAATTAGTTCACTCGGAATTGCGCTTTTAACTATTGCTATCTTGTTGTCTCCATACCGCTTACAAAGATTAACTACCTATTTAGATCCAAGTAAAGATCCTCTTGGTGCTGGTTTTCATATTAGGCAAATTACGTTGGCCTTGGGTCATGGTGGCTGGTTTGGAGTAGGAATTGGCAATTCTCAGCAAAAGCATGCTTATATTCCTGAAGCTAGTAGTGATTCTATTTTTGCGATCGTCTCTGAGGAGGTTGGTTTTATTGGTTCTAGTCTAATTCTATTATTAATGATTTTTTATTTATTGATTATTTATCGATTAGCTAGTTCTTTTCCAGAAAAAAGCTTTGAACAACTATTAATTTTTGGTATTTTTCTTTGGTTTGGAGGACAGATCCTACTTAATATTTCTGCTGTGGTGGCTCTGGTTCCTTTAACTGGTTTACCACTACCTTTTTTTTCTTACGGAGGGACCTCAATCTTGATGACCTTTATTGCAGTTGGTTTAATGATGGCAGCAGTTAGATCAAAGGAAACACAAGTTTCTTCTAGAACTAGAAAAAAGGTACAATAGCTAGTGATATGAAAATATTAGTAACAGGGGGCCATCTCACTCCAGCACTTAGTTACATTGATTGGTTACAAGAAAATAAACCTTCAGTGAAGCTTTGTTTTCTTGGTCGAAAATTTAGTCAAGATTTTTTACAACAGGAGTCTGTTGAACAATATGAGCTAGGAAAAAGGAAAGTAAAATTTATTCCTTTTATGGCTACAAGATTAGGCCCACATTTTTTAACTAATTTTTTTCAAGAATTTCCCAAGTTTTTTAGGAGTATTGTTCAAGCCAAGAAAATTTTACAAGCAGAAAAAATTTCTATCCTAGTGAGTTTTGGTGGTTATTTAGCAGTGCCAGTAGCGATTGCTGCTTTTTTGAGCAGGATTCCGATTATTACCCATGAGCAAACACTAACAGTTGGTTTAGCTAACAAAATTATTGGTTACTTAGCGACTAAGGTCGCTGTGTCTTTTTCAGCAACTAGTCAATATTTCTCAGCTAAAAAAGTAGTCATAACCGGGAATTTATTAAGAAAAGGAGTTTTTAGCAAGCAACAAACTAAACCCAGTTGGCTTAAAGAAACCAAACAACCTATTTTGTTAGTAATGGGAGGCAATCAGGGTTCAGAAGCCTTAAATGAATTAATTTTGGCTTGTTTACCAGAATTAGTTAAGAATTGGGTCATTGTTCATCAGTGTGGAAAACCGACCAGCAAGAGAAACTATCAGCAAGTTTTTATTACAGCTCAAAGTCAGTTGGCAGAAGAGGTTAGAAATAATCTTTATGTTAAAGAATGGCTGGATGAAGCTGATCTGTTCTGGTTATATCGTCATGCCAAAGTAGCTTTATCTAGGTCTGGAGCCAATGCTACTCATGAGTTGGTTGTAGCTGGAGTACCAAGTATTTTTGTACCACTACCATCAGCTCATCAAGATGAACAATATAAAAATGCTAAGTGGTTGGTTGACTTGGGGGCTGCGGTGTTAATTGATCAACAAGCTCTCAATCAAACCACCTTAATTTCAGCTTTAGAAAAAGTAGTTTCTTTAGAGGAGGAAATTAAAAATAACTTAGCGGAAATAAAATTTTCACCAATAGCCCCCTCAAAATTGCATTTATTAGTTGAGGAGGTGGTTAAAAATCGTGAAAACTAGATGGCGTTTTTTATTTAGTTTGTTGGGTTTAATTATTTTACTTAGTTTTTTTGGCTTTTATTTTAAGATCAAGCAGATTGATTGTTTTATTGATGAGAGCCAACAAGATCAGGCTCAAGTTTGTCAGCAACTTCAAACTTTATTAGGCCAAAGAATTTTATTTAGAGATTTTTACCACGATGAGCAGGTGGTGTCGTTAACCACGCTTGCTGGGACCAAAGAAGTCTTCTCGATTAATAAAGTTGAAGTATCATTGGCTGGAACTTTAAAGTTTTTTTTGCAGCAGACTCCACCACTTTATCGATCAATTATTAATGGAGAAATGAGAATTTTTACTCAGTTGGGAGAGACGAGAGCTGATGAACCAAACACGGTTTTACCAATTTTAATTGATGAACAGTTGGTTTTTGCTGATAACTTTATTAATTATCACTCTTTTTTGACCAAGTTTTTAGAAATTTTAACTAGTGAAGAACGACAACTAATTGAACAAATTGAGTTTTTATCAGTTAGTAAAGTGAAAATAAAGATGACTAATTACCCAATTTTTATTATTCATCCAGATCAGAGCCCGATAGATCAAGCTAGAAAACTTCAAATAATTTATCAGCAGTTGGATCCAAAAGAAATTGATCTGGCTTTGAAGGAAATAGATTTGAGATTTGAATTGCCGGTGTTAAAAACTTACGAAACTAGTGATTCGGCAGAACTTCTCATCGACAGCCAAGAGTAAATTTTGTATTATTATTTTTAATCAACAGGTTATACTGATAGTGGTTTAAATTATGCCTAAAAAAAGAGTTATTGCTGCCATTGATCTTGGTACAGAAAAATGTGTCACTCTGATTGCTGTGGTGGATGAAGAAACTGGAGAGTTAAAAGTAGTCGGTGTATCAGCTGTACCCTCAAAGGGAATGAAACGCAGTGTAATTGTCGATCTAGATCAAGTGCTAAACACCATTAGTCAAAGTTTGGATGCTGCTGAAAGAATGGCTGGTTTTGATGTTAAAAGTGTCTATTTAGCTGTTTCTGGCACTCATGTATTGTCTAAAAACTCCAAAGGAGTAGTGGCTGTAGCAGCTCCAGATCAAGAAATCACTACTACCGATGTTGATCGAGTCATTGAAGCTGCTAGAGCTATTTCTTTGCCAGCTGATCGTAAAATTATGCATGTTATTCCTCGAGATTTTAAGGTTGATTCTCAAGAAGGAATTAAAGATCCAGTGGGAATGACTGGTGTCAGATTAGAGTCAGAGGCTCATATTATTACTGGGATGAGTACCTCTCTCAAAAATTTAGAAAAAGTAATTAATGATTTGGGGTTAGAAGTTGATGGGTTTGTTTTTGCTGGTTTGGCTGCTGCTGGTGTAGTGTTGACAGAAACAGAAAAGGAATTGGGAGCAATTGTGGTTGACATGGGAGCTGGTACTACTTCTATCTCTGCTTTTGTTGATGGTGCCTTGGAATATTCAGGAGCAGTACCGGTTGGAGCCAGACATGTTACTCAGGATATTGCTCTTGGTTGCAGGATCAGTTTGGATAATGCTGAAAAAGTAAAGATCTTACTTTCTGGTGAAAGTTTTGCTCCAATCAAGCCTAGAGCTGGAGAGTCTAAAGAAGAACTAAATAAACGTCGTAAAAAAGCTGATATTTTAGATTTGGCCAGAAATGGTATTCAGGAGAGTGTTGAAGAACTATCCAAACGAACTTTAGTTGAAGGCATTATGGTGCCCAGAATGAAAGAGATTTTTGAATTAATTAAAAAAGAATTAGCTAAACAAGATTTATTGGGTAAAGTTCCATCAGGAATTATTTTATGTGGTGGTGGTGCTCATACTGTAGGTATGGTTGATATTGCTAAGAGGGTTTTTAACTTGCCAGTTAGAATTGGAGAGCCAGAGGAACTAAAAGGACTAGTGGGTGATATCAAAGGTCCAGCCTACGCTACTAGTATTGGCTTATTAAAATATGGTAAGGCCAAAGATAGTGGTGTGACTACTGGTAGTGGGGTTGGTTCGATTTTAGAAAGTATTGATTTAAAGGGTTTTGGTGAAAAAATCAGAAGCCTATTAAAGTCTGTTCTTCCGTAAAAATTGTCTGTTTACTTTGTTTCTAAAATCAATTATGGTGTGTGTTACACTTTGATAGTATAAGCAAGTAGTTTAGCCTACTAGTCGGTAATAACAGTAGGATAAGAAGCGAACAACATGGGATTAGTTAAACCAACAAATACAACTTTTGCCAAAATAAAAGTGATCGGAGTCGGAGGTGGTGGTGGTAACGCAGTCAACTCAATGGTTGAATCTAAGCAAATTAATGGAGTTGAGTTTATTACCGTTAATACCGATGCTCAAGCTTTACTAACTTCCAAAGCAGACACTAAATTGCAGATTGGTAGTAATTTCACTCGTGGTTTGGGAGCTGGGGCTGATCCTGATGTTGGGAGAACTGCTGCTGAAGAAAGCCGAGAAAAACTTAAAGATTTGCTTTTTGATACTGATATGGTATTTATTACCGCTGGCATGGGTGGAGGCACTGGAACTGGAGCCTCACCAATTATTGCTGAGATTGCTAAAGAGGTCGGTGCTTTAACTGTTTCTGTGGTGACCAAGCCCTTTGCTTTTGAAGGTATTCGTCGGATGCAAACAGCTGAAGAAGGCATCGAGATTCTTTCTGAGTCAGTGGACACTTTAATTGTGATTCCTAATCAAAGATTAATGGAAGTAGTTGACAAAAAAATGACCTTTTTGGATGCTTTTCGTTTGGCGGACAATGTTTTGGGACAAGGTGTCAAAGGAATTTCTGACTTGATTACTCTACCAGGTTTAATTAATGTTGATTTTGCTGATGTCAGAACAATTATGCAAGATTCTGGGAGTGCTCTAATGGGTATTGGTGAAGCTTCTGGTGAAAATCGAGGTGTCACTGCGGCCAGAATGGCGATCTCATCTCCTCTTTTGGAGGTGTCTGTAGATGGAGCCAAGGGAATTCTCTATACTATCACTGGTGGCCCAGATATGACTATGACAGAAGTCTCTGATGCTTCGGCAATTATTGCTGATGCAGCCGATCCAGATGCTAATGTTATTTTTGGAGCCAATATTGATGAGGAGATGGGTAATAAGATTAAGATTAGTGTAATTGCGACTGGTTTTGATGAAAAAATGTATGGTGCTGGTCAACGTAGTATGTTTGGTTCTTTTAGCCGTAACTCCTTCAAGAAAATCAGAGAAGAAGATGAAGAAGAGGTAGTAGATTCAACCAGTATTGATCGGGCTCCAGAAGGTTATACTCAACCCCAAACAAAAACTCAGGTCACTGGGAAAACTGATGCTGATGCAACTAGTCCATTTGTTCAATCAGATGCTTTTGTCAAAAAAGAGGCTAAAAAAACAGAAGAATCAGCAGCCGATGACGATTCTGATTCTGGAGGAGGCCTTAGCGATGATTTTGATGATGAATTCGAGATTCCTGCATTTTTGCGCCAAAGAAAATAATTTTCTGCTATAATTCTTTTTATATTTAAAATCGTTTGAGTCTGGTGATCGTCAGACAAGATGCTGGAAGAAATCCTTTAGATGGAGATTAGACCTAGCCGGGCAAGCCCGTAACAGCCGGAATCAAGTAAAGAGAGGTTGGTACCTTTCCTAAACCGGGAAGCCTTTTCATTTGATACTATTTAGTATTAGGTGAAAAGGCTTTTTTAGTATTAGGAAGAAACAACAATGAAAAAACAATACAATTTTAAACAAACTCCAGATTTACCAAAGTTAGAAGAGGAAGTTTTAAAGTTTTGGGAAGAAAACAATACTTTTCAACGATCGATAGATCAACGAGACAAAAATAATGCCTATGTTTTTTTTGATGGACCACCTTTTGCTACAGGCTTACCTCATTATGGTCATATTGTTGCTAGCACGATGAAAGATATTGTACCTCGTTACTGGACCATGAAGGGTAAACGAGTTGAACGAAAATGGGGTTGGGATTGTCATGGTTTACCAATCGAAAATATTGCTGAAAAAGAACTGGGGATAAAGCGTAAAAAAGAGATTGAAGAGTTAGGGGTTGAGAAATTTAATGAGATTTGTCGATCCAAGGTTTTGTCTTATGTTGGTGATTGGAAAAGAATCATTAAACGCTTGGGTCGTTGGGCTGATATGGAAAACGACTATAAAACCATGGATTTAAATTTTATGGAGTCGGTGTGGTGGGTGTTTAAACAACTGTATGACAATGATTTGGTTTATGAAGATTATCGTAGCCTACATATTTGTCCTCGTTGTGAGACCACTCTTTCTCAATCAGAGGTAGCAGAAGGTTACAAAAATGTTAAAGATCTTTCAGTGACGGCTGAGTTTAGAATTGAAGATTTTTCAAGGTTTCATCATGGTGAAGAACAAGTTTTCTTTTTAGCTTGGACCACTACGCCTTGGACATTGCCAGGAAATTTCTTATTGGCAGTGGGGCCGACAATAGATTATGTGCTAGTTAGAGGCAATGAGGCTGGTAAATTATATGTTTTAGCAAAATCGAGATTATCGGCAGTGTTTGGTGAAGAAGATGAGTATGAAATAGTTGCTAGTTATCAAGGTAAAGATCTAGAGGGTTTAAGTTATGAACCTTTATTTCCTTACTTTAAAGAGACTGAGAATGCTTTTAGGGTTGTGACTGCAGAATTTGTTGATACCCAAGAAGGGACTGGGATTGTGCATATTGCTCCTGGTTTTGGTGAAGATGATTTCAGAGTGGGACAAAAAGAGGGGGTGAAGTTGATTCAACACGTTAACATGGATGGTCGGTTTACTGCAGCAGTGACTGACTTTCCTGATATGGAGGTTAAGCCCAAAGAAGATCCTCAACGTACTGATATTGAGATTATTCGTTATTTAGCTAAAAAAGATTTGTTGTTTAGTAAAAAGAAACTTGAACATAGTTATCCTCACTGTTGGCGTTGTGATACTCCTCTACTCAACTATGCTACTGGCAGTTGGTTTGTTAGTGTTAGTAAAATTCATGATAAATTACTCAATTTGGCTGATGGTATTAACTGGTTCCCAGAACATATTAAACAAGGTCGTTGGGGTCATTGGTTAGAAGGAGCTCGTGATTGGTCAATTAGTCGGCAACGTTATTGGGCCAGTGTGATTCCAGTTTGGCGCTGTGAATGTGGGCAAACAAAAGTTTATGGTAGTGTTAAGGATTTAGAACAAGATAGTGGTCAAAAAATAACAGATCTTCATAAACATATAGTTGATAAAATCACTGTACCTTGTAGTTGTGGTCGACAGATGAGACGTATTCCCGATGTATTAGATACTTGGTTTGACAGTGGTTCAATGCCTTATGGTCAAGCTCATTATCCATTTGAAAATAAGCAAGAATTTGAAAACAATTTTCCAGCTGAATTTATAGGTGAAGGTGTTGATCAAACCAGAGCTTGGTTTTACTACTTACATGTAATTGCTGGAGGAATTAGAGAAACCAAGGCTTTTAAGAATGTAATTGTGAATGGCATTGTTTTGGCTGAAGATGGCAAGAAAATGAGTAAGCGTTTGCAAAATTATCCAGATCCTGTATTGCTCATTGATAATTACGGTACTGATAGTTTGCGGATGTATCTTGCTAGTTCTCCAGTTTTAAAGGCAGAAAATCTTAATTTTAGTGAAAAAGAAGTGTCGGATATTCGTCGCAAAACTTTTGTGATTTGGTGGAACATCATTGGTTTTTATAAAAGTTTTGTCAAAGATGAAGTGATTACTCGGCCAGTTAGCCAGCCAACTCATCTTTTAGATCAATGGTTATTGAGTAGAATGCAAACGGTAATTGAACAGGTGACTGAATATTTGGACGGTTATGACTTAGTGAGAGCTAGTAGAATTTTGTTGGATTTTGTTAATGAACTTTCTACTTGGTATCTTCGTTTGAGTAGAGATAGACTAAAAGAAGGCAATGACCCAGTTGCGGAACAAGTGTTTGGTTATGTGCTTTATACTTTGGCTCAACTTTTTGCTCCATTTGCTCCTTTTTTTGCCGAAATGGTTCATCATGCTTTAGTTGATGAGCAAACCTCAATTCATCTCACTGATTGGCCTGGTTTTGCTTCAGATTTGCAGAAGAGTGAACTAGAAGAACAAATGAGTTTGGTTCAAAAAATTATTGAGATAGGACACTCAGCCAGAAAACAACAAGGGGTTCGTCTGAGACAACCATTGTCCCAAGCAACTATTTGGTTGGTCAAAGAAACTAAAGGTGAAGCTTTAAGTAAATTCACTGAACTAATAAAAGCAGAACTTAATGTTAAGAGCGTAAATTGGTCAATGGCTTCTGGTGAACAATTAGTTGTCGAATTTTCTTGGGAATTGAACTCTGAACTCAGGGCTGAGGGTGAGGCTAGGGAAATTATGAGAATGATTCAAAACCTACGTCGTCAAGCTGGTTTATCAATAAGTGAACAAGCTGTTGTTAGTTTGCCTGATTGGCCTCATGCTTGGCAGACTGAAATCGAGACTAAAACCTCAACAAAACTAGTGAAAGGTGATAGAGTTGAGTTGCAATGAGAACTCGACTTATTCCTTTAGTTTTACTGAGTTTTGCCGCTTTTAGCCTAGTGACTTTAAGTAGTGTTTCTCCTGAATTAGCGCAGAGACAACTGATTTTTTGGTTTGGTAGTTCAGTTATATTCTGGATAATTACTAGGATTCCTACCGTTGCTTGGTGGCGGTGGGGAGACTTGTTTTGGAAAGGCTTAGTTTTTGTCTTACTTGGTTTGTTGGTGTTTGGCCAAGTTACTAGAGGTGCTACTGCTTGGATTGATTTGGGATTTGGTTTCAAGTTTCAACCTTCTCAATTTGCTTTACTAAGTTTTTTATTAATAGCTCTTCCTCGATTTTCTAGATACGAAATGCTTAAAGAAAGTGAGCTAATCCAACTATTTGTTTATTTATTAGTGCCAGCTGTTTTAATTTTTTTGGAGCCAGATTTTGGCACCGCTTTTTTATACACTGTTGCTGCTGGAGTGGTAGTGGTGTGGCAACGTATTCATAAACGTTATTGGCAGTTACTGGTTGGTGGGTTGTTTGTTATTTTACTAGCGGGTTGGTTTTTTGTTTTACAACCCTATCAGAAACTAAGAATCACTAGTTTTTTCACTGGTTATCAGTTGGAAAAAAATGATGCTAGTTACAATGCCAGACAGTCATTGATTGCGGTTGGTTCTGGTCAAATCTGGGGGAAAGGTTTAGGGAAAGGCACTCAGTCCCAACTAAGGTTTTTACCAGAAAGACAAACAGATTTTATTTTTGCTTCCTTGGCTGAAGAATCTGGTCTAGTTGGTTCGCTAATTATTATTAGTTTATATGCTGTTTTATTTTTCTTTTTGTTAAATGAGGCTCGGAAGTTGAAAAGTAATAAAAGATTTTTGTTTATTTTATCTGTTTTAGTTTATTTTTTTGTTCAAGTATTGGTTAATATTGGTATGAATATTGGTTTACTGCCCATTACTGGAGTGACGTTGCCTTTTGTTTCTTATGGTGGTAGTTCTTTACTTGCTTCGATGGTTTTATTGGCAATTATTCAAAGGATTCTCATTGAAAGAGATGATAAAAAACATTTGCGCATTACTTGAGAAAGGATTGTGTTATAATACCTCCCATGTCTAAATATGCAGTTATTCAACTATTAGGTAAACAACATCAAGTTACTGAGGGAGAAACCATTGTGGTTGATTCAGTTCCTCAAGAAGAAGGTCAAAAATTCGATGTGACTGATGTATTGTTGGTGGTAGATGGAGACAAAATCTCTGTTGGTCAACCAACTGTGGAAAAAGCAAAGGTTACATTGAGCGTAGTAGCTCAAGGGAAAGGCGACAAGATCCGTGTGGCTAAATATAAGTCCAAGTCTCGTTATCGTAAGACCATGGGTCATCGTCAGCTTCAATCCACCCTCAAAGTTGAAAAAATCACTGCCTAATGCAGTATTTACTCCAGCTTGGTAATACCCCTACTCTTTCAGTTGCTGAAGCCAAACAGGTGATTGGTGTTAGTCTTGAACAACTTGATGAACATTTGGCTAAATTTGAACATGAGGCTGATGAAGAAGCAATTAAGTTATTTGAAAAACTTGGTGCCTCGATTCGGTTAATTAAACTTACTCAAGAAGCTCAGCCCTTGGCTGGTAAAACGATTGAAGAGTTTTTGGCTGACTATCTAATCAATTTAAATCAAGCTAAATTTAAGTTAGCTTGTGCTCAGCTTGGAGATGAACAAACCGAGCGTTTAGATTTTTATCAGCTCAAACAACTACTTGAGGCTCAAGACATTAAAGTTCGTTTTGTTGAAGGTTCTCGTTTTGGCTTATCTGCTGCGATTCTACTCCACCAAAAAATCGAAGAATTTGTTATTTACCAATTGGGAGACCAGGTTGCTATCGGTGAAACTATTGCTATTCAAAATATTGATCATTGGACAGACAAAGATAGAGCTAAACCTTATGCAGATCGCAAAAAAGGGATGTTGCCGCCCAAACTAGCCAGAGCCATGGTTAATCTAGCTATTGGGAATAAAAGCAGTGGTTTACTTTATGACCCTTTTTGTGGCACTGGTACGGTTTTAATAGAGGCTTTAGAGTTGGGTTTAGATGTGGTAGGAAGTGATTTGGATCAACAAGCAGTGATTGGTGCTACCACAAACTTAGCTTGGTTTAAGGATAAAGAACAATTAGCTGGTTCTTTTACTGTTTTTCATGCTGATGTGAGTCAAGTTAAGCAGGATAGATTTAAACAGAAAGTTAATTATTTAGTTACAGAACCATTTTTGGGAAAACCCAAACCTAAAACTGAACAGTTACCAGATATTTTTAAGGGTTTGGAAAAACTATATCTCGGAGCCTTCAAACAGTGGAAACAATTGCTTAATAATGGTAGTAGGTTAGTAGTGATTTTTCCCAGAGTTGAGACTAGTAAAAAGGTTTTTGATCTCTCTGGATTAATTGACAAATTGTCTGGTCAAGGCTATACTCTTCTGGTTAATTTTGGTGAGCTAAGATATCACCGAAAAGACGCAGTGGTACAAAGAGATATTTTAATTTTTGAGTATCATCATTAGAATTTACATAAGGAGAAATTAATATGGCACACGTTAAAGGTTCAGGTAGTGTAACTCAACACAAACAAGGTAAAAGACATGGTCGTAGATTTGGTTTGAAAAAATCTGGTGGCCAGGTAGTCAAAGTTGGTCAAATAATTGTTCGCCAGAAGGGTGCAAAATACAAATCTGGTAAAGGGACCAAGATGGGTAAAGATTACACTATTTTTTCCATGATTGATGGTATCGTTGATTTTGGTAAGAGACTTGGTAAAACCGTGGTTAGAGTCGCTACTAAATAAACATCTATTTAATTGAAAGTGAAAAGCCGGGCATTGCTGTCCGGCTTTTTTTTGGTGCTCACTTGTCAGTGATATTCATCGTCATCATGGTCTTCGCAAGTACATTCTGCGAGTGTTTCGAAACATGTAGAACAGAGGAGAAATCCACATTTTGCGCATGAATATCCTCCATTTTCTTGTCTCGGGACATGGACACAGTCAGCCAAGAAACTCACCTCCTTCTTTTTATAGATTTTAAGAGCTTTCCTCAATAACCTCTGTATCTGCTTTGTTGCAGAAATTTAAGTTCTTGAGGAATGAAATATTATACCTCAATTATCTTATTAATCAATATTATGGGACTACTTTTCTTACTCTAGAAAATTTATAAATTCCAGCACTGAGAAGAATACTAGCCAGGATAAAGATGCCAACATAAGCATTAAATTCACCAATTTGTTTGTTTTCTGCAAAATTGCCGGCGACTACGGCTAGTAATACATAGGGAATCTTACTAATCAACGCTAAAGCAGATAAAGTAGTGGCTCGGTATTTGGATTCTATTTCTTTGTTAACGACCACAGAAATCCAGGGATAGACTAGATAGCCGCTGAGTTCAATTAGTAAAATACTGATTAAACCTAACCAACCTCCTAAATAATAACTAGAAATATAGCCCAATCCCAAAAGAATGGTTAGTAAATATAAACCTTTTTTGTCAGAGATTTTTTTTCTTAACCAAGGAACTAATAGTACAATCGTGGCGCCAATCATATAAAGAATAGTAAAGATTTGTGATTGTTCAAAAGGTGAAAAACCAAAAGTCTCCAACATGGTTAGTTTCAGGAAACCAAAATCATAAAGGTAATAACCTCCGACCAAAGAAAAAATCACCATGCTGTAAGGTAAAAGAGTTTTTTTAAATAAGGCTAAAGTACCAACCTTTAATTGTTGCCAGTAACTATTCCAGGAAAACTTTTCGCTATCAATTTTTGGTTCTATTAGGCGTAAAGCCATCAAGAAAGCAACAGCATAGGTTAACCCCCAAGCAACGGTTGGTAGTCTAAAATGCCATTCGTAAAGATAGCCACCGGTAAAGACAGCAATAATTGTGATCCAGCTAGCCAGTGAACTTCCATGACTAACGACTTTTTCATACTCAGCGGCTCGATCTTTTTCTAGTAAAGTGTCATAGACTAAGGCTTCAACTGCTCCAGAGTTTAGTGCCCAACCAATCATGAGAAAGAGTTGCGCAAAAAAGAAGGTCGAAATATGACTGGCTTGTGACATCAAGATAATACTCACAAAAGCCGTACCAGTTCCCAAAATAATTGTTTTCTTTTTACCAAATAAATCTGAAATGGCTCCAGATGGTATTTCCATTAGCAACCCAGCGCCAAAGGTGATGGCGTCAATCAGTGCTAACTGGTTATAGTTCATAAATTTCAACCAAAAAAAGAGCCAATTAGCAGATAAAAACCAAAAATTAGTAAAAACAACTAATAGATAGTAGAACTTAATATTATTTAAGTCGTTGGCTGGTAGAAAATTTTTTAGTTTTTGGATCATTAAAATATAGCGATTATTATATTGGTTTTTAAGAGTAATTGTCCGTGAAAAAAGCACTGTGAAAAATATAACAATCTATGCTACATTGGAGACTATGAGTAAAATTTCCACTTTAGAAATCAACCAACTTCAAACCAACCCTTTCCAACCAAGAGAAAAAGTTCAAAAAGGAGAACTAGATGAACTAGTTCAATCTGTTAAAACCTACGGTGTACTTGAACCATTGGTTGTGGCTGAAACTCCAGCTGGTTACCAAATTATTGCTGGTGAAAGGCGTTGGCAAGCGGCCAAAGCTGCTGGTTTGACTGAGGTGCCAGTTCATATCAAAAAAACCACCCCTCAAGGTATGTTGGAGATGGCTTTGGTTGAAAATGTGCAAAGAATTAATCTTAATCCTATTGAACGCGCCCAAGCTTTTATTAGATTGACCAGAGAATTTACTTTAACCTTAAGTCAATTGGCTGAAAGAATTGGTAAGTCTCCGGCTTATATCAGCAATACAGTTAAGCTTTTAGAACTTCCTGACGCTATTACAGATGGCTTAATTAAAAGAGTGATTACTGAAGGTCATGCCAGAGCTTTGGCTAGTATTGAAAACGAAGAAGCAATGGTTGAGTGTTACAAGATTATTTTAAAAGAAAAAGCCTCAGTCAGAAGAACTGAAGATTTAGCTAGAAGATTCAAAGATGAACTGCAAAAAAGAGGTGCCACGGCCAAAAATAGAACTCAGCAAATTAGAGAAGTTGATCAACAAGTTAAAACTTGGGAAAAAGAGTTGAACTCAGTTTTTCATGCGCCTGCTAAACTCAAGCTATCCAGATCAAAAAATCAAACTAGGGTTACGATTACCCTCAAAGGTTCCCCAGAAAAAACTCAAACTGATTTGGAAAAAATTATGGAGTTGGCGAAGTTATAGAATCTGGTGGAATGTTCAATAAAAGAAAGAGTTTTTCGGCTACTTTGTACCACAATGGAGCAGCAGTTTCGGCTGCCCAAGGGCTAGATTGAGGTTCATTGAGTTTTACTAACATCACAAATCTAGGGTTTTCAGCCGGAGCAAAACCAATGAAACTAGCAATGGTGGCGTCTTCTTTGTAACCTCCTTTAACTGGAATTTGTGACGTTCCTGTCTTTCCGGCTACAGTGTGAGTATCTTTGAAGATCCATTGAGCTTCTCCGTGTTGAGCTGAGTTAATCATCATTTCTGTAACTACTTGAGCTGTTTTAGCACTAATGACTCTTCTCTCCTCGATTGGCTCTACTGGTAGAGTTTTTCCAGTTTGGTGATCAACGACACTTTTAATGATTTTAGGTCTCATCATTATTCCTTGATTAGCTATCGTAGACACAGCTCTGACCATTTGCAAACTATTGGTACTAATACCTTGGCCAAAAGAAGTTGTAGCTAACTCAACTGGACCCCATTTATCTGGAAAAGGAGTGTTGCTATCATCTTGAAGATCAATTTTTATTTCTTCTCCAATACCAAACTTTTTAAGATAGTTAATAAAATTATCTTTACCTAAAGTTTCAGCTACAAAAATCATGGCAGTATTGTCTGATTTGGCTAAGGCATCTCTAATAGTAATATTAGGATGGTATTCATTATTCCAAGTACGAATTGTGTATTTGCCAATTTGTCTAGGCCCTTCACAGTTAGGACACTCGGTATCTGGTTCTATTACTCCTGCATCGATTCCAGCCGCGACAGTGAGGGTTTTAAAAGTCGAGCCTGGTTCATACAAATTAGCTAAACTGGGATTTTTGTAAAGTTCAGGAGCAAAAGTATAGTATTTAGTTTGATCATACTTGGGCCACGCAGCTAGACCCAATAGATCTCCAGATCTGGGATCAAGAACAATAATTTCTCCAGCAAAAGCACCATATTTTTGAATTCCTTTTTCTAGTTCTGTTTCTAGCAAAAATTGAACGTCACGTCTGATACTTAAAATAAAATCTCTACCATCTAAGTTTTTATTTTCTAAAGTGTTTTCTCCACCAAGTAAATTACCTAATGCATCGGTAAAAAAATCTTTTTTTTGAAATTTTCCAGCTAGCTCTTTATCTAGAGCTCCCTCCAAACCAAAGTAACCAATATCTTGGCCTTGTTCATCCTTACCAACAAAACCAGTGAGATGAGCGGCCATAGAAGCTTCTGGATAATAACGAACGTCATAGGGTTCAAAATATAAAGCTGGTTCTTGAATGGTTTCTATTTTTTCTTTAAGTTTTCGATCAATTCTAGAACTCAATCTGATCCAGGTACTATTAAGATTTAATCTATTTTGAAGGTAAGTTTCATTTTCTTGTTCTAAATCACTAAGCTTAATTTGACTGGAGTCTGTTGCTTCGTTTAAATCTTTAATTGCTAGGATTGGAGCTAATTTACGGCTGATTTCTATTGGGGAACTTTTTAATAAAGATTTATCGACCATCAAATGATAGAGTTCTTTATTTCCAACCAGAAGCTGTTGATCACTACTAAAGATTTGACCTCTTTTTCCCAGTTCTATTTTTTGTTGAGTGGCTTGGTTTTCAGCAATTTTTTTCAATGAATAGCCCTGGACTATTTGCCAATAAAACAGTCGGAAATAAACTCCCACAAAGGCTAGTAAAAAGACAAGCAGTAGTAGTTTGGGTCTTAATGAAGAAGAGTTCATAACAGCTCTGCCCTCCACTTAAGAGTTTAGCGTGAAGCCAAACTATTAGATTCTAGGAGGGTGATTGGTTTACCAATAGGATGATATGAAGCATCTTCCCTGATTGCAAGAGCAGTTAGTGAGTAGGTTTGGTGTTTTTCTTCCTGAAGTAAGGAAAGTTGTTTTTCTTTACTGGTCACTGTTTTGGTCAATTCTGAGATTTTTTCACCGTGACCAATTGTGCTACCCAGTTGATAGACAGTGGTAATAGCTTGGGCTGAAATGATTAAAGCCAACATGACGTAATAAACTTTAATACTTAGTTTCATTTAATTGGTCCTTTCAAAAACTCTTAATTTAGCACTTCTACTTCTGGAATTACGGGTAATTTCTGCTTCACTTGGTTTGATGGCTTTGGTAGTGATTTTTTTACCTTGATTGGTTGTTTCCCAAGCATTGAAAGTTTGTTTGACTAGTCGATCTTCTCCTTCATGAAAGGCAATCGTGACGATTCGACCCTGAGGCTTAAGATTAGCTAAGGCTTGAGGAAGAGCTTGTTCGATATTGGTTAGTTCGTCATTAACCACGATTCTTAAAGCTTGAAAAACTTTGGTAGCAGGATTTAACTTGCCTCTCTGGTGACCATAAGTTTTATTAATAGCAGCCACTAAAGCTCCCACTGTTTCTAATGAGGCTGGGCTCTCTGCTTTAATTCTTTCAATATTTTTGGCAATACTTTTGGCTTTTTGTTCACCGCCATATTCTTTGAAGATCTGAGTAAGTTGTTTGGTAGTTAGAACTTTTAATAGGTCAGAAGCTTTAACTCCTAGTCGGTTGTCCATCCTCATGTCCAATAAGGCGTTAGGATCTTCAAAACTAAAGCCTCTGTCAGTAGACATTAATTGGTCAGTGCTGGTGCCAAAATCAAACAACATACCAGTTACTTGTCCAGTTTTGGCTTGGGTTTTTAAAATAGCATCAAGTTGAACAAAGTTTTCTCTGATTAAAATTAACTGTCCAGCTGTAATTTCTTGAGCAAATTTCTTTTGACCGTTGGTAATACTTTCTTGATCAAAATCTAAAGCAATAACGTTGCCACCTTTGGCTAAGATTTCACCAGTATGACCACCTCGACCAAAGGTACCATCTAGATACCACTCTCCAGGTTTAACTTGAAGGTAGTCTACGGCTTCTTGAAGCATGACGGTGATGTGAGATGAGTTTTTCATATGACTTGCTCAGCAATCTCCTCGGCTTTGGTTTCTAATTGATCAATATATTGGTGATAGAGATCTCGATCCCAAACTTCGAGATAATCTAAGCTACCGACGACTACCAAGTTTTTATTGAGGTGGGCAAACTTGATCAAGTAATCGGGCAGATTTACTCGACCATTGTTGTCCACCTCAATAGTTTGAGCTTCATTAGTCATTAAACGAATAAAATCACGATGAGCTTTTTTGGTAAAAACATGGTTTTCAGCAATCTTGGTTAATTTCTCTTGAAAGTTATCAGCGGTAAAGATAAAAAGTCCTCCATCTAAACCTCTAGTCACAATCCAACGATCAGTAGTGTCTCTAAAACTTTTTGGCAAGGAAACTCTGCCTTGTTCTTCGAGCGTGTGGTAGTAAGTGCCGATAAACATTTATAAGTCTTTTTACCAATTTTTACCTAACATTAATATTGCCAGAATTTACTTGATGTGTAAAGAGGGAAAATCGGGAAAATTTTTAGTTTAAAGTTTAGTGTTATGGGATTTAACTAAAGTTTAATTATTAATTGAGAAGTAAATTAAAAAAAAGCTATACTTAATGAAACTATTTATGTTGGAATTTACTGGAAAAAATATAAAAGAAGTAGAAAGTCCAAAAGAGACGATCTCTGTTAATGAAAAAAAATTGCTTAGCTGTATTAGCGAGATAAAAAAATTAATTTTAAAGTTTAGTTCTGGGGTACCAGCTAAAGGTGATGTTGAGCTTAGAGATCATAATTTAATGATTCTGCTTCCTTGGTATAAATATTTAACTGAGGCTTTTAAACAACCAGCCATAAGTGATGAAAAAATTATTGAATTAGTTAGTTTAACGACAAATATTTTAGAGTTGGTCGCAACAGATGATATCACTGGCATGAAATCTGGAACTAATTTTTTTTATGAGCCCAGTGAGAGCCGATCAGCCTATGCCAGACAAATACCAGTTGATATTTCAATGGGACATCTAGAGTTAAGAAGTTATAATTTTTTAACTATTAGTGAACTAGAAAAAATTTCTTCGTCACCTAGAGAAGGTGAAATATTGGTTAACTCTATTGATGAACTGAGAAACTTATTAAGTGGAAAAAAGAAATTAAAAAAAACTGACCAAGTGGTATTAAGGTTAAAAGAGCCATTTATTGGTTTTGAAGCATATGAAACTTTTTTATCTGAGTTATTTAATTTAAAAAGTAGTTTAAATTTTTCAGTTTCAACTTATGGGTGGGTAAAACTAAACAATGATATTGGGTGTTTGGTTGGTTTTAGCCGAACTGGTAGCCATTTTATTGATCAAAGAATGCCATCTGTTATTAATACTCATGGTGTATCTCAGTCTTTATCAATGGTGCCAAAAGCAGAAGTTTGGAGAGCTAAAATTCAAGCTCCGATATCTAGAAAAAAAATTACTGAAGATAAGCAGAGTCTAGAGGAAGATCATCAATACTTATTAGATACCTGGTTAGATAATTTAAAGGAACTACCATTTGTTGAGCTTTGTAATGGATTAGTAAATGAAATTAGTAAATTTGGTTTGGATAATTCTCTTGCTGCTTTTTTATTTATTTTAAAAAATATCAATTTAGAATCTTGGCAAAAATCTATAATTTATAAAAAAGTTATTCGATTAATTCGTTATGATGGGAAGCCTGATTTTGAGAAAGAGACTTATTTGGGAAAAATTTTATCAAGACACTTAGATCATTATCAAAAATTTTTTTCTGATCCAGAATCTAATGGGATAAAACCAGATGTTTTTTTAACTAGAAGTGGCTTAAGCGCTAATGGTGCGGCATTAATGCTAGTTAATGATTTGTTCAACCAAAGTGAGCGAAAGTTTGCTAGGACATATGGTTGGTATTATGAAAATGAACCTCCTAAAGATTGGGCTGAGACATCAGTTGGTGAAGCTAATATTTTTTTAGTAATTAGTGAACCAAATTCTCCATTGGCTGATAGTGATACTGATTCATATTTTAAAAAAAGAGATGAAGATATAAAAAATTTTTTAGCTAAAGTTAGAGTTAAAACTGATCAAAAATTTGTAATTATTTTTGATAAAACAACTGATTTACTTGATCATAGTTTAATTCCTAAAACTGATCTTCCACCAAATCTTTTAGTAATTGAAACTGCCAGCTTAACTAAGCATCAAAGAGGTGGCAAATCATATTTTTATGGAGCTATATCTATTTGGAATAATCAATTTAGTCAGGAAACAGTTGAGTCATATGTTGAAGATGCTACGGGCTCTTTAACTCCAGATGGTATTTTTGCTTTACCTCGTTTAACCAGGAGTGAGGTAGAAAAAGATTTAGAAAATTATCAAAAACTAGAGAGAACTTTTTTTGAAATTTTAGATAAAGAACAAGAAGATTTACCAGAAGAATATCGTTGGCAGTGGCAAAGTTATAACTATTTTGGTTATTTATTACCTCCTAAAAAAGTTTTAGATAGGTATTTTGATATGGGTGACCAGAATTTAAGAAACTATGTTGATGGTCTTTTTACCACAAACGCTCTTTATCACTTTTTTTTGACAGAAAATGCAGATGGATTTGATAAAGGAGATAGCTTTGGCATGAACAATACTAGGTTTACCCATTTCTTTCTTAAGGAAAATGATAGAAATATTTTTTGTTTAAGAATGGGCTTTGGTCGGAAGACAAGTGTTGAACAAATGAAAAATTTTGCAGAGTCATTTTGTAAGGAAATGATAGGTGCTACCAAGCAATTAGTAGTTTAACAAGGTTGTCATCAAAGCAAAATGTTATAATCTGATCTAGTTCGTCCATGTATGGCAAGACCCATTCTAAATAGGCAAAAGATGTAATTGCAGATTTTTTTGCCAGAAAGGAGTGACCAATGATGGCGCTTAAACTTGCTGGTCTGGTGTTGTCGTTAGTCGGAGTAATCCTCGCCCTAGTGGTGTTGATTAGTCGAAATAATGGCGGTGGTACACCTCCAGGCAGAAATGCGAGTTAGAACTCAAAAGCCCTGTTCGTGAGAACAGGGCTTCTGCATTTTATTTTAATTTTGCTAACTTATTTTATAACAACATATAATGGGGCAAGGTCAACGGTAGCAGTAATCATTTTGCCATCAACAGTTCCCTCAATAGTTGACCACTTACTCCCATCCCAACCAGCGATTTTTAAGTCACCCTCTTCATTAGCTCTAATGGTCAATTCGGCTTGGCCAGTTAAGTTGTTGGAGGTTTCCAAAGAATAAACTTCGGAAACTACAGTGCCTGGCACTTTTTCTGGGTATCCTGGAGTGTTAAAGATGATTAAGTATCTTTGGTTAGCCAGCGTTTTGCTCTCGATTTGGAATTTAGCATCTTTGGAACTAAAGGCAGTTTCTTTGGCTTTGTTATCAATATATTTCCAATCAGATTTTAGCGCATATGGTTCATCGCCTCCGATAAACCTAGTTAATAATGAACCACCTTTAACATCTTCATGATAGGTACAGGCACCACCAGCTGAACAACTGCCCAAAAGGATTTTGGTTGTGGCTGGTAAGGTAGTTAAATTTAGTTCACCAAAAGCACCTTGGAGTAAGGTTCCAGCTTGGTATTCCAATTCATATTCAACACTAGTGGCTTCTTTGCCCAAAGAATAAGCAGAAATTTCTAGATTTCTTCCATCAGCTAATGGTTTAATAGCCAGGTAAGGTCGTTCTTCAACAGGGATAATATTAGTTGGCAAGCTGAGTTTTTTCTTTTGAGTAGGAGTTTCTTCTTTAGCGGTTTTACCTTTTTGGAGCAAAAAGTAGCCACCAGTAAGAACTACTAAAACTACTAGACCAATGATTATTAACTTTTTATTTTTCATAAACTACCTTCCTGAAAAAGTTTTGCTGGTTAATCTTTGTTTACGATAGCATACTTGTTAAACGTTGCTCAACCTCCTGGACAGTGAGTCGCTCTTGGTGAGTATTATCTCTATTTCTGAGGGTGACGGTATTATCTTCAAGAGTTTGGTAATCAACAGTCAAACAATAAGGAGTTCCGATCTCATCTTGAGCTAAATAACGTTTACCGATATTACCTCTTTCATCCCAAACGACACTAGTTTTAGTTTTTAGTTGATCAAAAATATCCTGGGCTTTACCAACAATTTCTTCTTTGTTTTTAACCAATGGGAAAACTGCAACTTTGTATGGAGCAAACTTAGGTGGTAATTTAAGAAAGGTGCGATTGTTGGTTTCATCAACAGTATATGCTTCAGTTAACATGGCTAAGAAAATCCGGTTAATACCGAAGGTTGGTTCGATGACATGAGGAATAAACTTACGTTGTGGATCATATGGATCGGTGTAGCGTAGGTCTACTCCAGACTTTTCCATATGATTTCTCAAGTCGTAATCAGTTCGATAAGCCAAACCAAACATTTCCTTAAAACCAAAGGGGAATTCATAATCAACATCTTCGGTACGACTGGAATAGTGAGAACGTTCTTCGTCGGTATGGGTTCTCCATCTCAATTTATTTTCTGTCAGGCCTAGAGATAGAGCAAACTCTTTCATGATGGTTTGCCATTTTTCAAAAAGTGTCTCCCAGTTTTCTTTTTCTGGGTCAAAAAAGTATTCAAATTCAGCTAAGTTAAATTCCAAAGTGCGGAAAATAAAATTACCAAGAGTAATTTCATTACGAAATGCTTTGCCCGTTTGGGCAATGCCAAAAGGAAGTTTGGGCCTCATGGTATTGAGAACATTTTTGAAGTTCACAAACATTCCTTGAGCAATTTCACCCCTTAAGTATGCAAGTGATTGTGAATCTTCGACAATGCCAATATTAGTCTCGAATAATAAGTTAAATGAGCGCACTTCGGTCCAGGTTTTCTCACCACAGACTGGGCACTTGATTCCTAAGTTATTAATAATGTTGGTTAATTCATCTGGAGTTTTACCTTCAACCCTGAGTTCCTCACCTTGTTTAGCAGTGAAGTCTTCGATCAGATGATCAGCTCTGGTTCTAGTTTTACAGGTTTTACAATCGATTAGGGCATCAGTGAAACTAGCCGTATGACCAGAGGCTTCCCAAACCTTGGGGCTCATGAGGATTGAGGTATCCAAACCATACATATCATTTCGTTGAGTGACAAAAAACTGCCACCAGTGGTTAAGAATATTACGGAGTAGTTCCACGCCCAATGGCCCAAAATCGTAAGTATTAGCCAAACCGCCATATATCTCTGAACCGGGAAAAACAAAGCCTCTACGTTTGGCTAAAGCGACAATATCATTCATGGTAGTTTTTGGCATAATTGATTCCTTACGTTATTTATATCTTTTTTCTGGGGAATTAGCTACAAAAAACCCCAGCAATTACTTGCTAGGGACCCTACCGGGCGGTTCCACCCTGATTCTTTGGAAAACTCCAAAGCGCTTTGAATTGTTAGTGTTGTTTTCCTGAAGCTCAGGCTCGCTGGCCAAAGGCGAGCAACACTGGAGTTATTATATTTCTCTTTGGTTGTGGAAGCAAGGTTTAGCTTATTTAAGAGTCTCAAAGTATTCAGCTAGACCATCTTGTTTAACCCCACCAATTATTAGATCAGCTTGTTCTTTTAAGTCGTTAACAGCGTTACCCATTGCAACTTTGGTGCCAACAGCATTAAAAAGGTGAATATCATTGTGGCCATCTCCAATTCCAATTGAGTTTTCTTTGTTAACTCCCAATCTAGAAAGTAACTCAGTGATAGCATGTTCTTTGGTTGCAGCTGAATTAACGATGTGTAAATCTCTACAACCATGGTTTTGAGAAACCACCATCACACAGCTAATACCTTCTATTGAGTCTAGTTTTTTATGCAATTTCATTGCTAGTTCATCAGGGACAAAACTTTGTGATAACCAGTTTACTCTTTGAGTGAGGTCAAAATCTTTTGGATAAACTCCACCATTGAAATAATCATCTTCGGTATAGTCATTAAAAATTAATTTTTGTTGACCATTTTCTGAGAAAATAGAGATTACTTTTTCTAAAGCTTGTGAAGTAATATCTTTTTGCCAAACTATTTCACCAGTTTTAGGATCGCAAATTTGAGTACCACCTGAAACAATACATAAGTCTTCCAATTCAAGAGCTTGAATAATATTTTTAGCAAAAGTCCAACACCTTCCTGTAGCAGCAGATAAGAAGTATTTAGGATGCAAATCTTTTATTGCCATAATCAGTTTTTTATTGGGTAGTTTTTGAACAGGAGAATCAACTGCTGTGCCATCCAAGTCAAATATTATTGCTTTGCTTTTCATAACAGGATTATAACTTTTATTGATGATCAATCAATATTATGAGAATATATTTCAGGCATGCTTGAAATAGCACATCAAAATGAGCAAAAAAAAACTGAATCAAAAGTTCCGAGATTAGTAAAAGATTTGGTTGAAAAAATATTTTTATTTGGAAAACAAATAGTTACAAAAGAATATAGCAGGACAGGTCTAGTTCATTCTTACGAAGAAAGAGATATTCCTCAATCATATTTTGAAAAAGTTCTACTTAAAGAATTAGGAACCTTAAGTCCAGACTCATCAATTCTAGACTTAGGAGCTGGTAAAGGAGAAATTGCTAAATTCTTAAAAGAAAAAGGTTTTCTTAAGGTTTTTTCGGTTGATCGATCTAAGGCTGGCTTAGAAATGTCAAAAGAAAAAGATCCAGAGAGTTTAAATTTACAATCTTTTGCTGAAACTCTTCCTTTTGAGGATAATACTTTTGATGTTATTCACACAAAAGATTTACTCCAACACATTAGAGATCAGAAATCATTTTTCACTGAAATATTTAGGGTTTTGAAACCTAATGGTAAATTAATATTAACGACATCTGCTTCAGACGGAGTTTTACCTAACTATGGTTTTGTAGATATCAATAAAAGGAGATGGATACCAAAATTAAAAGAATCAGCAAAAGATTGGGTTAGATTTCCATTGCCAAGAACGGTTTTAACAGCAGTTGCTGGTAAAAAAACAGCATAAAAGCTATTTAATCCGCAAATACTCAAAACTCTTCATTTCTTTTTCAGTAAGTTCAGCTACGTAGTCCAAGATTGATTGATGAGCGACTTCATTAAAACTTTGATAGCCCATGCGTTCAATTAACTCACTGAGAAGAGGTTGAATTTGTTTGTGACTTTGGTTGTTAATAATAGTTGCTCTAATTTTAAGAGCCAGTTGATAACTTTCAAAATCCTGATCCTCTTCGACAAACAATCGATCAAAAATCTCAAGAATTTGGGACAAACTCCTGATTTTACCCAGGGAACCTCTGATGTCTTGATTGATGTTCTCGATTAAACTTGTTTGAGTAATAATTGGTAAATTTTTGGTTTTGATGGCAAAAAGTTTGACTAAATTACCTGGCTCTAAATGAGCTCTTTGACTGGATTTGAGTGTTCTGACCCCTTTAGCTACACCAACTAATTTGCCAAAATCTTGAGTAATAAAAGTTACGATTCGATCGGTTTCACCAGTATTGCTTCGTTTAAGCACTAGGCCTTGAGTAATGAAGGTTTTGGCTTTTGACATAATTGATTAAAAGGGAATCTCGACTAGGGTATCTTTATTAACCAACACTTTCTCTTCCCCACCGTTAACATCGAACAAGGTTTCAAAATTATCCACTCCACCCTGTTTCCACAAAGTCACTCGGTATATTTCTTGATCAGTATAAGGAATAGTATAAGTAAGTTTAAGCTTGGCTACACCCAATGGTTCCAACGAGAAGAAACCATCAATCACAGTAAAGCCAGCCTCATCATAAAGAGTTGGTTCACTAGTAAAACCTTGAGCTGAGATCAGTTCTGTTCCGGCTGGGAGATAAAGTCTAGTCCAATCTTTGAGGGTGGAGTTGAGACAAAGTAAGCCAGCCTCTAGATTACAGTTGTCAGCTTTTCTAGTATTGCGATAGGTAATTTCTACGGTTTTTTCCAAACGACCATTTTCTGGAATTAAGATTTCTTGTTTGACATCATAGTTAATAAACAAGTTAGATTTAGCTCCAGCTAGATTGGCATTCACAATGGCTAAGAAATCATTTTCAGTTGGTTGCAATCTTCCTGCAGCATTGACTGTTTCGGCAGCTTGTTGAGCTTGTTCATCAACAAAATAAAGTTGAATATGTTTGGCCTCTAGGTCTTGCCACATGTATTGAAAGAGTTCTGGCCATTTTTCTTTTGGTGCAGAGTAGGCTTTTTGGAGGGTGGCTTGCATCAATGGACCAAGAATTCCTTTTCTGTCTTCACGAATGTAGGGGGTGGGTTTGGTAATGATTTCTGACAAGGCATAAACCACTTGGGCACAACCACCACAGCGATCATCTGGCTCGGCACTAAAGTTCCCATAACCAGGAAGTTGAACTGGTCCCAAAGCTGTTAATAAATCAGTTAAGACTTGGGTATCGATCGCAATAATGCCGTCTATATCAGTGGGTTCTCCTCTCACGGTTTGGTAGTTAGCAAAGAACTCGTCCATTGAAGTTTTAAAATCTGGCGAGATGTTCATGTCTCTTAGATTCCAGTATCTCTCGGTGGTCAAGTATTTTCCTAAAGATTCTGGAATAGCGATTTTTTTAGTGAATTTTTGATCTAACTCATAGATATCGTCAGATTTTTCTGGAGTAATTTTGCCATTTTCTACATAAATAACGGCATATGCGGTTAAGAAGCCACCGGTCGGTCTGAGCTCATTGTCATTTTGGAAAAGAATTAAGTATTTTTTTCGTTCGCCTTTAC
>CAYSQA010000007.1:0-32272 GCA_964433225.1 uncultured Pseudomonadales bacterium
ACCAATCTGCTGAAGTTGAGGCTTTACCGGTAGTATAGTTCCAGCCAAACTCAGCATTTTTTGGTTCTTTATCACTAGCAATTGCTGGTGAACCGTAATTACCAGTATCGGCTTGTTGTCTTAAGTCTTGATTAATTTTTGTCAGAGAAAAGGCAATGGCATTACCAATAGCTAGAAGTGTCAGGATGGCTATGCTTAAGAAAAGCTTTTTTTTATTTCTGAGCTTGCCCATTTTTTGGGGTTGGAAATGAGGCTTTTGTTGATAGTTATTTACTTCCACAAGAGAAATTCTATTATGTTTAAAACTAGATTAGAACACTCAACTTTGAGTTTTTATTTATGGTTTAAGTATTTATGGTTGAACGAAAAACAAAAATGAAAATAAAACGGTTAGGGCAAAGCCAAAGTGGACCCAACCAAGCAACGTAATTTTTCCAGAAACAGGGGTGATTAAAGTTCTCTTCATGATTGAAATTTGTCTGATTACGACAAAAGCAAAGATTAAGTAAAAGAAAGAAGCTGAAATAAGTAGATATTTAAAGATCATTAACAAGGGAAAACTAAAATTTGTCGTCATTATCTTACTCTCCCTTCTATTTTTTCTTTTTCTTCTTCTAAAAGCAATTCATTTAAAATAGCGGCTACCTTGGCTGGTTGGGGCACATTTTCAAACTGGATCTCGGTTTTTTCTCCAGCTGTTTGGATATAAACAGTGCCATAATCTACTACTGTTGCCAACATTCCTCCAGTCTTTGAGCTAATGTCTTGGATAGCATCTATTTTGGCTGAGGAAATATCTTTGAATAATAATGACAAAAAATCCACATCAATAATTCGTTCATCAGTAATAATAAAAACACTAAAAAACCACACTAAAAATGTTTCTAGAGCAAAACCCAAAGTAATGGTATACCAACCCAAAACCATAGCTGATTGGTAGGAAAGTGGGAAAAAATCAACAAATGATACCTTGGGCAATATAATTGGCATTAGCAACATTACTAGAATAGTTGCTACTTTTTTAATCAGGGTAATAGGGTGTTGTCTGAGAACCAAAACGATTTGCTCCCCATCCATTTGGGTATCAAAACCGATTTTAAATGGTTTTGGCAAAAAAGAGGCAAGATAATTTTTTTGTGGTTTTTCTTGTCTCATGATTTCTGAATACTCATCAACAGAATGACGTTTTTTAGTAGTTGATGGAGCATCAGCAGAGTTTTGAGTCACTTGGTCTTTCTTTTTAGCCTGGTTAGAAGCATTAAATATTTCAGGCATAGCAATAAACCTTATTATAGCATTTTTAAATCAGGTCTAGGCATTTTGCAGAAGGTTTGATACATTCAAAGAATGTCAAAAACAACCACAAAAAAGAGCAAAAAAACTCCTACTCGTACAAATAAATCTACAGTTGCCAAAAAAACAACTAAGACTGTTGGCAAAAAATCAGTAGCAGTAACTAAAAAAATTACTGAAACAGCTCCAAAGAAGATGGTTAAACCGGTTGTAACAGCAACAACACCATTATCACCAGGATTAGATAATGTGAAAAAATTCTTTGCTAACCAAAAAAATGTAGTTATTTTGGTTGCTGCATTATTGTTTTTGGGAGTTGGTTATTTGTTGAAAGATGTATTTGTTGTAGCCATGGTTAATGGTAAGCCAGTTTACCGTTGGACAGTGATTCAACGGTTGGAAGAACAAGGTGGTCGACAGATTCTTGATTCAATTATTACTGAAAAACTAGTTAAGCAAGCAATCGATAGCTCTGGAATCAAAGTAGAACAAGCCGAGATTGATGCTGCGATTAAAGAAATTGAGGATAGAATCCTGGCTCAGGGTATGTCTTTAGATCAAGCCTTGGCAGCCCAAGGGATGACTAAAGATCAATTAGTTGAAGATATTGTTTTGCAAAAAAGTGCCGAAAAAATTGTTGCTGACAAAATTGAGATTACCGAAGAAGAAGTTGATGCCTATATGGAAGAAAACAAAGAGTTCTTTCCAGAGGGTTCCGATCTTGATTCGATGAGAGAATTAGTCAAAGAACAACTGAAATCTTCAAAAATTAATGAAGAAATTCAAAATTGGGTTCAAGGGATTCAAGATGAAGCAAAGATTATTTATCTCAAAGAATACTCCGCAGCTTTATAGAAAATTAATTTATTTGAAATAACTTAAAAACCCCTCTTAATTGAGGGGTTTTTTATTACGATTTTAGGTCTTTAACACTGCCAAAAATGTTTCTTGATTTAGTTCAACCTTGCCGATAGATTTCATTTTTTTCTTACCCTTACTTTGTTTTCGTAAGAGCTTCATTCTTCTAGTTACATCACCTCCATAAAGTTTGGCGGTGACATCTTTGCGGTAGGCTTTAATAGTTTCACGAGCAATGATTTTGCCACCAATAGCAGCTTGAATTGGCACTTCAAACATTTGGCGGGGCACAACTTCTTTAAGTTTTTTGACTAAGTCTCTGCCTTTTTGTTCAGCCTTTTCTTTGACGGTAATAAAACTAAGCGCCTCGATCGACTCTTTGTTGATCATAATATCGACTTTAATGGCATTTACTAGTTGATAACCATCTAGCTCATATTCTAAAGAAGCAAAACCAGAAGTAGCTGATTTGAGTAGATCATGAAAATCAGTGATAAGCTCTGCTAGGGGGATTTGGTACTCCAATCTCACTCTAGTGCCAGCTCCAATGGTATTAGTTAAAACACCTCTTTTTTCTCTGGCTAGTTTATAAACAGTGCCAACATAATCTTCTGGAGTAAAAATCGTTGCTTTAACCATTGGTTCTTCAATGGTTTGGATTAAACTTGGATCAGGGAACTCTGCTGGAGTGTTAACGATAATTTTGTTTCCTTGTTTGTTGGTGATTTGATAACTCACTGATGGTGCCGTGGCAATTAAATCCAAGTCAAATTCTCTAGTTAAACGTTCTCGTACAATTTCGGCATGAAAAATCCCCAAAAACCCAACTCTTAAACCATTGCCCAAAGCTGTTGAGTGGGTTGGTTTGCTTTGTAAAGCTGAGTCATGTAATGACAGCTTTTCAAAAGCGTCTTTTAAAGCAGTAAAATCATTAGCATCAATTGGATAAAGCTCCATAAAAACCATTGGGGTAGGCTCTTTATAGCCTGCCAATCTAGTAACTTTATCTTTGTCTTGGTGCAGTGTTAAAGTGTCACCCACCTTAACGAGAGAGATATCCTTTAAACCGGTGGCTACATAACCCACATCACCGGCCGCCAACTCATTTTTTGCGACTCTTTCAGGTCTAAAAATTCCCAAACTAATGGGTTGGAAAGTAGTTTCTGTTGAGAGTAAATGCATGGGTGCTTTGGTTAGTTTGCCGTCAATTACTCTTAGATAAGCAATAACCCCTTGATGACTATCGAATAAAGAAGTTACCACCATTGCTTTAGTTGGTTTATTTAAATCTCCGGTTGGGGCTGGGATTTTTTCTACAATAGCTTGGAGAACTTCTTCAATACCGAGGTTGTTTTTGGCTGATGTTTTATAAATTTCTTGTTCTGCTACTCCAAGTAAATCCATAATTTCGAGAGTAACTTGGTCAATATCTGCTGAAGGCAAATCAATTTTATTGATGACAGGAATAATTTTAAGGCCTAAAGCTTTAGCTTTTTCAAAGTTGGCTAAAGTTTGTGCTTGGACACCTTGGGTTGCATCAATTAATAAGAGCGCTCCTTCACAAGCGGCCAGTGAACGACTAACTTCATAGCCAAAATCAACGTGGCCAGGAGTATCAATCAAATTAAGTTGGTAATTATTACCATTCAGCTCGTAATTCATCATTACAGGAGCGAGTTTGATAGTCACGCCTTTTTCTTGTTCGATAGGATTTGAGTCCATTACTCTTTGACGAGTTTCGTTTTTGGAAATCGTATTAGTTGCTTTTAAAAATGAATCAGTAAGGGTAGTTTTCCCATGATCAATGTGAGCAATAATTGAAAAATTTCTGATGTGAGCAAGCTTGTTTTCCATTTTTTACCATTAACTAATAGATTGATATATAAAAATAATATCAATTTATTGATAAATTAAAGTTTTCACAATTAGCCGCAGAATAAATTATTTTTTTGCGGGTTTTTTTGTGGTTTTTTTCTTAGTTGTGGAGGCTTTTTTACTAGCAACTTTTTTGTCAATTTTAGTTGGTTTGACTAGCTTAGCAAGTTGTTTTTTCAAACGAGCAGCTTTGTTTGCATGAAAAATATTTTTCTTAACAGCTTTATCGATAGAAGAGTAAGCTCCAGCCAAAACCTCCATAGTTGGGTTTTTTTTGACTTTATCGATAGATGTTTTGGTTTTAGTTTTAGTTACCTTGTTACGAGTAGTTTTTTTCTTACTTACTCTCAAAGCTTTTTTTGCATTAGATAAGATTGGCATAGATCGAGAATTATACAACCTAGATCTAGTTTTCGCAATGGACTGTTCTCAAGAATGAGAAATTCAGATCAAACTCTTTTTTTTCTCCAGACAATCCCTATAATCTATAAGTAATGTTTTTTAAACTTTCAAGATTTTTTAGTCAAAATACTAAATGGCTAGAGAAACAACAAACCTCTATTTTGTCGGCTGCTTTGATTATCACTTTGGCTAATATTGCTTCTTCAGTGGCGGGATTATTGAGGGAAAGATTGTTGATCTCCTCATTTTTTGATTCAGTAGCTACGCAACAAGCTTACGAAGCTTTCCAGATTGCTTTTCAGATTCCAGACATGCTTTTTCAATTAATCGTGCTAGGCGCTGTCTCTGCAGCCTTTATTCCACTTTTTACTGATTTAAGAAAAAAAGATGAACAACAGGCTTTTCGGTTTACTTCTTCAGTGATGAACTTATTAGTATTGGTGTTTTTGGTAGTGGCAATTGTAGTGGCGGTTTTTGCTGAACCGATCACTAAATGGAGAACTGGAGTAGAGTTTACGACTACTCAGATTGAGTTGGCCGTTGGTTTGACTAGACTAATGCTTTTTAGTCAACTCTTTTTTGCTATTTCTAATTTTTTGACTGGTATGTTGCAGTCTTATCAAAGATTTATCGTCTCGGCTGTCGCTCCAGTTTTTTATAATTTCGGTATTATTCTTGGTGTGTTTCTGTTTAAAGATGTGTTTGGAATTTACTCAGCTGGTTTGGGAGTAATTATTGGTGCTTTTTTACATATGTTGGTACAACTTCCTTCAGTTAAAAGGTTGGGTTTTAGGCATCGTTTTGTTTTTGATATTAAAGATTGGTCAGTAAGACGATTGTTTTCTTTAATGCCCCCAAGGGTTTTAGCTTTGAGTGTTTCTGAATTACAGAATTTGGGTTTGGGATTTTTTGCGACTACTATTGGGGGATTAAGTTTTGTGGTGATTCGGTTGGGTTTGCGACTGATGACGATTCCAATTAGATTATTTGGAGTTCCTATTAGCCAGGCATCTTTACCTTTTTTTTCTCAAGAAACTCAAGAAGAAGAAAGAAAAAGATTTGCTTCATTGGTGGTTCAGTCTTTGCATCAAATCTCTTTTTTTGCTCTACCAGCTTCGGTATTACTGTTAATCTTAAGAATTCCTATTGTTCGGTTGGTTTTTGGAGCAGAAAATTTTCCTTGGAGAACCACGGTTTTAACTGGAAAAGTCGTCGCAATCTTGGCTATTTCAGTGGCAGCTCAAGCTATGGTGCAGTTATTAGTGCGGGCTTTTTATGCTTTAAAAAATACTAAAACTCCATTTTTGATTACTTCGATCACAGTTGCAGTGTATTTTTTGATTAGTGTATTTTTTGTTTATGTTACCAACTGGGGAGTCCTGGGTTTGGCTTGGGCTACCACCATTAGTGCTTATCTAGAATTGGCTTTATTTTTTATTTTTCTTCAGCCAAGGGCCAAGTGTTTTACTAGTTCAGATTTTTGGTGGCCGCAACTTAAAATGATTATGTCTAGTTTTTTAATGGCGGTGTTCTTGTATTTACCTTTTAGAATTTTGGATGAAGTGGTGTTTGATACTTCCAGAACTTTAGAATTGATTGCGTTAACCTTTTCTACTGGAACGGTAGGCATGTTAGTTTATATCTATTTTTCATACCTTTTCGATGTCAAAGAACTGAGTTATATATCTAAGATATTCTCAATGGTGAGTGGTAAATGGCAAGGCTTGTTGTCTAGTTCTAAAGAAATTTTGGTTGATACCAAAGTGGAAGGGAATGAAGTTTAGTTGTTTTCCTTGTAGCTTGAGTAAAAACAGCTTACAATGAGTTGAGTACTGCCCTTATGCCAACTGAAAAAACCGCGACGATCGATATTAACCTTGTTCCCAAAGACCCCTTTTTTGAGACTTTACTAGGGAGAGGTTTGAAGTGGGCATTGTCTGCTGGTCGATATATTGTGATGTTTACTGAGTTGATTGTAGTTTTGAGTTTTGTGACTCGTTTTTATCTTGATCGACAAATTACCGATTTAAATAGAGCAATTTTTCAGAAAGAATCAGTGATTAATTCTTATGGCAATTTTGAACAAGAGGTAAGAGCGATTCAAACAAGAATTGCCCAATATGAAGAGATAGAACAAAGCGCAAATATTGCCGATACTTTTCCTTCATTGGCTGAGGTTGTGCCAACTGGAATTAAGTTAGATGAGTTAGTGATTTACCCTGATAGAGTTGCCTTAAAAGGAACGGTCTTATCTCAGAAATCACTAAATATCTTGATTAATAATCTTCAAATTTCACCCAAGTTTCATAATATTGTTGTTAGTACGATTGAATCTGAAGGCATAAAGTCATCTGGTTTTTCGTTTCAATTAACAGCCCAAACTCAGGAAGCAGTGACCCAAAAGGCAGTAAAAAAATAATTAATTTAGTGATCTAAAAAATGGCACAAACAACTCGACAAGAACAAATTACTAAACTTCTTGATAATTTTTACCACAATCCAGTGGCAGTAGTTTCTTTTGAATTATTTTTATCAATAGTAGTGGTGATCTTTTTTGCTGTTTTTGCCATCAGACCAACTTTATTAACGATGTCTGAGCTAGTTAAAGAAATCGAGGACAAGCGCAAATTAGATACTCAAATGGCTCAAAAAGTAGCTGCTTTGGGAACAGCTCAAGCTCAATACCTGACAATTCAAGATAGAATTGGCGTGTTGGAAGAAGCGTTGCCTAGGGGAGCAAACGTGACTCATACCTTAAAAATCATTGAAAGAATTGCTAGTGAGCAGAATTTAGCTATTACCAACATGACTTTATTGGATATTCCTGAAGATCCTTCGGTTGATAAAGCTTTTGTTGATTTGGAGAGAAAGGCTATGCCGATTCAAATGTCAGTCGTTGGTTCTTATAGCTCTATTAGAGGATTTGTCGAAGGTTTAAGAAATTCTCGTAGAAGTTTTACAACAGAGAGAATTACTTTTTCTACGGAAGATAACCGAGGCCAGAAATCATTGGAGGCAACTATTTTAATTGCTGCTCCTTATTTTGGAGAAAAGGACTAATGGTAGAAAATTCTTTTCAAGATCAATTAAAAAGTTTACAAAAAAGAAAAGAGCTCTTGATTATTTTATTGTTTTTATTTGTAATCATTATTTTTTGGATTGGTTTAAGTTTATTTACTTCTCAACAAAAACTAGGAATTACTTCCGAACAAAAAAAATTAGCCCAACCTTTAACACCCAATATTAATATTAGTGTTTTGGAAAAAGTAGAACAAAAAAGAGTTTTTTCTGAATTTGAACTACAAGATTTTCCGATTTATGCTCTTTACCAAGATGGGGGAACAACTAAAGTGATTGATATTAGAGTTGGACTACCAGATGAAAATTTGATTATTAAAAGTGATGTTGTTGAATCAACTATTGCAGCGGAGGAACTATCACCCATTAGTAATTAAATTTTGGAATTTTAGGAGAGGTCTTTACTTGAGTAATAGTCAAAAAAGTTTCATGTTTTTTTCGCCTTGTGGTTTTACTTAGATTTCTCTAGAGTATTAACAGGAGTGTTTTAGCTCCAGTCTTTTGTATGCAAGTACCTGCCAATCAACAGAAAACGCCACTAGCCAAAAAACAAATTCCCACTTTACTCGGTTTGGGAATCTTAATTATCTCTTTGGTAGCAGGTTTGATGATGTTTGGTGAAGGCACTGGTGTCTTTGCTCCAAGGGCTACCCCTCAAACTACCCCCAAAAATGTTAAAGTGACTAATCTTACAGATAAGTCTTTCACTGTGGTTTTTTATACAGATGAAAGTACTAATGGCTTTGTGAAGTATGGTACCGAGGCTAATTCACTAAAGTCCCAAGCCACCGATGATCGTGATCAGTTATCAGGTTCGATTGGCAATTATAGATTGCACCATGTGACGGTTAGAGGACTGACTCCCAACACTAACTATAATTATGTCTTGGGGACTGCTTCTGGATCTAACTTTGATAATAATGGGGTACCATTTACCATTAAAACTCTTGCCCCACCAACCAGCGCTCCGCCCACTAATAAAACTATTTATGGAACCATTGCTACTGAAGCGGGGGCTCCTGCAGAAGGAAGTATTGTTTTTGTTTCTACAGTTGAGGTTGGTGAAATGTCTACCTTGGTTAAATCTTCTGGGAGTTGGGCCTTAGCTCTTTCTAATGCTAGGAAAAAAGATGGCTCTGGTTATGCTGAATTAGCTGATACTGACTCAGTGAATGTAATTGTTCAGGGAGTTGAGCCAACCAAAGTTTCTAATTTCTCTGTCGGTATTAATGCTGCTCAGCCTGTTCCTGAAGTAATTCTGGGTCAGGTCCCCCAAATTCAAGAAGCAATTAATGAAGTTGCTGAAGAGGCAGTTTTGAATCAAGAAGACTTGGTAGTAGATGTGGGTACTAGTGGCGATAAACAGTTGGCCTCTTTAACTGATTTAATAGATTTTGCTGATGAAGACACAAGTTCAGAATCAACTACTACTCAACAAGGCGCTCAAACGCTTGAGACTATTGCTGAACAAGTGGCAGCAGAAATTTTAGATTTAACTACCGTTGCAAAAACAGACACTCCAGTTTTAATTAACCAACCGATTATTAAAGGAAAAGCAGCCCCTAATGTAGAAGTAAAAATAGAAGTACATTCTGAAGCGGTAATTAACCAAACTGTTAAAGCCGATAGTACTGGTGATTTTGTTTTAAATATTATTGAGTTACAAAAAATTCTTGAACCAGGTAATCATACGGTAACTTACAGTTATACTAACCCAACAACAGGTCAAACTATTACTGAGACTCAGTCTTTTATTGTTCAAGCTACTGATCCTTTTGCAGAAAACACTTCACCATTCGGTTCTGGTAATCCTTTCCCCATCGAAACTCCAACTATTGCTCCCACTAGCCCAGTAGCATCCTCTCCAGTAGAGCCCTCAACTAGATCAGCCATTGTTTCTACAGATAGTGGTACCTATACAGCTGGTTCTGTAGGTAATACGATTGCTTTGGTGATTGGTGGCTTATTCTTTATGTTTACTGGCTTATGGAGTTGGTGGTTGGCCCAGGAGGTAGAAGCTGCTGATGAATAACATCCCAGAGCTCTCTTGAACTTCCTTCGTATCCAAGTGACCAGATAGCAATTCCACCCAAATTGAGTTGGTTAACGTATTCAAGTTTGTATTTTAGTGATTCTGGGTTTTCATAATAAATAGTAAAAAAGTTACCGTTTTGTGAGTAAGTTAGGTATGGTTCCAGGGCAATCTCATCCCAATGTTGTTCTAGTTGCAGTTCATCTTTTCTAGCGATTATTTCCTTAACTCGTTTGTAACTGGCTGTGGCTCCAGTTTTGGGAAAGGTAAAAGCCTGTGGCTCCCTGGTAGTTGTTTGCCATTCATATCCATAAAAAGGGATGCCCAATAAGATTTTGTTGGTTGGTACTTGTTTGGCAAAATCTGATAGGTAAGAGTGAATACTTTCTTGCCAAGAATTGTCTTTATTAAATAATGGCGCAACTGGACCAGCCTGAGCTGAGTGGCTTTGACTGAAGTCATAGGCCATCACCACAATATAATCTACGTGTTGATGAAGATTTTTAATATCCCAAAGCATTTTTTTACTAGCTGCAGCTGCATAAGTATCTAGACTGAATTCAATAGTTGGGTATTTTGTTTTAAGATGGGTTGAGAGGTTTTGTACAAACTGAGTATATTTATTTCTTAGTTCATCACTGGCTTCACCAGTGTACTCAATATCTAAGTTTAGGCCGTCAAAAGGATAAGCTAGCAGGAGTGAATCTATTGACTCATAAAACTTGGCCATGGCTTCTGGCGAGTCGAGGAAGGCAATGATTTTTTTATTTTCAAAAAGGGTTAAGACCACATGGGTTTTTTTCCCTTGGTTAATTGTATGGTTTTGGAGTTGGGAAAATTCTTCTGATTGAAGTTTATAGAATCCTGGATCTAGGTTTTCTCCATCATTGGTTTTAATAGTGCCATCATCATTGATTGTCAAAGAAAAGTAGGCCAGATCAGTTAATTCGTCTTGTAAAACAACATCGTTTAGATTCCAATATGGAAGAAAACCATAGATTTTTTTATTGGTTTGAGATGATTTGGTTAGTTTATTTATGTCAGGTGAAAAGGGTGAAAATAAAGGAATCTCAACAAAAAGCCAGATAGCTATTAGAGTAAAAAAACTTAAAAGTAAAATGCCGTTAATTATTTTTTTCACACTTTCACAAAGTATATCAGATTATAACAACCTTAGTGTTGTTCAACGTAATGTTTTTCGTAAACAATCTTTCCCTGTTCATCCACTGGACGATTGCAATCAGCACAGTAAAGTTTAGTGACTGGATCTTGGTATAAAGTATGTGTTTCTAAGACTAAGCCTTCTGCTTGTTCTCCATATTCTGGAGGCAAGCCTGTTTCTGGTTTGATCCAAACCTCTTTTTCCATCTTTGTTGACAAGGAGGGTTGGCTTTCTTTCCAGTAGTAGTCTTCACCAATCACGCTGCAATTATTTTCGTCCAGCTGGGGTGGAAAGCCAGAAGAACAAATTGGTCCTTTGATAACACTTTCTGGTTTTTCTGGCCAAAGCGGCTCTTGGTTTCTCAAAGCATAGCTCATGATGTCGTTAAAGATTGGGGCTGCTCCAGTTACGCCAGAAGCAACATAACTCATTGATGAGCCATCATTATTACCCACCCAAGTAACAGTCAAGAATTCGGGGGTAAATCCAATCGTCCAGTTATCTTTTAAATCATTGGTGGTGCCAGTTTTAGCACTGACTACTTGACCAGGAATAACTAACTGAGAATTCGAACCAAAGGCCAAAGTTCTAGCTGTATTATCTTGCATAATATGACTGACTAAATAGGCGGGGCCAGCTTCTAAGACTCTTTCTAAATCTCCTTGCCTAGATGAAAACTCATCAGCTTGTAGCTCTTTTAAAGTTTGTTTAGTTTTTTCTAGATCAAACTCTTCCAAAGTTTCACCTTTATAGTTTTCGATTTTTAAGATTGGAGTTAGGGGAACCTTAATCCCCAGGTTAGCTAAAGAACCAAAAGCTTGGGCCATGTCAATCATTCTCACTTCACCCCCACCTAGAGCAATCGAGGGGCCATAATTACTAGGATTGTTCCAACCAGTAATTCCAATTTTTTGGGCCTGATCGATAAAAGTTGGCACATCGATGGTACTAATAGCTTTAACAGCTGGAATATTAAGTGAGTTGCCTAGTGATTGTCTGACAGAGATTGGTCCTTTAAAGTCTCCGGTGTAGTTATTTGGACAGTAGTCAGCTTGGTTGGGTAGTTTAAAACAGGTAGGAATATCCAGTAAAATAGTTCCTGGATTAAGGGTTTTTTCTTGAAAGGCAGTGGCATAGACAATTGGTTTGATAGAGGAGCCTGGTTGACGATAAGCTAGGGTAACATTGACTTGGCCATCTTCTTCAGAATTGAAGTAGTTTTTGGAGCCAATCATGGCTAGGATTTCACCAGTATTAGGCTTAGTTACCATTGCCGCTCCATTACCAACTTTAAGTCTTTGTAGGCTGTTTATTTCAGCAGACAAAGAGGCTTGAGCTGCTTCTTGTAAATCTAAATCTAGAGTTGTAGTGACTCTCAAGCCTCCTTTTTCAACAGTTTCTTCTCCATATTTTTCATAGAGTAGATCTCTGACGTAAAAAACAAAGTGAGGAGCTTTGATATCTGTTTTCTTGAGTGCAAATTGCAAAGTTTCAGCTTTAGCATTCTCTGCCTCCAGTGGAGAGATATAGCCTTCTTCTACCATTCTTCTCAGCACTTCGGTTTGTCTATTTTTTGCTCTTTCTGGATCAGAGCCAAAAGGAGAATAGAGACTTGGAGCTTGAGGAAGTCCAACTAACATGGCAGCTTCTGCCAAAGTTAAATCTTTAGCGCTTTTATCAAAGTATTTTTTGGCTGCTGATTCAATCCCTACGGCTGTTCCACCGTAGGAGATATAGTTGAGATACATCTCTAAGATTTCTTCTTTGGTATAAATTATTTCGGTCAAAACTGACAAAGTTGCCTCTTTGACTTTTCTTTGTAGTGATTTTTCTGGAGTTAATAAAGCATTTTTGACTAACTGTTGAGTAATAGTAGAACCACCTTCAAGTCTGTCTCCAGTTAAATTATTTTTTAAAGCTCTAGCTATACCTTCAAGATCAAAACCAAAATGCTTGTAAAAATTTTTATCTTCGATAGCAATAGTTGCTTGGAGAACATGGGGGGGGAGATCTTCAATCTTAATAGGAATTCTATTTTCGTCTGCATAAATCTCATAAAGTAGTTTGCCGTGGCGATCAAAAATTTGGGTGCTAACGGAAAAATTTTCTTGGGAAGTTAAGTTTTTGGGAGAGGGTAAGTCTTTAATAAAAAAAGCAAAGAGCGCTAGCGCAACCGTAAAAACGCCCAAAATAACATATTTAGTCAAGGGATCAGTAATGATTTTTTTTAAAAAACTATTTACTTTAGTTTTTTTTTGTCTTGTTTCGGTTTTTCCTAGTAAGGCTTTTTTGGAGATTTCTTTAAGATGGTTATTTTTTTTCTTTTTATTCATGGTGAGGCTATTTCAGAGGAATTAAATATAATCTTATGTTATAGTTTTTGTATCCTATCATCTAGGATGGACAGTAGTACTGAATTATGGCTTATTAATCTATGAATTGGCAAGGTTTTCTTTCTAGCAATTGGTTTAGTTACTTAGATGCTGATCACCAAGCTTTGGTCAGGACAGCAGTTAGGTTGGCTGAAGATAAAGAACTAATGTCAAATCTTGAAGATTATTCTTTTATTGTTTTTTTAATGGCCAAGGTCTACGAAGCGTTTCTTAAAAAATATTTACTAGATGCTGGCTTGATTGATGATAAGCTTTATCATAGCAAGCGCTTTAGAATCGGTCGAGCCCTTAACCCAGATATTAGAAATAATCATCGTGATGAATGGTGGTTATACGATGATGTGGTCCAACATTGTGGAGAAGCGGTCGGCGATGCTCTTTGGCAAGCTTGGTTAGAGGGGAGGAATAGAGTAGTTCATTCTTTCCCGGGAGAAGAAACCTTGTATTCTTATGAAAAAATGAAAAAGAGAATTTCTCTAATTGTAGCAGCTATGGATTTAGCACAGTCTTGTGCAACCAATTATTAGAAAGAAAAAACATGCAAATGGATCATTCTTTTGCTTATAAAAATATTACTATTTCTGGTTTGCCTGGAGCTGGTTCTACCACTTTGTTGTCAATGTTGAAAGAAGCCCTAAAATTCGACAAATGGTCTGGTTTCAGTGGTGGAGAATTCATGAGAGCTTATGCTGCTGAAAATAATTTATTTGATCCAAAGTTAAAACTCCACCATTCTTCGATGGCTTATGGCGAAGATTTTGACAGAAAAGTAGATATGGGTATTAGAGAAAAACTGTCAACAGAACGTCGTTGGATTATTGAATCTTGGTTGTCTGGTTTTATGGCTCAAGGGGTTGAGGGAACTTTAAAAGTTTTAATGATTTGTAGTGAAGAATCTATCAGAATTGACCGAGTGGTGAATAGGGATTCGGTAACTGTTGATGAAGCCAAAGACAATATGCACCAAAGATACATTGAGAATCTTCAAAAATGGTCCAAAATGTATGCTAAAGAATGGCAAGAGTGGGTGGTAAAAGCTGGAACTCTAAAAGCTGATGCTCCGATTGATTTTTGGCATCCAGATCTTTACGATGTAGTATTAGATACTTACTCTTTAAGTAAAGAACAGTCACTCAACAAGGTCTTGAATGCCCTCAAGAAGAAAAAAGACTAAGCATACAGTTGTCAAACCACGTATTTCGACGGTGGCTTTTTTACCATTACTCTTTTTAAGTTTTGTTTTTTGGTTTCTTTATCGAGGTTTGTTTGATTTTCCAGTGTGGTTCGATGAATCAATTGGTAAAACAATTTTTTTTGGTTTGCCTGTTTGGCTTTATATTTTGGTGAGCAAACAAAGAGAAATTGTCGATACTTTTGCTTCTTATAAAGTTAAGCGTGGTTTGATGATGGGAATCGCCATTGGTGGTTTATATGGTTTTTTGGCGGCAACTTTGGCGGTTTGGCAAAAAGGAACAGTGGTGCCTGCTTATCCTTTTGAATCAGGAGTTTTTTGGTATGAGTTTTTTTGGGCTCTAGTAACTGGTTTTTGGGAGACTTTGTTCTTTTTTAGTTTTGTTTTTTTGGCAACCAAAGCCCAATTTCCCAAGTGGTCATTAATTAAACAGGTGCTGTTTGTGACTGCGATTTTTTTGCTTTTTCACTTGCCCAATATTATTTTACGTTTTGAAGGTTTGGGAATTGCTTATCAAGTATTTTTACTGAGTTTATTTGGTTTGGGTCAAGCCTTGCTTTTTTATGTTGAGGAAAATGGTTATACCTTAGTAATTTCTCAAGCTCTTTGGGGAATGGTGTTGTTACTTCACTTTTAACCAGGAGATTATATAATCTCCTTTTTTGTAGCTAATTATGAAATTTATTGTTAGAACAGCTCCTCAGTTTATTTTTTTGGTTTTTGGTTTATTGATTGTTTTTCTATCTTTTTTCTCTGCCAATAGAATTTTTTCTCAAGGGAAATCTTTGCAACTAACTGAAAAAAAGATGTATTTAGAAAAAGAGATTTTACCTGATCATATTTTGTATCCAGTTTTTATGGCTTTTGATCGAGTTAGGTTGACTTTAGCTAGTGAAGAAAAAAAACCAGAGCTTAATATTTCTTATAGTTGGCAAAGGTTGATTGCTACAGAACAGTTACTAAAAAAAGGTTACCAAAGCCTTTCTTTTTCTACCTTAACCAAAGCTTATAAGTACCAAAACACGGGTTTAATTGAAGCTGAGGGAATAGCTGAGTCAAACAAGGAAGAGCTGGTTTTTCAAGCTGATCAGTTTAGAGAAAAGGTGTTAGCTTTGAAACCAAGTTTTGATGATGAACAACAACAGTTACTTGATCGCTTAATTCAAGAGCAGAGTTTATTGTTAACAAAACTTAAATAAGTTGATTATCTTTGATCTTTTTTTATCTATTGACTCTTTTCCGTTCGATATGAGATTCTTTATACCCTAAGAATTTTCTGTACAACTCGTTGTGCAGAAAATTTGTCTAAACCACAATATATTGTGGTATTAAGAAGAAAAATATGTTGTGTCCTTTTTGTAAAGAAAGCAATTTAGCAGTCATTGACTCCAGAGATGCAGAAGGTGGTGAGGCCACTCGTAGGAGACGTGAATGTGAAAGTTGCAAACGTCGTTTCACTACTTATGAACGTGCAGAAGGAATTGATTTAAAAGTAATCAAAAAAAATGGTTCTAAAGAGTTCTTTAGTCGGGAAAAAATCAAAAGAGGTTTAATCAAAGCAACTTGGAAAAGGCCTGTCTCCGTGGCAGAAATTGATACTTTAATTAATGAGGTTGAATCGAAAATTAGAGATAAGCATGTTACCGAGATCAAAAGTTGGGAGATAGGTAATTTAGTCATTAATAGACTAAAAAAACTGGATCCTTTGGCTTACTTGCTGTTTGCCACTGTTTACAGAGACTTTGACAGTTTAGAAGATTTTAAGGGTGAGATCACCAAATTAGAAAAATAATAACCCAACGGAAAGGGAACAATGACCCAAGCGGGAGTACTACCAAAGAAAAAAATGAAATTTATCGATAGAAGATTGGCTAAGGGCTTGGGCGAAGCTGTTGCTAAGAGAACTATTTTGCGTACTGATGAAAAAGGCAAACTTGAAACTTGGGGTGAAGTAGCTGACCGAGTTGCTCTAGGCAATTCTTTGTTAGTTAAGAATGACAAAAACCATCAACAAGCAGAGTACGAACTGTTAAAAAAACATATTGCTAATGCTTCTTTATTAATGAGTGGCCGTCATCTTCAACATGGTGATGAGACTCAACCCAGCAGAAATATGGAGGTTTTTACGAACTGTAGTACTGCTTCTAGTTCTTTCTTGTTATTTTACTTATTGTTGAATGGCTCTGGTGTGGGTAGAGCATATGATGATGATTTAATGGTGGTTGATTGGGATCAGATGCCCATCATTCGTTGTGTTTTAGACGAGAATCATCCCGACTTTATTTGGGGTGAAGATGAGAGTGTGCGAGATGCCAAGCATAAATATGGTAAAGTTTTTTGGTTTGAGGTACCAGATACGCGCGAGGGTTGGGCTCAAGCAATTGAGAAGATTGAAACCATGGCCTTTGAGAAAAAATACAAAGATGATTTGTTAATTATTGATTTTTCCAAAGTTAGACCTAAAGGCGCCAAGATTAAAGGAATGCAGAACAGACCAGCTTCTGGTCCCAGACCTTTAATGAAAGCAATTCAGAAAGTTGCGACAGTGAAAAATTCTGGGATGGAACCATGGCGACAAACTATTTTTGTCGATCACTATTTGTCAGAGTGTGTCTTGGTGGGTGGTGCTAGAAGAGCCGCTAGAATTGCGGTTAAAACTTGGACTGATGCTGGTATTTTTGATTTTATCTCGATCAAGAAAGGTGGCTTTTTGTGGTCTGCTAACAATAGTGTTGCTGTTGATGACAAGTTTTGGAAACAAAAAACCAAACATTCAAAGAAAGTTTTGGATGCTATCTTGAAAGCAGCTTACTACGACAAAACTGGAGAGCCAGGTTTTGTTAATCAACATAAGTATGTGCAAAATGACAAAGGTTTTAACGGTTATGTTGATGGTAAATACGCTGATAGTAAAAAATATCAACCAACTAATAACGCTAGAAAACTACTAGCCAAGGTCGCTAAAAAAGCCGGTGCTAAATACTATACACAGATTCCTAACCCTTGTGGAGAGATTACTCTTAATATGTTGGGTGGTTATTGTGTGATTGCTGATGTGGTGCCATATCATGCTCCAGATGTTGAAGCAGCTGAAGAAGCTTTCAGAGTTGCTACCAGAGCTTTGATTAGAACCAACACCATGGATTCTCTTTACACCAGGGAGGTTAAAAGAACTAACCGAATTGGGGTGGGGATGACTGGTATTCACGAGTATGCTTGGAATGCTTTTGGTTACAGCTTTAGAGATTTAATTGATGAAAAAAAAGCTAAAGACTTTTGGTTAACCATTGCTAGATTTAAAAGAGCAGTGGTTGATGAAGCTGAAAAATACTCCAAAAAATTGGAAGTTAATTTGCCTCATACTAATACCACGATTAAACCAGCTGGTACGACGTCAAAACTTTTTGGTCTTTCGGAAGGAGCTCATTTACCAGCCATGAGGGAATATATTCGTTGGGTGCAGTTTAGAGAGGATGATCCACTAGTTAAGAAATATAAGAAAATGGGTTACCCAGTTAGAGAACTAAAAAGCTATCCAGGGACTACGGTCGTTGGTTTTCCCACTCAACCAGAAATCTGTAAATTGGGAATGAATGGCCAATTAGTTACTGCTGCTGAAGCTACTCCTGAAGAACAATATAAATGGTTGATGTTACTCGAAAAGTATTGGATTAGAGGTATCGATGAAGCTGGCAAACCATTAGAACCTGATACTGGTAACCAAGTTTCTTATACTTTGAAATATGATCCAGATAAAGTTTCCTATCAAAAATTCAAAGCGATGGTAACCAAATATCAGCCGCAAATTAGAACTTGTAGTGTGATGCCCAAGATTGATGCAACAGCTTATGAATATCAACCAGAAGAAGCAATTAATATCAATGAATTTATGAAAGTTATTCGTGAAATTAGTGATGAAGATGGCTTGCTGGAAGACATTAACTTGGACCATCTCAAATGTGAAAGTGGTGCCTGCCCAATCTAAAAAATAAAATTTTTATTGCTTATTTCTCCCCACTATTTAGTGGGGAGTTTTGTTATAATCTCGCCTAGCATGGCCAGCAGGAAAAGAGGACGACCAAAAAAATCTTTTTTTTATCACTTCAAAAAAAATATTATTGTTTATTTTAAAAAAAAGAAAAAAAACTGGAATAAATACTTAGATGAAACTTATTCCAGAGGTTATGCAGTTTTAGTCAAACTTGGTTTTTATCGTAAAAAAGGTAGACCAAGAAAAACCTCTAAATTTTTTCAACAGTATTTAATTAGAAAAAAAATATTTTTAAAAAAAATAGAGCAAAATTATTTAATTTTTTTAGAAAAGTTTTATTTTTTACAGAAAAAGTTATTAATTTTTTTTGGTAGAAAAAGAAAAAGAGGTCGACCTAAAAAAATAAATAAAATTTATTTTTTACCGAAAATTACTTGGATTAATTTTTGGTCTGCTTTTTTTACAGTTTTGATTCTTAGTTTTTCTTGGTTTAGCTATGATTTTATTTTTAAAGATTTACCTTCAGTTTTAGATTTAACCCAAAAAAAACCACTTCAGACTACTAGAATTTTAGATAGAAATGGTAAGGTTTTATTCAGAATTTATGAAGATGAAAACAGGACTTTGGTTCCTTTAGCAGCTGTTTCTCCATATTTAATTAATGCGACTATCGCTATAGAAGATAAAAATTTTTATCACCACCACGGCTTTTCTTTGACTGGTATTACGAGAGCTTTAGTTACTAATTCAAAAGAAGAGACAATTAAGCAAGGAGGCTCAACTATTACTCAGCAATTGATCAAAAATCGCTTGCTTAATCCAGAGAGAACTGTCCAAAGAAAAATTAGAGAATTAATTTTGGCGGTTTTGACGGAGGGTGTTTATAACAAGGATGAGATTTTGGAAATGTATTTAAATCAAGTTTCTTATGGAGGTTCTACCTATGGAGTTGAAGAAGCTGCTTGGCGTTACTTTAATAAGTCAGCTCGAGATTTGAATTTGGCTGAGGCGGCTTTATTAGCTGGTTTACCAGCAGCCCCATCGATTTATTCTCCTTTTGGTTCTAATCCAGAGCTAGCTTTTGCTAGACAAGAAGAAGTCTTAAGGAGAATGTTTGAGGATGGTTATATTTCTCAACAACAGTTGGTTGAAGCACAGCAAACAGAGATAGTTTTTGCTGAAGATAAAATCGATATTCAGGCACCACATTTTGTAATGTACGTTAAAAAACTTTTGGCTGAAAAATATGGGGAAGATGTTCTACAAACAGCCGGTTTTGAGGTTAGAACGACTCTGGACCTAGATTTACAAAAAGAGGTCGAGCAGATTTTAGCTCAAGAGTTGCTTAGATTAGAAGCGCTAAAAGTGGGCAATGGAGCAGTCTTGGTAACCAAGCCAGAAACCGGTGAAATCTTGGCTATGGTGGGTTCTAAAGACTACTTTGATTTTGCCCATGATGGCCAAGTCAATGTGGTTTTAAGACCTAGACAACCAGGTTCATCAATCAAACCTTTAACTTATGCTATTGCTCTAGAAAATGGTAAGAGCCCCTCAACGATTATTGATGATTCGCCGATTGTTTATCAGACAGTTGGTAGCCCACCTTATGCTCCACAAAACTATGATGGAAAGTTTCATGGTCGGGTTACTTTAAGAGAAGCGTTGGCTTCTTCTTACAATATTCCAGCTGTAAAAACATTAGCAGAGATTGGTCTTAATCAATTTTTAGATAAAGCAGAAGAAGCTGGTATTAATACTTGGAAAGACAGAAGTCGCTTTGGTTTATCTTTAACTTTGGGCGGTGGTGAAGTGACAATGTTTGAGTTATCACAGGTTTATGGTGCTTTTGCTAACCAAGGTAATTTGGCGAAATTAAATCCCTTATTAGAAGTGCACACTAATGATGGTCGAACTTGGTATGAAAACAAGTGTGTTTTTGAGCAAAGAGATTGTTTTGATAAACAGGTTTTTTCTCCAGAAGCGTCGTTTTTGATCAGTGATATCTTGGCAGACAACACAGCTCGAACTCCAGCCTTTGGTCCTTACTCAGTTTTGAATATCCCCAACCAACAAGTTGCGGTTAAAACCGGGACAACTAATAGTTTGCGAGATAACTGGGCAGTTGGTTATACTACTGACCGCTTAGTGGCTGTTTGGGTGGGCAACAACGACAATACACCAATGAGCTATGTCGCTTCTGGTATTACTGGAGCTTCACCAATCTGGAACAAAGTAATGAGGTTATTACTTGATGACAATGAGCCCCATCAATTTGTTTTACCTGAAGGTTTGGTTGAGGTGTCGATTTGTAAGGCCACTGGGACTTTACCCTGTCAGCAATGTCCTTATATAAGCAAAGAAATTTTTATCAAGGGGCAAGAACCAAGATTTGCTTGTAATGAAAATTCGTTTCTGCCAAAAGATAAAGAACAATCACGAGACCAATTGGGTGGAGGAGCAATGATTAGTAACTAGTTTTTAAAAAGATAAATAAGGTAAGACAACAACAGAGTAATCACTAGTAAAGTTGGAGCGATTAGTTTTTCTTGAGTAGAAGTTTCTTCTTTTGGATTTTTACTGTCTCGTTCTTTTTTCTTTTTGAGCAGTTTTTCTTCTGTTTTAATAGTTTTTTCTTGGATATCTTTAATTTCTTCAGGATCTTTGGTCATTTTTTTATTCTCATTGCTTCTACTTTAGCAACAATTTTATCAACTACTTTTTCGATTGATAAATTAGAAGTATCTATTTCCCAAGCTTCAGGTATTTTTTTGAGTGGATCAGTGGCTCGATTCATATCTCTTTCATCTCTTTGTTCAATATCACTCATCACTTGTTGTAAAGTGGTATCGATGCCTTTTTGTTGAAGTTGGAGCAATCTTCTTTCAGCTCTTTCTTTGGTTTTGGCTGTTAAATAGATTTTTAATTCTGCTTCGGGTAGAACCGTGTGAGTGATATCACGTCCTTCCATAATGACATTTTGGCCTTTGGCTATTTGTTGTTGTTTTTCAACTAATACTTTTCTGACCGCTGGTAGAACAGCTACTTTTGATGAGCCTTGGCTTATTTCTTCGGTTCTAATTTTCCAGGAAACGTCATCATCGTCCAAGAACACGGTTGTTAATCGGCCATCTTTTTCTTTATCATTGGGATTTCTCATCTCCATTTTTGATTTTTTAATTAATTCAACAATTGTTTGTTCGTTGGAATAGGGTACGTTATGGGTAAAAGCCAGATAGGCTGTCATGCGATACATGGCACCGGTATCGACATATAAGAAATTTAGTCTTTGGGCAACTAATCTAGAAACAGTTCCTTTACCAGCTGCCACTGGTCCATCGATAGCTATATGAAAGTAATTCCTGCCCATATGATCTTTCTAGGTAAAAAAAGAAGGGGTAAATTTGGCCCCTTCTTCTTTACTTTAATTTTTATTTTCTTTTCTTAGCAGTTCTTTTTTTGGCAGTTTTTTTCTTTGGTTCTTCTATCCACTCATCTCTATCTGAAGTCAGCAAACCACCCAAACCAACTACGATCAAAATGATTGGCCAAAGATTCCAAAATCTAGCTGGTAAATAACCCATATTAGAGGCTAAAAAAATTAAACCCATAATGACTAAACTTACTGGCCAAAATACTTTTTTAGGCATAATTTCCTTTGAGGTTAAGCTTCTCTAACTAGTACTAATTAATGAGAAGAGGCAGATAACCTGTACTATTGATAGTAAATTAAATTTTAAGTCGAGACAAGGGGACTTCTACTGAATACTGGTCAATTAGTGCTTTGTTATCTGGAGTATCCTTGGCAAAAATGAAAATAAAATCGTCAATATAGATCATTTTCCAGTTGCTATCTCTTAATCTATTTTTGATAAAGATTTGAGCCCAAGGAGTAATATCTCTATGACCAAAAACGATAAAATCAAACTGATAAGTTAAAACGGCTTTTTCCCAGATGGTTTCACTGCTTTGAGCTGGAATATAAAGATTTTGAAAGAATGAAGAAGAATAGGCTTCTGGTCGATTATCGACAAACACTTTTTGTTTGGGGTAGAGAGAAAAAACCAAGGCACTGCCAACATCATAATTGTTGAAAATACGACTGCCTTCTGGCAGTTTTTGTAAAAACTCGATTGTTTTTTGTTGGCCATTAATTAAACCAAGCTCAAAAGCTTTGTTACTTTTTTTGAAAAAAGGGTGAGAGGCTAAAGTTAGCCAGAGCATAGTCAAAGGGATAATTAAAAATAAAAATTGAGCAAATTTTGGTTCTTCAAAGGTGAGGTTATTTTTTAAATTCTTAATTAGTTCTTGTAGAGCGATAGCCAAAAAAGGAAAAGCAAAAATTACAAAAATTGGCATATTTCTCAAAGCTGTCCAACCCAAAAAAATACCAGTTACAGCCAAGGCTTTATCAAAGAGTGGCGCTTTTGAAAAAACCAAAAGAAACACAATAGTTGTGATTGCAGTCAAGTAAAACAGAGGAATAATTGGTCCTGGATAAAAAGATCTGAGAAACCACAGATTTTGGTTTTCAAAAACTTTGTAGCCATAATCTTGAAAAATTGTGAATGGAGTTAAGGCTCCTTGAACAGTATTGGGATTAAAAAGAGCAGTTAAAACCATAACGATGAGCAGGATAATTAAATTTCTTTTGTTTTCTTTTTTTAAAGTGTGTTGAGAGCCTAGTTCTAATAAGCCAAACAGTCCAAAAACAAACAAACCAAAGACAAAAGAAATATGCAGGTTTACCCAAATCAGTTGTAACAAAAAAACTCCAGTTATGGTTTTAAAACTAATTTTTTTAGTTTTTTGAATGTGGTTGATGATAATCAGATAAATTGAGCTTAATAAGTAACCAAAACTTTCTGGTCTAATTTCTGTTCTAGTTGCCAAAAAAACTAAAGCTAATAGGCTGACAAAAAAGCCAACACTAGTGGAGCTTTTACTTCTCAGTAAGTAAAAAAAACAACCTAGAAAACTTAACAAGATAACAGTATGAAAAAGATGTAAGTAAAAAAAATCTCCAACTGAAAAAATTAGCCAAAATATTACGCCAGTTAACCAATGATGATTGATGAAGTTCTGATCTGGCATGGTATATGAGTAGGTGTTTGTGAACACTACTTGCCAGTGTTGGTTGATAATTTCTCGACCATTAACTAGGTGACGGCCAATATCGGTGATAGTTAAGTCAATCGGTTTGGCTAAGATGAAGGTATAAGTAAAAGCTAGAACTAAGAAAAGTAACCATGGTATTAGCTTGGTGATTTTTTTCTTTAGCGTCATTAAAAATAATCTTACTTTTTTTATCAAAAAGGAACCAGCAGCAAAACAACCGAAAATTGTCAGGTTGTGATGAGACACTTACCCACGGGGGAAAGGGGTGTGGGTAGGAATTGGGTATTAGGTAATGTTTTTACTGTTTAGAACTTCAGATGTGCTTGCTTAATTTCTTTTTGCATTGATCTTTTTAGCGCTCTATTTTTCAAAACTTCTCTTTTTTCAAATTCTTGTTTACCACGACCCAACCCAATAACTAACTTGATATTTTTTCCTTCTAATTCAATCGATAGCGGCACAGCTGCCCAACCTTTTTTGTCAGTAACAGTCATGATATGAAAAATTTGTTTTTTTTTAACTAATAATTTTCTAGTTCTTTTGGGGTCGTAATCACTATTATCAGCAAATTTATAAGGAGTGATTTGGGTGCCAAGTAAAAATAATTCATTATTTAAAACTTTGACGTAACTACCAGTTAAACTGCCACTTTTATTGCGGAGACTTTTAACTTCAGGACCAGTGAGAACAATTCCTGCTTGAATTTTCTCTTTGATCTCATATTGATGGAAAGCTTTTTTATTTTTTAGCAACAGCATACTATTCTGGTAGTATACCAGAGGTTAAGGGAATAGCTGATAGATAAGTGAACCACTAATAACTAGAGCGCCTGGTTGATCAGTCAAAGCAACGATATTTCCACCAGAAGAGAACGATTCACTGCTAATTTCTTTAACAAACTGACCATCTTTTTGTAGAATCACGACTTTTTGTTGGTCTTTGTCCAAAATGTATAAGTAGTCATTGTTTTCAGCGGCTGCAATTTTGATAGCTTTACCCAAGGCTGTGGGTAGATCCTTAATAGTGAAATCTTGTTTTTGCCCTTGAGTATATTTGAAGATTTGACCGTTGTTATCTGTTAACCATAGATCTCCATCAACAGCCATTGATTCAACTGCAGAAAAATCTAAATTTTGTTTATCTATTAACCAGCCAATTGGCTCACTAAGTTTTTCATCCTTAAGTAAGTAGCGATAAATATTTCTTTTTTCAGGGTTGAAGATATAAATATATGGACCGTAAGCCTTAATAATTGTACCGCCACGGTCTGAGTCTCCTTCTTCCTTAAGTTGTTGGTGTTTTTCCTGGTCGGTAAGGTTGAAAACATGGATCCCATTGCCCAGAGCAAATAAAGAGTTTTCTCCAATAGCAATAGCTTTGGTACTAACTCCAACTTTTCCTAAATTAAATTTGGTGGTTTGTTTATTAGTTAAATTTAAATAAATACCATATTCACCAGCAGCATCTAATGCAAAAAGCTGTTGCCCGTCAAGGCTAGTTTGTTTTTCAATAAATTCTGGTTCAGCTAGTCTTAAGTCAAAAAATGGATCTAAAGGTCCTTGGGTTTCTACTCCAGAGATAGTTTCACTGAATGCTTGAATTTCTTGATATTGTTTTTTAATAGCTTCCAAACTGTATTTGTTATCTTTATTTTGGGTAATGAGATCTTCTAGTTCTTTAAGTAAGTTTCTAGACTCTGTTCTTAGTTCAAGCTGACTGGTTTGATCATTGTTTTTTAGCTGTTCAAATCTTTGGTCAATATTTTCTAAAACAGGAGTGATTGGCTCAAGTTCCTTTTTAATGGTTTGTTGTTTCCAAAAAATAATTGCTACAAAAACAGTGATCAAGAAAAAGGCTATTTTCAAAAACAACTGCAGATTATTTTGTTGCTCTAAGGTAACTTTTTCTTTAGAAAAATTAATTTTAGTACTGATTTTTTTGGGAATTAAGAACAAGTTTTTTAGATTAACTTTTCTGGAATAATTAATTAAGTTAGCTAGTTTTTCTTTAAAAACTTTTCTATTAACTTTTTTAGTGGTCAAATCTTTTTCTATTATTGTTTCTTCTAGTAGCCCCACAGCAACCAAGGAGGAAGTTTGATTATCTTGTAATTCCGAAACCAATTTAGTGGCAATTTCTTCAGTTTTATTAGCTAGTTTTTCTTTGAGATTTGAAAAAGTATTTTTGGCTTCTTCAGTAGTGATGCTGAAGAGATCTCCATCTTGAAGAACACCTTCAATAATTTTTAGTTCTCCAGTTGAAAAAAGAATTTCGCCAATTTTTCCATTTCTTTTGAGTAGCACAGAACCGCTGTGGGTGGCTGCAATTACTTTGTTTTTTTCACCTATGGTTAGGCAAGCTAGTTGAATTTTACAAAGTTCGGTTCTAGCTTTTTGTAATAAATCTAGCAAAACGTGGTGGAGAGAAGCACTAGTATTGACTTCTTGAGAAAGCAAGAATTCAGTTAAGTTTTTGCCAATAGAATTGGCGTTTTGACCTTGAACAGCCAACACACAAAAGAATGAGCCAGAAGGATGAGAAATCACTTGAGCCCAACCATCGACTTGAGGCAGGCCGGTAACTGGTGTCAGTTGAAATTTTGACACGTTTTCATTATATCCTTATTTTAAAAATAAGTCTTGTCAATCTGCCACTGAGGACGACGGTCTATGTTTGTTGGTAATTCTTGGTTTTGATTGATTTTATAGTGGGCGGCTAGACCAATCATGGCAGCATTATCACCACAAAGTTTATTATTATATGGGGTTCTAAGTTTCAATTGATACTTTTTGGCTACTTTTCTCAGAGCTTTTCTCAGCTCGAGATTCGCGGCCACACCGCCTCCGAGCCACAACTCTTTAACTGGTTGGTCTGTTAGGAGTTTTTCCAGTTTATAAGTAATGTGTCGAAAGACCCCAAACTGCAAAGAAGCACAAAAATCAGCAATTGCTTGTTTATCAAGTTGGTTGTTTTTTTCAAGTTTATCAATAGCATTTCGAGAGTGGGTTTTAATACCAGAAAAACTCAGATTGTAGTCGTGAGTGGTGGTCATTGGTAAAGGGAAAGCAAATGATTTGGGATCACCTTTTTTGGCTAATTTTTCCACTACTGGGCCAGCAGGGTAGCCTAAACCTAAAAGCCTACCTACTTTATCTAAACATTCTCCAGCTGCATCATCGATGGTTGTCCCAAGTTTTTTGTAAGTTCCGATTTTTTCAACCAAAATAAACTCAGTGTGGCCACCAGAAACCACTACGGCTAAAACAGGAAGTTTTGGTTTGATGGTAGTGAAGTTTTTTTTAATTGGGTTGGGTTGGGCTAAAACAGACAAGATATGTCCTTCAATATGATTGACTGGGATAACCTTTTTTTGCCAGTTTTTACCTAGAGATAGAGCTTTTTGAATACCTATCTCCAAAGCCGGTGCTAGACCAGGACCCTGGGTAACGGCCAGATAATCAATCTCTTTTTTAGTAAGCTTGGCTTGTCTTAAACTAGCGGTAATTGTTGGATCGATATTTTCTTGATGGGCTTGTTTGGCTACAGTGGGAAAGACTCCTCCATATTGTTTATGGAGATTTACTTGAGAAGCAATGGTGTTGCTTAGAACTTTTTGACCTTGAATTACAGCCACAGAAGTTTCATCACAGGAAGTATCAATCGCTAGGATAGTTGGTATTTTGGTCATGATTCAAAAATCCTAATTTCTCTGGCTTCAATATCTCCAGCGACCTCACTAATCGAAGCTTGAAAAGTAAGTGGCAGATTTGTGGGCCAATATGGTTCAATTTGTTGCCACCACTCGATTACAGTTACGGTATTTGGAGCGACTAAACTGGGAATATTTAACAGTTTAAAGGATGGCTCAGAGTCTATTTTCCAAACATCTAAGTGGTAAAGAATACCTTTGGTATTGTGTCTAGTAAAGTCATATTGATTTAGGTAGTTATAAGTGGGCGATGAAAGGGGTTGATCAATTTGGAGAAATTGGGCCATTCCTTGAGTAAAGATGGTTTTACCTGTGCCTAATTTTCCGTTAAGACCGATGATTAGACCTTGGTTTTTTAGTTGGTTCCAGTATTTAAGGAGAAGTTTGCCTGCCAAATTTTTGGTTTCTTGCTCTGATTTAGTCAAAAATTTTTTATCGGTTGGTTGAGTTGATAATTGGCCTCTTACTTCTAAAGGAGTAGACAGGGTAGTATCAATGACGATGGAGGGCTCGTTGGGAGGTAAAACTCCAGCATCAATCACTAAATCAATTAGATTTTTTTGTTTTTTAGATAAATTATCAAAAATGTCTTGAATTTGGTAAGGTCTTTTCTTGTCAGAGCCGTTAGCTGAAGTAGAAGTAATTGGTTTACCAAATTCTTTGACTAGGTTAGTGATCAGTGGATAATCAGGAATTCTAATTCCCAAGGTGCCAAACTCTGATTCAACGGCCGGCGCAACTTGGTTTTTACCTTGAGAAACAATGGTATAAGGGCCAGGTAAAAACCGTTGGTAAAATTTTTTAGCTTGCTCAGTCAAAATCACGTATTGTTCTGCCATTTCTTGACTGGTTACAGCGACCGATAATGGTTTACCCTCTCGACGACTTTTATAAGCTAATAATTTTTCTACAGCTTGAGAGTTAGTGGCATCAACACCCACGCCATAAACTGTTTCAGTTGGGTAAATGACGATTCCACCTTTGGCCAAAACTTGACAAGCTTGGTCAATAATTTGTGGTTGGTTATTTTTATCTAATTTAAGTATTTGCACCAGGAGTGTATTTTACCAGGTTTGGCTAGTAACTATGAATTTACTAGTTTTAGCTTTTTTTCAGATAAATCTGCAGTATAATGCCAGCAGATGCCAAGAAATAGAAAAATAAAAGTTTTTATTGATGATGACTTTTCCAGCGAACTAGATAATGCTAATGATCAAGTTTCAGCCAAAGTTAGATTTGATCTGTATCAACGTCAACAACAAATCAAAGAAATCTCCCAAATTTTAAAAAAATTATCGGCCAAAGGTCAAACCGAACAAACAGAATGGCTTAGGGAAAACGAGGAATTTGTTAGTGAGTTAGCAGAAAATTTTGTTGATGAATCTCTTTTTCAATTGGATGGAGTTAAATTAGATAATAAAACTTTGGAGTTGTCAGTACAAGTTATGACAGAACTTAAGGAGACATTGAGTCTTTTTCAGACAATTGTATCTGGAGAAGATAATCTTGAGGCTTAGTCAACTCCCAAATAATAAATTTTTAAGGTAGAATAATATTCTATGGAATTCGATAGACTAGTTGTTTCTTTTTTAGTAGATGAAGTAGTAGGTGGCTTTTTTATTTCTGTGCCACCAGGACAAGTCGCCTGTGTGTATGATCGCGGTCGTGGAGTCTTACCCAAAGTTTGGGGTCCTGGTTTACATCTTAAAATTCCTTTTTGGCAAGTAGCTAAGTTATTTAATGCCCAGGTTTTGGAATATTCAATTGACAAAAATTTTGATTTATCAGCTAATAAAGAAGCCTTAGGTGATACTCCAATCTTGACTTCGACCAAAGATGGACGAGATATCTCGGTTGAAGGGTCGGTGTTGTTTAGAATTGATCGAGGTAATGCCCCCGAAATTTGGGAAAACATTGGTGAAAATGTTGTGTCCAAGGTGGTGAGACCGTTTTCTAGAAGTAGAATCTCATCATTGGTGAGTGAATATACTTTGAATGAAATTAAAAACAATCGATCACAAATAGAGGCAATTATTAGAGATGACCTTAATAAACACTTCCAAGATAGAGGCTTAAACTGTGAAGGTTTCTTACTTTCAGAGGTAAAAATGATTTCTTCCAGTGGTAAAGAACAAACCGTTTTGGAAAAAGAACCAACTCAGCCTTTAAAAGATACGTTAGAAAAACCAGTGCCTCAGGAATAAATTTCCTCAATAAAAAGTAGTTGACAAGTTTTTAGCAGTCGATTATTATAATTGCTAATTGGCTGACAGGTTTTGTCAGTTTGCCAAAGTATAAAGTAATTTATTCTAGTACTCAGTTTTAAAACTGAGGGAAAAGGAGTTAAAGCATGAAAAGTCTTTCTGTCGCTCAATTAAAACCGATGTCAGGTTATGTTTTGGTAGAACCAGCCAAAAGTGAACAAAAAACAGTAGCTGGAATTATCTTGCCAGAAAATGATAGTGAAAAACCTCAATATGGTAAGGTGCTAGCTGTGGGTGAAGCTGATCGTGGTTGTTGTGAGGACCAGTGTTGTGGTGGTGGTTGTTGTGATGAAAAAGCTCCTGACTGTTGTGAAGTAGAGCTAAAAAAAGGCGATATGGTGGTTTACAAGAAATGGGGTGGTAATGAAGTGATGATTGATGATGTTGAGTATCAATTCTTAAAATTTGAAGATATTTTAGCAATAGTTAAATAAATTTTTGATAAATTAAGAACAATAAGGAGGAAACAATTATGGCAAAACAACTTTTATTTGGTGATCAAGCTAGACAAAAAATGTTGTCTGGAATTACTCAGTTAGCTCAAGCAGTGACAACTACTTTGGGTCCTAAAGGACGCAATGTGGCTTTGGATAAAACTTGGGGAGCTCCTAACGTAATTCATGATGGCGTTTCTGTAGCCAAAGAAATTGAGCTTGAAGACAAATTTGAAAACATGGGTGCTCAATTAGTCAAAGAAGCTGCTTCTAAGACTAATGATGTGGCTGGTGATGGCACCACTACAGCTACCCTTTTGGCCTGGAAAATGAGTGAGATGGGGATGAAATATATCACTGCTGGCTCTAATCCAATGATCATGAAACGAGGAATTGATAAAGCAGTAGCTGCTGTGGTTAAGGAAATTCGCAAAGTAGCCAAACCAGTTAAAGAAAGTGATTGGGAAAAGGTAGCGACTATTTCTGCGCAAAATGAAGAAATCGGCAAAAAAATCGCTGAAGCTCTTAAACTAGTGGGTAAAGATGGAGTGGTTGAGGTCGAAGAAGGTAAAACCATGGAGATCGAGATTCAACACAAAGAAGGGATGGAGTTTGATAAGGGTTATGCTTCTCCTTACTTTGTAACTGACTCTGAAAACATGGAGGCAGTAATTGAAGATCCCTTTATTTTGGTGACCGATCAAAAAATCACTAATATTAAAGAAATCTTGCCAGTACTCGAGCAAGTAGTGAATGCTGGTAAGGGCTTGGTAATGATTGCCGATGACATTGAGGGCGAGGCCTTAACTACATTAGTAGTTAACAAGCTTCGTGGTTCTTTCAAGGCTTTGCCAGTCAAAGCCCCTGGGTTTGGAGATCGTAGAAAAGCGATGTTGCAAGACATTGCTGTTTTAACTGGTGCAGACTTTATTAGTACCGAGACCGGTCGAGCTCTTAAAGATGTTACCATTGAATCACTGGGTCGAGCTGATAGTGTCAGATGTACTAAAGACACCACTAGAATTGTGGGTGGTAAAGGTAGTAAGAATGATATTACGGCTAGAGTCGCTCAAATCGAGGCTGAAATTAAAAGCTCTACTTCTGAGTTTGACATTGAAAAACTTCAGGAAAGAAAAGCCCGTCTCACTGGTGGCGTAGCAGTGATCCAAGTGGGAGCTAGTACTGAGCTTGAGATGAAAAATCTCCAAGAGCGAGTCAAAGACGCCAAGGAAGCGACTAAAGCCGCGATTGAAGATGGCATTATCCCTGGTGGTGGTGTGACTTTGCTAAGAACAACTAAGGTCCTTGAGGAACTTAAGACTGCCAGTGAAGATGAAAAAGCCGGTGTAGATTTAGTTAAATCAGTTTTGGCTGAACCGCTAAGAATGTTGGCCACTAACTCTGGTGAAGATGCTGGCTGGGTGGTTGGTCAAGTATTACAAAAAAACAGTAATACTTATGGTTTCAATGCGGTGACTAACAAGTTGGAAGACTTGGTTGAAGCAGGAGTGATTGAACCAGCCAAGGTAGCGATTTCTTCTTTAGAAAATGCTGCTTCCGTAGCTTCAATGATTTTGACCACAGAGTGTTTGGTTACTGATGTGCCCAAAGAAGAACCAGCCATGCCTGTTGGAGGTGGTATGCCTGGAATGATGTAAAAAACATTGTTTTAAAATTGAAAAAGCCCCTGACAAGGGGCTTTTTTAGTTAATTAATGATTATGATTTATATCCTATAACATTGACTATTTTGATATATTTTGTTATACTGAAGTTCTGGTGAGTAATTTTCCGATGCCTTAGAGACGCTTGCTGTCTTTCCTGGCTAGGAAAGATAACTCGCTCTTTAAGATTGTTTGTGGAGAATTTTCACCAAGACTTTATGGAGGTGACTTATGAAACGTCACTATTCTTTTTTGATTGTCTTGGGGGTAATGGTTTTCTTTGTTGCGGCTTGTAGTCCAACGTCGGAGGTAACTCCTCAGGTTGTGGCAACAGCCACTGCAACGGCAATGCCCGAACCGACCACCACCCCTCCAACCTCAGCACCCACCACTGGTGATTTGTATTGCCCTAAAGGTAATATGAGCACTGATTGGTGTGTTTGTGCGGTGATTGGTCCTGATGAAGGACCGATTGCTGCTTTGAGGAGGGAGTCTGGTACTGAACCTCACGAAATGGGAAGCATTTTGGGGCAAGTTGTTGAGATTCTTGTTTATGCAGAGGGGAATCCAAGCCGTATCGAGAGATATGACTGGGAAACCCTGCTAACGGTTTTCAATACAACCCTGCAACCAGGAGATGTGGTTTGCGACGCTTATCGCTTCACCATCTCTGAAATGTACCCTAGCTTGGAGGTAATAGATTACCGGAACCCATAAAATAGCAAAACCACCACGACAATCGAATAAAAAACCCGCCGAAAGGCGGGTTTTTGCTGGGTTTTAAAGTATTTTGTACCAGGGGTGAGAGTTG
>CAYSQA010000008.1:0-21854 GCA_964433225.1 uncultured Pseudomonadales bacterium
CTCGATTTTCTTCTGCCACCAATCAGCTGAACTAATATTTCTGGTAATGTTTCTAAATTTTTCCATAGTAAGTTTTTGTAAGAGATCTTAATTATACCAAATCAACCTTAGCCGGCTCCCCCACCGCCACCGCCACCACCACCTCCACCGCCTCCAGAGGCTCCGCCACTAGAACCAGTGCCACTGGCTCCAAAACTCTTGGTCGAAGAGGTTGTAAATGAGCCCAAAGCAGTATCCAAAGCACTAGAAAAACCAGCAAAAGAGGAAGAAAAACCATGAGTATGACTATGACCAACCCAAACAGCAGTGACAGTCGGATCATTGAGATCAAAACTAACTGGTAATTGAGCCAAAGCTTTGGCAGAGACACCCAATAGTGTTCCATAAACAAGGTATTTTTCCCAAAGAATAACTGAATCTATTGGATACTCCTTGGTTTTGCGATAATCCCTCATGTGTTTAGCAAAGGCCCGCCATAATGAAGCTTCTTTCAAGCCTTGGGCTGTATAGTTGAATTTAGTGGCAAAAATCCCCCAGAAAACTGTTAAAAATAACATTGGTTGAACTAAACCAAACATAAAAATAAAAAGAGCGGTTGGAGTAAAGTATTCTCCGAGCCAAACCACTTGAAAAATTAGAACAGCTAAAGCAAGAACAAAAATCAGCACAATAGGTAAGATTTTCTTGAAAAAACTTGGCCCTTTTTTAGTATCAATCAGTCCCTGTTTTTTATTATTAGTAAAAGCCTTAGTTTCTAAAGCTTTAATTAGGTGATAACCACTTCTGGGATGATTTTTACTATATTTAATTAAATCTTTAAACCATAAAACGTCTTGCCCTTTGGCTGCTCGCTCGAATAAATAGTTAAAAACTAGTTCTTGCAACTCACTCAGTTGTTTATTGTTTTTAAGTTTTTGAAAACCATATTCATATTTTTTAAACAACAAACCCTGCTTATCATCACTGCGAATAATCTTGGCAAATTTATCTTGAACTAAAGATAAGGCCGTAGCGATAAAGGCTTTGGTTGACAAACTCTTGCTGTGTTTGACTATTTGCTCAACTGAAGCTGGCGCTAAATCACTAGGTGGCTCCCAAAATCGATTGGCTTGGTTCGCCTTGGGAATTCTTTGTCTATCATTAAAAAACCAGTTAAAAAATGACCCCAAACCAACTACCCAAGCCAAAATCGCCAAGCCACTTTGGATTTTGCTAAAAATCTCATTTCTACCTAGCCACAACTTAGTTTCTTCAATAAATTCAGTTTCTTGTTGACTGATCTTATCCCTAGAAAAAGTGCCATCAGCTCCAGCAAAAAAGCTTGTTTTGGGTAGAATAATCCTAGCTTCGATCATCTTTCCAAGATTAACTCTTGGTACCGTAATTTGCACTGTTTTTTCATCTAAGATAGTAACAATGCCACTAAGTTCACCATGCAACCAAGCCTGAATTTCGTCATCTTTAATTCCAGCTGGTAAAGTCAGATTAACCAAAACATTTTTTTGAGCAACTTCCCATTCATTACCAATAAATTGCCAATAAAGTTCAGCTACATCATCATGTAAAGTCACGGCATTATCGACTAAATAGTTAACTGTAAAAACTTTGGTCTTATCAATTGCTGAGTAGTGCCATTGCAAATAGACTTCTTTTTCGTCTTGAAAAGTAGTAAAAGTCCCAGCAGGGTTACTCCTTCGATCTTCGAAGTTAATTTTATCGGGATCAATAAATCGATAACAATTTTGTTCATCACAAATACTTTTAATTCTGACTTGATAAGGCTCTGTTCTGCCTGGGCTAGTTGTTTGCTGGGGTTGTTTGTTGATTCGCTGATAAGCAAACCGGAAGTCCCCAGAAAAAACATAAGTACGCTGTTCACTGACCTCCATTGAACCATCTGGGTTAATTTTGGCGTTAATTTGAACAGCTTGAATTTGGTATTCCCTGTCCTCAGCAGCTTGAGTTTTAGTAGGACAAATTAAAGAAAAAAGAGTAAAAAATAACAACCAAACTATTTGTAAACTAATCATCCTTTTGAAAGTATTCACTTTTGTTAATTTCATGATATAATTTTGTTTCTGTTTCCTAAGACAGTGTGTCCAACTACAAGTTGGTGAAATGTCACACCGAGGAGAGATGCTTAAAATACCGTCCGCTTTGTTGGACTTTTTTACCTCTTTTCTCATTCTACATTTCTTTCACTGCATAAGAAACCGCACCTTAAAAGGCTTGTGGTGAAATAAAACTTATTTCCCTACAAGAAATAAAATTATTAAGTAGTAGAAGGTATTCGCTGTATGCCAAACCAACACAACTTGGAGCAAATCGAGATCTTGAAAAAGAAACTTGATCAGGCACAGTCAGCAGTCATCGTTGAATATCAGGGTACAACCGTCAATGATCAAGTCGAGCTTCGCTCTGCTTTATCTGAGGCTGGTGGTGAAATGTTTGTCACCAAAAACACCTTGATCGACATCGCTGTCGGAAAAGGCAAGCTTGCCGATTCTTTGACTGGAATGAATGCTATCGTCTTCTCTTTTGAAGATCCTGTGGCTGCTTTGAAAGCTCTTTTCAAGTTCCACCAAGACACCGAGAAATTAGTGATCAAACAGGGTTTCATGGAAGATAAGGTTTTAACTTTTGAAGAAGTTGAAGCTCTTAGCAAACTACCTGGCAAGCAAGAACTGCTCACCACTTTGGTGGTCAGACTTCAAGGCCCAGCCTATGGCTTGGTCAATGTCCTTAAAGCTGGACAAAGAGATCTTGTATATGCTCTGCGTGCTCTCCAACAAAAACTGGAGACCACAGCTTAATTAAAAAGTAATTAACAAATAAAAAGGAAAAACATGTCAGAAGACACAAAACAACTCTCCGCTAAAGTGGAGAAAATCGTTAGCGCTGTTTCCGAACTTTCCCTTATGGAAGTTTCTGAACTCGTTAAAGCTTTAGAAGATAAATTCGGCGTTAGTGCTGCCGCCCCAGTCATGATGGGTGCTATGCCAGCCGCTGGTGGTGAAGCCGCCGCTGCCGAAGTTAAAGATGAATTCGACGTTATCTTGAAAGATGCCGGATCCAACAAAATCGGAGCTATTAAAGCCGTTCGTACCTTGAAACCAGAATTAGGTTTGGGTGAAGCCAAGACTTTCGTTGAGTCTGCTCCAAAAACCGTTTTGGAAGGTGCCAAAAAAGAAGACGCCGAAGCTGCTAAGAAAACCTTAGAAGAAGCTGGTTGTGTCGTTGAAATGAAATAATTTGTTTCAATTAACAATAGAAACAAAAAAAACCCCGCTGCAAGGCGGGGTTTTTGGTACAACGAAAACTTAATCAATTATTTCACCCTCAGGAGTGATATATTTTTTACCTCTCGCTACAAAATCTCGGTGAGCTTGATAAACTTGCCTGGCTAAATCATCTACCACAGCGCTAATCTCTTCAACAACTTTGAGGTCTTCACTAGCTGAAACTTCCTCTAATTTTTTTTGCTTGGCTACCAATTGATCTAGCAATTGAGCCTCTAAACTATTTGCTGGAGCATTGCGAGAAAAAATAAACCTATTTAAATCAATCCGCTTATTAGATTGCTTAAATCTACCAACTTCTCTGGTAACTTTTAGTTCACTAATTAGTCGTCTATATTTTTCCATAATTAAAATAATGTTTATTTAATAAAATTACTCAAAGAAATCAAACCAAGAAATATTCTTTACTTTATTAGCTCTTAACTCGTAATTAAACGGAATTTTACAAACATCAGAAACAAACTTTAACACTTTACCGATTTTAGTTTTTTTTAGCTTATTTTTCTTTTTCTTTAGGTCTTCAAGTACTTTACTTTTCTTTTGCTCAATTTTAACCGGTTCAAAATCATAAAGCTTGAGGTCTGCAATTTCACTAAGATATTCATTCAGTTTTTTTGGGTTAGAAGCCTCAACACAATAGTAAAAAACAGCCTCAGCTTGATTGCCATAGATACGAATTAGGTCTCCTTCTTTATAGAACTTAACCAAGTCTTTGATGTAATCATATTTTTTTAATTTATCGATAAAATCTTTTTTAAAAAGACTGGTTTCATAAGTAAAAACAGCTTTTTGCATTACACAGTTATTTTTTGTTTTTTTAAACTCAACCTGATCACCTAAGCTTAGTTGATATGAGGCTTTGGCCAAATCCAGCCCGTAAGCTCGATAATAACCTTGAGCAATGGGCCCTCCAGCAATTCTTGCCCCAATCTCTATTAAAATAACTTGATTTCCGTTAACTTTCATCTCGCAATGAAAACCACAATTATCAAATCCTAGTGCTTTCAAAATTTTTTTTGTTTCTGAGTAAATTGATTGTTTATTCTTTAAAATATTTTCGCTTACAGGGGGAATAAAGTTAAACTCAGGAACTAATAATGGATCTGGAGATAAAAAATACTCAGCAAGACCAACTATTTTGGGCTTTTGATTTTGAATCACCCCATCAACAGAAATTAAAGAACCTTCAATAAATTCTTCTAAAATAAATAGATTATCACCATCAAATCTATAAGAAAAATACTGGTTCATTTCATTTTTTGCCAAATTAAATGCTTTGGTTACTTCTCTGGAATTTTGAGGATTACTAATCTTTATAACAGCCAAACTATGATTGCCATCATGAGGCTTTATCACCACAGGAAATTTGAGCTTTTTGCAAAGCAACTTGAGTTCTTTGAGAGTCTTAAAAAAATGGTAGTAAGGAGTTTTAATTCCTTTTTCTCGGCATCTCTCTCTCATTACATATTTGTAAAAAGAGCTATTAATCACTGCTGATGGAGAAATAAAAGTTTTACCTAGAGCTGAAGCAACACAACTTGCTTGAAAAGTGTATTCTTCCACAAAAGTAGTCACTCCATCAAACTTTATCCCATTTTTTTCTTGAAAAACTAATACATCCTCAATAAAAGTCTCAAAATTAGTATCCTTAGACAGAATTATTTTCTTTTTGGGAATATAGTTTAAAACCCATTTTTTTTCTAATAAGTCTTTTTCCGTTAATAAAAGATATAGATCAAGCCCCAACTCATTTGCCTTAGCAAAAGTATGAGTTTTATTTGTCCCTCCAGAATTAACGATTAAAACTTTTTTATTCTTTAAAGTCATAATTCAAAGGTGATCATAACATTATTTATATTTTTTAAAAAGCAAAACTGCCCATATTTGACCTAGTTTGAAATTCACTATTGACCCAGTTCAGTTTATTCTGTTACCTTGGTATATAGATTTGAAAAATTCTGATCTATATTGCACCATTCACCGCGGATGCAGTATTAACACTTAGGAAAGGATCTGCATGACTGATGCATCTGCCACCGTCTCTGAGATGGACGACAAAAAAACCGGCCGAGCCAACGATGCCGCCAAGCTAGATATTAATAACCTGCCAGACTTACTTACAGTTCGTGAAGTGGCAGACCTACTTAGAGTTTCCCCTCTTACCATCAAACGTTGGGGTAAGCGTGGCAAACTTCCAGCAATCAGAATTAACTCCCGTGGTGACCGTCGCTATAAAAAAGAAGCAGTATTATGGTTACTAGGTGTTAACCCAGCAGAAACTCCTGACGAAGATTAGTCCCTAAAAAAATAGACGTTTATACTCCCGTTACCAACGGGAGTATTTGTTTTATTAGTCTACTTTATTATTAACTAATCTACTTTAATATAAAGTAATAGATCATTTTTTCTTTAACAAATCTATAATAGCCAATTTTATAAACTTAGCTAATTTCAACTGTCTTCGCCACCGACTTGGTTCTTGCCATAATCTAAACAACCATTCCAAGCCTATCACTCTCAACCCTAGTGGTGCCCGCTTTAATTTCCCCAACAGGAAATCAAATGATCCACCAACAGCCATTACTAATTTAACCTTACTGCTTGTTAATAGTTCTTCATGGTCTACAATCCATTTTTCTTGCCAAGGCGCACCAAAAGCCACAAACACTAGGTCTGGCTGTTCCCTTTTGATTAGTTTGACTAAAGCAAGTTCTTCCTCTTTCGTCGGCTGAGCTACCTTTTGGTAAGCTGATTGCCAAAGTAAGGTGAGTTTTTTGGCGGTGGCCAAACCTGATACTGAAATCTGGTGCAACTTATGTTGGTAACCCCTACCCCCCACCAACAAAACTTTCCAGGAATAATCACTGGCTAATTTTAGTAATTTTTCTACTATATCAACTCCAGCGATCCTTTGTTCAACTCCTTTTTTACCAACTAATTTCTCGGCTAACTGACTAAAAATCACCACCCCTACCCCATCTGGCAACAAAATATCTGCTTGATCCAAAAGTCGAGAGAAGTCTTTATTTTCAGCAGCTAAAACAAACTGTTCTGGATTTGGAGTGAAAACCTTAATGACTTTTTTAGTCCTTATAATTTTTTCACTAATGCTTTCTAGCAGTTGACTCTCATCTTTGCTAAAAAGAGATTTACCTAGAAAAAGGACTGTTTCATAAGTCTTTTTTGTGTTTTTTTGCTTCATTTTTTACTTTTTAAAACTGAAAAGAGTACGAAAAAGATCAGCTTCCATTAACTATTGTATCAATAGTCTATGGTTTTCCCAATCTAAGTTTTAAGAAAAGTGTCATACTTTTTCATACTTCGTCTTTTATTCGTATCTTCATTTTTTGAAATTCAATAAACCCGAATTTTTTTATTGAAAAAAACACGAAACCACTATTGGCTGACTGTTAACTTAACTAATTTTTTATTGTTTTTGAGTAGCTTTTTTTTTGAGAAAATTTATTTAAAAAACCAATTAATACCATAAATAAATAAAAAGTATCCAGAATCAACTCACCCGAATTATTTTCGTTGGTGCTAACCACTCCTATTCAACCAACTTTCAGTTAATAGCCTTATCTCCTCTGACTAGGTATAATAAAAGCATGCCAACCGAGAAAACTCTCGAATCATTAAGAAAACAACACCCCCGCTTCATCTACCAAAGCTTTGACTGGCAATTTAGTAACCAGACATTGACTATTTCTTTTGATTTTTTGTTGGAACCAGCCATTAATTTTCAACCCCAAATCACCATCACCAACCTAGATAAACAAACCTTTGCCAATATACCTCAAGAAATCATTAGCCACTGGGTTTTTAATCTGGGGATGATTGAGCTCTTCAGCTATTGGAAAGTAGCAGCCTCACCAGAAATAGTTATTCAGCCACTGCCACTTTCTCCAGAGCAACTCTCTTGGTGGCAAGGATTACTGCTTGATGGCATGGGTGAATACTTTTACACCAATAACATTGATTTCACTCAACCAAACTTCGTTAAATTTACTAATCAAAACACTCTTACTCCCCAAAAACTACCCAGCTTTTCTTTTCAAGCAAAAAATAAAGCTCTTGTCCCAGTAGGTGGCGGAAAAGATTCTGCTTTAGTCATAAATTTACTTAGCAAATATAAGCTTCCCTACGAAATACTACTCAGCTATCCTCAATCACCGGCTGCCCATAAAATAGCCAGTGAAACTCAAGTTAAAATTATTGAAATAAAAAGAACTTTTGCTCCAGAACTCTTGGAACTCAACAAACAAGGATACTTAAATGGCCATACCCCTTTTAGCGCTAGATTGGCTTTTGAGAGTAGCTTAGTTGCTTTACTGAGTGGTCATAAAAATATTTTATTAGCTAATGAATTCTCGGCTAATGAAGGTAACGTGCCTTACCTGGGAATAATGGTTAATCACCAATACTCTAAATCATTTGCCTTCGAAAATAAATTCAGAACTTATGTAAAAAAATATCTCGGATCAGCCCCTGAATATTTGTCGTTTCTCAGACCTCTTACCGAACTACAAATAGCAGCTCTATTTAGCAAAAATGAACAATTTCAGTCGATTTTTCGCAGCTGTAACAGAGGACAACAACTAAACCAGTGGTGTGGAGAATGTCCTAAATGTTTATTTGTTTTTGCTGTCCTCTACCCATTTATTGACGAACAAAAACTAATTACAGAAATTTTTTCTGAAAACCTTTTTACCAAACCTAATCTCAACCAAACAGCTCAAGAATTAATGGGCCTTGATGCTAATAAACCATTTGAGTGTGTTGGCACTCATGAAGAAACTCAAGCAGCTTTTTACTTAAGCATTAAAAAATGGCAAAAAAACCATCCAAATAAACCACTACCAGTGGTTTTAGAAAAAATTAATCAAGAAATTCTTTCTCAAGTCCCCAACCTAGAACAAACTACTAAGATGCTACTATGTTTTTGGAATAAGCAGCATCACTTGGATCACAGCTTGGTCGAGTTGCTACAACAAGAAGCTCAACAAATTTGTCAAGCTAAAAATAGCTATTTTTGAAAGAAACTATGATCGATCAACAACAAGTTTTGGCTAACTTAGAAAAAAACTCTATCCTGATTCTAGGAATGGGACGAGAAGGTTGGTCAACTTACCATTTTTTGAGAACCAAGTTTCCCAATAAAAAACTAGCCGTGGCAGACAAACAACCACTAGAAAAATTTGCTGAAGATCAACAACAACTACTAAAAAATGATCCTCATCTTGAGTACTACTTTGGTAACAATCATTTAACTAACCTAAAAAATTATCAGCTAATCTTTAAAAGCCCTGGCATTCCTCAAACTATCCCAGCAATCGATCAAGCCAAAAAAAACGGTTCTCAACTCACTTCTAACACTCAGCTGTTTTTTGGCCTCTGTCCAGGAATAACGATTGGTGTAACTGGCACTAAAGGTAAAAGCACCACCTCAGCAATAATTCATCATGTTTTGCAAACGAATGGCTTAGATAGTCATTTAGTGGGTAATATTGGCCAACCATCTTTGACAATTTTAGAAAGAATTAATGCTGATTCTTTGGTGGTTTGTGAACTATCTAGCCACCAGCTAGAAACCATGACCATCAGTCCTCATCTTGCAGTGGTTCAAGATGTCACTAGCGAACATCTCGATTACTATCCAGATACTGCCAGTTACCAACAAGCCAAAATCCCTATTTGTAAGTATCAAACTGAAAATGATTTTGTTATTTTTAATCCGCAAATGACTGGTGCTACCAAGATTACCCAATTTAGTGCTGGTCAACACCTACGTTTTTCACTGCAAGAAGGACCAGATGCCGTTGTTTTCGTCAGAAATAAGCAGATTTTACGCAAGGATAATCAACAAAGAACTGAACTGATTTTAGAAATAGAGAAACTGCCGCTCAAAGGCGAGCATAATCTATTAAACGTCATGCCTGCTGTAGTGGTAGGAACGCTGTTTAATCTATCAGCAGAACAGATTGGCAATGCCTTACAAAACTTTAAAGCTCTACCCCATCGATTGGAGTTTTTTTATCAAAAAAAAGGCATTCGTTATTATGATGATTCTCTCTCTACTATGCCTGATGCGGCCATGAGAGCTTTAGATAGTTTCTCCGAACCAGTTGTTTTAATAGCTGGTGGTTATGAACGCCACCAAGATTTCTCTGAATTAGCCAAAAAAATACTAGAAAAAAAAGTGGCTGGATTAGTTTTATTTGAACCGACTGGCAAAAGGTTAGCTGTGGAAATAAATAATCTAGATACTGATAACAGCCTTGTCATTGAATTTGCCAAAACAATGCCAGAAGCCGTTGGTAAGGCTCAACACATCATGGCTCAATATTTTATGCTTAGTGGTGAAAGCCAAGGAGTGATTCTACTCAGTCCAGCTAGCGCTAGTTTTGGCCTGTTCAAAGACTATCAAGATCGTGGTGAACAGTTCAAAAAGGCAGTCCAAACTGATTAGGTTTCGACTTGGTCAGCAGCTGTTCTTTTTTCTGCTTGCATTTCTATTATTATCGCCATGATGTCAAAAAACATGTCTCGGCCAGTCTTTGCTTTCTTATCTGCAAGCAAATTAATAATCTTCACGATTCTGTCTTTGTCAGCTGGAGCCAAACCATCACTTACTTCAATGGTATCTAAAGCATCGCCATCAATATCACCTTCTTTAGGCTCTCTTTCTTCATTCACATTGATCTCACCTTCTATGCCAACAAGCTGAGGATTGGCCACAATTTCATCAGTTAACTCAGTGAGTAAATGCTTGGGAGCTTCTGCCATAAAAAACCTTTCTATTTATTGGTTGATGGTAAGCCTTCTAATCTAATATCGTCAGCGCTAGGCATTGGTGGTTTGGCAGCTTGTTGTTCAAATCCGCCTGCTGAGGCCACCAAACTTCTTAGTAATTCAGTTGCTGGAATATTTTTTTCAGCTGCCAAATGATTGACTCGATCAACTAGAACACTAACCCATGATTCATCTTCTGGAGTAATTTCAACCTCTTCTCTCAACATTGACTCATCAATTTGTCCTATTTCCACTTTTTCATACTGCTTGGCCAAATCAACAGCCCTACTAAAAGCCTCCAATCCTGGTTTTTTCATTTCGTCAGCCATATTTTCTCCTTTACACTAATTAATTTTAATTAAAAGACACCTTCAGCTTCTCAAAAATCTACCCGGTTGTAAAGCTTAAGCTTCACCTCGATACCCAAGACTTCGCCTAAAATCACTCAAATGATCTAAAATTGTGCCCATTCCCCTGATGACTGCTTTTTTGGGTTCATCCACTACCGAAACAGGAATCCCTAATTTTGGAACTAAATATGAATCCAAACCAGTTAATAAAGCTCCACCACCAGCAAGCAACAAACCTTTATCAACAATATCCACTGTTAGTTCTGCTGGGATTTTGCTAAGCAGTTTTTTCACTTGTTTGACTAAACTTTGCATTCGCTCTTCAGCAAAAGGTAATAACTGCTTGGCACTCAACTGAAGCTCTTTGGGAGCAGTCGTTTTCTCATCTTTACCGGTAACCAAAATTGTCCCAGGATGAACTTCATCGACACTAACTAAATCGTGAATTAACTTCCTGGCCGTCTCACGACTAAGTAAAACTTGCTTTTCTTTTTGCAAATAAACCTGAAGAGCTTGTTCAAAATCATCACCAGCTTCATATGATTTTTCAAAATCAACTAAAGTTCCTAATGAAACTACAGCTACTTCATTAATTCCTGCCCCCAATTGAAAAATAAAACCACCAGATGAATCTGCCACCGGCATCCCTGCACCAATCGCAGCGGCTAATGGTTGAGCGACAGTCAAAACCTCCTTGGCACCCAGTGAGTAACCCAATTTAATTGTTTCTTCTTCAACAGCAGTATTGAGACTAGCGGGAATACTAAACAAAATCGTTGGACTAAAAAAACTCTTTTTTAAAGTGTCTTTAAGGACTACTTTTAAAAAAGCTAAAGCAGTTTTCTCATCCCAAATTTGCCCTTTCTGAAAAGGTCTGAGCAACGAAACATTGGCAGCTACTCTGCCTCTCATTTCATAAGCATCTTGGCCACTAGCTAGAATTCTTTTTGACCTAGAATCAATCGCTAAATAACTAGGATACTCCCCTACCAAACCAGCTCCTTTTTCCCACACTCGTACAGCATCAGAGCCTAAATCTACAGCCAAAGTGGTACTTAATTTGTCCAGATATTGCAACATCGCTACTGTTATAATAACGTCTATTGCTTAGAAGAACAATCAAATCATATGTCTCGTTCCATCGTTCCCAAAAACCTTTTCACTAATGTCAACCTTGGGGTTATCTATACCCTAGTATCAGCCGTGGTGATTTTACTGGGAACTACCATTGCTATCCAATATGCCAAAGGTGGTTTTCGTTTTACTCAAAAAGGTTTTTCTCCAGAAACCGGACTACTTAACGCCAATTCTTTTCCCACTGGGGCCGAGGTTTATATCGACGGTGAACTAGCTACTGCCACTGATAATACTTTGTATTTGAAACCAGGTGAGTATCTAGTTGAGATTAGAAAAGAAGGCTTTTCTCCATGGAAAAAACAGCTTAAAGTTCAGGAAGAACTAGTCACCCAAACCAATGCTCAACTCTTTCCTGTCGCTCCTAGTTTTTCACCACTAACTTTAACCGGTGTCACGACACTATCCACTTCTCCTGATGGACAAAAAGTGCTTTTTTATACTGATACTGCTCAAACCACAGAAAAAAATGGGCTCTACCTACTAGAATTAACGAACAACTTTATTCCTCTGCAAAGAACACCAAAGCAAATTGCTGTTGATAATAAAAACCTAAACTTAAAAAACGCCAGTTATATTTGGTCACCTGATAGTACTGAATTGATGATCCTTGATAAAGAAAAACATCTTTTAATAAATATCGAAAATAAAATTAATTTAGAGGCGGAGCCTGATATTACTTGGAAAGAAAAACAAATTCTATCCCAATGGGAAGCAGAAATCTACCAAAAAGAACGAGAATTTCTCAAAAAGTTTCCTGAAGAAATCATTCAAATAGCCACAACCTCTGCCAAAAATGTTTATCTCTCTCCAGATAAAAAGAGAATGCTTTATACTGCCACAGCAGAATTAACTTTGTCTGAAGATATCATCCCTCCAATTCCTGCTAGCAACACCCAACCAGAACAACGATCTTTAGTCAGTGGTGGCATCTATGTTTACGATCGAGAAGAAGATAAAAATTTTCAAATCGGTGTAGAAACCGGTGATCCAGCTACTGTCTCAAAAATCTTACTTTCAACAGATTTATTTGGTGCAGCCAAGTCACTTGAAACCTCACCTAGTGCCTTTACTAATTTACAAGCTACCAACTCAGCTGAAACAGCCAAGTTGTTTCAGGCTTACCACACGTCTCTACCAATCAACACTCTCCAATGGTTCCCTGATTCAAAACACATCTTGTTTGCTAAAGACCAACAAATTCATATTATGGAATATGATGGCACCAATAACACTGTTGTTTATAGCGGACCATTCCAAGAAAACTTTGTTTACCCATGGCCAGATGGTAGTAAAATCTTGATTTTGACTTCTTTTAGTCCAGATTCACCAATGAATCTGTATGCTGTAGAACTGAAATAGTCTTGAAATAAAACAATCACCGGGGAGTAGTTCATCGGTAGAATGCTCGATTCGGGTTCGAGCGGCAGAGGGTTCAATTCCCTCCTCCCCGACAACTACGGTTCTACCTGGTCTTTAACTGACACCAAAAAATCAGCTAACTGTTTGAAAACCCCAACTTCAGCAGCTGACTTAAAACCATGTTCTTCTGCCTCCAAAAACTGTTGTTGAATTTTCCGATAATCTACTACCCATTCCTTGACCGGCTGTTCAAACATTAAAAATGGATAAGAAATTGCTGCTATTTTGAGCAAATTTAAAAAATCTATTCCTGAGTTAAGACTTACATCCCATTTAAGCCAGCTAAACAAGTCTTTTAATAAAGAAACATCGTTTTCATTCATCAATAGTGGACCAACTCTATTAAGAAAATCAGCATTACCATAGATCAACTGACTGGCTAATGAATTAAGCATCATTCTTGGTTCACTGTCATAAATCCGACCGTAGTGTTCTTCCAGGTAAGCTCTAATTTTTTTATCTTTGATTAACTCCCCCCAAACTGCATAACTACTCAACTTAGGATCAGCAACAAGCAGTTGTTCAGTCAAAGAAATTAATTCTGGTAGTAATGGTAAAAGATGATGCTCAATATAACCATTTTCGGCTTCAATTGTGTTGGTTGCTCTAATAACGCCAGTCAAAAACTCTTTGTTTAAAACACTCATAAAAAAATTTGTTAAGATACTAACTAAAACTAAGGTTATTTTAAACTATGTCTACCATTCCACCACGCACCATTATTAGTAATTTTAGCAAACCAGAACCGACAAAAACGGCCAATCAATCTCGATTGCAACAACTGACCAACCAACATCAAAAACACCTTCAAAACGATACTAAACAAACGCAAAAAAACATTAACCAACTAACTGAACGAAAACAACGAATTGATCGCACTATTCCTATCACCAAGCAACCACTCCAGACTCAACTTAAAGGCGTAAGTAATTATTTAGGCCGACAGGCTAATAACCTAAAAGCCAAAGTTAATGGCGAGCTCAAAAATAAATAATAAAAATCCCACCACTAAGGGTGGGATTTATTTTCAACTTAGTTAATTGCTAGTTACCAACAATTACCACTACTTCAGCATCAGAAGGAGCTTCTCCTACTGGCAATTCGGTTGTTAATTGAACACCCAAGTTAGCGGCAAAAATCTGGGCTTGTTGTAATCTGTCTTCATCATTAGTTAAAGCCACAATCACTGGTCCTTGATAATCTTGATTAGCTGCTTCCACAACATTGCTCACATTGACTACTTTTCCTAATTGTTCAATCAAAACATCTACTCTTTCTTGGCTGGCTCCACCAGTGCGAATCTCAACATTAAGCGGGTTCTCAGTATCTAACTGCAAAGCATTATTACCCTGAACTGAGATTGTCCCAACATTGACAATGATGTTTTTGTCTGGAGAGTAAATAATACTTTTACCAGACTGAACATAGATAATGACTTTATCACCATCAGTAGCTTTACGGAAAAATGGTTGATATTGAGCCAATACTTCAGCATCTGTCACGGTTGCAATCGTTGGCTCTTCATCTTCTGGAAGAATCATTAATTTACCAACTTTTGCCAAGACTTCTTCTCTTTCTTTGGCAATTGCTTCTTGTTGAGCTTCAGGATTTGAGAGTTTATCTACTTGTGTTTTAGTTTGTTGGTATTTAAGAAAAGACCAACCAGCAAAACCCATTAAACCCAGCACCACTACGACCCGGAGAATTGTCTTGAGACTTATTTTTTTCTTATTGGCAGTGGTTTCTTCCATCTTGTTCCTTTTCCTTTGCCAAGGAGCTAGTTGGTACTTAATTCAGTATAAGGAGTTTTAATTCAGAAACAAGAGGAAATAGTCGATAACTCTTGGTACAATATCGATCTAAACTAAAAAGTAAGCCCTCATAGTTCAACGGATAGAACGAAGGTTTCCTAAACCTTAAATCCAAGTTCGATTCTTGGTGAGGGCACAAAACAGAAATGCTCCTTTTAAGGAGTATTTTTGTTTTAAGCTCACATCATTAGAAACGTAATTTAGCTGAACACAGTGAAGCTAGTTCACCGCCAAGTATTCGAAGAATACCTGGGTAATGCAAGCGAGCAAAGCGAGTCGTAGATTCTTGGTGAGGGCACAAAAATAAAAAAAGCCGGCTAACTAGCCGGCTTTTCAGTTACACCACAATTATTTATTTTAGCTCATACTCAGCGTAGATTACTCCATCCATCGCTCCGTGATACTCAATCAATTCATCGTCGTCAAAAACAATGCCAATTTCTCTTTTAGCATCACTTTCACTAGATGAAGCATGAATCAAGTTATATTGCTGACTCATTCCGAAATCTCCTCTGATAGATCCAGCTTCAGCTTCTCTACCCAAAGTGGTACCAACGAGCTTACGAACTACTGGAATCACATCAACACCCTCCCAAACCATCGCCACAATCGGCATTGAACCCATAAAACTTTTCAGTTCGCCAAAAAATGATTTATCTCTATGCTCAACATACCATTCCGACAGCATCTCATCGGTCATGTTTAACATCTTTAAACCAACCAACTTAAGGCCTTTTCTTTCAAAGCGACTAATGATTTCGCCGATTAGCCCTCTTTGTAGGCCATCTGGTTTAACTAAAACGGCTGTTCTTGAACTTGCCATAACAGCTTCCTTTCAACTAAGTTGTTACTTTTCCTGACTTGTATCCTAACATTTCTTGACTTTATTAGAAATAAGAAAAACAGTTGTTTTTTTATATTCAAAATATTTTTAAATATAAATTAATATATCTAAAGAACTCATTAATTTACTTAAAAAATGCTGTTCTCGAGCATTGAATTTTTTTGATTGTTTTAACAACTATATCTAAAACAATCAAAAAACTAATTAGCATATCTTTAAAGCTAGCTTAAGACACTCACTGATCTCTTTAAAAGCAAATTGATCTCTTTGAGAAAATGTTTAAAAGCAAACAAAGTAACTTTAAATATATATTAATATTAACAAAAAGATCATCTGCGCTTTTAAGCCAAAATAAACAAAAAACTATGTCAGTTAGCTATGAGACACTTACCCACGGGGTAAAAGGGGCTGGGAAAATTTAAAAATTTTTAATTAATTCAGCAAATTTTTGCTCGCTTTTATAGGGGCCGATTAAAGCTAACCTGACTTCATCTTTTTTGACTAAAGTTGCGATCACTTGTTGAACATCCTCGACTGTAACCGCTTGAATCTTAGCGATTACTTCTTCTAATGTTTCTAGTCTATCTGAGAGAACTTTTTTCAAACCATAAAATTGGGCTACAGCGCTGCTGTCTTCCATGCTTAAAATCATACTACCCACCAAATGCTCTTGGGCTCTTTTAAGCTCGATTCTCGTTACTGGTTTACTGCCATCAGCTAAGGAATGAAACTCTTGTAAAGCTACGGAAATAGCCTCTTCAATTCGCTGAGGATCAACTCCGGCAGCTGCTCCCAAGATACCAGTATCGTGATATTGATCAACTTCAGATCGTACATAATAACTCAAGCCACGTTTTTCCCTAATTTCAGTAAAGAGTCGTGAACTCATATTGCCCCCCAAAATAGTTGAGGCAACTGCCAAAGCAAAGCGGCGCTGATCATCTCGTTTAAAACTTTGCCAACCCAAGACAAAATGAGCTTGCTGAGTATCTTTGTAGTGAACTAGCAAACGTTGGTCAGTTAGGTTTCCAGCGAATAAATGAGCTTGTAAATTTGCTCTTATTGTTCCTCTTTGGTTGGTTGGTTTATTAAACAATTCTTCAATCTGTTGGTGAAGTTTTTCAGCTAAGACTTTAGAGGCCTTGCCTGCTAACACCAATACCATGTTAGAAAGTCCATACCACTGGCTGAGAAATGCTTCAAAATCGGCTTTGGTCACACTAGTAACAGAATCTTTCGTGCCCAAAATATCATGTCCCAAACCAGTCCCTTTAAAAGCCATTTGATTAAATAAGCTACCAACATGTCTAGCAGGTGTATCTGCATACATGTTCATCTCTTCGATAATCACGCCTTTTTCTCTGTCAATATCAGCTGGCTGCAAATTTGGTTGAAGCAACATGTCAGATAAAACATCTAAACTTTTTTCAATATGTTTGGCCGCTGATTTGACGTAATAGCCAGTATATTCATGGCTAGTAAAAGCATTAAACTCTGCACCCAAGCCATCAATCGTCGCTGCTAATTCTTGTGCTGTGGGATAGTTTTTTGTTCCCTTAAAAACAATATGCTCAAAGAAGTGAGCAATACCAAACTTATTTGTTTCTTCATAACGAGAACCGGTGTTAGTTAGCACCATAGCCGTTATTGATTCCACACTTTTCATCGGCAATAACAAAACCGATAAACCATTTTTTAAAGTCAGAGTTTGAGGTGTCATAAAGCTGCATTCTAACACAGTTTTTTAGAGAATTTTGCCTTAGCTTTTTCGAGAAAAATAACCAGCTAAAAGCTATTTTTATGATTTTTATTTAACCAAATAATTGCCGAACTAAATTGAACACTTTTTTTATTCTTTAGAGTTTTTAATATTTTTAAAAAATATCTATTTTACAGACGTCATTTTGTGTTCAAAAAACTAAAACTCAATCAACGATCATAAAAACATCTATTCCAATCTAATCTTACCAATACTAGTCACTAGTTTCGCCTTTTATTCGAGTCATTAAAACAGCTTATTAACAACTTTCAGCTTAGATAATTAGTTAAAAAATTAAACTAACCAACTGATGGTAAAAATAAAACTTACTAGTTGCCAAAAACACTCTTTCCCCCTTAAGTTTTTTGAGCAGTTTTTTTCTTGATCAGGGATAGTCTTTTAAAGCTTTTAAAATCTTTTTCTCAGCTCTGCCAACAAAATTTTGCCATCACTAATTTTAAAAATAATGTCACCACTTTGCTCAGTGCTAAATATTTTTACCCCCAAACTTTCTAGTTTTGCCAAAGTCTCAGGATGAGGGTGACCAAAACTATTTTTACCAACACTAATCACTGCGGTATCAGGCAAGACTTTTTCCAAAAATTCGCTAGAACTACTGGTGTTTGAGCCATGATGGCCAACCTTTAAAACATCCACTTGAGGCAAGTAATTTCTTTCTAGCAATGCTTCCTCCCAACTCAATTCTCCATCACCAGTGAAAAGCCACTGAGTTCCAGCCAAATTTAGCAATCCACCCAAAGAACGATCATTTTCAGTTAACTCAGTAGCTGTTAGACTAACCACCTCGAGAAAGCTTAAGTTGTCACCAGAGGGCAAAACGATTGATTGGCCCAAAACAGGCTGTTTACTCACTAAACCGGACCGATAATTATTGATTTGGGCTAGCAAATCCTTGACTAATTGGTTATTTTTAGTAGGCTCAATAAAGTAGATTTCTTTGACATTATAAATACCCATAATTTCTCCGAAATAAGCCATGTGGTCACTGTCAAAATGACTAATAATTACTACCTCAATGGTCTGATCCCAAAAAGGTAAAACATGACCCAAACAACCTAGCAATCGATCACTTGCTCCGCTATCTATTATGAGTTGAAAAAAACCTTGCTGGATCAAGATAGAATCGCCTTGACCGACGTCACAAAACACAACTTTAGTTGATTTATCAGGCCATTTTTTATAAATAAAAATTAAAAAAATTAGTAAAAGAGCAATTAGAAAAAAAAGCCTTTTTCTAACAGTTTTCATGAAAAAAGACGACCTTTCTGTTGTGTTTTCTTCGCAAAAACACAATTAATACTAATAATCCCATCCCCCAAACCAACAAATAAAAGTCTTTTTCTTCTGGTAATACAGTTTGTCTCAGAAAAAATAAAAACCTCAGTTGACCAACTAATGAGATAAAAGATGCAATAACATATCTATATATCAATAAATAAGGCCAAAAAAGTAACTCCAAATAACTATTTTTAAACCAGGCTAACAAGCCCACCAAAACAAACCCCACTTGAGTAAACCAAGCTACTGGAAATAAAAACAACGAGTTACTGATAAAACTCAACCAATTCAACTCACCAAAGAACCAAATTACTAGAGGTAAAAGCAAAATTTGGGCAGCCAAAGAAGCTAGAAATTCTTGTCGAAAAAAACTAGTTATAGTCAACTCACCAGACGAAAATAGTAAAAATTGACCACTAAACAAAATCAAACCTAGGGTGGCTAAGACTGAAAACCAAAAAGAAAGACTCTTGATAAGCTCCAGATTAAAAAATAACAAAATGAAAACAGAGTAAATCAAAACTCTTCTTGAGGAAATAGCTCTGCCAACTTGATTGGCTAATATTAACAAACTCAACATTACCCCAGCTCTCAGGAGGGGCGGATCTCCTTCTAGAAACCAGACATATAACCAAATAATAACTAATGAAACTAAAGATTTAGTTTTTCTTGAGAAAAAAACAATTTTTTTAGTTACCAAACCAGTTAATAAAGCGACATTAAATCCTGAAGCCACTAAAATGTGTAGCAAACCAGCTTTTTGAAAAAGAGCATAATAAGTATTTTGAGTGATTTTTTCACCCAAAACCAGGCCTTTGAGCATTGCAAGTGAATCTTTGCTTTGGCTTAGCTTCGCTATTTCCTCCACTCTAACCTGGTTTTCCTCGAGTCTTTCTCTCACCTCAAAAAACCGATATTTTAACAAAACCACCACTCTTTTAATTAATAATTTAGATTGATTTTTCAATCTTTTTACCTTTAAAAAACTAGTAGCAAATACACCACTATTACTGCCAAAATAGGCCTCACTCTGTCTGGATTCTTGAGTATTTTTTTCGCTTGCAAGCTGATTTTTTTGAATAAAACAGAAGATATCAAATAACATCAACTGCTTTTGGCAGATTAAACCGCTCAATTGAGTTGAAACTTTGTTTCGGTTTTTATCTGCGATCACCTTTGATCTATTTAGTTTTAACGCATTAAATATAAATATTATTAATACCACTAAAACAACCAAAATAATAAAAAGAACAACATATTTATTTTTCTTAAGAGCTCTCTTTTTGGGTATTATTTGATCTATTAGTAACATTTTTTTAAAAAGGCTAATTTTTAAAGTAATTTTTTAACTAACATTGTGTAAAACTATAAGGAAATAGCAGCCTTCAATTCGTTAAAAATACTATTAGAAATGCCGGCTTTAGTGACTAAGTCGTCTAATTGTAAATATGGTCTGTTTTCAATAATTGCTTGGCCACGACTTTCACCAATACCTGGCAAACTAATCAACTCTTTCAGACTAGCTTGATTAATAGAAACTAAGTTTTTAGTTTCAACACCAAGCTGATTTTCAGCCTTTAAATCTTTTTCCCATATAAAGGGCACATAGATTTTGTCTCCATCTTTAAGCGACAACGCTAAATTAAGATTTTTAGCGATAAACTCAGTATCTGCTTGCACACTGAATCCCCCAGCTTGCTTGAGAGCCTCTCCAACCCGGCTAGTTCGGTCGAACTGCCAAACTCCAGGGTGATTAACCGCTCCAGTAACTTCAACTGTGATTTGGGGTAACTGACTAACTAACAACTCATTTTGATTATTGAGCATTTCCAAAGAACATTGAGGAACTTGACTCTGCTCAACCAACAATACATAGAAACCATAAACAATAACCACTCCTCCCATAATGCTTGAGGTTAGTTCAAATAAAACCAATAACTTAGACCAAACCACCAACCTTGAACTCATAACTTCAAAGTAGTGGTTAAAAATGACTTGAAAATGAAAACTTAACTCTTAGTCACAAAGCTAACTATTTTAGCTGGTACAAAAATTTCTTTGACTATTTCTCCAGTCAACCATTTTTGGATTTCAGGATTGTCTTTAGCCAACTTGATAACAACTTCTTTATCGGTGGCCAACTCAACCTCAACTTGTAACTCTGCCCTAACTTTGCCATTAACCTGGATAGCAAAAGTTACTTCATTTTCTTTAGCTAGATCAGGATCGTAGACAGGCCAGGCTTGAACATGAACACCATGATATTGATCTTCAACTTGAGCTGGAGCCTCTACACACAGAGTATTCAACTCTTCAGCCATAAAAGGAGCAAATGGAGCCAGCATTAGAATAAACTTCTTGACATCTGCCAAACAAAGCGCTGGCTCTTGTTGGTTGGTTGTTTCCCACAAATTTGTCAGCTCCATCATCATGGCAATAGCTGTATTGAATTTAAGCGTCGGAATATCCACAGTGACCTTTTTTAAAGTTTGATGAAGTTTCCGCTCAACAACTTGATTTGACTTGGCTGGAGAATTATTTCTAGCTGTTACTACTAAATTGTACGCTTTCCTCAAGAATCTAGCTACTCCGGCCACAGCCCTCGGATCCCAAGGCTTATCAGCCTCTAATGGCCCCATAAACATTTCATACACCCTAAGGGTATCAGCCCCAAACTCTGTAACAATCTCATCAGGATTAATGACGTTACCCTTACTTTTACTCATTTTTTTACCATCAGGACCAAGAATCATCCCTTGATGCCTCATTTTGGCAAAAGGTTCATCAACTTGAAGATAACCTTCATCTCGGAGAAATTTAGTAAAAAAACGAGAATATAAGAGGTGTAATACAATGTGCTCAGGCCCAATTAAGTAAAGATCTACCGGCAACCAAGCAGCCAACTTTTCTCGATCGGCAAACTGGTTTTTGTTTCTAGAGTCACAGTAACGCAGAAAATACCAACTAGAATCGACAAAAGTATCCATGGTATCGAATTCGGGTCGCCAACCTTTACCGTAGAGTCGTTCAGTTCTTTCAATAAACTCTTGAGAAGATTTTAAGGGAGATTCTCCAGTTGGTTTGAAATCAACATCGGTTGGTAATTTCCAGGGCAAATGCTCTTCCCTAACTGGGTGGGGTTGC
>CAYSQA010000008.1:21864-30058 GCA_964433225.1 uncultured Pseudomonadales bacterium
TCATAAACAATTGGAATTGGCGCTCCCCAATAGCGTTGTCTAGAAATTAACCAATCTCTCAACTTATAAGTAGTCTGCCATTCTGCAAAACCTTGCTCAATCATCCACTTGGCCATGGCTTGTTTGCCCTGCCCCCAAGCATCTTGCCCATCGAACTGTCCAGAGTTTACCAACAACCCTGGAGCCTCCATGGCTTTTTGGCCATGCTTGACTTGGTCATTGAGCTGTTTGTCGGCATAAGCTACCACTTGCTTAATTGGAAGCTGGTATTTTTGGGCAAAAGCAAAATCACGATCATCATGAGCTGGCACGCCCATAACAACTGCCGTTCCTACTCCCATGAGTACATAGTCAGCAATAAACAGCGGGATTTCTTGACCATTAACTGGGTTAATTACTGTCAAACCAGTTAATACTCCAGTTTTATCTTTCTCCCCGATTCGGCGTTCTTCTTCTGTTTTATGTTTAGCTGCCTCTAGATAGCTTAAAACTTCATCTTTACGACCCTCAGGCACTTTTGCCAACAGACCTTTTGCCTCAAACTCCTCTGGAGCAATCACCACAAAAGTCACACCAAACACTGTTTCCCAAAACTTAGTCCAGACTGTCATTTTTTCAGTAGTTTCCTTGAGAGTAAAATCAATAGCCAAGCCCTTGGCTTTACCAATCCAATTTCTTTGTTGTTGTTTGGTAGGCTCTGGCCAATCAACTTGATCTAGTCCAGAAAGGAGTTCATCTTTGTACTCAGTAATCTTGAAATACCATTGTTTCAAGTCTTTTTGCTCTACTTCAGCATCACAACGTTCACAAAGCCCATTAACCACTTGCTCATTGGCCAAAACCGTTTGACAAGAAGGGCACCAATTCACCATACCCATCCCTTGATAAGCTAAGCCTTTTTTATATAACTGAAGAAAAAGCCATTGGGTCCACTTGTAATATTCTGGATGATTAGTAGCAGTTTCGTTTGCCCAGTCATAAGAAATGCCTAGTCTTTGAATCTGCCCCCTGAAAGTATTAATTGCTGCTTTGGTTGTCTCGGCAGGATGAACCCCTGTTTTGATGGCGTAGTTTTCGGCGGGTAAACCAAAAGCATCCCAACCCACAGGAAAATAGACATTTTTGCCATTCATTCTTAGAAATCTAGCCATAATATCTAGAGCTGTTTTCGATTCAACATGGCCAACATGTAAACCTGATCCCGAAGGATAGGCAAAAGCAAATAATAAGTATTCTTTTTGTTGATCTGACAATCGCTGAGTATCCTGAAACAAATGCAAGGATGACCACACTTTTAGCCATTTTTCTTCTGTTTGTGTGTGGTTATAAGCAACTTTTGCCATAATCCTTCCTTTACTCAGGATACTTACTAACCTATCGAGTATACCAGAGTTATCCAAAAATAATAAATTATTGGGCACTAATTTTTAAAATAAATGTTCTTGTTTGATGAACTTAAACCAACGGTTTGGCTGAGGAGAACCAGAGTGTTTAGTTAAAAAATAAAAAATAAATATTTTTGTGAAAAACTTCTTTAAAAAGTTGTTTTCGTGTTATCTTCAGATAATCTTTAGATTAAAAGATCGGCTTGCAACAAAAAACTATTATTACCGCATTTTAATTGCATTATTACTGAATGATCTGGAAACAATATTAACGCAAATGATTTTTAGTTAATATTTATAGATCAAAATATGATTATCTATTTTGTATTTTAATCAAAAAATAAAAACCCGAAGTCATTTTTAGGAGATAGTGAAGTTAAACCGAAAAAGAAAAGAATTAAAACCGTAAATAATATTTAAGATATCAAAAAGAATCAAAGTCAAAAAACTGAGTTAAAAGCCTGTAGTATTTAACCAGCTACCCCATAGAACTAAGGGCCTGCAGACTAAAAACCAGATCTAGACCAGAGGGAACATGAGGGTAATATTCATGAAGAATGCCAAAGTCATTTTTTAATGAACCATACAAACGATCAAAGACTGAAGATATCTCTTTTTTAGATTGATGAGAAGCTTCTTTTATACTAGTTTCTTTTTCTAGCAGAATTGTTATTTCATTGCTAATGCTCGAGTAAGAATTGGCCAAATCGCTGAGCTGCAAAATTGAACCTATAATCTCTTTATCATCGCCAAAAGTCCAGTTTTTAAAAGGAGCAACCATAACACTCCCTTCATAAGAATTTCTTAACTCATAAGAGACCTTTTCAGATAATGGTCCAGGAAATAAAAATACTCCTCTAGTTAAAGCCAAGGAATGTTCAGTTAACAAGATTCTTCTTAAAAACCTAAAATTATGGTCGTGCTTAGGAGCCTGAAGAAAGATGATAGCCCACCACTCACCCTGCCACTGCCTTCTTTGAGGAGAAAAAGCCGGAATTGCCTGTTCCAAGGACCGCTTGCCATGAGAAGTGATACTAATGGCCTGGGTAGAGTTGATTCTCTCTAAGATAATCTTTTTTCTCTGCTGTAAGTAGAATAAAGAAGACTGCAAACCAGCCTCGGTAATTGTTGGTAAAAATAAGTTGAGCTCTTGAGCATCAACCCATCTAGATAAATTATCTTTGGGATAGAGCCAAGAGAGAATTCTGGTAGAGTTATCTTTCATTGTTCGTGTTTTTTATGTATAAATTTTTTATTGCATTTTTTACTCAGATATTAAGCTATCTTTTCCACCTCATTCTCAAAAGTTTTCCACAATTATTTTTTCCGAAGCCGTTTCTAATTTGTTTTAACTAATAAAATAAATAAAAATCAATAATTTTTGTTGGCAATTTAAATTGATTTATAAATCTTTTTTTAATTTTTAACTCAGCATAAATTTACTCAACAAAGCACGAATATTTAGTTTTCTGTTCACATAATACACTTTTTCTAAGAGTATTAACAGTCAAAAAAACTGTGAAAAACTCATACAAACATTGTCAATGTTCCCAATACTAACAAGTAAACTGATTATATTTGATGTTATTTGAGCAATATCTATCCTCTTTACAAATACTCTACTTGAGTAAAAAGTTATTTTTTTTGTGCAAAACACTATTCATCTCCACCTCAAAAATTGAAACAAAATGCCATTGCATCTACCCCCTAAAATTTCTTAAACTTATCTCTGCAATTGCATCTAACAGCGCTCGTAAAAAAGCCTGGATTACACAACAAAACAATCGTGAGAACACAGCCTGCAACAAACCAGCCTCTCAGTCCCACAAAAAACGGTTTTTCCACAACTTCGTTGAACTCTATTGCGGGTTCTTTTACTCCCACCATTCAACAATCTCAAGAGTCTCTCGAGTCATATTTAAAAGAACTACAACAACAAGGCAATGCCGAAGCTACACTGAGAAACTATCGGAGTGATATCTCCCAATTTCTTGAGTTTTGCAAAGTTCATCAACTCAATCCCACAACTAGCAGTGATGCTGTTGAAAAGTTTGAAGATTTTCAGAGAAAAAAACATTTAAAAGATGCTTCAATTAGAAGAAAATCTGTTAGTGTCAATTCTTTTTTAAACTGGCTGACAAAAACACAAACAACTGATCAAGATAATTCCTCTCAAGTTCCCAAAACCACCGAAAATAAAGCAAATCAACCTCAAGAGGCTGGTTATATTATCCCGATTGCCATTGAAAAAATTCTCAACCAATACCTGACTACTCTCAAATACAACACTATTTCTGATACCACCATCAGAAACTACCGCAGTGACATCAAGCAACTAGCTGTTTTTACCAAAGCTCAAACAATTGTTGGCTTGCTAGCTCTAGACCAACTCAAGGGCTTTGCTGCTGACCAAAAACAAAAAGGCTTAAAACCAACTTCAATCCAGAGGAAACTAGTTAGTATTACTCAATTTGCCCTATGGGCTCAAAGAAGAAAGCTTGTTTCTGGAGTAACCACTGAATGGTCAGCTCAAGTCATGGATACTATTTTCGACAAGAGTGATGGTCCGATCGTAGTAACTCCTCCTACAGAAGACAAAAGCTTGGCTGTTGATGTTAGGAAAAGAAGACGTCGAGAATCTCTGCTAGCTGGCCTAGTTTTATTACTGCTTTTATTCGGCAGTACGATTGGCTTGTTCTTGGTTAAATCAGTTCAAGATATCAGACAAAGAGCTTATGTTGACCCCAAGCAAAATCAACAAATCACTCAAACCACGACCACAACCACCACCACAACTAGCTCTACCGATAAACGAACCCTGCCCTTCAGAGGAAAACTTTACAGCAGTGAAACTGGCCAACAAATCACTGGTACAACCGGAGCTTCATTCAAACTTTATAACAATGCCGAGGGATCTGGAGAAGCAATCTGGGAATCTGGTGTTTGTGAAGTCTCGACTAATGCTCAAGGAATCTTCGATGTTCTTTTGGGTGGTAAAGAAGAGGCAGAAAATGGCTGTGGCCCTTACTTATCTGATGACATCTATTTTGGTAACTCCAATCTTTGGCTATCAACCATCATTAACAGCGAACAATTAGCTCTCTATCCTATTAAAACCGTCGAATATTCAAGAGATTCAGCTTTACTTGCTGGCTATCCAATTGGAGATCCAGTAATCAAAGAATCTATTCTTTTTATGAATGAATATGGAGAAGTGTTATTTGCTGATGAGCCAATTTTCAATGTTCCAGGAGGAGATTTAACTTTATCTGGAAATAACCTCTACTTTGTCACAGAAGGCTTAGGGGGAGCCTTCTTTGATAGCCTGATAGTAGCCCCCTATGGTTATTTTGGTGGAGCTGATAACCCAGCCTTAGTCCTGCAGTCAACAGAAAATGCTACTAATCCTTTAATGGTCTGGGCTGACTCAACCGGCAACACCATGGGCGTGATTGATGCCAATGGTAATATTGGTCTAGGAACCGAAACTCCACAAGGCCTTCTAGGTTTAGGAAACAATGGTGCTTATTTGTCAGCCTATGGAAATGATTTGCTGTTTTATGATGAAACTAATGGTACCTTGCTAAGTTTAAGCCAATTGGCCAAAGATGAAGTTGGAATCAACTATTGGGATAAAACCAATAGTAATATTAGTTACAGTGCTGGTAATGTCAGTGTTGGCACCTCTGTTTCAGAACAAGCTTTAACTGTTAATGGTAATTTACAGCTAGGGGTAGCTGATGCCGATCGTTATATCTACTTCGATAATGGCACTGCAAATAATGCTGGGATCCGTTACAACAGCACTGACAATACTATTCAGTTTTCTCATGATGGATCAACTTGGTCCAAGATTGGAGCTGGTCAAGTTACTTCGATCACCAGCACTGATAGTTCCATTACTTTGAATCCTACTACCGGCATTGGAGATGTTGATTTGGCCCTTAACTTAGGAACTGCTCACAACTGGACAGGTCAACAAAACTTCGCCTCTAATGTGGGTATTGGTACCACTGCTCCTGCCTACAAACTAGATGTTCAAGGAACAGCAGGAAATATTGTCGCTAGATTTAACGGTCGAGTTATTGGAGCCGATGCCATCAACAACGACGAGTTTGTCACTCTAGGACAAGTGACTGGTTTGACTTTACCGACAGGATCTGGAGGTGAAACCCTTTACTATGATGGCTCTGCTTGGGTTGCTACCACTAACCTTTACAATGATGGCACCAACATTGGTATTGGCACTAGTGTTACTGACGCAGCTTTAACTTTAGCTGCTGATACTATAGCTAGTGGTGGAATCAGCTTTGGTGGTGATACTAATCTTTATCGATCAGCTGCTAACACTCTCAAAACTGATGATGCCTTTGTGTTAGGCTCAACTGGAACTGGCACCACTAACTCAGTGATTACCAGAGAAACTGATGGCACCCTTACCGCTAGAACTATTGACTCCAGAGTCTGGGGTACTTCTCTAATGAGCGGCTCTGGTACTACTGGCTATGTTACCTACTGGGATACGGATAGTACTCTAGCTGCTGAACAATATTTGTCTACTATTAGAGGTGGCCTGGGTGCTAACGTTACCCCTGCTGGTGCTGGTGAATTACTTTACTCCACTGGTACCTCCGCTTATGACTCCCTAGCCGCTGGCTCCTCTAATCAACTTCTTATCTCTGGTGGCGCCGCCGCTCCTTCCTGGTCTAATATCGCCTCACTTCTCACCGCTGGTGATGACATTGATATCACTGGTACTACTAACGCTACTATTACCCTAGAAGATGATATTGATCTAACTGCTCTGAGAGCCTCCTCTGCCGCTGGTCTCTCCTTATATGACGATGGTGGAATACTTGGTCTATTTATCCAAGACGCTACTGGTAATGTCGGTATTGGTACCTCCTCACCAGAACAACAACTTACTACCACTGGTAACTTGCAACTAGGTACTTCTAACGCGACTAGATATATTTACTTTGATAATGGGACAGCTAGTAACTCTGGTTTCCGTTATAACAGCGCCACTGGCAGATTAGAATTTTCTGATAATGGTAGCGTCTGGAACAACTTTGGCACTGGTGACGGGACGGTCACTTCAGTAACCAATGCTGATGGTACGATTACTGTCTTTCCTACTGATGGTGATGTTGTTGCTTCTATCAACTTGGCCAATGCTAATAATTGGACTGCTCAACAAACCTTTGGGGCTAATGTTGGCATTGGAGTAACTAGCACTACGGCTGCTCTTGATTTTGCTGCTGGCACCACTGCTGCAGCAGGAATTGAGTTTGGTGGGGATACCACTCTATACCGAGCTGCCGCCGACACTTTAAAAACCGATGACAACTTTATTCTTGGTACAGCTGGAGTTGGCACCACTAACTCGGTCATCACTAGAGAAACTGATGGTACCCTTACTGCCAGAGATATTGATGCTAGAGTTTGGGGATCAACTTTACTCGATGGCTCTGGTACCACTGGTTACGTAACTTATTGGTCTGACAGCGATACTTTGGCTGCTGAACAATATTTGTCTACTATTAGAGGTGGTCTGGGTGCTAACGTTACCCCTGCTGGTGCTGGTGAATTACTTTACTCCACTGGTACCTCCGCTTATGACTCCCTAGCCGCTGGCTCCTCTAATCAACTTCTTATCTCTGGTGGCGCCGCCGCTCCTTCCTGGTCTAATATCGCCTCACTTCTCACCGCTGGTGATGACATTGATATCACTGGTACTACTAACGCTACTATTACCCTAGAAGATGATATTGATCTAACTGCTCTGAGAGCTTCCTCAGTGGCTGGATTAGCACTTTATGATGATGGTGGTAATCTAGGTCTTTTTGTTGCCGATCAAGGTAATGTCGGTGTCGGCACCAATACTCCAGATACAAAATTCCATGTTGATGTGGGATCTACTAATAGAAACATTAAGTTTTCTGCTAATTCTGGTTTTAGCACTGGTTTAGACATCTTCAGTGGTACCCAATACTCACAAATCATCCAAGAAACCACTGGTGAGCTCTCGATTAAAAATAGAAACTTAAACGAAAACATTCAATTTATTGTTAATGATGGTGGAGTTTTAACGACAGCTTTAATAATTGAAGGCTCAAGTGGGAACATCGGACTTGGCACTACTACTCCAGGAGCCAGGCTTAGTTTTGTAGCTGATACAACGGCAGCCGGTGGCATTGACTTCGGTGGTGACACTAATCTCTACCGTTCAGCCGCTAATACCTTAGTGACTGATGATGACTTTAATGTCTTGGGTGGAAACTTGGGTATTGGAGCCTCTGGTGAAATTTATCTTTCGGCAGCTGATACTCTCAGAACCGATGATACTTTTGTTTTAGGCAGTATTGCTCTTGGCACTACTGATTCAGTTATTACCAGAGAGTTAGATGGTTCATTAACAGCTAGAACTGCTGATGCTAGAATCTGGGGTTCTTCACTAATTGATGGCTCTGGCACGGCCAACTATCTATCCAAATTTACTGATGGAGATACTTTGGCTAATTCTGTAATTTATGATGATGGCACCAATGTTGGAATTGGCACCACCTCCCCAGAGCAACTCCTCACTGTTAATGGCAACATTCAATTAGGTGTTACAGATGCTGATAAATACATCTATTTTGATAATGGTAGCGCCAATAATGCTGGTATTCGCTATAACAGTACAACTAATATTTTGGAATTCTCCAACGATGGTACTAGTTGGAATCAATTTGGTAGTGGTAGTGGCTCTGTTACTTCCGTCACTAACGCTGATGGTACTCTCACTATCTCACCAACCACTGGTG
>CAYSQA010000009.1:0-29840 GCA_964433225.1 uncultured Pseudomonadales bacterium
TCTAAGTGGAGTCAACTTTTCCCTTTATTAAAAGCAAAAAACACAGTTTATATTCATGGCAATCATGATTTAGCCAAGTATTTAGATGAGCGAGTCAATCTTTTTGCCGATGTGATTACAGAGAAATTTGAGTTTTCTTCTGGAGATAAAAACTTTGTTTGTTTGCATGGTCATCAATATATTGAAAGTCCTGCTAGACAATCAGTCTTGATGAGAATGAAGTTTTTATTAGGTGGTTTATATTTAGCTTATTATTTATTAATGAAGATAATGAGGAAAAGATTTTGGAAAATTTATCAATTTGAAAATGATCGTTTAAAAAAAATCCAACAACGAGAATTTGCTAATAAATACCTAATAACCGGTCATACCCACCTTATGGAACATGATGGCTTTTTTATTAATACTGGTTCAATGAGTTTTGGTTATTTTGATTATACTTGGGTCGAAGATGGCAAAATTAGACAGTATAATGAAACTTATAAAATCCCTCTGCTGGATCGGTTTATTGGTGTTTTTCCTCTGAAAAAAAAGTCGGTTTGATCTATAATGGGTCTTCTATGTTGAAGTTTTTTAAGTCACTTTTTGATGAAAATAAAAGGAGTTTAGACTCCTACCAAAAGATTGTTGAACAAATCAATGCCTTTGAACCAGAAATTAAAAAATTATCTGATACAAAGTTAGCTCAACAGACAAAAAAATTTCAAGAAATTATTGAAAAAGTTAGAGCCGAAGTTACTCCAGGTGATGTGGTGGCTATGGCTACTGCTGAAGAAAACATTTTGGACGAGCTTCTTCCAGAGGTTTTTGCGACAGTTAGGGAAGTTTCTCGCCGTGTTTTGGGCATGAGACACTATGATGTTCAGTTATTAGCTGGGATTGCTTTACATAAAAAAAATATTACTGAACAAAGAACTGGAGAAGGTAAAACTCTCACGGTGACTGCTCCACTCTACCTCAATGCTTTGTTGGGTAAAGGAGCTCACTTAATTACAGTTAATGATTATTTATCTGAAATTGGTGTTGGTTGGATGGGCCCCGTTTACCATTTCTTGGGAATGAAAGCTGCAGTAATCGTTCATGATCATGCTAGGCTTTATGATCCTAGCGTTGATAGTGAAGAGCGTGGAGACGAAAGATTGGAACATTTTGTTGAGATTCCCAGAAAAGAAGCTTATTTGGCAGATATTACTTATGGAACTAATAATGAGTTTGGTTTTGACTATCTCAGAGATAATATGGTCCAAAGTCTTGATGGAATGGTGCAGAGACAAGACTACCCTCACCATTTTGTGATCGTTGACGAAGCTGATTCTATTTTGATTGATGAAGCTAGAACACCGTTAATTATTTCTGCTCCAGACAGTGAACCAACCAAGAAATACTATGATGCAGCGCACATGGTTAAATCTTTGGTTAAAGATCAAGATTTTAATATTGATGAAAAATCCAGATCTGTCACTTTAACTGATTTGGGGGTGAAGAGAATCGAACAAAAACTGGGGGTTAAAAATCTTTATGAAGAGAGTTTTGATACCATTCATCATGTTGAATCAGCTCTTAAGGCTATGACTCTTTATCATCGTGATAAAGAATATATTGTTCGTGACAACCAAGTGGTGATTGTTGATGAACATACTGGTAGATTGATGTACGGTCGTCGTTATTCAGATGGTCTTCATCAAGCAATTGAGGCTAAAGAAAACGTTCCTATTCAACAAGAGTCTAGGACTTTAGCCACAATCTCTTTACAAAACTATTTTCGTCTTTATCATAAATTGGCTGGTATGACTGGAACGGCTGCGACTGAATCTGAAGAATTCAACACGATTTATGGAGTAAATGTTCTGGTTATTCCTACTAATAAACCGGTTGCTCGCGATGATCGATCAGATGTGGTTTATAAAACTACAGCCGCTAAATATTCAGCTATTGTAAGAGAAGTTGAAGAGCTCCACCGACAAGGTAGACCAGTTTTGATTGGTACTAGATCGATTGAACACAACCAAATTATTGCTCAATTTTTGCAAAGAAAAAAAATTCCTCATCAAGTTTTAAATGCTAAAAACAATGAGAAAGAGGCATTTATTATTGCCGATGCTGGTAAAAAAGGAGCCATTACGGTGGCTACAAATATTGCTGGTCGAGGGGTAGATATTGTCTTGGGTGGTGCTCCACCAGAGTTAAAGGAGTATCGTAAGAAAAACCTAACCAAAGATAAAGCAAAACTTCCCAAAGAGTATCAAGATCTTCGTTTACCAACTAATATCAATCCTGCTAATTATAAATTAAAAGAATATGCTGCTGCTTTAAAAAATTGGCAAACTGCTCACCAAGAAGTAATTGACTTGGGTGGGCTACATATTATTGGAACTGAACGTCATGAATCTAGACGTATCGACAATCAACTTCGTGGCCGTGCTGGTAGACAAGGCGACCCTGGTTCTTCTCAGTTTTTTGTTTCTCTTGATGATGATGTGATGCGTATTTTTGGTGGTGAGCAAATTGCTAAAGTGATGGACTTCTTGAAAATTGAAGAAGATCAACCAATTGAACATTCAATGGTCAGTAAATCAATTGAGTCTGCTCAAGTGAAAGTAGAGGGTTTTTTCTTTGATCAAAGAAAAAGATTAGTTGAGTTTGATGATGTAATGAATAAGCATCGGGAGATTCTCTATGGTCGACGACGAAGATTGTTGGAGTTGGCTGAAGATGAAGACCATCAATTGCTGAGAGATAAAATTATTGAATACTTGGATGAAGAAATTAACAGTTTGGTAATGACGAGAACAGCAGCTGGTTTTTCCGATGAAATGTATGAAGCTTTGAATAAAGACTTAGTAAAATTAATTCCTTTTGATGAGACTTCACAAAATAGAATCAAGAAAGATTTGGCTCAAACAGAGAACGAACAAGAATTGATCGAGAAGTTTAGAGCAATTGTCAATAAAACCTATGATTCTAGAAAAAATGTTCTTGGAGATGATCAACTTCATAATCTAGAGAAAATTGTAGTTTTATCGACAATAGATGAAAAATGGATGGATCACTTGGATGAGGTTGATAGTTTGAGAGAGGGTATTTGGTTGAGAGGAGATAAAAAAACTGTTCTTTCTGAATACAAAAAAGAAGCCTTTGTGATGTTTGAGAAGTTGGTTGATAATATCGAAAGCACTATTGCGCATCGTATTTTCCGAGTTCATCCTGTTCAAAGACCAATTACATCAGTAGTACCTAAGAACATTGAACTAAAAAAAGAGGATATTCATGAAAGCTTAGCCAAAGAAGTTGCTGATGCCGCTCCTCCATCAACTAATAAGGCACCAACTAAAAAAGCTGGTTCATTGGGAGATTTGGCTCAAGCTCTTGGTACAGCTAAGGCAGGTGCTGCCCCTAATCCAGGTTCAAAACAAGTTAAGATTGGGAGAAATGATCACTGTCCGTGCGGGAGTGGCTTAAAATATAAAAAATGTGGTTTGATTAATGCTCCTGAGCATAAGGGGTAGCGATATGAAATACCTTATCATGCACGGCTCGTTTGGTTCTCCAGATGAAAACTGGTTTAGATGGTTAGAAAAAGAGCTTAAGAAAAGAAAATATCAAGTCATTCTTGAGCAATTTCCTGTAGATAACTGGAACAAATTAACCAGTTTGGGAATAGATAACAGAGACAAATACAAAATTATTCAAACTGTTGCTAATTGGGAAAAGTTTTTTTTAGATAATATTTATCCAAAACTTAAAAATCAAAAATTTGTGTTTATTGGGCACTCACTTGCCCCGTTGTTCTTTTTACATTTATTAGAAAAGTGTGATTTAAAAGTAAATAAAGCTATTTTTGTTTCGCCTTTTTTTGAATTAGAAGATAAATTAGATATCTGGCAATTTTATCCAGTAAATAAGGATTTTTATAAAACTAATTTTGATTTTCAACTTATAAAAAATAAAATTAAGCAATCTTTTGTTGTTTATGGTGATAATGATCCTTATGTTCCAAGTTCTCAACCAAAAGAGTTTGCTAAAAAACTAAAAGCTAAGGAATTAGTAATTATTAATGGTGGACATTGTGGTAGTGTTTTTACTGAATTTCCAGAAATTTTAGCTATTAGTTTAGAAAGATGATATGCCTGAATTACCAGAAGTAGAAACCGTCGTTCGTCGACTCAATGAAGTTTTACCTGGTAATATAATTCAACAAGTTAGTGTGTTACGTGATAAAAGTTTTCAAGGTGATCCTGCTGATATTACTGGTTCAACTATTAAAAGTGTTTCTCGTCGAGCAAAAATTATTTCTATTAATTTAGATAACAATTTAAGTATTTTGGTTCACCTCAAAATGACCGGCCAATTAATTTATTTATCAGCTGATGGTAAGGTTGGTGGTGGCCATCCTACTAGTGATTGGGTCAAAGAACTACCAAGTAAACATACTAGAATTGCAGTAAGTCTAAATGATCAACGTAAAATCTTTTTTAATGACATGAGAGTTTTTGGTTGGTGGAAAGTGGTTGATGAGCTTGGAGCTAAACAAGAATATTCAAATTATGGACCTGATGTTAATACTGATGACTTTACTCTTGAATACTTTACTGAAAAATTAAAAAGAAAAACCATGACAATTAAACAAGCAATCATGGATAATAAGATTGTAGCTGGTGTGGGTAATATTTATGCCAGTGAAGCTTTGTTTTTGGCTGGTATTCATCCAGAAAGAAAAGCTAATAGTTTGAGTAAAGATGAGACTATTAGTTTATTTAATTTCATGAAAGAAGTAATTAATGATGGCATCAATTCTGGAGGAACTACTTTTGATGGTAAATATGTAGACATTTATGGTTTTTCTGGTAGTTACCAAAATAAACTTAGAGTTTATGGCCAGGAGGGAAAGAATTGTGTTATTTGTAGTAGGTCAATTAAAAAAATAAAATTAGGAGGAAGAGGCTCTTATTTCTGTGAGTTCTGTCAAAAATAATGAGAAAAACCATTTATTCAGTCACCAATTTTTTGCATTGTGGTAATTATTATTTATTTATTCATCGCATTAATAGAAGTAACAAGGTTGATGGAGGTAGGTTAAATGGAATTGGTGGCAAGCTGGAACCAGGAGAAAATTTTTTGCAAACAGCGATTAGAGAAACAATTGAAGAAACTGGTTATCAGGTTACAGTGAAAGATGTTAAATTGGCTGGGATGGTGAGAATGCAGGGTGGTTATAGTGATGACTGGATGATGAGTTTTTTTAAAATTGAAGTACCGACACAAGAAATTCCTTTGGGTAACAAAAATGCTGAGGGTGAATTAATTTGGTTACCAGCAGAAAAAGTTTTGACTAGTGGTTATGAGCTGGTGGATGATCTTCATTATTGTTTTAATGATATCGTTAAAGATAATATTCCGTTTATGGCTCATGCTCAAATGACGAAAGAAGAAAAAGTTAGAACTTGGAATGTTAGTTATTTAAAGTAGATTTTAAGTTTCTTTAAAAATATAGCTAATATAGTGTTTAAGTTTGTCTGAGGAGATCTGTTAGTTAATTTTACAAATAGAAAATTTTATCGACGAGATTACAAACTTAATTAACTGTATTAGCTATATGAACTATAAAAAAGTTTTATTTATTTTTAAATTATAAATAATTTTTCAAAATATTCACTGATTTTTCTAAAAATTGTTTTTCTTGCCAGGAAAGTTTAATTTCAATGGTTTGCTCTACCCCATGTCTACCAATCACGCAAGGAACACTTAGAGCAACGCCACTGTGACCATAGTAGTTGTGAAGTGGGATTGATACTGGATAAACTTTTTTACTGTTAGTTAAAATTGTCTCAACAAGCTTAGCTGCAGCAGTAGCAATGGCATAATAAGTAGCCCCTTTAGCTTTAATAATATTGTAGGCGGCATCTCTGGTTTTATGGTAAGCAGCTAAAGCTTTTTCTTCGCTCATGCCAGTTATTGAGAGTAGACTTTGGCCTCCAGCTATGGCTCCAGAAATTGCCGGGAAGGAACTGTCACCATGTTCACCAAGGATATAAGCATGAATGCTTTTGGGATTAATTTTAAGATATTCAGATAAATGAAAACGGAATCTAGAAGTATCAAGAGTGGTTCCAGAACCGAAAATTCTGCCTTTCGGTAAACCAGCAATTTTGTAAGCTTCATAGGTTAAGATATCTACAGGATTACTAACAATGATAATAATTGACTCTGGTGCGTATTTTAAAATTTGGGGAATTGCGTTATGAATAATAGCTTTATTTTTTTCGACTAGGTCAAGCCTTGTTTCTCCTGGCTTTTGCGAATCACCAGCAGTAAAAACTACTATGTCGGTATTTACTAAATCTTCATAATTGTCAGAAGCATGGATATTAGTGTGTCTTAAAAAAGACAAACCATGTTCCAAATCGAGTTTTTCTCCTTCGGCTTTAGCTTTTGAACGACTCAGAAGTAGTAGCTCATTGACAGTCCCTTGTTGGAGTAAAGCAAAAGCGGTGGACATACCCACTTTACCACAGCCAATGATTGCTACTTTATTGTAGTTAAAATGTTTTTTTTTGATCATATTTTTTGTTTAAGCAGATTTTCTATGGTAGTTTTTATTGAATCTTGGTCTAAACCATGTTTTTGCCATAGTTCCAATGGTTTTCCAGATTCACCAAAAGCATCATTTAGTCCCAGGAACTGATGAGGTAATGCTAGTAATTGACTAGTAACTTTGTCTTTGGCTAGGGCTTCTGTGACAGCTGAAGCAACTCCGCCGGTAAGTTGGTGCTCTTCAATGGTAATGAAAGCTTGAGTTTTTTTTAGAGATTCAATTAGAGTAGTGGTATCAGTTGGTTTGAGGGTATGGAGATTAATAATCTCAATTGAATAGTTGGGTAGTTTTTGTGTTGCTTGCCATGCTTCAGCCAAGATAGGGCCAGCTCCAATAATCGATAAATCATGGCCTGATTTTAAAATCTGAGCACTACCAATTTCAAAGTTATCTGCCGGTTGGGTTAAATTTAAGGTTTTTTCTCTAGTTAATCTTAAATAAGCTGGCTTTTTGAGGTTGACTAAAGCATGAACGGCTTGTTTAGTTTGGTTATAATCAACTGGACTAACGACAGTCATGTTAGGTAGAACTCTCATTAGGGCCAAGTCTTCCAAACCTTGTTGAGTATAGCCATCTTCTCCTACATTTAAACCAGTGTGTCCTCCCACAATAATAACTGGTAAATTTGAATAGCAAATTGAATCTCTAATTTGTTCCCAAGTTCGACCTGGGCTAAAAACAGCAAAACTAGTAGCGAAAGGAATTTTCCCTTCGATAGCTAATCCAGCAGCGACACCGACCATGTTTTGTTCAGCAATCCCAACTTGAATGAATTTTCCGGGAAATTTTTTAGCAAATTGATCTAATCTAAGTGATTCTGTTAAATCAGCAGTTAAAGCTACTACTTGGTCGTTGGTTGCAGCTACTTCTAGCATCGCTTCACCAAAGCCGTCTCTAGTGCTTTTTAGTTGTTGGATTGTTAATTCATTCATTTAGTTACTCCAAGATCTCTTTTAAAGCCTGTGTTGCTTCTTGTTGATTGGGGGCTTTTCCATGCCAGTCTGAGTTTCTTTCCATAAAAGACACACCTTTACCTGCTACCGTATGGCAAATAATTATTGAAGGAAAATCGTTAGAAAGATCCTTCTCTATAGCTTTTTGGATCTGGTAAAAGTCATGGCCATTAACTTCGAGCACATTCCAACCAAAACTTTTTAATTTAGCAAAAAGTGGGTTAATAGCTAGGGTATCAGCGATTTTTCCAGAAATTTGAATGTCATTAGCATCTAAAATAATTGATAAATTACCAAGTTGATATTTGGTAGCTAATAACAATGCTTCCCAAGTTTGTCCCTCTTGATATTCTCCATCACTCATCGTGCAAAAAACATGATTCTTTTTTTGATCCATTCTCAGGGCTAATGCCACACCAACTGCTTGAGAAATTCCTTGAGCCAATGAGCCCGCCGAGATTTCAACCCCTGGTAAAAGTCCTCTTTGAGGATGACCTTGAAGGCGACTACCCATTTTTCTTAAAGTAGCCAACTCCTCTACGGGAAAATACCCTGCTTCAGCCAAAGTAGTATATAAGGCTGGACAATGGTGACCGTTAGACATTAAAACATAGTCTCGACCTTCCCAATTAGGGTTTTCTGGTTGATGGTTAATCTGGTAAAAATAAAGATAAACCAAAATATCCACCATACTCAAAGAGCCAGCAGGGTGACCACTACCAGCTAAGTAAAGCATGCGAATAACATTCGCTCTAATATTTTTAGCAATTTCTTGAAGACGATAATGATCTTCTTTGGTGAGTCGGGCAGACATAAGATGTTATTCTAGTTTAACAGAATTTTTTCGACTTCTTTAGCTAGATCTTTTGACCAGGCTACTCCATAAGGTAGCTTCATTCTTTCTGGTTTGCCTCCATTGGGGATAATGATAACAACTCCTTCTTGACCAGGGTTAGCTTTAAGTAGTTTTCCTAGTTTCTGTAAAGTATCTTTACTGGTTTTTCTAGGAATAAAAATCTCTTGGGAATTTTTATCACTTTCATAGTCGACTTCTTCTTGTTTTGGGACAGAAACTTTTTCAACAATTAGTTTTGTTTCATCTTCTTGAACTTCAACCTTGGCTTTAATCAAGACAACTCCATCTTGGATGATATAGTTTTTGTAAGCATCATAAGTTTTGGGAAAGAAAACAACTTCAATGCTGCCACTATTATCCTGAAGATTACCAAAAGCCATTTCTGCTGCTGTTTTCTTGGTTTTAACTATTTTAATTCTGGTTAAAATTCCACCAAACAGAAAGCTTTGATCTTTGTGTAGGAGTTGGTCGATCTCAGCAATGTTTTTATTAGATCTGCTTTGAACTGCTTGGAGTTGATCTGCTAGAGGGTGACTGGTTAAGTACATTCCCAGCAACTCTTTTTCAAAAGATAAGAGTTCTTTAGTTGGATATTCTGGGAGTTTAGCAAAACTATCTTGAATGCTAGTAGTTGATTGAGAAGTTACATCAGCAAACAAATTATCTTGACCGTCAACTTCTGATTGAAATTGGCTGGCAGTTTGTCTAATTGCGTCTAGATTTTCTAACATACTAGCTCTAGTGGAAAATTGATCCATGGTGCCAACTTTGATTAAACTTTCAATCACTTTTTTATTAACTTTGCGGCCATCAGTTTTGTAAAGAAATTCGGTAAAAGAATTAAATTTACCATCATTATTTTTTCTAGTTTCCAAGATATTGTCGATGGCAGCTATTCCGACATTTTTGATACTAGTTAAACTGAATCTAATCGCTTTGCTTTCTAGCGATTTTTTATTTTTTTCAATGGTAAAAGTATCATCTGATTTATTAATATCAGGTGGTAAGACGATGATCCCCATTTCACGGCAAGTTTCTACAGCTAAAGCAACTTTTTCATCACTGTTCATGGAGTGTGAGTTTGTTTCAATGGTCATTAAAGCAGCCATATATTCGATCGGGTAGTTGGCTTTTAGGTAAGCTGTTTGGTAGGAAATCATGGCATAACTGGCAGCATGAGCTTTATTGAAACCATAATTAGCAAAAGCCTCGATGAAGCCCCAAACCTTTTCAGCCACATCTTTTTTATAGCCTTTTTTCACTGACTCAGAAATAAATCTGGTTTTATTTTTATCGAGAATTTTTCTTTTCTTTTTACCAATCGCTCGACGAAGCATGTCTGCTTCACCCATGGTATAACCAGCCATATGATGAACAATCTCTAAGACTTGTTCTTGGTAGACCATAATGCCATAAGTTTCACCTAAAATTTCTTTTAGAGAGGCATCTGGATAAACCACTTTTTCTGGATTATGTTTGCCTTCAATAAATCTAGGAATCAAGTCCATAGGTCCAGGTCGGTAAAGAGCTAACATAGCAGTAATATCGGAAAATTGATTGGGTTGAAGGTTTTTAGCTACTCTTCTCATTCCACCTGACTCTAATTGGAAAATACCAGATGTTTCCCCTGAAGAAAGTAGTTCATAGGTTTTTTTATCATCTAAAGGCAGGGTATCTATATCAAGCTCTTTTTGTTGGTATTTCTTAATTAAGTTAATAGCTGTCTGGATAGTAGATAAGTTTCTTAACCCTAAAAAATCAAACTTCAATAGACCAATTGCGTTATCGTCGACATTACAGTCTAAAGAATACATATCATATTGAGTAATCATTTTGCCTGAACGGCTATCTCGTTGAATGGGGGTATATTCTGGCAAGGGAGCATCAGCAATAATTACTGCTGCAGCATGAACGCTACTATGTCTGATAGTTCCTTCGACTCTTTTGGCTAGGTCTAAAAGTTTTTTAAATTTAGGTTGCTTATAGTATTCACCTAATTCAGGAACAGTTTTAATAGCTGTCTCTAAGCTAGTTTTTTTTCCAGGATCGTTGGGAACTAATTTTGCTACTTTATCTGGATCTTCATAGGGTAAGCCCAAAACTCTACCAATATCGCGAATAGCCACTCTGGCTTCCATTTTTCCAAAAGTGATCACATGACCCACATGATCATGGCCATATTTATCAGCCACATAACCAATTACTTCTTCACGACGATCATCAGCAAAATCAATATCAATATCAGGAGGAGTTGGTCGTTCTGGATTTAGAAATCTTTCAAATGGTAGGCCGTGTTCAAGAGGATCAAGAGTAGTAATGTTTAGGCAGTAAGAGACTAATGAGCCAGCCGCAGAGCCACGACCTGGACCAACTCCAATTCCTTGAGTTTTAGCCCAGTTGACAAAATCTTGAGTAATTAAAAAGTAAGTTGGATAACCTTTTTTGTTAATGATATCCATTTCATACTCTGCTCTTTTTTCTAATTCTGGAGTAAGTTGGCCAAATTTTTTTTTCATTCCTTCATAAACCATTTTTTTCAACCAAGTTTCAGCTGTTTCACCGGTGGGTAATGGATATTTTGGGAAAATCAGTTGGCCAGTAGGAATTTCCAAGTCACAGCGGTCGGCAATTTTTACGGTATTGGCAATTGCTTCTGGATAATCAACAAATAGGTCTTTCATTGCTGCTGTAGATTTCAGATAAAAGTCTGGATTGTCTTTCATCTTCATTCTTTTTTCATCAGCAATCAATTTTCTAGTTTGGACACACAGCAGGGCATCTTGAGCCTCTACCTCATCTTGTTCAATATAGTGGACATCATTCGTAGCCACCAATTCTAGTTTTAATTCCCTGGCGATTTTGACTAATTTTTTATTAAGTTCTTTGAGTTCTGGAATCGAAGGGTGATTTTGTAGTTCAATATAAAATCTATCACCAAAAATTTTTTGATATTTTTTAAACTTAGCTAAAGCTTTTTCATCTTTATTTTCTCTAAGGAGTTTGTTAAATGGGCTATTCATACAACCACTCAAGATAATTAGACCTTCACTGTGTTTTTCCAAGGTTTCTTCATCGATTCTGGGTTTGTAAGAAAATCCTTCCAAATTACCAATAGAAACTAACTTCATTAAGTTTTTGTAACCAGTAATATTTTGAGCTATCACTGTCAAGTGAGCTTGATCAGATCCTGGTTTTATTTGTTTATCGTGACGAGATTTTTTGGCAATATACAATTCACAACCAATAATTGGTTTGATTTCAGCTGCTTTACAAGCATTATAAAAGGCGATGGTGCCGTACATTCCACCATGATCAGTAATAGCAATGGCATGTTGATTAAGTTCTTTGACCTTGTCAATTAATTTGGGAACCTTAGATAATCCATCCAGCATGGAATATTCAGTGTGAACATGAAGATGTACAAAATCAGACATTTAACTCGACTATCCCACAGAAAAAACTAGCTTTCAAGAGCGGTTTGAATAGTCTGCCTGATGGTTTGTGGATCAACCTTTTTACCAAGTGATTTTAGCACTTGTCCCATCAAGAAACCGATGACTTGTTTTTGACCATTTTTATATTTGGTCACAGCATCATTATTTTCTATGAATACTTTTTCAACTACTTTACTTAGCTCTTCTTTGGTGATTATTTCAGTTTGATGAAGTTGCTCAAAGCTATTAATTACTTCATCAGGATTGGCCAAAATTTTGACTTTAATTTTTTTATTTAGGTAGTCATTGATAAATAAAACTAAATCTAGTTTTTTGGTTTGAAGCTTTTCCAAAATCTCAGCTAACCAAGAAATTTCTGAGGCATTTTCGACATTGGTTAATTCTTGAACTTTTTCAATTGGTAAAGCAAATTTATTGACCCAACTGATGGCAATTTTTTCTGGTAGAACTGGTATTGTTTTGCTGATTTTTTCTAGATATTCAGCCGTAAAATGAAGTGGAGGTAAATCTGGATCAGGAAAGTAGCGATAATCTTCTGCTTCTTCCTTGGTTCTTTGAGAAAAAGTTTGGTTTTTGTCAGCATGCCAACCTCTTGTCTCTTGAATCGGAGTTTTACCTGTTTCTAGAATTTCAGCTTGTCTATTTAGTTCATAGTCAATGGCTGCTTCTAAGAACCTAAAAGAGTTAATGTTTTTGACTTCAACTTTGTAGTTCGGTAAGTGAGTTTTTCCAATCTTTCTTAAAGAAATATTGGCCTCTAGTCTCATGCCACCTTGTTCCATATCACAGTCAGCCACGTCTAAAAATCTTAAAATCTGACGCAGTTTTTTACCATATTCTTTGGCTTGAGCTCCATTTTTAATATCTGGTTCAGTTACCACTTCAACTAATGGTACTCCACCCCGATTAAAGTCGATTAAACTGACTTTTTTACCATCGATAGTTGTATGCATTAGTTTACCAGTATCCTCTTCTAGGTGAATTCTGGTTAAACCAACTTTTCCTTGTGATGTTTCAATATAGCCTCCATAACAAAAAGGCAAATCATATTGACTAATTTGATAGCCTTTGGCTAGATCTGGGTAAAAATAATGTTTGCGATCAAATTTAGAGAAATTATTGATTTTACAATTAGTAGCTAAACCAATTTTGATGGTCCATTCAATCGCTTTTTTATTGGCAACAGGCAATCCTCCAGGCATCCCCAAACACACAGGACAAGTATAGATGTTGGGTTTTTCAGCACCAAAAGGATCATTTTTACAACCACAAAACATTTTAGAAGTAGTTTTTAATTCTGCATGAACTTCCAAACCAATTACTGCTTCATATTTTTTTTGCCAGTTCATGATTGTTGCCTCCAGGTATTCCAGTTAGTGTTTTTTTCAAAAGCATCAGCAGCCTGAATCAACAGATCTTCTCGCCACATTGGAGCCATAATGTTCATACCTAAGAAAAGATTAGTTTTTTCATCACGATAGTAAGGAACATTAATTCCTGGTAGTCCAGCGATTGAACTAGCTTCAACTAACATATCTTCTAGTTCACCAAACATGGCTTGACCTTCAGTAACACCAATTTTTTTGGCGAAACCAGGAGAAGTTGGAGCTACTAATAAGTCATATTTTTCAAAAAGTCGATTGAGATCATTAATAAATAAAGTTCTAACTTTTTGAGCCAATTCATAGTATTTTTCGGCATAACCTTTACTTAAAGTATAAGTACCCAACATTTGTCTTCTTTTGGCCTCTGCACCAAAAAATGAACGATCATTTTTATAGCGAACACCACTGTAACGAGCTAAATTACTGCTTACTTCTCCACGCTGAACAACAGTATAAACACCAATAGCATAATGGGGATCCATAGCTTGAGCTTTTTCAACACTAGCCCCTAAGGACTCAAGTACTGTAAGTTGTTCTAATAATTTCTCATTAGCAAACTCAACGCCTTTAATATCATGGTAAATTACACCTATTTTTAAACCTTTAACAGAAGTGTTGAGCGATTGGGTTAAGTCTGGAGGTATTTGTGCAGAAGAAGTGCCATCAAGAGGATCATGGCCAGCAATTAGATTGAACATAAGAGCGGCATCTTCGACTGTTTTAGTAATGGGCCCTGGACTGTCTGTAGAAGAGGCCATAGCAGCCACTCCATAACGACTCACTCGACCATAAGTTGGTTTGAGGCCAACTGTTCCACACCAAGCAGATGGTTGTCTAATCGAGCCAGCTGTTTCACTCCCAATCGAGGCAATAGTTAGATCAGCAGCAATCGCTGCGGCACTACCACCCGATGAACCTCCTGGTAGATGAGCAGTGTTTCTGGGGTTAAGGGTTCTACCAAAATCACTGGTTTCAGTTGAAGAACCATGTGCCCAAGCATCAAGATTGGTTTTACCAATGATTACTCCCCCACCATCTTTAATTTTCTTGGTAACAGTTGATTCAAATTGAGGGACAAAGTTTTCTAGAACTTTGGATGAAGCAGTCGTTCTAAAATCTTTAGTACAAAAATTGTCTTTAACCGCAATTGGTACTCCAGCCAATGGCGTTGTTAAAAGCTTTTCTGCTTTATCTAAGGCTTGCTCATCTAGAGTAAGATAAATATTTAGTTGCTTATTTTTTTCATCAATGGCTTGTTGAATATCTTGATAAAGCTCTCGATGAGAAAACTTTTTATTCTTTAAATCTCTAATAGTTTGGGCTAAAGTCAGCTTGTTCAACATACTAATCAACCATTTTTTCTGTTTTGCTTATTTCTTTGAGTTTCTTTTTATTTTTAATAAAAGAGATAAAGCTGTAAATTAAGGTAGCAAGGAATGAAAGCACGTAAATAAGACCGATTGAAACAGCGTATTTTTGGGAAACACCAGTCATGTTCAAAAATATAAAAATACTAAATACAATCAGCTGTAGTAAAATTGCTTCTAAAGCTGTAGCAATTCTTTCTTTTCTTAGTTGGTCAATTAAGAATTTTTTATCTTCAATAGCTAGTTTAGGCATCTTTTTCCTCTAAAATTCTGGGTACTACAAAATATCCGTTATGAGTTTGTTGAGCATTAGCTAAAGCTTCTTGCTGAGTAAAAGTGGCTTCTTGGTTAATTTCATCTTCACGCCAAACATTTTCTAAACCAGTGACTTGATGAGTTGTTGGCACATTTTTAACATCCAAAGTTGCTAGCTCATCAACAACAATCAAAGTTTCTTCAAAAGCTTTGGCTAATGATGTTTCTTCTTGCTCAGAAATTGGAATATTAGCTAATTGAGCGATATGAGCAACAGTTTGAGGTTTAACAACAGTTTTTTTCACATCTGGAAGTATAACAGAATGAAGATTTTTTTTCAGATTTAAAAACCTTTAATGAGTAATATTTTTTAGAGCAGTAATTCTTTCTGATAAAGGTGGATGAGTAGCAAACAATTTAGCAAACAGGCCTACTCCACCATGAAGATTTTTTAGTGGATTAGTAATGTAAAGATGAGCAGTTGCTTTATTAGCTGCTTCTAGTGGTTCTTTGTCACTACCCAGTTTTTCTAGGGCACTGATCATTCCAGCAGGATTTTTAGTCATGGCTACGGCTGAAGCATCAGCTAAAAACTCTCTTTTTCTTGAGATAGCCAACTGAATTAATTGAGCAATTAGAGGTGAGAGTAAAGCCAACAACATACCTACCACAAATAAGATTAATTGGATCTGACCATCCCCTTCTCTATTTTCTCTTTTTCTACTTCCTCCCCAATAAGTCATTCGGAGTACCCAATCAGCTAGTAAAGAAATAAAGCCAACCAAAATAGTCACCAATGACATGAGTCTAATGTCGTAGTTTTTGATGTGAGCTAATTCATGGGCGATTACGCCTTCAATTTCTCTTCTATTCATTCTGGCAAGCAAACCAGTAGTGGCACAAATAACAGCATGTTGGGGATCTCGACCAGTGGCAAAGGCATTCATCGCTGAGTCATCAATTATGTAAAGTTTTGGTAAAGGTAGTTTTTGGCTAAGACTTAAGTTTTCAGCTACTGTGTAAAAATCAAAGAACTCATTTCTGGTTGCTTCTCTAGCTCCAGATAAAGTTAAAATGATTTTATCTGAAAAATAATAACTGCCAAAACTAGTTAGTCCAGCAAAGATTAATGCTATCCCAACTAGATCTAGTCCATAACCTAGTCCTTCAACCATTAAATAAGTGGCCGCCACAATAAAACCAATGAAGCCTAGGATAACAAACAAAGATTTAGTTTTATTACTAGTAACAAGCTGGTAGTGGGTCATAGCTTTAATCTAAAGAAACTTTGTGATCTTTGGTCTCTGCATCACTTACAGCCAAATGAGAGCCAGAAGTGGCTGTCTCTAGGCCTTTTTCTGCTTTGAAACCGAATAGGCCAGCAACAACATTAGATGGGAAAACCACTAATTTTTGATTGAAAGTTTGAGTTAAATCAATCACAGTTCTTCTGGCATAGGTGAGTTTATCAGCAGTATCAGTTAGTTCATCCATGAATTTACTAACAGTACCGTCAGCTTTTATTTCTGGGTTATCTTCAACAGCGACTTGAATTTTTGGGATTAATGCCTGAACTGAAGCTAAAGCTTTTTCTAAGTCAGCTGCTTTACCAGTTTTATCTGCTGTTTCAGCGGCTTTTCTGGCATCAGTCAACATCTGGAAAATACCTTTTTCATGTTTTAGATAGCCTTTAACCGCTGTTTCTAGATTAGGAATCAAGTTAGCTTGTCTTTTAAGTTGGTTGCCAATTTCTTGAATACTGGCATGAATTTGAGTTTTCAAGGTTTGTAGAGAGTTGTAAACACCAACGATGTAGAAGATTACTACACCAGCTATAACGATAAAAATTAACATATCAGTCCTTTGGTCAAATAACTACTAGGGATAGTATAGCAAATTAGTTAATTTTTGTTGGAACTTGAATTTACTTACAAAATCAGAATTATTTGTTATAATTACGGTTCTGTTCTTTTAATATCAAGTCAAGTGGGCCCGTGGTGTAGTGGTTAACATGCTTCCCTGTCACGGAAGAGATCGCCAGTTCGATCCTGGTCGGGCTCGCAGAAATATAAAAACGCCGAAAGGGCGTTTTTTTATTTCTTCTAGTTCATAACAAATCAACTTTGGTTCACCGCCAAGTTTGGCGAGCTAGTTTGTTTTAATTAAGCAATAATTAGCCAAACCTGGGTAATGCATGCGAAGCGAGCCTAAGTTGCAGGCGAGCGAAGTCGTAGATCCTGGTCGGGCTCGCAGGTAAAAAAAGCCGTTTCGGAAGAGACGGCTTTTCTGTTATTGCCCCATCCATGATGATTTCCATTTGGTTGACGTTTTCTAAGTCAACTATTCACCATTGTACAAGAGAAGTGTGCCGCCCCAAAAGGGCGGCACAATTCGTTTAGTTAACTATTTTTCTTTTTTTATGCCAAAAGTTTCTCTAACGCTGAAACTATTAGCTGTTTTTTCCAAAACCAGATAAGCAGTATTATCAATATTGCCATGTGGTAATTCAGCGTATTTTGCCCAACCAAAATAGATAAGTAAAATTCTCATAGCTGCTCCATGAGTCACAATCAGGTTGTTTTTTTGTTGAGTAAGATGTTCTGTTTTTTTAAAGAAGGCCAAAAACCGATTAATAATGGATTCATCTGTCTCAATGTCTGCTACTTGATGTTTAAATCTTTCTTGATGAGGGAGGCTATCTCTTTTAGCCAATAAATCTTTTAGTTCTTGGTGAAAATCAGCAACTTTGCGACCTTCATAACTGCCTAGATACATTTCTCTAAGTAATTTATCTGTTTGAACTTCTAGGTTGTGTTTTTGTTCGGCGATTAATTGGGCTGTTTTATGAGCTCTTTTTAGGTCTGAAGCAAAAATGTTGGTAAATTTTATATGACCTAATTTTTGACCTAGGTTTTTAGCTTGTTCAATTCCGATATCATTTAACTCAATATCAATATGACCTTGAATTAGTTTTTGAGCATTATAAGGAGTTTCTCCATGTCTAACGATATAAAAGAGAGTTGGTTGATTCATGATAATTTTTGATTCTACCATTTTTCCCATTGATTCTTATATCTGGATATTGGTATAACAAACTCTCTGAGTAGTAACAGAAAGGAATTATTAAATGTCAGACGATCAGATTAAAACGGCTGAAGATTTGGCCAAAGAAGCTTTGGCTGAAGCAGATGCAGAAGTAGAAAACTCCAATAAAGTGGCTGAAACTCTTGGTACTTTGCAAAATCTAATTGAGCGTCATGCTCTAAATTTAGAAGAAATTCGCAAACAAATTAAAGAAACAGGTGAAAGTTTACGCAGTGTTTTTGAAAATGATACAACTTTAACTGATGCTGAAGCCGAGGCTCAAGCTTTTACCAGTAAGGTAAAGGAACGGAAGAGTCAGTTGCAATCTGATCCTCAAGTTACGTCTTTAAAGATTAAGATTGGAGAACTTAAAGAGCAACAGAAAGAGTTAGAAGAAACACTTAGTAACCACTTGATTAACTATCATTCTCTAACTAATTCAAGAAGTTTTGATACTAGCGATGGTGATCAATGGGATTTTTCCATTAAAGCCAAGATTAGACCTCGTAAAAAATAATTTTTTATTTAGAGATAACCAAAAACCCCTCCATAGCTTTAGCGAAGGAGGGGTTTATTTTTTTGATTTTCCAAAATTATTTATGTTTTTCCTAATTTTTGGTTAATTCTAGCCAAAGCCTGTGGAGAAATATTTTTCATTTTCTTTAAGGAACGGGCTCTTCTTTTTAAACGATTATCAGTTGCTGTTTTTTCGGATTTGATTTTGGAAGGTTTTTTAAAGTAACGACGATCTTTAACAATTTGCACTACACCAGTAGCAGCAACCGCCTTTTTAAACTTGCGGATTAAGTCATTGGTCGAATCACTTTTTTTGGACTTAATTACGATAGCCATCTCTCTCACCTCCCTTCCAAATTAACTACTTATTAAGGTAAGAACCTGAATTATACACTAACTTACCAGATATTGCAGGAATTCTTTTTTTTCTTTTTCACTAACATTTTTCGTTATTATTTTTTATTAAACTAAACTTTTTGATGGTTTTCTTTAATATCATTGGCTAATTTTGCCAATTCTTGGTCATTAGCTCGTGCTGAGTCATTTGAAGATAAATAACCAGGATATTGGTCAAAGTAGGTGTGAATAGTTTTACTTTCAATTGGGGCCCAGTTAGCCAGATCGCCAGTGCCGTGCATCGGATAGAGCTTACTATGAAGGTGATCTACACCAAAGCCTTCAAAAAACATGCCACATCTAGAAACATCGGCAAAGTAACTATCCAAAATATTGGCAACTTTTTTGGTGGCTACGATTAGTTCTTGCAAAACTTCATCAGTTTGGGCAAAAGCATAACTACCATAATGTTCTTTGGGAATGACGACAGAGAAACCTTTGGTATTAGGGAAAATCGATAAGAAGGCTAAGTGTTTGTCATCTTCCCAAATTTTGTGACAAGGCATTTTTTCTGCAACTATCTGACAAAAAATACAACCATCAACCATAAAGCTCCTTTAAAATGATTGTTAATTGATCACTATTTAGTGGACTGGGTTTTTGATTGTGATTTTTTTGTGAGCCGTTGAGCAACATTTTGCCACTACCATGGAAAAACCAAGTGCCTTCTTTATCTAGTTCTTGAATTTTTTCATAAAGGTCATGCAAGGTGATTGCTGAATCTGGTCTGGCTTTGATTCTGATGTGGCCAAGTTTGGGGTCTTTTCTCACCACTAAAATGTAGCCCATTTTCTGAGCGATTTTAATGGTGTCATCGTTTCTAGTATTAAGGATCAGGGCTTTACCTATGTTTAAGTTAAGCTCTTTGCCTTTTCTTTGGATGATCTCTTTGGCTTTATGATATTGAGTTAAAGTAGCATAGACATTATCTAAACATTGAAAACCAAAATGCATTTGGGAGTCATCATTATGAGGATCAGTAAACTCATGTCCTCTAATTAATTCGTGAATCATAAATAAGTATCGTTCTGCTTCTGGCTCTGGCCACATCACCTCTTCGAAATGATCAATTTGGTTTACCATCTCGACAATACTTTGTAAGGCTAGATCTTCTTTTTTATCAGGATAAACTTCAGTTAAGTAATCAAAAACTAGTGAAGCAGCACAGACTCTTTGGGTGGCTCTGGCTGGTTGGTGATGGTCAAACTCACCAAAGCCAGTATCAACGTAAGTAATTTCATGAAGTTGGCAACCTAGTTTTTCTGCTTCTTCCAATGAAATTTTTTCACCAGGACTAACAAAACCAATGTGAGCCTCTGCAAATTTTTGAGCGTGAAACCTTTTTAACAGCCAAGTAGCAGTAATTGCATCTAAGTCAGGAGCATGGTGAGTAACAATTAGTGGTCTGGAATTGGACATAGTAACTTCATTATACAGATCTAGTGCAAGCAAGTAAGTCAGAAATAAAAAAACTCCCCACCGCAAAAATTTTTAAAGATTTTTGCCGTGGGGTCCTCACCGGGATGTATTCAGTAATATATTAAATGATCTAGAAAAATCATATAGACAAAAAAGGTTGATTTATCTATCTATAATTTCTTCTAATCTGTAAAAACATTTTCATTATAGGTTAGTATATTCCAGCAGTATTTGCATCAAAAAGGATCAAACTTATTTTTTAGCAAAAACTTGAGCAACTGTTTTTAAGGTCCACCATAAGATTTTAAATGGTAAAGTAATCAACAACCAAATTATAGATTGTTGATCTTCTTCACCTCTCACCCAAGTAGAAATAATTAGGAATTTATTATTTTCAATCGGGGTGGCTACTACATGGATCTTTCGACCATTAATAATTCTAATGAACTTAAAATTAGCTTGGTTGTGATAAGTCTTATCTGGGAAAGAAACTACTTGGTAAATAAGGTCTTTACTAAGTGATCGATCTTTTGCTCTTGTCCAAGCATGTTTAGTGAAGACTAGGTTTTTATAAGTTTCACTCATCTTGTTTTATTAGCTAGCTTAAAGTTGTGATAATCTCATCAAAACTGTATCGTAGTCTAGCAATTCTGTGTTGGTTTCTTTTCTACTTTTCCATTCAATCTTATCACCATTTCTCTCGGAGAGAACTAGTCTAACAGGAATACCCATCAGATCTGCTGCTGCAAATTTACTGCCTGGAGATTCAGGTCGGTCATCCCAAATAACCTCAACTTTATGCTCTTTGAGATCACGATAAAGTTGTTGGGCTTTTTCTTCTGTTCCTTTTAACGAGGTAATAATTACTTCGTAAGGAGCAATTGATAATGGCCAGATAATGCCTTTTTCATCTGATGATTTTTCTACGATTACTCCCATGGTCCTAGTTGTTCCCCAACCATAACAGCCCATAATCGGATATTTGTTTTGGCCTTCAATATCAGCATAGGTAAGTTCGAAATCTTTGGTATATTTTTGACCAAGGTCAAAGACATTGCCTACTTCTGAAGCTTTGGCTGCTTGGAGTTCAGCCTGACCACATTTGGGACATTTATCACCAGCTTGTTGTTGGGCTATTTCACTATTCACACAAAATTCACAATTTGGACAATAGTAGATATTATCTTCTCCAGCATTAGTGAGGACCATAAATTCATAAGAAACTTTGTCAGTGAAGTTGCCACCTGAAGCTTCGGTAACTTTGGCGACTAAATCAACTTTACGGTAAGCTTTGATATAAGCCTCTTTGACTTGTTGGTAAAATTGATCAAAATCTGCTTGAGTTTCATGAAAACTATACATGTCTTTCATCTCAAACTCTCTACCACGCAAGATTCCTGATTTAGCTCTCAATTCATCTCTAAATTTCCAGTGAATTTGATAGAGTGCCAAAGGTAAATCTTTATAACTATTGATCATGTCTTTGGCCAACGGGGTAACGATTTCTTCATGACTCTGGCCAAGGGCATATTCTTTGCCAGTTCTACTTTGGAGATGAAATAAGACATCAATGTTATCCCAGCCACCAGTTGTTAGCCAGTTTTTTTTGGGATGGAGTGATGGCATCAAGATTTCTTGGCCACCAATGGCATCCATTTCTTGGCGAATAATATTACGAATTTTATTGAGAACTTTTAATCCCATCGGAGTATAGCTATAGACTCCAGCCATTAATTGACGAACAAAACCAGCTTGAACCAAGAGTTTGTGATTAATAGTGTCAGCATTAGCTGGAGGGTTTTTTAAAGGCTTGAAAGCCATTTTGGACATTTTCATATAGCCTTATTGTATACGAAACCAGGCTATTATCCAGCCAATTTTTTATTATCTTCCAAGTTTCTAAGTCTTAGACTTTGAGGAGTTACCTCTAGAACTTCATTTTTACCAATTAAGGTGAGAAATTGTTCTAAAGATGGTTTCCAGGCTGGTGCTAAAACTACGGTGGCATCAGCGGAGGAAGCTCTCATGTTAGTTAATTTTTTGCCTTTAACCACATTCATCACCATGTTTTCTGAACGTTTATTAAAGCCAACTACTTGGCCGGCATAAACTTTATCACCTGGGTTTACTAACATTTTGCCTCGTTGTTGAGCTTTTTCCAAGGAATAAGCAGTCACGGTTCCAGTTTCATGAGCAATCATCGCTCCACCACGATAAACTGGAGCTCTTTCAGATAGGGGTCGATATTCTAAAAAAGTATTGTGAATTATTCCTTCACCAGAAGTATTGGTGAGCAACTCGCTCCTATAACCGATTAAGTTAGCAGTGGAAATCTCATATTCAAATCTTACACCGGTTTTAGTTTGGTGCATATTTTTCATTTGCCCTTTTCTTTGAGCCATATTGGTAGTAATGGTACCAGTGTAACTTTCAGAAACATCAATTGTGACATATTCCCAAGGTTCTAGAGTTTGGCCATGTTCTTCTTTCAAAACCACTTGAGGTCTTGACAAGGCAAATTCATAACCTTCTCGACGCATAGTTTCGATCAAAATAGCTAAATGTAGTTCTCCTCGACCGACAATAATGACATTCTCACCAGTTGTGCCTGGTAAAACTCTCAAACCAACATTAGTTTCAAGTTCTTTTTTGAGTCTAGCTTGAAGTTGTCTAGATGTAGAAAACTCGGCTTCTTGTCCGGCGAAAGGAGAAGTGTTAACCAATAGCTGCATCTTAACAGTTGGTTCAGTAATACTCATTTGAGGCAAAGCTTCTGGTTGGTGAGTATCAGCAATAGTGTCACCAATACCAGGTTCAGGCATACCAGCGATAGCTACAATTTCTCCAGCACTAGCTTCTTCAACTTCTTTTCTTTCCAAACCAAAGTGATTGAATAGATAAACTATTGAAGCAGCTTCGATCTTGCCATTAGTCCTGAGTAATTTAACTGGTTGGTTCCTTTTGACCGTACCACGAAAAATACGACCAATCGCGATTCTTCCTTTGTGTTGATCCCAATCTAATGAGTTAACTTGAATCTGTAATGGTTGAGAAGCATCATCCTGAGGAGCTGGAATTTTCTCGATAATTGTTTCGAACAATGGAGTTAAATCTGAACTGTCAGTAATTTGGAGAGAATAATCTGAGTTTTCTTCGACTTTTTTACCAACAATACCTTCAATACCTCTGCCATAAAGCAAAGGATAATCTAGTTGTGAGTCTTGAGTAGCTAGTTCTAAAAATAAATCTTCAATTTCTTGCTCTACTTCATAAATACGTTGATCTTTACGGTCAACTTTATTAATTAAAACGATTGGAGCTAAGCCAAGTTCTAAAGCTAGTTTAAGAACAAATCTAGTTTGAGATAAAACTCCTTCAGCTGCATCAACCAACAAAATACAACCATCAGCCATGTTGAGCACTCGCTCTACCTCTCCAGAAAAATCAGCATGGCCAGGAGTATCAAGAATATTGATTTTATATTCTTGCCAAAAAACTGCTGTGTTTTTAGCTAAAATAGTAACCCCTTTTTCTCTTTCCAAATCATTAGAATCAAGAATTGTGGTAGCTTGGTTTTCCTTTTGGTGGACGGCAAAAGTTTTTGTTTGTTTGAGCATAGCATCCACTAAGGTAGTTTTACCGTGGTCCACGTGAGCGATAATCGCAATATTGCGTAATTGTTTTTGTAACATATTTTCCTATTTCAAGAGAAAAGAGGGATTATAGTCTTATCCTTGTAAATTATCTACTAGGATTTTTGAAATATCGATTACAGTAATTTTTTGGTATTGTTCTGGTCTTTCAATTGAGTTAGTGATTGTGACACTATCAACCATTGAGTCTTCTAACTCTGTCAAAGCATTACCGGTAAAAACGCCGTGAGTGGCCAAAAAGTGGATCTCTTTAGCTCCGTTTTCTTTGAGTAGTTTGGCGACTTCAACCACTGTTTGTCCTGATAAAATAGCGTCATCAAAGATAAAGACAGTTTTGTCTTTAACTTCACCATCTAGTTTAGTTGTTGTGACTTGACCAGTTTTTAGGTCTCTTCTTTTTTCGACACTAGCCATGTCCAGATGAAGCTGATTAGCAAATAACCTAGCCCTTTTGATGCCGCCAAAATCTGGGCTGACAACAATTGCCTTAGTTAAGTCGAAATGTTCTTCAATGTGTTTAACGAACTCACCCATAGCAGAAATATGGTAGGTAGGTACAGAGAAGAAGCCGGGGATACTAATATTATGGAGGTCTAAGAGGTAAACCTTTTTAATACAAGTACTTTCAATTATCTTAGCAATGACTTTGGCAGATAATGGTTCTCCAGGTAAAAAGACTTTATCTTGAAAAGAGTAGCCAAACCAAGGAATGAACAAACTAATTTCTTTTGCTCCTAATCTTTCTAATGCATCTGTGATTAAAGCTGTTTCAATAATTCTCTCATCTACTGGTTTATAAAAAGATTGAACCAATAAGACTTCTTCGTTTTTAACTTCATTAGCTACTCTAATTTTTTTTTCACCGTTAGCAAAATTATTAATTTCGCAATTAACTAGAGTGACATTCAATTGTAGGGCAATGTTTTGGGCTAATTTGAGGCTAGCAGAACCAGCAATGACTTTCATCAATGCTTATTTTAAAACTAAATTAGTAAAATTAATAGGCTTCGAGAGTTATCTCACCAAGCAAGACTTGTTCTATTAGCTTGGGTAAGTCACTCTCATCTTGCCAACCTGGAACATAATCTTTGCTTCTATCTAGTTTTAAAGCTTGTTGAAAGATGACGCCAAACATTTGCAAGACATACCAGTAAACACTATCAGTATCGGTTTCTTCAGCATCTTGTTTTTGTGTTTCTCGGTACTCTTTTTTGAGAACCTTTAATCTATTTTCTAAAGCAATATTATTCAATAAGTCCCCTAGTCTAAGAACTTTAGTGAAGATTTTATTGTAGTTTATATCTTTTCTTCCTTGATAAGCTTCAGCTATAAGGCTCTCGATCAACTCATTTTCTAGATGAAAATTATTCTTTCCTCCATTTTTAAACATTCTAGTATGGTATTTAGAGACTAACATCTTAATGATTGAAAAAAGGTCTAGTTCCAAAGCTTTAACCAGATGATTAACCCACTCGCCATACCAAGCTGATTTTTCAGGGTCAGTAATTTGTAAGTGAAGAAGGTTATAAAAGAGGTCAACAACTTCAGAAAAAACTACGGCTTCTGTAACATCAGGGTTTTTACCTTCCATATAGACAGAGGCAACACCGACTAATTCATGGAGTTCTGGGGCTTTCCAGTGGTCTTCTTGGGCTTTAGTGCGAACCCGATTGCCGGCAAAATCAGTAGTACAACCCAGATCGGAAAACTGTAGTCCGCCAATGGTAAAAATAATTTTTGTTTCTGGTCTAACGCCAGCTCCACCACGGTATTTTTCGCATTCTTGTTGGTATAAAACTTCCCGAGCGTAATAAGTTGCTTCTTCTGGGTTTTTATCTAACCAAACCAATAACTCTCCAATACTCATTTGGCCAAAAAACTCAAGATCATTTTGACCTTTTTCCCATTCAATTGGCAAAGCAAGTTTTTCAATCATAAAAAATGAATTGTACCAGATGAAATTATTTTTTTAAATCTTGATTCAAGCTGAGTATTTTGCTCGTTGAAGTTTATTAATTGCTAAGTTGGCAGCAGTTGTTGCCATCGCTACTCCGAGAATGCCCATGCTTGTATCACCAATTAGCTCGTTGTTGCCTGGAAATGACTCAATTAAAGCATTCAGAGTAATAATAGAGCTAAGAGTAAAAGTATAACCAAATTTAGTAATTTTTTTAGCTATTTCAGCATGAAATATTTGATTAAATAGGTTTTTGGCAAAAACAGTGGTAATAGCTAAAGAAGCAGAAATACCAAAGTTCCCTAGATGATTGGTGATTGAACCGATTAAGTTTTCCAAAGTTTGTCTTCTTTCTAGGTCAGCCAAGCCACCATGAGGATGAGAGTAAAGATCAAGCAAAGAAATAGCTGCGGTTAAGATTACCAAAGGAATGGTGATATCAAGTTGTCTTTGTTCTTTTTCAGTTGCTAGTAATAGAGTTTGTTCTTTTTCCACAAGAAGTAAATTATAACCGAAGATTATTTTGCTTGATTTTAATCTGGGTTTAAGTTTGTTATAGTGATATTAATTACTAAATTTGAATAAGGAATTTTATGTCTACTCTACCCAGAGTCCATGTGGTTAATGATGAAGAAGCTAAGGGTGAAGTCAAAGCGCTTTTTGAAAAAATGATTGAACAAAAAGGTGGAGTACCCAAATGGATGGGAGTGATGGCTAATTGTGGTGATGTGTTAATGGGGTTCTTTGCCTTATTTAAAGCAACCATGGATGATTCTCCACTTAGTGCTGAGTTGAAGTGGCGGATTGCTTATCATATTTCTGAACTCAATAAGTGTGAGTTTTGTGTCAGTGTGTCAGAAATGCAGTTAGAACAATTTGGATTGAGCAAAGAGGAAATGAAGTTGATCAGACAAGCGGCTACAGGGAGAGATGCTCTGGCTATGGAGTATGCTGAGGCAGTTAATGATCATGCTTATAAAATCGATCCAGCTTTATTGGAAAAAGTAAAACTAGCTTTTTCTGATGAAGAGCTAGTTGAGTTAACTAGTGTGGTTGGTTTGTTCAACTTTATTAACAGATTTAACGACGCTTTGGGGGTTTTACCAGATTAGAAAAATAACTTTATTCGAGTTTTACAAAAACCAGCCTAGTGGCTGGTTTTTGGTGTTTTTGTGTTTAGGACTAGTTAGGTCCCTTGGTGAGTCAGGTGGGACTCGAACCCACGACATTCTGCTTAAGAGGCAGACGCTCTAACCGACTGAGCTACTGACCCAGAGCTCAATGGCTCGTATTCTACTGTCTTTTACTAAAAATTTCCAGAGTTTATCCTTAGCACTCTTAGATTTTTTAATCTATAATTTTATTTAATGTTGGAATCACAAGAATTAGTAGATCAAGCTTCGGTTGTTATAGAAAAAGGAAAAGAAGTAAAAGAAAAAAAAGCTCTCCCTCCTGATGATGAATTACTAAAAACTGTTTTACTTGGTTTGGCAGAAAGAATGCATAAAATTGGTTTAATTGAAGATTTAGATCACTTAATTGAGGCCTTGATTGAAGCAGAAACTAGTTATATTCAACATTCAGCAAGTTCTGGAGAGTCTTTTTATAATCTTTTTTATAAAAGTTTTTTTAGTAAAGTAAAAGAAAAAACTACAGATCAAAAGATAATTAACTTATTAAGGCTTTCTTTAGAAGATGCTCTGGAGATTTTTAATCAATTTAGAGGTAAGAACAAAGATTTTTTAACTCAGTTGTCCAATAGACAAGCTCTTGAGGAAGATTACCGAGATTTTATTCAAAGAAGAAGAGCTGAAGACAGTGACCAAGAATTTTCTTTAATAGTAGTTGATATTGACCATTTTAAAAAAGTCAACGATGATTATGGACACTTGGCTGGTGATATAGTTTTAAAGTTTGTTGCCGATTCTTTGCAAAAATTATGCCGAAGGACTGATGGCGTTTATCGATATGGTGGTGAAGAATTTGTGGTTCTTGCTCATGGCAATGAAGAAGAAATAGAAAAGTTAATGGTTAGAATTTTAGAGTTTTTTAGAGCAACAGAGATAAATCTTGAAGAATTAAGTAACAACCAGAACAAAAGATTTAAAAATCTAAAATTAAGAAAAACAGTCAGTTTGGGGGCTATTTCTAGTAAGAGAGTTAGTAATTTAAATTTCGCTAATCATTTTGATTTAGCTGATGTTGCTCTTTACTCAGCTAAAGAAGGTGGGCGTAATCAATATGTACAAAATTTAATAGGTGCAGTTTTTAATAGTTAGAACTTGACTAAAAAAATCCCAAAAAGGGATTTTTTATTGAAGTGCCCCAGGAGGGATTCGAACCCCCGACGCCAGGTTCCGAAGACCTGCGCTCTAATCCACTGAGCTACTGAGGCAGTAGTTGGAGTTATTGTAACACTTGTTAGGTCTTTTGCTAAGAAATTTTATTTCAGTTCAGTTAACCCGCCAAAAACTAAACCCAAATAAAAGCTTAAAAAAAACTGAAAAGTAGTTTATACTCACACAGTAGTATGGCTATAAACTACTACCCTCTCATTAATAAAATAATTTCCACTTTGGGCATCAAAGATCGCTTACTTCAAGAAATTCCTGAAGATCATTTTTTTGCTCGACCATTCATTACTATTGCTCGAGAACCTGGTAGTGGTGGTTTACCGATTGCCAAAGAACTGGGAAAAAAATTAGGTTTTGAAGTTCATGATGAAACCATTATTGATAAGGTGGCTGAATCAACCAAAAAACGTCGAGCAATTATTCGTAAAATCGATGAAAAAAGTAGAACTTATTTGGAAGATTTAATTCATTCTGTTCTTAATCCCAATTATGTTGATGAAAATACTTACATTAAAGAGTTGAGCAAAGTGATTATGTTGTTGGCTCATGAGGGCAATAACATTATTGTGGGTAGAGGAGCTAATTTTGTCACGCCTTTTTCCAAAGGTTTACACGTTAATATTGTGGCTCCTTACAAACTAAGAGTATTAAGAGCAATGAAACATGAAGATTATACTGAAGAAAAAGCCAAAAGAGTGATTGCTCACTACGAAAAAGAACGTCGTGATTTTGTGAAGAAATATTTTCGCCAAGATTTAAACAGTCGTAATGCTTATGATTTAACTCTTAATACCACTCACTACACCATAGAAGAAGCTGCCAAAGTGATTGAAGTTGCCTTCAGGAGAAAATTTCCAGCTTGGCAAAGAATTAAATCTTCGCTGTTTTAAATTTAGTTTATAATAACTAAATATTGCCAGAGTGCTGGAATTGGTAGACAGGCTAGTATCAGGAACTAGTGCTCTTTTGAGTGTGAGGGTTCAAGTCCCTCCTCTGGCACTAGCATATTTAAATATAAAAACTCGGTTTTTCACTTTGACCAAGTTGTTATATAATGTCAGTCTTGTGAGTGATCACGTCCTTTAAAACTAATAATGCGAGAATAGCTCAGTTGGCTAGAGCGTCTCCTTGCCAAGGAGAAGGTCGCGGGTTCGAGTCCCGTTTCTCGCTCAGCGTGTGCAAAATAAGCCCAGGTGGCGGAACTGGTAGACGCGCAGTCTTGAGGTGGCTGTGGAGCAATCCGTGGAGGTTCAAGTCCTCTCCTGGGCACCACCCTTCTTTGGACTCGTAGCTCAGTTGGTTAGAGCGTTCGGTTTACATCCGAAAGGTCAGAGGTTCGAGCCCTCTCGGGTCCACTTTTTTTGTGCAAACACGCCAAGCTAGCCAAGTTGGTCACGGCACATGTCTGAAAAACATGGGATTGAGGTTCGATTCCTCAGCTTGGCACTAAAACCCTTTACTCGTTTGTAGTATGGGGTTTTTTTATGGCTTTAAATATGTCCTATATAATTGATTATTTAGATTTTATTTGTTATAATGTATTCTTGTTTTATTTTTTGGTATCTGGTTGTTCTTTAATAAAACAATTGGTGGTGAAC
>CAYSQA010000010.1:0-25230 GCA_964433225.1 uncultured Pseudomonadales bacterium
CTCCGCCATGTATAAGAAAATGAGCTTTAGCTCATTTTTTTGTACATAAGTGAGACAGCCTAGGGAAATGAACTATTGTTCTGCCACCAAGTAGCTGAAGCTTTAGCAAAAGCTACCTGGTTAATGTAGCGAGCACAGCGAGTCGTGGAATCCCGCCCTCTCCACAGTAGTTGAAAAGTTCTGATAGACCAGTCTAATATTATTGAACTGATTGATATCGCAACTCATAATAACGGTTGATTAATCTTGTAGATCTACATTGTCTTTTACAAAATTGCATTAAACAAATACCCCATAAAAATGATCCCAGCTATGGTTATGCCAAAAAAAGTAAACAGTAATTCTTTTTTCATTAGTTTGGCTAACATTAGTCCTGAAGGAATTGAAAGGGTTGTTGAGGCTGTCATGAACGCTAGGGCGGTGCCCATAGGCACGCCTTTATTGATCAAAGCTTCAACCACTGGTATTACACCGATAGAATTGGTGTAGAGAGGTGTTCCTAAAAATACTGAAGTAGGCACCACCCACCAAGCTTTACTTGATAAGTAGTTAGCCACTAATGATTCCGGAACAAAGCCATGTATGAGAGCTCCGATTCCGACGCCTAATAAAACATAGGGAAAAATCTTTTTAGTAATTTCTAAAACTTGTCCTCGCCATAGCTTAATTAAATCTTTCAAAGGCACCTTGGACCCTTCATATTCTGATTCAATTTGTGCTCTTGATTTAAACCTCAAAAACTCAGGCCTGATATATTTTTCCATCTTCATTTTTTGAATGAGCATTCCTCCAATCATAGCAATCAAAATACCAACCACGTTGTAAAGCAAAGTCACTTGTAAGCCAAAAATACTGGGAAACAAATATAACGATACCTCGTTTACCAGTGGTGAACTGATTAAGAAAGCAAAAGTTACTCCCAAGGGAATTTTGGCAGAAATAAAACCAATAAACAGTGGGATTGAGGAACAAGAACAAAATGGCGTGACTACACCAAGTAGTGCGGCAACTAAATAATCTAAACCGTATAAACGTCTTTTTGTCAGAATATCTCGCACTTTTTCCATCGGAAAATAGTATTCTGTAACCGTGACAATGGTATTAATAAACAACATTAACACACCAATTTTAATCACATCGTAGATAAAAAAGTTAACTGCATCACCCAGATAGGTTTGAACAATTATGCCTAACCACTGGTAAGTAACTAAATCTGCAAATTGCTGGATGGGGGTAAAAACACTCATAGCTAACAGTTGTCTCCACAGCTACAAGTTTTACTTGCCTTGGCATTTTCATTACACTCGCAATCTTCAGGACACTCACTATCTTCACAACAATTTTCATCAGTTTTTTTTGTTTTATCACCAATCAAAGTTTTAATTTTTTCAATGTCACCATTGAAACCAGTCATGACAATTTGATCATCAACGGCGAGAACTGGACTACTCATCGCCCCCAACTCCATGATTTTAGTAATACCTTCACTGCCTGATAGGTACTCAACTTGTTTTTCTAAATTAAGCTCTTTCGCTGCTAAAAGCACCACCTCATGTAATTTTTTACAGGTAGGACAACCAGAACCTAGAACTTGAATTTTCATGAATTTTTACCTTTCTTTAATAATTTGAAATAATGCATCGGTAATATGCTGACCTTTGTTAGAGAGAGAGTAATAGACTCGTTGGCCTCTTTTCTGATCACTAACCGCACCAATCTCTCGCAGGTCTTTAAGGTGGTGAGAAACTAGACTTTGAGAAAAATCGACATGCTCCATAATTTCACACACACAGTGTTCACCTTTACGCAGAATACAAAGTAACTTAAGACGAGATGGTTCAGCCACAATCTTGAGAATAGAAGAAAGAGTTTCAACTTTTTGACCCTCCCTAGTGATATTTGAACAACAATTATATGAACTCATGTTCATATATTATGCTCAAAAATAACTTTATGCAAGCTGAAAAGTGAAGATTAATAAGTTAAGAAAATAAAACAATTAATTTTAAATTTATCTGATCAAAATTATGAAAGTTTAACCACTAATAATAAAAAGTAACTTAGAAACTAATTATCTTGTGAATTGTATATATTTTCAAAAAATTTCAATCTATTTTTAAAAGCCTCATCCATTTTTTCGTCAAAGTAAACAACTTTTATTCTTTTAGGAAAATTATCTAACAACTCAAAGCTTGAGACTTCGGAAAACTTAAATCTAGCTTTATCAGGATTTTTTCCAGCTTTCAAAACCCTACTGCCATAATGATCAGATAATTCTCCATTCGGCATACATATAATATTTATATTCAAAATATTTAAAGTCTTATCTTCATATAATATTGTAATAAAGTAGGTTAAACAGATCTTTTCATTTTCAGATCCTTTATTGTAAAAAGTTGGTAGAGCTGGTTCATAAAACCTTTTTGGATCAAAAGAGTTACCATTAGCCTGTTTAATCTCCCCAAAATAACTATTTTGGTTTCTACCAACAAAAATGCTATCTGTTATATCTCCAATATTTCTGGTTTGCACGGTTTTTAAATCAATATGAATAAAAGCATCTTCAACTTCAAAAAACATATCAGAGCCGACTGGACAAGAGTTTGGTTGACCAACTCCTTTGCCATTCATTAATGCATAGACTATTCTCTCTGCACCAACAGCAAAATCTGATATTTCCGCACCAAATTTACCATACCAATCATTTTTTATCTTCTCTTTAGTTCTAAATCCGAACATCATTTCATCTTCAGCATACTTCATCAAATAAAAAAATTTCTTTAAATACTTTTGCTCGATTGTTTCAATTTGTTTCTGAGTTAGCATAAATTATCCAAATTAAATGATACTACTTTTAATTGCTTTAGCTATTTTTTCTGCCAATAATACTGGTACAGCATTTCCTATTTGCTTATACATGTTACCAATACTTCCATAAAATATAAAACCATCTGGAAATGTTTGAATTCTGGCACACTCTCTGACTGACATCCTTCTTTTTTTATTTGGATGTATCTCTGGACCAGTCGCTGTAATTGTATCACTAGGCCTATCCCAATTGCTGATTCTAAGGGATTGCTCGAATTTTATTTCTTTTAGCTCCAGCTCAGTAACTTGTTTATCATATTTATCATCGAAACCAAGTAGTTTTTTTAACTCCCACCAATCTTCTGGTTTGGGAATACTTCCTGAATTATTGTCTTTTCTAAACCAATGGCCAGCCGTATGACTATAACCAAAATATTCATCAACTTTTTTAGTCGAAATTCCTTTTTTATTTCTCCAGTATTTAAGATAATCACAAATATCATGTTGGTTAACTTTATGTTTTCTTCCCCAAAAAGTGTCATGAACATTTGTTCTTGCAACATGATTATGAATCACCTTTTTGCCAATTTTAAAAGATTCATCTCTAGTTCTAATATTTTCTAGGTCACTAACAACATCCTTAACACTAATGTGTTTATTTTCGTGAGTTTTTCTGGGAAAAGGGTTCTTCACTCCGATTCTATTACCAATGATAATCACTCTTTCTCTCTGCTGCGGAACACCATAATCTGCAGAATTAATCAATTTGTAATCAACGACATAACCCAATTTTTTGAAATCATCAACAATCATTTCAATAACTTTACCTTTATGCATTGATAATAAACCTTTTACATTTTCTGCCAAAAAAAACTTTGGTCTTTTATTATCAATTATTCTAAGCATCTCTTTGTATAAAAAATTTCGCTCATCTTTCATTGATCTTTTGCTATTAGCTATAGAAAAACCTTGACAGGGAAAACCACCCAACAAAATATCAAAACCACTAGGAATTTTTGAGTTGTCAATTTTTGCTATATCTTCCAAGATTATATGGTCACCAATGTTTTTCTTATATGTTTCTACTGCTTCTGGAAAAAAATCATTGGCCCAAATTATTTCATAGCCAGCGTTTATAAAACCCAAGTCTAAACCGCCACAACCAGAAAAAAGACTCAAAACTTTCGGTCTATTACTACTCTTTTTATTCATGATCATTACAATCTACTACAATAAAATAACTTCTTCTAGATCAAATAAAAAAACCAACCAGCAAAACCATTTTCTTGAAAAAAATACTTATCCAGTTTTTAGCCAAACATTAACCACTCTGGTTTAAAAAGTAATAACAAACCAATAATTAACATTAATATGCCTCCAATTAAGTGAGAAAATCTTGCATATTTGCCCTGAATACCAGTGACTCTAAGCGTGGTCATAGCCAGCACAAAAATTAATAAATCATCCAACATAAAAATTAAAATATAAAGTAACAAGTAAGAATAATATTGAACCGGTGACAATCCTGATAAACTCAAGATTTGGGTATAGATTGCGGGCAAACCAGCAGAACAAACTAACTCAATTAAATTAACACTAACTGCCAAAACTATAATCCCAAACACTGACATCAATAAACTACGGTTACTAATTACCTTTTTCAATTTATTGAAAAAACTACTCTTTTCTTGGCCACCAGTGACCTTACAAGCACCAGCCTTATTCACCACAAAATCATAAAGGTAATAGCCTCCAGCACCCAAAGCAATCAAACCAACTAGTAATTTAACCCAACTTACTAACCCTAAAAACAAAAATAAATTCAACCAAGCTGCCAAAAATAAAAAGTAAACTGTTGCAGAGGCAAAAATAAATGCCCCCCCCAAAATCCACATCTTTTTTCTATCTTCCATACCCAACAACAAACTAATTAAGAACAATAATGTCCACATAGCACAAGGATTAAAGCCATCCACAGCAGCCAATAAAATAGTAATGATTGGCAACGAAAAAGTTTTGGGATTTATTTCACCTAAAAAAGGTAATTTAATCTTTTCAACTGCTTCAACATTTAAAGTTGAAGCAGTTGCTTCTATTTTTTTAGTTTTTTCTACAGGTGTTTGAGGATTTTTAACTTGATCAAGCAACACAACTTTAGCTTGATCAACAAGATCATAATACTCACTAGCATCTGATTGATAAGCAGTTAAAATATCAATAATTTTTCGGTCAGTAATTCCCTCTGCAAAACCCACCACATATTGATCACCAATCACTGTAAACGGCACTCCCCCCACATCAGTCTGGAGTAGCAAACTAGTCTGATACATTAACTGACTATTATTTTTATTTTTATAAATTTCGTATTGTTTAATTTCTAAATTAGGAAATTTTTTTATTACTTCTCGTTCCAAAAACTCTTTCTCCTTGGCACAATGAGGACAACCTTCTCCATAAAATAAATGTAAAGTAATTTTTTGCTGTTCCTGTTGCTGAGCTGAGGCTGGTTGCACAAAAACAACCAAATTTAACAAAACAAAAACCAAAAAAAATAATTTTTTTAACATCAGATTTTAATATTATAAACCTAATGTATAATAACCGATATTCCAAAGGAGGTGTCGCATAGTGGTCAATTGCACACGCTTGGAAAGCGTGAGCCTCACGGCTTCGCAGGTTCAAATCCTGTCACCTCCGCTCATAAAAAAGTCATCCTTATGGATGATTTTTTTTATGATTGGCAGGTAATATCTGGAGAGGAACAAATGTTCTGCCACCAAGTGTGAACAAAGTGAACACCTGGTTAATGCATGCGAGCGTAGCGAGTCGTGAAATCCTGTCACCTCCGCTCATAAAACCAACTTCTTTATCTCTTCAATATTTTCCTCTACCGCTTGTTCACCTATCTCAATTAGTTGTTCAGCTTGACCAAGAAAATTACTGAATACATTGTATTTTTTACTTTCTGGAATATCTGGATAAAGAGTCAAATCGGCCTGTTCACAGTCTCTTCTCGCCAATTCACTCAGCAACAAATGAGAGCTTTTAAGCGCCATTTGAATAGCACTATATTTACCATCAAAAACTGGAAATACATTTTTATAAAGGTTAACTGCTAATACTACTTCAGCACCTAATTCTCTAGCCAATGGAATTGGTACTGGCAGTCTAGTTGCCCCATCAATTAGTTGTTTTCCCTCTTTTCTTACTGGCTGAAAAACTAGTGGTACTGAAGCACTAGCTCTAATTGCTGTTACCAAAGAACCATCCTTGATAAAAACCAACTCCCCAGATTTAAAATCAACCGCTGTCGCTCCATATTTAATCTTTAAGTCTTCAATCTTTACCTCTCCAACTACTTCTTTAATAATTTTTTTAAAATTATCACCTTTAAATAAACCTTGATGAGGCTGAAAATCTCTGAATAATTTAATCAAATCAGTTGCCGTTAGTTTTTTAAAAATCTCTTCCAATTTTTCTATATCTTGAGTGGCCGCAAAAGCTCCCCCCATCAAAGAACCAGTGCTACTGCCAGCAATTACTTCAAAGTTAAGTTTGTGCTTCAACAAAGCCTTGATTACTCCCAAGTGGGCTAACCCACGCCAGCCACCACTACCCAAAGCCAAACCTAATTTTTTTGCTTGTTTATTTGCCATCATTTCCCTTCAACTTACTTCATTATCTCAAGAATCTTTGCAATTTTGTATATCAATGATATAGTGGAAACCTAGTTTAAAAAACAGTAAAGGAACAATATGAAGGGTGTTATTCTAGCAGGTGGTCTAGGTACTAGACTTTATCCTTTGACCCACGTTACTAATAAACATTTATTGCCCGTTTACAACAAACCAATGGTGTTTTATCCCATCAAAACCCTGGTGGATGCTGGAGTCAAAGAAATCTTGATTGTTACTAGTGGACCTCATGTTGGCCACTTCTTGAGTGTCTTGAAAAATGGCACTGAACTAGGAGTAAAACACCTTGAATACGCTTATCAGGAAAAACCCAATGGTGGCATTGCTGATGCTTTGGCTTTGGCCGAAGATTTTGCTGATGGTGAAGATTTGGCAGTTATTCTGGGAGACAATACCACTGATGCTGATATTAAAGAAGCGGTCAGTAACTTCACTGAGGGGGCTACTGTCTTTTTGAAAAAAGTGCCTGATCCTAATCGCTTTGGGGTGCCTGTTTTTGATCCTAAAGATCCAACTAAAGTTATCAGAATTGATGAAAAACCCAAAAACCCAGCTTCAGACTACGCTGTTACTGGAGTTTATCTTTATGATAAAAATATTTTTGACATTATTAGACAATGTGACCCCAATTATGCTGGTAGAGGAGAACTAGAAATTACTCAAGTAAATAATATTTATATTGATAAAGGCCAACTTAAATGGGAAGAACTCAAGGGCTTTTGGAGTGATGCCGGAACCTTTGATTCCCTCTTCACTTCCGCTCAATATTGGGCCAAGAAAAAATAACGTCAGTTTAACTTGCTATAACCTGATTTGTGTCAAAACAAATCAGGTTATTTTGTTGCTTAATCATAAATTTATTAATCTTGACTAAACCAGTCTCCGCTCAAATAGTTATTTCAGAAGTTTATCCTAATCCCAAGAGTGAAGAACTAGAATGGGTTGAGTTATTTAACCAAAGTAATCAAGATATAAATTTAGAAAATTGGCAACTTTGGGATCAACTTTCTAAACCTAGTCTTATTCATCAATTTACTACTGAAAAAATCATAGCTAATGATTACCTAGTCGTTGAACTTAAAAGCGTCCTAAATAACTCTGGCGACAGCGTGGTTATCTACAATAGCCAACAACAAATCCAGGATTCTTTAACTTATGATAATTCAGAAAAAGGTATGAGCTGGTCAAAAAATCTCTTTAATCAAGAAATAACCATAACAGAGCCATCACCTAATAAACCAAACCTTTTTCCAACTCCTACCTTACTGCCTACTAGCAACCCAACTCTTCAACCTACCCTTAATGCAGCTCCTCCCAAACCCACCACCACAACTGATTCTGGCTTAGCTCAGCTTTCATCACCACCTATGAAAACACACTCCTATCCATCAGCACTTCTCCAACCAACTATTGATTTGCCTCAGCAGAGGTTTAGAACTCTTCAAACTATTTTTTTTGAGCCTCCACAACTCGAGCAAGCAGCAATTAGTGTTATAATAGGAGGTCTTTTACTGCTCATTCCAGGCTTTATCTATGCAAAAAAACAAAAACTATTTTAGAATTGCTATTGCTTTTTTACCCGCTGTACTTTGGTCTGGAGTGATTTATTATTTTTCAGCTCAACAAGTTTTACCAGGATTTACTCTAGATATTGGTGATTTTTTATTTAAAAAATCAGCTCATATTTTTGTTTATGCTGTCTTATATTTTCTTTTACTGCTACCTTTCCAATACTATTCACTAGGAACCGGAAAAAAAAGATGGTTAATTCCACTCTTAATTGCAATTAGTTATGCTTTCCTTGATGAACTCCATCAATCTTTTACGCCTGGTAGACAACCATCTTTTAGGGATGTGGGCTTTGATACTCTTGGTTGTACTTTAGTGCTTTTTAAAAAGCTTGGATATATCTAACTTAAAAAACTAATTCACCCTTGACTCTAAGTTTTGGCAGGTTAAACTGAGAATCATAAGCAGTATTTTTATATACAAAGGTATTAAAAGAGAAACAAAGAAAGGTTTTAATGACAAAATCTCAATTGATTGCCATCGTAGCCAAAAAAGCTCATCTGACTAAAAAAGCTTCTGAAGAAGCAGTTGAAACTGTTTTTTCAGAAATTGCTAGAACACTCAAGAAAGGTGACAAAATTGTCCTTTCTGGTTTTGGTACTTTTTATGTTAGTAAAGTCAATGATAAACATGTTGAACCATTTGGCAAAAAAGATAAAAGAATGGTGGTCAAAGGCCATAGAGTCGTTAATTTCCGTGTCGGCAAACCTCTCAAAAGAGAAGTTTGGTAAACTAAAATTGTAATTGGAAAAAGGGCCTTAAAACAGGCCCTTTTTTATTGCCAACAAAAAACCCCAGGCAAATTGTCTGGGGTTTATTATTGTTATTATTGCTAAAACGTTTTAACGCTTTGGAGATTGGCGTTTTCTTCTAGCCTTACCACCCATACCAATCTTACGAGTTTCTTTCATTCTATCATCGCGAGTCACCAAACCGGCAGACTTTAAGAAAATCTTAAATTCAGGATTATATTCAACTAAAGCTCTGGAAATACCATGAATCATCGCTTCCAATTGAGAATTAATACCAGAACCCTTAACTGTTACTGAAACTGAAAACTTGCCTTTGGTTCCAGTCAAATCAAATGGCTTGTTATACAAAGTTGGAGCATTTTTGATATTAGCAAAATATTCACCAACCAAAGTGTTATTAACCACAAAATCACCTTTACCCTCATAAAGTCTAACTCTGGCAGTAGCAACTTTTCTGCGACCAACTGCTTCGATAAAATTAACTTTTGGTAAAGTAAATTCTTTTCTTAAGTTTTTGGCAACGCCGACTTTTTTGTCAGTAGTTTGTTTCTTGACTACTTTTTTGACAGCAGCCTTAACTTTCTTTCTCATTTTGATTGCCATATTATTTGCCTCCCAACTGACTCTCATGCTTGTGCTCTGCAGCAGCATAAATCTTAAGTCTAGCTAAACGCTCACCCTGAAGTCTATTTTTTGGTAACATGTTTTTTACAGCCAAAAAAATCACTTCTTCTGGATTCTTTTGAATCATTTCTTCAAAAGTTCTTTGTTTTAAACCACCTGGAAATCCAGAATGGCGATAATAAATTTTCTTTTGTTCCTTACCACCAGTGACAGCGACCTCTTTGGCATTAATCACCACCACATAGTCCCCGCCATCAACATGAGGAGTATAGGTTGGTTTGTTTTTACCAATGAGTTTTTCAGCAATCTCGGTAGCAACTCTTCCAAGAACTTTACCTTTGACATCTACCAAATGCCATTCTCTGGTAACGTCCTCTTTGCGTTGCATAAATGTCTGTTGATTTTTCATATTATTTTTCTGCCTTCTTCACTGATTTCTTGGTTTTGGCTTCAACTTTTTTAGTTGGTTTTTTTTGCTCAAGTTTTTTGGATTCAGGAGATTTCAAACCTACTTTATGAACCGATTTCTCCACCAAACTAAGCTTAACCACTTTAGAGTTATCACCACGTCTGTTACCTAGTTTTTCAATAGTACTAAAACCTGATTTTCTGTCTTTTAAGGCTGGAGCAACTCGATCAACTAAAGTATTAACCACATCTCTCTTACCAAAGAAAGTATGAAGCTGTCTTCTAGTAGCCAAAGAGTCGGTTTGAGCTTTACCAATTAATTTATCAGCCCAACGCTTAACTTCTTTTGCTTTGGCTTCAGTAGTTTCTACTTGGCCATGCTCAACGAGTGATCTCACGAGATTTCTCAAGAGAGCCTTGCGAGACTTGGTATCTCTACCCAATTGTTTTGTTTTTTGTCTATGTCTCATGATTTACTACCTTTTTATCTAGTTTAGTCTTCTAAGTTGACCCCTTTTTTTAAAAGAGCGTCGTTAATTAGATCAATACTCTTACCACCTAAGTTTTTAACCTTAGAAACTTCAGATTTAGAAGCACCAGCTAAATCACCAACAGTCTTAAATCCACCCTTACGCAAAGCGTTAGCAATTCTGGTTGGTAAATCTAATTCCTCAACAGTCAAACGTAAAGTCTCTGCTTCTTCTGGTGACAATTGTGGTTCTTCATCCTCGATTTCAATCACTACTGGATCAAAAACTTGAGCAAACTGTTTGGCTAAGATTCTAGCTGATTGATTGACTGCATCCAAAGGAGAGATAGTTCCATCAGTTTCCACATCCATCACTACTCTATCAAAGTCAGTACGACGACCAACACGAGTAGCTTCAACTTTATATGAAACCTTCATTACTGGTGAAAACAAAGCATCAACTGGAATTTGACCAATTACCCCATTTTCTACCTCAGTAGCCATCCGATAACCGGTCCCTGGTTCAACAGTCATTTCAATGTCAAGTTTTTTACCTTTAGCCAAAGTAGCGATTGGTTGGTCAAGATTAATCACTTCAAAACCAGCTTCAGCTTCAATATCAGCAGCAGTTACTTCCTTAGGACCTTTGACATTAATTCTCATAACACCAGGTTCATCAGTAGTAGCTTTGACTCTGATTTGTTTAAGATTCAAAATTAACTCAATCACATCTTCACTCAAACCTTCCAAAGTAGCAAACTGGTGGTCAATGCCATCAATCATCACTGAAGTGATAGCAGCACCTGGCAAAGAAGTTAAAAGAACTCTGCGCAAAGCATTACCCAAAGTGTGACCATAGCCTTGCTCTAGTGGTTCAATGACCAAACGAGCTTTGGTATCAGTGGCCTCAACTTCACTCACGGTGAAGGTTGGGTTCATGTATGAGTATTTGTTTAGATTTAATTTCATAGATTTTCCTTTTTGTTTCTCCTCCCTCTTATCTTAAGAGGAATCTGTGTTCAAGAATGTCTATATTCTTATAATTTATACTTTTTACTACTTATTTTAACGACTATAGAACTCAACAATTAGTTGTTCTTCAATAGCTTCGGTAATATCGTCTCTCTCTGGCAAACGTTGTACCTTGGCAACTGTAGCCTTACTTTCCAACCAAGCTGGAATTGAGCGATTTTCTTCTTTTAACAGTTCTGCAATCATTGGCACTTTAACTGATTTATCATTAAGTTTGATCACATCACCCACTTTAACTGAATAGGAAGGAATATCCATCTTCTTGTTATTAACAGTCAAATGACCGTGATTAACTAGTTGGCGAGCTGCTGGTCTGGTTGGAGCCCAACCCAAACGATACATTACGTTGTCTAGTCTTCTCTCAAGTAAACTCAATAAAACTGAACCAGTAGCTAATGGATTTTTACTAGCTTGACTGTACAAACGATGAAGTTGTTTTTCTAACACTCCATACATGTATTTTACTTTTTGTTTCTCACGAAGCTGAATACCATAATCAGAGAGTTTTCTTCTCTTAGCACCATGAACGCCTGGCCTAGAATGAAGTCTTCTAGCTACTTTAAGTGCATTAGATTTCAAACCCAAGTCTTCACCAACTTGTCTTTGTAGTTTTTGTTTTGGTCCTGTGTATCTTGCCATATACTAATTATCCTCTATCTATTGTGCTTTGCTTTTCTTGGTCTTGTACCGTTATGAGGAATAGGAGTGGTGTCAGCAATCATGCTCACTTTAATTCCTTGTGCTCTCAACACCCGGAGTGCCACATCTCTACCTGGTCCTGGACCCTTAAGATAAACATCCATTTCATTCATCCCAAAGGTTTTGGCTCTATTAACAGCATTCTCAACTGTAATAGTTGCTGCATAAGGGGTAGATTTTCTGGAACCAGTAAAACCAGCCCCACCAGTGGTAGCCCAACAAAGGACTGAACCCTTTTCATCGGTGACACTTACTAAAGTGTTATTAAAAGTAGCACTGACATACATTCTGCCTTTTGGTACTACTCTAGTATTTTTTTTCTTTGGTGTACTGTTTGTTGCTTTAGCCATAGTTTTCTCCAACAATTATCCTTTATTTAGCTGCAGCTTCCTTAGCAGCTGCAGCTTCTTTAGAAATAGAACCAACAGTTTTTCTCCCACCACCACGAACGGTACGAGAGTTCACTTTAGTTCTTTGCCCACGAACTGGTAAACCCATAATATGACGCAAACCTCTATAGGCTTTAATTCTCTTAAGACGTTGAATGTTGTCACTCACAATTCTTCTTAGGTCACCTTCTAATGGATATTTTTCTAAAATACGTTGAATTTTGTTGATTTCATCTGGAGTTAAATCTCTAGCTCTTTTATCTGGATCAATCTTAGCTTGAGCAACAACTTCTTGAGCTGTTTGCAAACCGACTCCATAAACAGAGCGAAGGGAGTAAACTACTTTTTTATGTTCTGGAATATCTGTTCCGGCGATACGTGGCATATTTTATCCTTGACTTTGTTTGTGTTTTTTATTCACGCAAATAACACGCAATTTCCCTTTGCGTCTTACAAATTTACACTGGTTACACATCTTCTTTAGCGAAGCTCTGACTTTCATAGTTCAAGTCCTGGGTTTTCTGTATTTCTACATACTTTGTACCGGTTTTTTATTAACCCGATACGTAACTTTACACTTTGTTAAATCGTACTTGGAAACATAGCCTTTAACTACATCTCCAGGCATAACTCTAATGCGATAAAGTCGCATTTTGCCGGCTAAAGTTCCCAAAAGAACCTTGTCGACCATTTTTTCCATAGCACATTCTGTTACCTTGACACGAAACATCGTGTTAGGCAAACACTCTTCAATCTCACCAACTACTTCCAAACGATCAGCTCTCTCTGCTTTTTCAGCGGTTGTATCGAGTTGTCTTCTACCCTTAGCTGCTCGTTTATGATCTTGTACTTTTCCCATAAGTTATCAACAATGAGGCATGATTATACCAGAAGCAAATAAACTTGTCACCTCTAGTTATTTTTTTCTCCAATTACTTTAACTATATCTGAAAAAACCTCTTCGACTGTCTGCTCACCATCAATTTTGTGTAATTTACCAACTTGGTCATAGTAATTTAAAACCTCTGAAGTGACCTCATGAAAAAGCTCAATTCTCTTGCGGATAGCTTGTAAAGTCTCATCTTCACGATCAGAAATTCTACCAGAAATTCTCCATAAAGCCTCTTTATCTGAAACATCAATTAAAACAACAGTATCAACCCCTTCTCCCAAAACTTCGGCTTGAGCTTCAGTTCTTGGGAAACCATCAAGAATATAACCTTTTGCATATTCTGGCCTCTTGAGGTATTCCATCACAATTTCGACCGCAGTTTCATCAGGCACCAAAGCACCAGAGTTTAAAGTTTCTTTCAACCAACGACCCAACCTAGTTTTACTCTTAGCCATTTGACGAAAAATATGTCCAGAAGAAAGGTAAGGAATACCAAATTTTTCTGAGAGTAAATTTCCTTGGGTTGATTTACCAGCACCCTGAATACCAATTAAGACAATTTTCACGATTATTGATCCCCTTTTTTAATTTATATTTACTGGTATTTGTCATAATTTTGTCCAACCAACATGCTTTCTGCTTGTTTGGCTGTTTCCAAAATTACCGACACCACAATTAATACACTTGTTCCTCCAATAGCCAGGGATTGAATCCCAGTAAAGATTTGTGCTAGTGAAGGCAAGATAGCTAACGATCCCAAAAAGATAGCGCCAACTAAAGTAATTCTTACTACGACATATTCCAAAAATTTTTTAGTCGGACTACCCGGCCTAATTCCTGGAATAAAAGCCCCACTTTTTTTCAATTCGTCAGCAATATCTTGGGCATTAAAGAAAATTAAAGCCGAGAAGAAAGTAAAGCTGAAAACTAATAAAAAGTAAGCAATTAAATAAATAGGTGAGGTTTGTTGAAACCAAATAGTTAATTTTTGTCCCCAATAAACTAATTTGGGATCATCTATAGAAGTCAACACTCTCCCCAAAAAAGAAGGAGCCAACATTAAAGAAACTGCAAAAATAATTGGCATCACGCCAGCGACATTAACTTTAATTGGTAGGTGGGTGGTTTGACCACCATAAGTTTTTCCGCCTCTGGTCCTTTTAGCATACTGAATGCTAATTTTTCTAACAGCTTCATTAATATAAACAATCAAAGCAATTAAACCCAAAAATACTCCAGCAAAAGAAACCAAAGTCAAAACTTGTTGAGAAGTAACCACTACTAAAGTTTGGCTTAAAGCTACCGGAACTTGGCTAACAATTCCTGCAAACAACACCATCGAAATACCATTCCCGATTCCATACTCAGTCACTAATTCTCCCAACCACAGCATGATCATTGCACCTGCAACCATAGTAGTAACCATGGCAATCATCGTTAAAGGGCTAGTAACTAGTAACAAGTTTTGCGAACGAAGTAAAGCAATAATAGAAATACTTTGAGCAATAGCAAAAGGAACACTGAGTATCCGAGTATATTGGTTGAGCTTAGCTCTTCCTGCCTCACCTTCTTCTTTCTGCATTGCTTTCAGTTTGGGAAAAACCATCCCCGCTAGTTGCATAATAATCGAGGCAGTAATATATGGGTTAATACCGACTGCCACAATTGAAAAATTTGATAAAGTACCACCAGCAAAAATATTAAGTAAACTCAAAAATTGATTACCAACAAATAACTGTTGAAGCTGAAACACATCAACTCCAGGAACTGGAATATGAGCAAAAAGTCTAAAAATTAGAAAAATAGTTGCAGTAAACAACAGCTTCTTTTTGAGCTCCTCATTAGCGAAAATAGCTCTCAGTTTTTGTAGTACTGTCTCTATCACAGGTTTTTTATTCTACAGAACCACCAAGTTTTTTGATAGTCTCAAGTGCTTGTTTGGTTGTAGGGATACCTTTTATATTAACTTTTTTGGTTAACTTGCCACTATGAATGATTTTTGCTTTTTTAAAACCTTTTTCTATAATTTTATAAAGTTTTAAGGTTTCTAAAGTAATATCAGCTACAGGCATTCTCTCCAAGTCAGTTAAAGTGATTTCCGCAGTTGGGTTAAGCACACTAAAGCGACCTTTACCTCTTAACATTGGGTATTTCTTGACACCTGGCAATTGGCCACCTTCAAACCACAAAGGAATCTTAGAACCAACTCTTGAAGTTTGGCCTTTTTGACCTCTACTAGCAGTGTGACCACCTTTACCAGAGCCATAACCACGACCAACTCTTTTGTTTGATCTTTTGACGGTTTTAACTAAATTTTGTAACAATGACATGATTCAATCCTTTTATTTTTTAGCTGTTTTGGTAGGAGCTTTTTTCACGGATTTTTTAGCTTCTTTTTTTACTGGCTTAGCAACTATTTTCTTTTTTTCAACTTTTACAATCTTATCTTCTGCTACCTCAGAAACAGCTTTTGCTTTTTCTTGAATTTCTTTGAGTTTTTCTTTTTCTTCTCGCTCAATATCAATAATTGATCTTAACTTAATACCACGAATTTTAACAATTTGTTCGATCTTTTTGAGAGCTTCAAAAGCAGCATAAACACTAGATGCTTGATTCTCACTCCCCAAAATCTTGGCAGAAATATCTCTAACACCAGCAGCTTCAACCAGAGCTCTTACTGGACCTCCAGCGATGACACCAGTTCCTTTAGGAGCTGGTTTTAATAACACTCTGCCAGCACCTTTTTTAACTTCCATTTTGAAAGGAATAGTGGTGCCATCCAAAGGGACAGCAATCATTTTTTTCTTGGCTTTTTTAATTCCTTTTTTGATAGCCGAAACTACCTCTGGAGCTTTACCCAAACCAACACCAACCTGACCTTTTTTATCACCAACTACCATCAGTACAGAAAAGCCCATTTTGTTTCCACCTTTGGTTTTCTTTGACACTCTAGAAATTTGAATCACTTTTTCTTCAAATTCTTTAACTTCTGGGGTATTGCCTTGAAATTTAGACATAGTATTAAACGTTAATTCCTTCTGCACGAAGAGCTTCAGCAACAACTTTCACTCTCCCGTGATATTTATATGAGCCACGATCAAATTGTAATTTTTCAATCTTAGCTTTCTTTAAACCTTTTACCAATTCTGCCGTTACTTTGGCAGCTCTTTCGGATTTAGTTCCAGCGATTTTCTTTTTACCCAAATCACTAGCAGCGACCAAAGTCTTTCCAGCTTCATCATCGATTGCTTGTAAAGAAATATGTTCGTTAGAACGCAAAATCGTCAATCTTGGTCGTTCTGCTGTGCCCATCATTTTGGAACGAACTCTTTTCTTTCTTTTTTCAGCTAGTGTTTCATTGTGTTTAATTACTGACATTTTTAACCTTTTTTATTAAGCAGTTGCTGTCTTACCTGGCTTGATACGAACAACCTCATCTTCGTGTCTAATACCTTTACCTTTGTAAGGCTCAGGAGGTCTAATCGCTCTGATGTTAGCAGCTACTTGACCAACTAATTGTTTATCAATTCCCTCAATATGAATGGTGTCATTACCTTCAACCGAAAGTTTAATGCCCTCGACTGGAGTAATCTCAACCGGGTGAGAAAAACCGACTGTTACACTGATCCCAGCTCCTTTGGCCGTAGCTCTATATCCAGTCCCAACCAATTTTAAAGTTTTTTTATAACCATTAGTAACACCTTCGGTCGCACCAGCCAACAAACTTCTCACTAAACCATGATAAGCACGGATCTGTTTTTCATCATTAGCTCTAGTGACAACTAAAGTGTTTTCATCTTGAGTAACTTTAATTCCTTCCATCACTGGTACGACTAAAGTTCCTTTAGGACCTTTGATAGTCACTTGACCATTTTCAATGGTAGCTGTGACTCCTTGAACTAATTCAACTGGTTTTTTTCCGATTCTTGACATAACAATTATTTATTCTTTACCAAACTTGGCAAAGAAGTTCTCCTCCGACATTTTGTTGACGAGCTTCTTTATCTGTTAAAAGCCCTTTACTAGTAGATACAATCGTAATGCCATAACCATTAAGAGTAACCGGCACTTGATCAACCGTAGAGTAGAGTCTGCGACCTGGTTTTGAAACTCTCTTAACTCCAGAAATCTTGGGTAGTTTACCCTCATAACCTAAAGCTAACACTAAGTCTGCTTGTGGTTGTTTAGCAACTACTTCAAAACTTTCAATATAGTTATTAGCAACTAAAATCTTGGCAATAGCTTCCTTCACTTTAGAATGAGGAATCACTACCTGCTTATGCTTGGAAAGCAAAGCATTCTTAATTCTAGCTAGCATATCTGCGATTGGATCTGTCATATTATTTACTTGCCTTTACCACTCCTGGGAGTTCCCCTTTCATGGCTAATTCCCTGAAAGTAATTCTGCTTAAACCAAAGTAACGCATGTATCCCTGAGGACGACCGGTAATTTTACAACGGTTTTTTCCTCTGGTCGAGACTCTATTTGGTTTCTTCTCACCTGATAAGTTATATTCAGCACGAAGGGCCAAGATTTTCTTATCTTTAGCGATTTTTGATTTTTTAGCCATAATTACTTTTTATCCTCTTCTTTTTCAAATGGGAAGCCCAAAAGTTCCAACATTCTGAAAGATTCTTGATCATTCTTTGTACTTGTCACAATATTGATTTGTAAACTTCTAATACTTTCAATTTTGTCATATTCAATCTCTGGAAAAACAATTTGTTCTTCAACACCCAGAGAATAATTTCCTTGACCATCAAAAGCAACTCGTGAAATACCTCTAAAATCTTTAACACGAGGCAAAGCAATGGAGATTAGTTTATCCAAAAATTCCCACATTCTTTGACCTCTCAAAGTCACAGCCACACCCAAAGGATCGCCTTCTCTTAATTTAAAGTTAGCAATAGATTGGCGAGCACGAGTGATTTGAGGCTTTTGCCCGGCAATTACAGTAAATTGATCAGCAATGTTCTCAATCACTTTAAGTCTAGCTTTAGGATCAGCTGGGTCTTTAATTCCCATGTTGAGCACTACTTTTTGAATTTTGCCAACAGCAAATACATTATCATGATTAAACTCTTTTTTGAGAGTTTGCACCACTTCTTGTTGGTATTTTTCTTTTAGTCTATTCATTTTGGCCTATTATTTCTTTGTTGTTTTCTTAGTTTCTTTTTTAGTCGCAATTACTGTACCGGTTTTTTTGTAAACTCTCTCTTTTTTGCCGTCTTTGGTTACTTTATAACCAACTCGATCGATTACTCCTTTATCGTTAATAATAGCGATTTTAGCGGTAGGAAGTGGTCTTTCTCGACGAATGATTTCTCCTGGTCTACCACCATAAGGTTTAACGTGTTTAGCATAAACATTAATATCTTTAACCAAGACAGTACCTTCTTTAGGAAAAACTTTAACGATTTCTCCTTTTTTGCCCTTATCCTTGCCAGCTGTAATGATTACTTGATCTCCAATAGTAAATTTCATATTACAAAACCTCCGGTGCTAAACTAGCAATTTTGTTAAAACCATTATCTTTGACTTCACGAGCAATTGGGCCAAAAACACGAGTGCCAACTGGATCTAGCTTGGTTCTTGATTCAATCACCACTGCAGCATTATCATCAAAGCGAATATATTCGCCTGAAGCTCTGCGTGATTCTTTTTTCGTTCTTACTATTACTGCTCTCACCTTAGCACCTTTTTTAATGGCACTATTAGGATCAGCACTAATCACAGAAGCAATGACAATATCACCCACATAACCAAATCTTCTTCTAGAACCACCATAAACTTGAATGGTACGAAGTTTTTTGGCTCCGCTGTTGTCCGCGACTTTTAAAACAGATCTAAGTTGTATCATCGCTTATTTTCCTACTTTTTTGACTATTACAAAACGCTTGGTTTTACTAATTGGTCTTGATTCTTGAATCTCGACTTTATCGCCAAGTTCAAGCTCAATGCCCTCATAGTGACAAGCATATTTTTTACTTCTTTTTACTGATTTTTGATATAAAGGATGTTGCCAAAGAGTAGACACTGTTACAGTGGCAGTTTTTTCTCTTTTTAAAGCAGTTACCTCTCCAGTCATTGTTCTCATTATTTTGCCTCTTTCTCTTCTCCAGCTAATTCCATAGCTCTGAGAGTTGTTTTGATTCGAGCAACATCATCAGCCAAAGTAGTTACTAAGCTAGTATTCTCTAATTTGCCAGCTTTTTTCTCCATTCTAGCAACAGCTAGTTTCATTTGGAGGTCAGCCAACATTTTGTTGAGTTCTTTAGCTGTTTTAGCTCGAAGTTCTGTAATATCTTTTCTCTTCATGTTTTATGATTTCTTCACTATTGTTGTTTTTAAAGAGATTTTATGACCAGCTTTAGTAAAAGCGGCATTAGCCATCTCTTCTGTTACTCCACCCAGTTCAAAAAGAATTGTGCCTGGTCTAACTACTGCTACGTAAGTATCAATGGCTCCTTTACCAGATCCCATTTTGACCCCAACAGGTTTTTTGGTAACTGGTTTATGAGGAAATACTTTAATCCAATATTTACCCAATCTTTTGGTGGCATAAGTAATTTTCTTACGAGCAGCTTCTAGTTCTTTTGAACTAACCCAACCACCATCTAAAGCCTTCAAACCAAATTCACCAAAAGCTAGTTGGTTGCCACGAAGGGCTTTCCCAGTGTTTTTGCCTCTAAACTGTTTGCGGTATTTTGATTTTTTTGGCTGTAACATATTACCTTTTAAACAATCTCTCCTTTATAAATCCATACTTTGATACCGACGTAACCAGATCTGGTTTTAGCAGGAACTTCAAAGTAATCAATGTTAGCGCGCAAAGTTTGAGTTGGCACACTACCCTTAAAATATTTTTCTTGACGACCAATTTCAGCACCACCAATTCTTCCAGAAAGTTGAATTTTAACTCCCTTAGCTCCAGCAGCCATCACTTTTTCCAAAGCTTGATTGACAGCTCTTCTATGTGGATAGCGACCAACCAACTGGTTAACCACTCTTTCAGCTACTAATCTAGCACTCAAATCAGGTGATTTAACTTCTTCTACTTTCAAATCAACCTTAACTTGGTCTTTTTTGTCTTTAGCAACATTAATAACTTTTTCAACTTCTTTTTTAATCTCTTCTAAGTTTGTACCACCCTTACCAATTACCACACCTGGTCTGGAAACCTGTAGAACGATACGCATTTTACTGATATATCTCTCAATGTCGACTTGAACTAAGCCAGCACTAGTGAGCTTATCTGCAAAATACTTTCTGAGTTTATGGTCTTCAAGTACTTTATTTGAGTAATTAGCTGGTTTGGCAAACCAACGAGACTTCCAAGAGAAAATCTTCCCCAAACGAAAACCAGTTGGATTTACTTTTTGTCCCATATCTTTATTTCTTTGCTTTCTTAACTACTTTTTTGTTAGTCACTGATTTTGAAACTGTTGCTTTAGCAACTTTTTTGGCAGTGACTGGCTTAGTTTCTTTTTTTGTTTCAGTTGGCTTAACTTCAACTTTTGTCTCGGTTTCTTTGCCAACTTCTTTTTCTGTTTTAACTTCCTTAGTCTCCAAAATCACTCTCACGTGAGAAGTTCTTTTAAAGATAGTATGAGCTCGACCTCTACTGACAGCCCTAAACCTCTTATAAGTTGGTCCTTCAGTCACTAAGATATTTTTAAGTTCCAATTGATCAGCAGTTAAACGGTGATTGTGTAAAGCATTAGCAACAGCTTGTCTTAAAACTTTGGCCACCACCATACTAGCTTTTCGTTCCATCACAGCAAGTTGCTCGAAGGCACCTTTAAGAGTAAGTTTGCGAACAGCGTTAGCAACTAATCTTACTTTTCTGGGCGACTGTCTAGTGTTTTTTTGTTCAGCAATAATTTGCATATCTAATATTTACCTTTATGTCTTAGTCAAGACTCTCTTCACAATACGACCATGACCTCTAAAGGTTCTGGTTGGAGCAAATTCTCCAAGCTTGTGACCGACCATACCCTCAGAAACAAAAACTTCAATAAAATTTTTGCCTTGGTGGACCAATAAAGTGTGGCCAACAAAATCAGGAGAGACAACGCTCTGTCTAGCCCAAGTCTTAATTGGAGTTTTATCTCCTGAATCCTTTTGCTTCATGATTTTCTTCATGAGCTTAGGGTCTATATATGGTCCTTTTTTAGTTGATCTACTCATAAGTTTTTATTTACTTTGTTCTTCTGTCTCGAACAATCCACTTGTTACTTTTTCTTGCTTTTCTAGTCTTCTTACCTGGAGCAACATTACGCCCCCAAGCTGTCTTAGGATATTTTAGACCAACACCGCTGCGACCTTCACCACCACCATGTGGATGAGCTCCAGGATGTTGAGCTGTACCTCTAACAGTGGGCCTAATACCCATCAGTCTTTTTCTTCCTGCTTTACCAAGTTTTCTATTTTTCCAATCACTATTACCAACCTGACCAATAGTAGCTAAACAATCCTCATGAATTAATCTTTGTTCTCTAGAAGGTAATTGAACAGTCACATAGCTACCTTCTTTTGATTGAATTAAGGCATGAACACCTGCCCCCTTAACTAGTTGAGCACCTTTACCTGGTCTCATTTCCAAATTATGAATAGGCATACCTACAGGAATATTTTTAAGGATCATAGCATTGCCTGGCTTAGGATCAACCTTTTCACCAGCCATCACAGTATCACCAACATTAAGATTTAATGGAGCTAAAATATATTGTTTATCTCCATCTGGGTAGTAAATAAGAGCGATATTAGCACTACGCATTGGATCATATTCAACTCTCTTAACCACACCAGCTACATCTTTTTTGCTTCTCTTCCAATCAATTACTCTCAATTTTTTCTTCACACCACCACCACGATGACGAACCGTAATTCTACCTTGGTAACCACGACCTTGTCTTTTCTTATGACCAGGAACTAACAATGACTTTTCTGGGTCACCCTTGTGTAACTCTGTTCTGTCAACAACAACTAGGTGTCTTTTCCCAGGGCTAGTTGGTTTAACTTTAATTAACATTATTTGTCTCCTCCAATGTCAAAAACGCTAATAGAATCACCTTTTTTGAGTCTTACTAAAGCTTTCTTAGTTTTGGCCGCAAAAGTTTTTAATCTTTTTTGACCAGTTCTTTTAGCTTTCTTTGGTCTCATCACTGTATTTACCACCTCAACTTTAACTTGATACATTTCTTCAATAGCGGCTTTAATTTTATTTTTATCAGCCACTCGCTCAACTTCAAAAGTATAAATATTCTCCAAATTAGCTCTTTGGAGAGTTTTTTCAGTAATAACTGGTCTTCTAATTACGTAAGGATTCATCATTATTTGGTCTCCTTCTTAGCAGCTTTAGAAGTTTCTTTTTTGGTAGAAACTTCAACCTTCTCCTTACTCAAACGATCTTCCAAAACTTTTAAAGAATCTTTGGTAAAGATAATGATGTCAGCCATAGCTACTTGCAAAGAATTAAGTTCAACAGCAGGTACAGTTAATACTTGTTCAATATTTCTTAAACTTCTTCTGATTAAATCACTGTTTCCTGCTAAAACAACCAAAACCTTACCCTTATCATCAATCATTTTATTTAATAACTTAGCAGCTTCAGCGGTTTTACCACCCAAGCTATTGAAGTTATCGGTTACTACGATTTTTTCAGTCTGCATGCTCAAAGCAACTCTTAAAGCTTGAGCTTTCATTTTTCTGGATAAAGCCTTAGTCCAGTTTTCGTTACCAGTTGGACCATGAGAAACACCACCACCAACAAAGATAGGGGCATTCTTAGAACCATGGCGAGCATTACCGGTTCCTTTTTGTTTGTACCATTTAGCTTTGGTTCTACTAACTTCAGATCTAGTTTTAACCTTGCTAGTACCTTGTCGTAAATTGGACAAGTAAACTCTCACAGCTTGAGCTAACAAAACTGGATTGCTTTTTTGAGCAAAGATTGCGTCGTTAACTTCAATTGTGCTGCTCTTACTGGTAGCGGTAATCACTTTTAATTTCATATTAGTTTTGCTCCTCTTGAGCTTCAACTGAGTGAGTTTCAGCGACTGCTTCTACTGGAGCGGCTTCTTTTTTCAAACCCATTAATTCAAGATCTAGTTCAACTGGTTTCTTTTTACCAGTTTTCTCGATTTTAATGTAACCAGATTTAAAACCTGGTACTGGTCCAGATAACCATAGCTCTTGAGTAGTTGGATCAATGTATAGCACTGTCAAACCATAAACTGTCTTAGTTTCAACACCATAGTGGCCAGGCATCCTTTTGCCTTTCCACACACGACCAGGAGTGGTACCAGAACCGATAGAACCAACCGCTCTAGATCTGTCTGATTGACCATGAGTTTTAGGACCACCATGAAAACCATAACGTTTCATTGCTCCAGCAAAACCACGACCTTTAGTCACACCTTGAACTTTGACTAAATCTCCAACTGCTAAAACTTGTTCTAAAACAACCGAGTCTCCGACTTTAACTGGAGACTCACTTTCATTGTTAACTCTAACACCTTGAATTTGGCTAACACCAAAAGAAAAACCACTCTTTTGCAATCTTGAGCGGAGTGGCTTATCCATATTTTTTAGTTTCTTTGCACCATAACCAACCTCAACAACAGTTTGAGGTTTTTTATTCCAAGTACGGGTAGATTTATCTGTAAGTGAAGTTTCGGTAAGACCAACAATAGCGTTAGGTTCTACCTTACACTTGGTTACAGCCAATCTCTTTCCTTTTTTTGACCAAGCTTGAGTCATACCCAATTTGGTTGCAAAGATTGCGTCTAACATACGTGTTCCAATTTCTATGTGCTCTTTGAAAGTTGCCTTTCAAAAGAAGCGAGGGCCTGTTTTTGCCCTCTTCTATCTATCTTTTTAATACTTTGTTACATCTTGATTTGGATGTCTACACCAGCAGGCAATTCCAAATGCATCAAAGAGTCAATCGTCTTATTAGTTGGATTGACTATCTCAATCAGTCGCTTATGAGTTCTGATTTCAAAATGCTCTTGAGCATTTTTATCGGTATGAGGTGAAATCAAAACCGTAAATGACTTTTTATTAGTTGGCAATGGGACAGGACCCACTATTTTAGCTCCAGTTGACAAAGCTGTTTGTAAGATCTTGCGGCTAGCCTCATCTGCGACACGATGGTCGTAAGACTTGAGTCTAACTCTAATTTTATAAACAGTTTGTGTGCCAGTGCTTTTTGCCATATTTTTTTACTTTTTATATATTCGGTTCAAAAATTTTAAACCCAATATTTTTTCTCTGGTTTTCCAGAGTACTTAAAATCACAGGGCGTGATTATAACTAAAATTTATCGATATGTACAGGGCTAATTTGCCTGGTGAACCATGAGGTCAAAAATGCCTTGAAATACCAGCTTTCCCGTCTTGTAAACGAGAGTGATAATTATAGCAAAAATCAAGAAAAGGAGCAAGAGACTATAATTTACTAGATAAAACCTGTAAAACTGTCCTCAAAATAGCTGGATGATCAAAAGCAATTTCTTCAGACTCAATCATTTTTTCTATTTGCTCCCAATCAACCTTGACTAAGGTATCAAACTCTTGGTGATCAGGCATCATTTCAGGACTATATTCTTCTTCTAAAAGTAACAAAAAAGCAAAAGTTACCCAGCCATTATTTTCACTAGCCTCAACAAATAAAAAATTAGCTACAGCAATATCCAAACCCAATTCTTCCAAAATTTCTCGCTTCGCTGCGTGTTTTCTCGTTAAATCTTCTGCTTTAAATTTTCCCCCTAAAATTTGCAGTTTATTAGGAGCTTGTTTGCTCCATGCTGGTCGACGATTCAGTAAAATTGACTTATCTGGATTGACTACTACTACTCTGGCTACTTTATTTTCAAAGTTTTTCATA
>CAYSQA010000011.1:0-24996 GCA_964433225.1 uncultured Pseudomonadales bacterium
TTTTTGTAAAGCAAATCAACAATAAAATCTTTACCTACTTCAAACCTTGAAAACCAACCATAACCTCTGAACTTTAGGTAGGAACGCAAGAAAACAAAATAGCTGCCGAGATCTTGAACAAGCTCAGAGCCTTGCAAACTAAACTTTCTTTCTTGCATAGACAATAATAATTCTTAAAAGAACATTCTAAACCCTGCACTATTGCTAGTACAGGGTTTCAGTAACAAATTAACCAGCCTTTAAAGAGGCTAAAAAGTCTTTATTAGACTTAGTTCGTTTGAGTTTTTCGATCAAAGTAGTGGTACGTTCTTCTTTATTTAACATATCTAACATCCTGTGAAGCGTAATCACTGATTGATAAACCATTGGATCCATCATTAGGTCATCTCTTCTGGTCCCAGATCGCTGCACATCAATTGCTGGGTGAATTCTTCTTTCAGCCAAAGTTCTATCAAGATGAACCTCCTGATTACCAGTGCCTTTGAACTCTTCATAAACAAGATCATCCATTCTAGAACCGGTATCAACCAAAGCCGTACCGACAATCGTTAATGAACCAGGAATCTCAAAGTTTCTCGCTGCCCCAAAGAATTTTTTGGGAGGAAATAAAGCGGCTGGATCGAAACCACCAGATAAGGTTCTTCCAGAAGTTGGCATCGCTAGGTTATAAGCTCTGGCCAATCTAGTAATCGAATCTAGAAGAATTAAAACATCTCTACCAGATTCAACTAATCTCTTAGCTCTTTCCAAAGCCAATTCAGCCACTCTGACTTGATCCTGGGCTGATTCATCAAAATTACTGGCAGCAACTTCACCTTTACCTTTAGTCAAGGCTTCAATATGACGTTTAATGTCAGTTACTTCTTCTGGTCTTTCCCCCACCAACACCGCCATCAAATGAATTTCTGGATTGTTGGCTGCTACACCAGTAGCAATGTTTTTCAACAAAGTTGTTTTACCTGCTTTGGGAGGAGAAACAATCAAACTTCTTTGACCTTTACCAATCGGCGCAATCATGTCAATCATTCTGAGAGATAATGGCTCGGCTCCAGTTTCTAGCTTAATTTGTTCATCGGGATAAACTGGAGTTAAGTTTTTAAAAACAGTTCGTGAATTTCTTAAAAACTCGTCAACTTCTTGATCATTAATTCTATCTACCTGAAGTAAACCCCAATATCTTTCATTATCCTTGGGTCTTCTGGCGGGACCAGTAATAACATCACCTGGTCTGAGTTTAAATCTTCTCACCTGAGAATTAGAGATATAGGTATCGTGGTCATCCTCAGAAAAAGAAACTCGTAAAATGCCATGGCCATCACGAGAATTATCAAGAATTCCAGTAATTACCTCGACATCATCATCCTTAGGCGTAGTCATGGCCTTAGAAAAACCGGCCTTAATTCGACCATGAGGATTAACTCTTGATTTAGTAGAAACCACTACCCGACCAACTTCTTTGGTGAGACTGGGTTTTTCTTCAACTTTTTCGGTTGAAGGTTTGTCAACTGTTTTAGCCACCGAGGTTTTACTTACCTCTTTAGCTTCAGTTTCTTTTTTAGGAGCTTGTCCAACAAGCTCGTCTGCAGAAATATCAGATTTAGCTGGCATACAGCGTCTGTTTCCTTTCTTTATTTACTTATGACAAAAAATAATAACTGGATCATGATAACTTCAAAAAATTTGGGAAGTTCTTTCTGCCTTAGCTATCTGTAAAACAGATAAAACCAAATGAGAATTACAGTATTATGGCAAACAAGCTCTTTTTTGTCAAAAAAGCTTTAGACCAAAGCCAATATTTTCTCAAGTGCAGTGTTCTCATCAACCACAGTCCAGTTGTTTTCTTCAGCGATTTTCACTAGTTCATTTGGTTCCCTGGTTGATTCTTTCATCACTACTGGTTTACCAATCGCTCTTAACATTTCCAAATCAGAATAAGAGTCTCCCATCGCCAATGAGCTTTGCCAATCAATGGTTTGTTCAGGATATAAGTTTTCCGCCAAACCGTGAAGTTGGTCTAGCTTGTGCTTGGCCAAAGCCAAGATAATCTCTGTTTGATCAGTATACCTACCAAATTCATCAACTTTAACCTTAGTAGCTCTAAATCTGTCTGGCGTAAAGTTATGCGCTGCACAAAAAAACCTCACAATTTCATCTGGGCTAGCACTAATCACTAAGGTGGTGTAACCTTTTTCGGTTAACTGAGCCAACATTGGTTGGACAAAGGCAAAAGTATTATCTTTCGCTCTTTCCCAAACCTCTGCCGCTGTTTTGATATATTGCTCTGGATCATTGCCTTTCATGGCTTGCAAATAGTTTTGTAGCCATAACTCAGACATTTCTTCTCTCTCTAGTTTTCCTTGAGCATAATCAACTTCAAGGCCATGAAGTTTGTTAAAAAATTGTTTACTAAACAAACCTCTTTTAACTAGTTCTTCAAGAAAAGCCAACGATAAAACCCCAGTACTCAGTGTTCCATCAACATCAAATGCAGCTAGTTTTACTTGATTATTCATAAGTTTTTTCTACCTTTTTAAAATAAGAAAGAAGTTTAATATTATACCTTACAAAAACAGAGCAAAGCTGTATAAAATTTAACCTTCTTACATTTACATTAAACCAAAAACTGTTGTTTCCAAGCTAAGGTCGGTTTATTTACTCAAAATACCCAAAGCACTTTCTTCTTTGATCTCAACCAACTTAGCATAACGAAAGATTCTAATTGGTGAATCCAAATGTTTGCAGGTATAAAGAATTAGATCTGCCTGGTAATCAGTGATTTGCTCACCTTCTTCACCAGCATAAATCTCATAAATCCACTTGCGCTGATCAGCAATTATCTCAATTCTATCCCCTGGTTCTAAGTCTGGCAAAGAGTAAAAAGAGTGGTATTTCCAATAATCATTTTTCCACCACCAGTCAAAACCATAACGATGGCCAGCGACAATCATTGGTTTGGATCGATCACCGACTTCACCAAAGTCTGGCACCCACCAAAGACCTACTTGTAAAGCTTCTTCGTAGTTTTCGGTTCTTTGTAATTCCGATCTCACCCCAATTCGAGGAATGATCAACCAATTACCAGCTGGCAAATCAGGGTTATATGCGGGCTTGTAACTTCTTTGAGAGGGTAAAACTTTTCTTTTGGTGGCTTCTTCATCCAAAATACTAAAATCCAAAGCAAAATCACCAGTTAGTTCTTCAGCCTGGACTAGTTGATTGGTTGATTCTTGAGGAAAAATAGTATAAAAGAGCTTTGGTCCTTGCCAAAAAGCAAAGCCACCAAAACTTAAAATGATCAATAAATTTAATACAGCTTTGAGAAAAGCTTTAAAAATATTTAATTGGTGAGGAGTTTGACGATTTTTTCTTTTACTTTGTTTTTGCTTAAGCAAGTACTGAGCCTTTTGCCCATCAGTCCAACCAGCATCACCAACTAACACTCTTTTGAGTGAGTGAAGGCCAAAATGAGCTGATTTAGTCTGGTTATTGGCTTGCATAATAATGTATTAGTATAGCAAAAAATATCAGTTTTGTCAATGTTATAGGATAAAAAAATGGAAAATTTAATCTACAAAAAAGTAGATGTCGTTAACATGGGAATAGTTAGTGAACATCAAGGATGGCGCACGGGCAAGCCCGTGCGCCATGTTGTTGTGCCGAGTTAGTCGTCTTCGTCACCACCAATGACAATGACTTCCATCATCATTCCTGAACCCAGCATCGACAAAGCGAGCTGGGGCGCGATGCGTTCGATGGCATGGAAGCGCAGGTCTTCGCCGCAGGTACAGTCAGTGGAAACATCCGGCTGGATGAAACCACAATGCTTGCAGACGCAGTCCATCGCTTCGTGCCCTTCGAATTCGTGGTCGCCGGGATGAGCATCTGGCATCGTTGCCATCTTTTCCAGAAAGTCGTTGGGACCGTCTGGATAGAGGGTGGGCATAAGTTAGACAAAACTTTGCAGGGAAACGGTGTTCATGTAACACTCCTTGATTTTTACTGGGGGTTACCCAGCGGGATAGATTCAATCTATATTCCCCTGCTGATGCAGAGGCTCATAGATCTCCTCAGTCTAAAGAGCTAAGCTCTCCAGATTGAGGAGATCTAAAAATAAAATAAATTCACCACAAATTAGGAGTAAAAACTATTTTCCCATGTTAACGAGCAAAAATTAGTTGTTAAAAATCTTGTTAATTTGTAGCAAATACAAATTGAAGAAATTTAACAGATTCATATTATATCACAATATGTCAAATAAGAAAATATATGAGCCTAAAATTAGTTTAATCCAAATTTAAAAATTAACATGGGGCCTGGTTTTTAGCCAGGAGATTGGAGGTGCGGGCAAACCCGCACCTCCATCTTTGGAGATACTTCTTGTGAATTCGCGGCAGAACACAAGTTATGAAACAGGTTTATCCAAACCCAACAGTTCCTCTGCATACGCTTCATTGACAGTGATTTTCAACATGTCGGAGCGATAGGCTGGATTAACCGTACATCTCATTACCTGCTTTATCTTCCGCCTCAAGCCTTTCACTGAGCTGACTCCGTTTAAAAGCCAGTCGTGAAATTCATTCAAATCTGTTCTCATACGCTTATCTCCTTACGAACATTAAATTTAGGCTTCCTCCTCCATTGCTAGAGTCAGAATAACCCAGATCTAAAGACATCATCTCTAAATCTGGGTTATCCACTAGAAAACCAAAAATTAAGTACAAACGAGATAAACCTTTCCCCATGTTAAAGAACTAAAACTTGAGTTTTTTCTGGGGATTGCAAAAATCCTTAAAACTGACTCAAATCCAACAGATTATAACAAAAAGTATCAAAATATACAAGTTATAAGGACGTTTTGGGAATTATTTGGCAAATAAAAAAGTGCTAAGCTGAAGTTCGGTAGCCTGCCCAACCAACCGAACTTCAACCTAACACTTTTCACAAATATAACCCGTATTATACAGCAAGACCGAACATTAATATATAGTAATGAATATTAACAAATATTAATATCTAGTTTACCGCACCCGACGAAAATGCTATGTTCAGATCAACTCTCACAAACCATCACGGAATGTGAGAATCAAAGAGCAATATTATTCGTGGTCTTCCAGCGGTAATCTTGCACCCTTATCCACCGTGTTTGTAGTTCTGCCTGCCATGTTCTGGAATCTACAAATTGCGGTGGATTTTTTTATCTCTAGTTTTCCATCTTGAGGAAAATTATTAGAGAATTTATTCTTCCATTTTTAATGCCTTAAAAACAACTTTTCAAAGAATCTTCCAACCTGTAAATCACTAAATTATTCAGTCCTCCAGTGAAAAACCGGCTTCTTCTCTTTGTCGTTTTTAAAACAAATTTACTATAACTCTTTTTGGGTCATTTTGTCAAATTTTTATATCTTATAATAATAAATACTCACTTTTTTAAGTATCTCATATAATTTATATTTATACAAAACCAGAGTAATTTAAAAAGTTATCTACAGTCATTCCTACGCTGGGGAAAACTGGTGTAAAAACAAAAATAAGCTATAATTCTCTCTAAGATGACTAAAGAAATCATTAAAACTGAAAATGCTAACGAGTCCACTCAACTGCAATTGTTATTAGAAAATGGAGTTTTTTCTCTCTTAGTAATCGACCTGCTAGGAGAAAATGAATTAACTCCCATTACTCTTAACAACAACCAAACAACTGCTGAAAAAATGTTTGACCAAGCTATGACGATTGGTTTGTTCGCTGGAGCAGATGTTTTGAGAGCGATCATGTTTGCCAAAATCATGAATGAAATTCACCATGTTGCTGGTACAACCGTTATTCCGCTAGAAAAACTTTAGTCAAGTCTTCTCTCCCCCTTAAACAGATATCTGTATATAATGGAAATTATCACTATGACTCCACATACTATTTTAGAAATTAGAACAGGTAGAGATGCAGAGCACACCCCAGAAACAGCGGTTCAGTTTCTTTCCACTCTACCCAAACTACATAATAATATTTTTTACCAATTAATTGGCAAAAATGAGTCTTTTAGTTTAGAGATTTTTGTTAGAGATCAAACTATCAAGTTTCTAATGTATTTGCCGGTCAGATTAGTGGAATATGTCAGAGGAGCTATTATTGCTAGTTATCCAGAAGCTTTAATTACAGAAAATCCAGATGACCCAATTATTGATTTTTTTGACCTAAACGATAAGTTAATCACTCCCTCATTTGTTAAAACCGGTAGTCTGGGTTTAACTAATGCAGAATATCTACCAATGAAAACGTATTTGGATTTTAAAAATGTTGACCCGCTTGCTTCTTTACTAGCCAGTCTATCAAAAAGCCAACCAAGTGATATCGTTCATCTTCAATATCTGGTTTCACCAGATACAGATAACTGGAAAAATAGAGGCTGGAGAGAAATTCAAGGTAAATCTATCGATGATGCGACTAGTGGTTATCATCGGCAAAAAGCTTTGATTGAAGAAAAACTAAAAAAAGAAGCCTTAAAAGTAGGTATCAAACTTGCAGTTAGAACAGATTCTGCCCAAAGAAGTGACTTGATTTTAGAAACACTGGCTGCCACTTATAACTCGATTTCAAAAAGCGAAGGTAATACTTTAGTTTTACGTAAAAACTATTTTTTCAAAGAACATTTTTTGAAAATGATGAAAAACCGCTCTTTTTTTAGATCAAAAAAAGTTCATTTAACTCTTGATGAACTAGCCACTCTCTATCACCTACCCAATAAAAATCTTGAAGTTATTCCCAATATCGCTTGGGGCAAAAACCTCTTGGGTGAACCACCAGAAAACTTGCCCATTATTACTAGAGATACTGATCCGGAACTTAAAAACAGCACCAATGTATTTGCTGAAACTACTTATAAAAACAAAGCTGTTAAATATGGCCTCAAACGAGCAGATCGTCGCAGACACATGTATGTGATTGGTAAAACCGGAACTGGTAAATCTACTTTGTTGGCTAACATGGCTATTAATGACTTAAAAAACAATGAGGGAATGTGTGTTATTGATCCTCACGGAGACTTAGTCGAGACCCTGCTCAACTACATCCCCTCTAGAAGAATTAATGATGTTATCTATTTTGATCCAAGTGATCCAGAGAGAACCGTCCAAATTAATCTTTTTGAAGGTAAAAACGTTGTCCACCGAGAGCTAATTGCCTCTGGAATTATCTCGATTTTCCAAAAACTTTATGGTTATTCTTGGGGGCCTAGGCTTGAATACATCTTAAGAAATGCCTTACTGACTCTATTAACTAGTGAAAATGCCAGATTATCTGACATTTTGGAACTGTTAACTAATAAAAAATTCAGAGATAGATATGTTGAAAATCTAGAAGATCCAATCCTCAAAAGTTATTGGGTAGATGAATACAACAAGATGCAGGACCGGTTGAGAACCGAATCAATTGCCTCAATCCTCAATAAAGTTGGTCAATTTACCTCTTCTCCTCTGATTCGTAACGTGGTCAATGCTCACAAAAGTTCTTTTAGTATTGAAGACATTATGAATGAAGGCAAAATTTTATTGGTCAATCTTTCTCAAGGAAAACTAGGTGAAGACAATGCTACTCTCTTGGGAGCGATGATGATCACTAAGATTCAACTAGCTGCCATGACTAGAGTGCAAATTCAGGAAGAGCAACGTAGAGATTTTTATCTTTATGTTGATGAGTTTCAAAATTTTGCCACCGAGGCTTTCATCAAGATTTTATCAGAAGCTAGAAAATACAGACTCAATCTTACTTTGGCCAACCAATACATTGCTCAAATACCTGAAGAAGTACAAAAAGCTATTTTTGGCAACTGTGGTAGCACTGCCAGTTTCGTCATGGGTTCAGAAGATGCTCAAGTTTTTAGTAGAGAGTTCGGTGAACACTACACCCCAGAAGAGCTAGTCTCTTTAGAGAAATACCAAATTATCAACCGGATTTCGATTGATAATGTGATTAGTAAACCTTTCCCAGCCAGAACTTTAGGCCTAGCCAAAAGCAGCAATCAAAACAAAGATAAAGTGATTAAAGTTAGTCGAGAGAGATACTCTAAAAAAAGAGAGTAAAAATCTTCTCCGCCCCTTCACCCCATGGGTAAGTGTCTCAACTGAATCTGACAAATGGTGGTATTTAGATTAAATTCAACTCTGCCAAAACTTCTCTTACAGAAGCATGGGTTTCCCTAGAAAATATCTTAGTAAAACCTAATCTCTTGGCTTCTTTTTTTCTTTTATCCAAAAAAGGCACTTTTCTTATCTCTCCCAAAAGACCTATTTCACCAATAAAAATGGTTTTTTGAGGTACTTTTTTATTCTTCAAAGAGCTAGCAATTGCCACCGCTAAGCCCAGATCTACTGCCGGTTCTTTGATGGTAAACCCACCAGCGGCATTGAGAAAAATATCATTAGAGTCTAGAGGTAATTTGGCGTGTTTCTGCAAAACTGCAGCCAAAACTTGAATTCTGGAGAGCTCTATCCCTCGCCCCACTCTTCGTGGCATAGCTAGATGAGAGTAATTAACCAAAGCTTGAACTTCAACCAGTAATGGCCTGGTCCCTTCCATCACACAAATGGTAGCACTTCCAGGCACATCCACTTCAACTTGTTCCAAAAACAACTCACTAGGATTAGTTACCTCTGATAAACCATATTCATCATGCTGAAATACGCCGACTTCATCTGTTGCCCCAAATCTATTTTTAAGCGCTCTAACTAATCTTAATTGGCTTGATCTTTCACCACTAATTTCTAAAACAGCATCAACAATATGCTCAAGAACTTTTGGTCCGGCAATTACCCCATCTTTAGTTACATGACCGATAAAAAAGACAGGAATATGAAAGGCCTTCGCGATTTGGGTTATTTTCTCGGTTGATTCTCTGAGTTGACCAATGCTACCGCCAGCTCCAGTTAACTCACCACTAGTAATAGTCTGGATACTATCAATAATTACCAATCTGGGTTTTCTTTTCACAATTAAATTAACAATCTCTTCGGCTTGAGTACTACCCACAAAAAGCAATTTAGCTAATTTTTGTTTCGGGTCACTAGTTGATTTTTTAACTGAGCTATTTTTTTGTTCTTTTTCCAAAAAACGATTGATTCTAATTGATATTTGAGCTGGACTTTCTTCCCCAGAGACATAGATTATTTCTTTATTAGAGAAGTCATTTTGTTCGGGAGACAATAAAAGACCAACCACCACTTGAGTCAACAAAGTTGATTTACCAATGCCCGGCTCTCCTCCCACTAAAGTCACCATTCCAGGAACTAAACCACCGCCCAACACCCGATCTAACTCCACCATAGTAGTGGAAAACCTGTTTTTGGTGGTCTCTACTAACTCCACATCTGGAAAATAGGTAATTATTTCTTCTGGATCTTTAAAGACCTGTTTGCTAGCATTAGTCTTTATCTCAATTAACTCTTCTACCAAGGTATTCCAAGCCCCACAACTACCACACTGGCCTTGCCACTTAGGAAAGCTTGCTTCACACTGCTGACAAATAAATCGAGAATGTTTTTTTACCACTAGTGCTATCTTACTCTATGCTACCAACAAACAAAGTATCACCACTATATTGGCCAGTTACTGTGACTTTTTGACCAACATAAGCTGACAAATCAACAGCATAGCTATCAATCTCTTTAGGTGTCTGGCCTGCTTCAGCTAAAAAATATCGTCCATCAGTGAAACTAATCGTTCCAGTTTTAGTGGTATCTCCCACTTTTTCCGTTGTTTTTGGCGGAGTATTAGTTGTTGTTTCGGGTTTTTGCTGAATGCAACCAGCAAAAACAACCCCAGACAATAAAACAAAAGACAATAACAATAGTTTTTTCATAACTCCTTTTGAATACTTACTAGTCACTAAAAGTATAAAGATAAAGCTGCAAACTTTAAAGCTTTAACCTCATGATTTGTTAATTAACTTACTTGAAGAAATTGCTGGATTGTGCTGATAAACAATTTTTAACTCCCCCCCCACTTCTTTCATAATCGCTTGTTTTTCTTTTAGGTGAGCCGTATGAGAAGAAACAGCCAAAATATCTGGTTTAAGTTTGTTAATCAGTTGCAAATGATCGGCTTTACTATTAAATTTTTCCGGAAGAATAAAAACCTTATCAGCTATAGCTAGTTTTTCTAGATTTTTCTTTCGTTGCTGTTGGCTGAAAATCGGTCTATTGTCGCCTTTTAGTTGGCGTACTCTACTATCACTTTCCAAACCAACAATTAATTCGGTGCCATATTTTTTGGCAGCCAGTAAAAAATTAAAATGTTCTTGGTGCAAAACATCAAATACTCCAGTGACTAAAACTTTTTTTTTCAAACCAACAGCTTGGAAATAGCACCGTTGCCAAGCTGTTAAAATTTCACCTTTGGTTGAGCTGGAATGAAAAAAAGCACTGTGTAGAGAGGCATTTTGTTGACCATGTCGTAGTTGCCGATATCCAACTTGTAATTTATATAAACAACCTTCGATCGGCCAAAACCAATCTATTTTTCTTTGAGTTACTGGCTTAACTACTGTTAAATCTGGAAAGTTTGTAAACAAAAAATAATTATAAACCCACTGATTTGCTTTGAAAAAACGTTCTTTAATTTGGTCTTTATTAACTATCCAGCTAGTTTGGAGAATTTCGTAAGCCTCATAAATACCAGTTTTTGCTGCCGGCAAACTCAAACTTGACTCATCCAACCAAAAATTAAAATCCCAACTGTGACTCAAATCTCCTTTGGGTAGTTGAGGCCTTCTACCTCTTCTCCAAGCTAACAGTAAAAAAACAAGCCTAGTTAACCACAACCGATTTTTCTTAGTAATAATTAAAAAATCCAAATCATCTTTTTCTTCTACTACTCCTGCTGCATATGAACCCGTAATCACTACCCCCAAAACCCAAGGGATTCTTTCAGCCACAGAAATCAACTCACTAACTACTGCTTCTTTAAATTTTTTAATCTGGTGGTTCGGCTTTCTCGCTTTGATTTTTTCTCCATTCAGCAAATAAAACTCTTGTTTTTTCACTACTTTTTTCTTCTTCAAGAGTGACTTCAATGCCAAGGATAAAGCTTGTTGAGAAAGTTTTGGCTCTACTGAGTCTTTACTATTTTCTAAAGTAAATAAAACGTGAGGCTTAAAAGCTCTGATAATAATTTCTGTTTCTGTCAAAGGATAACCAAACTTAGCACTGTAAGCCAACACCGCTAAAATAATTCTTTCTGCTACAGAAAAAGCCATAGTGGTTATTATATAGCCTCAAATAAAAGATAGCTTGTCAAACAAACACAATCGGGTTACCCTTGTTATCATGAAAAAGGTTGTAGTAATTGGGGGTGGAACTGGCTCTTCAGTCGTTTTAACTAGTTTAAAAAATATCCCCCAAATCGAGTTAACTGCCCTCCCCGTTGTCACTGACTCTGGTGGCTCAACCGGTCGGCTCAGAGATGAGTTTGGCTTTTTACCAGTAGGTGATATTAGACAATGCTTGGCCGCTTTGGCCGATGACCAAACTCAACAAGATATTAAAGAACTGCTGCTTTATAGATTCTCAAAAGGTAATGGTCTCCAGGGCCATAACTTGGGCAACCTAATTTTAACTGCTCTAGAAGATCTAGAAAAAAAACCAGGTAAAGCAATCGAAGCCGCTAGTAAAATCTTTAGAATCAAAGGCAAAGTTTTTCCCATTACAGAGAACTCAACTAATTTGGTTATTACCTACGAAGATGGTAAAAAACTAGTTGGCGAACATTTCTTGGACGACCACGATAAAGGTGGTAAAAAAATTAGTAAAATAGAGTTAAGTAAACCAGCTCGCCTCTATCACAAGGCAAAAAAAGCCATCTTAGAAGCAGACACAATTATTGTTGGCCCAGGAGATGTTTATGGCAGTTTATTACCACACACTTTGGTAGAAGACTTTAAAACTATTTTCAAACAAGCACGAGGCACTTTTATTTTTATAATCAATTTAATGACCCATTTTTCTCAAACTCATAACCTCTCTGCCACAGATCATGTCGCCACTATTGAACAATACTTTGGCAAATACCCAGACTTTATTATTGTTAATTCAGAAAAAATTCCTCCTAAAATCTTAAGAGCTTATGAAAAAGAAAAAGAATATCCAGTAGTTGATGATTTACCTCAAGAAAACTACATTAAAAGAGCAGCTTTAGTTTCGAAAGTAACTGTTAAACAACAAAATAATGATTCTATTTCTCGAAGCCTGCTCAGACATGACCCAGAAAAACTAAAAGAAATCCTGCAAAAGATCTAAAAAGTCTACTCTATTCCATACTGACGAAGGACTTGCTTAACTCCACTCTCCAAACTTAACAACACTTCTTCTTCATCTTCACCAGCAACTAACTGGTTAATTGCTGTTTTGTAGTACTCAATAATTTGGTCATTCATGCCGTTATCGTGGGTGGCAGAACTCATGTACCAACCAACAGCAACCGGAGCATCTTTGAGAATACCAGCTACATAGGGATCACTAGCCAATTCACTAGCCAAATCTACTCTAGAATAGGGTTCACCAAAGGTTCTAATACTACTTTGTGCAGAATAAAGTTTTTTCATTACCTCTGCACTAGTCATGTATTTCAAAAATTTCCAAGCTGCTTCCTTATTAGAACTTTTATCATTAACTCCTTCTGCCCAATAGTTTGCCCAGGCAATTGGTTCATCAGAAAGTTGTGGCACGGGAGCAATCCCAAAATTTAAATTAGGATTAAGATCCTTTACTTCATGAGCCCTCCAAGTAGGAGCAAACATCATTGCCGCATCACCCTTGGCAAAGGCTACTGTAGAACTAGGTAAAGAGCTGTTCCAAATAGCATCCTCAGTGACAAAATTGCTATAAAAAACCAAGGCGTCCCTAACTTCTGTAAAAGCTGGTTCACCAGGAGTACCCCCGTTTTGCAAAATTAATAAAGCCAAAATATCTGCAAAATGATCAACATTTCCTGTATTACCAATAGCTAAGCCACCTCTAGTAATACCCCCACTTTTTCGAGCATTTTTGTCAGCTGGCACACTTAGTTCAGCCGCTAGTTTTTTTAGTTCTGCCCAAGTAGTTGGAGGCTGAACTCCAGCTGTCTGTAGAATATCCTTATTGTAGTAAAGGCCTAGACCTTCATACATAATTGGTAAACCAACGATTTTACCTTCTATTTGTAACATTTGGGCTGCTGTTGGATAAAAAGTTTCTTTAAATTCAGCTGCACTCATCACACTAGCCGGAAGAACAGCTAGTTCAGATCGCAGCATTCTCGCCCAAGAAGCATGGTAGCGAAAAATATCTGGGCCATTACCAGAAGCAATTGCTGTTTGTAATCTCTCCCGATAATCTTTGTGAGATTGAATTCTGTAATCAATCTTGATCGCTGGATTTTGTTTTTGGTACTCTTGAATCACTTCATCAAGAACAGCATTTGGCTCCCATAAACCCCAATAAGTCAAAACCGTTTGTTTTTCTGGCGGCACAACCTCTTGATTAGCCTGATTATTCTGGGTATTACCAGTACCAACCGGAGTAGTTTTTCTACTACCAAAAACATTCGCCAAAAGAGATCCAATCACCCCAAGTCCAATCAGAACAGCAGCAATAATCAAGATCATTTTTTTAGGATCGCTTTTTGCTACGGCAATCTTGGGTTGATTGCCACCGCCCACTGGTTGATTAGTCTGAGTAGGTGGTTTAATTCCTCCAGGAGGAACCGCTAATGGCTTGACAGGAGCTGGCGGTTGAATTGGCTTATCGACACCTAATTTTGGCTGAGGTGTAACTATAGGGCCACCAGTTTCTGATTTGGTTGGTGGTTGATCACCAGTAACTTTTTCACTTGGTTCTTCAGTCTTGGGAGCTAAATTAGGATTAACCCCTTCCATTTTAGGCACTCCAGCTGGAGCAACAGAGCGTCCAATCTTGGCTGGATCAGGAAAAACAGGTTGATTATTATTAGGAGTTGGCGAGCCAACACTCCCGCCACTGTTACTAGTAGGTTGGTTTAGGGTTGGCTCAGAAGGTTTAGGTAGTGGTGTATTCATAAATCAGTTACAATTAACTATCTATTATGGAGCGTTTTGGTCACCCTATCAAGTTCAAGTTGGGCAATTGGTTCTTTTTAAGTAAAAAGAAATCACCGATCATTCTTGAGGAAAAACTCAATCCATTCGAAAAGAAACAAACCAGAAATTTCCAAGTAATAAGTTTTTTTTCTCTTGTCCTAGTCATCACTACCCTGGGATTGTTTATTGCCTATTCCTCTTCCAAGTTCCTCCCGGAAACATATCTTGAGGAGGTCAGGATTGGTGGTTTAAACAAACAAGAAGCTCTACAAAAAATTAGTCAACAATACCCAAACCCAATAGAACATAACCTACTGATTGCTCTGAATACTGAAGAATTTCAAATAACAAATAATCTTGATTTAGATAACTTTGAAAAAAGAGACTTTTCAGTCGCAACAACCTCAGCAACTCTATCCGCTTATTACGATTATGACGCTACTTTAGAAAAAATCTTAAAAGATCAACAACAGCAACCACTCCAATGGCTGGGAAAACTTTTTTTTTCTCCATATCAACCCAAATCACATTCGTTGCCAATTAAGTATGATCAACAAAAATTAGCAGAATTTGTCACTGTGGCCAAAGATAAGTTCAATAAAAAACCAATTCCCCCTCAAATCATCCTAAAACAAACAAATAATCCTCAGTCACTGGTTTTAAATCCAGGAGAAAATGTCTTGGGTATTGCCGTTGAACCAACTCTTGAAGAATTAAACAAGTTTTTAGCAACAAATAGTTCTTTAACCAATATAAAGAAACAGTCCACCCTCTCTTTCGAGCCAATTACTCATTGGTTAAGTAAAACCCTTGATAACTCACAAACCACCACCGCTCTAAAAACAGCTCAAAAACTGGTTGGCAAAGAGGTGATTTTTACTTATGACAAAACAAAAGAAAAACTCACTGATCAGGATTTAGTGTCTTTCTTGACTTTTCCCAGTGGCTTTATTGATGAAAAAATCGAAAACAAACTTGAAATTTGGAAAGAAAAACTGGATAGACCAGCCCAAAATGCTGAATTTGATTTTGACAAACAAACCTTCAAAGTCACAAAATTTAAACCTCATAAAGAAGGGCTTGTTCTGGATCAGGCTAAAACAGTCGCTATGATCAAACAAACAATTACTGATTTACTCAGTCAAACGTCAGAAACTACAACTACCACCTCAATCACACAAGAGTTTCCAATCACTGCCTCTCCTCCTGATGTTACTTTGGCTGACACAAACAATCTCGGTATAGCTGAAAGAATTGGTTTTGGAGATAGTTATTATGCCCACAGTATTCCTAGTAGAATTCATAATGTAGCTTTAACTGCTCAAAAAATTAATTACTCAATAGTTCCACCAGGAAAAGAGTTTTCTTTTAACAAAACTCTTGGAGAGGTCTCGGCTCTAACCGGTTACAAACCAGCCTATGTAATTAAAGATGGTCAAACTGTTTTGGGAGATGGTGGTGGGGTTTGTCAAGTCAGCACCACTCTTTTTAGATCTTTATTAGATGCAGGCCTCAATATCACCCTAAGATTACCTCATAGCTACCGAGTTAGTTACTATGAGTTAGATAACAATCCTGGTTTTGATGCCACTGTTTATGATGGTAATGTAGATCTCAGATTCATTAATGACACCGACAACTATGTCCTCATTTATACGGAAGCAGACAGTCAAAACCTCTATATGAAGGTGGAGCTTTATGGTACTAGTGATGGCAGAACAACCGAGCTAACAAACTATAAATCTTGGGATTTTCGAGAACCACTGCCTCCAGTTTATGTGCCAGATCCTTCTTTACCCACTGGCCAAACCAAACAAATTGATTGGGCTGCTAGTGGCATTAAAGCTCAATTTACTCACACTGTTAAAGATAAAAATGGCGAAATAATTAGACAAAAAACCTACTACTCTAATTACCGGCCATGGGCAGCCAAATATTTGCAAGGAGTTTAAAAAACGATTTTTTCCTCTCCCCTCTTCCCCGGTGGGTAAGTGTCTCAGCCCAACCTGACAAAATCACTAATAATGGACTAATTTGAACTTTAAAGATTGGTTTGACGAGTCTCTAGTTTTTTCAGTACACTGGTAGGTAGCATGAAAATTGTGTCAATGAAACAGTTCAGACAAAGTTTTTCTCCCATTCATCGAGCATTGAACAAAGGAGAGAGTTTCCTATTAATGTATCGTTCAAAACCAATTGCCATCATCAGACCTTATGATAATAGTAAAGATATTCACCTACTATCTCCACAAAAAGAAGCCCCCAGACTAGATCAACAACAACTTAAGACCTTGCCTGAACCAAAAAAAATTGCCATTGAACCTAGTAAAATCCCTCAACTACCATCTTTAACCAAAAATAATCAAGTCACAACCAACAATCCTCTCAATAAATTTGGCCTAAAAAGAGCTTTTGTCTAAAAATCCATTGCCAACTTTATCTCACTAAATTTAGTTATTTGTGTTCAATATTGAAAAAAGCAAAACCGCTCTGAGGGATTGATAAATGACCAGGAGCACGCAGATTAAAAGCCGTTTTAAAATCTGAGCCAGATAAAGTAATCGTTCCTTTGTCTGTTTGGAACACAACCTCAGAAGTGCTTCCATTACCCTGTTTAACTGTCACTCCTGTTACATTGGCAGGTCCATTTGCTTTAGCTCTCAGCTCTTCATGAGAATAAGGGTTGCCACCCCAACAAGACGTGGTGATTGGTGTTACTCGATCATCGCGGTATTTAGCGGCATTAATAATGTCGGCAAGCTCTGCTCCAGTTAGCCAGGGGTTTGCCCTGCCACACTTGTCAGATGAAGGACTATATCCTTTGGTGTACCATGCTTTATATAGCCAAGGCGAGCCTCCTAGTTTATCATAAGACTTATCAATAAAATTACTCCCACCAGAACCATCGGTAGTGTCCCAACCAATTGGTGAAGCATAACCACCATGAGTAGAAGCATAGTAAGTCACGACGTCTTCTAAAACTTGACCCTTAGTTTCATCAACAGCTTTTTTCCAAGCTTCTGGAGGATTATCTGATTTTGCTTTATTAAAAACCTGACAAGACTCGGTAGTACAGATTTCTTTGCCCTCTTGCTTATAGCGATAAGCATAAGTTCTGGCTGCCACTGCTTGAGCTTTCAATGCCTCTAAGCTCCAGCTAGATGGCATCTCGGCGATCCCATATAAGTAGGTTGTTTCAAACTCGATTGAACCATAGCCAGCCACACTAATATTTCCTCCAGTGTCTTTATTAACTGGTTCCTTACCATAGTAAGCTTGAAGAATTTGTTTAAAGTTTTGGCCAGCTTGGGCCCTACCCCTAGCTCCATATTGACTCATCCCCTTGCGATGAGTGTAAGCACCAAAAGAAAAAACTGCAAAGCTACCAGCTGGAGCAGCTTCTCTAAAACCTTTAATTGAGGCATTGTAGTCATCAGCTAGCTCACTACTACCAATTGAAGCTGTAAAAGTCCCAGACCTAGCATTAATAATTTCTTGTTGTCTAGCAGATAAAGTAGCAATTTGACCAGCCAACTCAGACTGGTAGTCTTTGGCTTTGTCGATTTCTACTTTAAAAAAACTAGCTTGACTATCAAGTTGTTTCTCCAAAGCAGCCAAAGTAACCTGATCTTTTTCTAACTTATTTTTGTCTGTTTCTAGTTTCATTATTTCTTCGGTCAAAGACCTAATTAACCGGTTGTCTTGAGCTTGAACAGAAGAGCTATAAGCTAAGTTTTTAGTCAACTTACTGGCATTGCTACTGTTAAAAAACAATAATAAAGGCGAAAAAGTTCGCGATCTTTTATATTGTTGGGCAATTCTGTTAGAAAAAATAACGTACTGAACCGCAACGTCCTCTTCTCTTTTTTCAATGGTTTTTTCCAATTCTTTGGCCTGTTGTTGAGCGTTAACAATACTTTGTCTGGCATTGGCAATTTTTTTCTCTAAAGAATTTAATTCTGCTTCTAATGGCTTGGTAGCGTCTTCTGAAAGTTTTTTTAATTGTTCAAGTTCGTCAATTTGTTTTTGTAGAGTAGATACTGGATCTTCAGCAAAAACTCGAATTGACTCTGATTTAAAAACAAGAAACCCAACGACTAAAAATAGAAACAAAAACACAAAAGATCGTAGTCTTTTTTCTCTAAACACATCTTTATTATATAGACGAAAATAGTTTGAAGCTACGACTAGCTGAATAAACTCAGCTCATGATAAAATAAACTCCATAAAAACCAGATTTAAAGTATTTAACATGATTAAGACTTATCAATCATTTTTTGTTTTGGTTAAAAAAATTTTCCTTACTGTTTTTTTTGGGTTATCTTTTTTGGCAACCAATGTCACTAGTGTAGAAGCTGTTGGTTCATGTAGTGGCGTACTGAGTGGAGCAAGAGGCACTTTACCTGCTGGCACTAGTTCTCACACTATCGAAATCGATATGAGTAGTGGTTATGATCCAAATGGAAGCTATCAACTTAAAATTCAAAGTGGTGGAGTCGGAATTGTTCAAGCCACTTCATATAGTTTTGATATTAAAAAAAGTGGAAGTAATTTAACCAATGGCAACAATTCATTAAACTTAAGAAGTGGCAAAGTAACCTGGACTGTCAAAGATGAAGGTGCTTTAACTAATCCTTGGTTAACTGGTGAAGAAGCAGATCATAATATTTTTATCTATAAAAATGGAACAAAAATTTGTCAAGTTGGCACTTACAAAACCAGTAATAATAATACTGGTGGCAAATGTGCTTTATATGTCTCTCAAAGTAGAGATGGCCAAACCTGTTATTCATCAGGTTGTATGGACACCACAACTTCTAGCACTAAAATTGAGGTTGAAGGTTTAGAAGATGCCCAAGGCAAACCTTTCTCTGGAGAAATTAGGTTTGTCATCAAAGGTGGTGGAACTGCAGATAAAAAAGTTCAGGCTACTGGAGGTAAAGCTTCGACTAGTTTTGAAGCAAAGAAACAAACTAACTACAAAATTCAGGTAGAAGAAGTAAGAGGTGGCACTAACTATATTTTCCCTGGTTGTTCAACTAGTTTTAACACCATTGACTACTGTGAAGACGAAATGTGTGATGATATTAGAACCGATGTTTCTGAGAATGTAATGGTAAAAAACTTTGAACTATGTGAACAAGCTACTGCCGAAGATCGAGATAAATGCCAAGCTTGTTTTGGTGGAGAAACTTTTAATGGGAATGCTGGAGTTTGGACAGCGATTGGTTGTATTCCAGCCAAACCTGATAGTATTATCAAAACCTTTATTACTGTTGGGCTAAGTGTTGGTGGTGGGGCAACTTTTTTACTGATCCTGGCAGGAGCATTTAGATTATCTGTATCCCAAGGAGACCCCCAAGCCACTAAAGATGCCAAAGAACAAATTACTTCCGCCATTATCGGCATGGTCTTTATCATCTTTTCTATTACTATGTTAAGATTTATTGGTGTCAGCCTATTCCAGATACCTGGTTTTGGAGGTTAAAAACATGAGCAATAAAATCACACAACTATTAATTTTAACAAGCTTAGTTGTGTTTGCTTTTATTTCACCCAGACTAGTGTCAGCAGCTGGCCTTCCCTCAGAAGAAAATTCTTACGAAGTTACTTCTGATGTTTTAGACTCATTTGATCCTCTAAAAGTAGCTGGCTCACCACATGCAGCTGAACTCTCTACCCCAGGAGGAATAATCAGCCGAGCATTAACCTTTACTTTTCCAATTGCCGGCTTAGCTTTGTTTGTGATGATTGTGGCTGGTGGTTTACAAATTTTAGCTGGAGCGACTAATGCCAAAAGCTTGGAAGAAGGTAAAAAACGAGTCACCATGGCCATTGTTGGTTTTTTAATTTTGTTTGCTTCTTATTGGGTAGCCCAAATTTTAGAGATCATCTTTGGGGTAAAAATTCTTTAAGAAAACCAAAGAACTCACCCCCCCTTTCCCCCGTGGGTAAGTGTCTCATCTCAACCTGACCAAAACTCAACCACCTTTGCTTTGGGACATCCATTTAATTCAAGGTATAATAAACTTGTGAAAACTAGATTTAGTAGTCTATTAGTCTTGTCTTTTTTTGTTTTTTTGTTTGCGGGACGAATTTTTCAAATTCACGCAGCATCCAGCGATGACTACATTAATTACACTCGTCGTGACCCAGAAATGTATAACTATTTACCCCTAGTGATTGAGGATGAATATTCTCTGGGTAATACTGGAGAACTTAGAGACATTATTACTTACCAAATGGCTTACAACCAGGGTTATGAAGTGCAATGCGCCAGACCAAAATGGTGGATTAATGGTCAAGTTCATGGTGATATTAAAGAATATTTTGAAGAATATGAAAAACCAGTTAGATTAACTTCAACCTCTGTTTATGAAGGGAATTTTGCCGAAGGCAAAATTCCTCTCTTTCAAGGAGATGAAGATTTTTCTGACACCACTAAAATCTCTTCATATGAAGGTTATTTCGGTGCGCAGAACTTAAAAAAACAACCAGCTGAACTAAACTCTGGTGGCGTAGCAACAGCACTCCTAGATAAAGAACAACAATGTGTGGTGAAGTACAACAACCTTTATGAAGTCTACAACAAACTTTTTTGTGACAAATTTAAAGAAGGTAATCCTTGTAAACTCAACCAAATTGACATTCCTGGCCGTGATTATGGTGGCTGGATTCTTTTTGAAGCGCTCAGAGATATTTTCGATATTAAAAGCAAAAAAGATCCAAACAAAAACTTTAGTTGTAAAGAGTTAATGAATGCTTGGACTCCAGAAATAGAAGAAGAGTTCGGGATTAGTGAATCAAGATTTAGAAACAATATTCAACCATTTGCTGAAGATATTAATCTTGCTCCACTCAATCTTGAAGCTTTGTACCGCTTGGCTTTTCTAGTTGTTTCGATCAGACAAAATGTCATGGAAGGCAATGAGGAAGTTAATCCAGCTCTATTTGAAAGCAATGAAGATATTTTCGACTTTTTAGAAATTCAAACTCCAGAACCAGTCTGGGGAGGAACTTTTGAAAGGATGCCGATCAAAAAAGAGGCTCCGATTGTGATTGGTTTTAAAGTCCCAGTTACTGCTACTAACATGATTTTTTCTCTGCCTAACCTCACTGACTCTGCCAGACTAACTTCATATATTTTGAGTGACCCAGATATTATTGCCAAACACTTAGAAGAGATGAAAGAGCAACGCAAAAAATATATTGGTGATATTCTCCATATGAAACAACCAGAAAGCCAAGATCAAAGAATTATTGACTGTGGTGCTCTACCCCAATGTATCGGTTCTGACCCAAACAAGATTTTGTTAAATTCTTTAATCGACCAAATCAATGGTAGTGGACTTGATTGTGGAGGTTTTGAAGGCTCTTATGAGTTAGTAAGAGAGCTGGGGTCTAATGCCAACACCCCAGACAACAAAAGAGAACTCAGAGATCCATATTTTTCTAAAGTCTTTACGTCAGATGCTTCTTATACTTTTGATTGGAATATTATTGTTAAAGACGAAGTGGTTAATGGAGATTTAGATGGAGATCCGATTGTTATTAGAGCTCATTTAATTACTCCTTATGGTAGTGATATGGACTATATTAATGATGTTTTAAAACAAATGTTCACCACCGAGCAATTTAAAACCATCGTTGAAAATAACTGTGTCGAAGATTTTGACGGTAAATGTGGCATTATTCCTGAGAACCTAACTTTTATTAATACTAGTGCTTTGCTCAAAACCAAACCAGATGTTTTTCAATTTATTTATCATCAACCACCAGGCTGTGTAGAAAAATGTCCAGAAGATGATAAATATTGTATCGAGTGTGAAAAAAAGAAAATGGCTGGAATTGTGGTTGAATGGCCAGAAGAACCAATGAGAATTTTGGGTGGAGAGTTGGGCTGGATGATTAGAAAAATCCAAGAAAACTTGAGAGATTATGGCTCTAAAGCTTATGAATACATTAGTAGTTGTAAACGCACCGAAGATCTCTTCTTAGGTCGTTGTGAAGGCTATGTCGATACAGAACCAGGCGATGGTGAAGAAAGATCCTGTGAAGAAATTAAAAGCCGAACCACCAAGCTCCCCACGATGAACGAACTAATGAAAATGACTTGTAGTATTGCCGGGAATGATCCTAACAATGCCCAAATGTTGTGGGGTTTCTTACAAATAGAGGCTAGTCCAATGCTGAGAAAAATTAGAGCTGGTGAAACAGAAATGAGTTGTGGCGAAATCGTCACCAACGCGTGTGGTGCTTCTGGAATTGTTGGTGTCTTGATCCCCCAATGTATCGATAAAGATGGTTGTCCACAAGCAGCATACATTGCTGATGACACCAGTGACCCATGGATTAAAGAAGCTAGGGAAAACCCTGATATTGCTTGTGATATTAAAACTTCAATGGAATATATCCTTAGAAAACGCTTATCTGAAAGAAGTTGGTTAGTAGAACAATACAAAGCCGCTAACGGCTCTACCCCATCCACTGAACAGCTTTACTACATGATGGCTGGTAGAAACTATGGCGTCCCAACTGAGTACTTAGTTCAACCGGCTTGTGGTAGTTATGAGGAAGTTCAAGGTTGTGGTGGTGCCAACTACTGCGTCTGTACGATGGACACCTTTACTTTAGACTGTGGCAATATTAGATAACTTGCTTTTATTTAACAGCCTTGGTTTTGGCTGATGAAGAATTTAGTGAGGCTACTTTTTGGGTAGCTCTTTTTTTTCTAACTGATTTAGTTTTTTTAACCTCCAAAGCAACAGTTGGAGCTTCTTGTCTCTTAATTCTTCTAGCTCCAGCTCTTAACAATTGCGCAACTTTCTCAAAAGTCTCGGCGCTCGTAGTGAATGACTGTAAATGATTTGTTGTTTGTTCAATCCCCATTAATAGTGAAGTAGCAATCGTATCATTGAGTTCGACTCCCAAGCTTTGTAGTAAATCAACCATGGTCTCACTCATGCTACTTGTTCCAGACAAATCAAATTGGGTAGCACCAATTTCTGGTTTGAAGTTATGCAAGGTCACTACATAACTATTTTCATAAAGCGATTCATAACCAAAATACAACTGATCCAAAGTTTCTAAATCATGAACACCAATTAAAAAGATTAAGTCAACATCGGCTCCAGCATAAGAAAACTCCACCGATTCTGGATTAAGAGGTTTGGCTCCTTTTTTAGGTTTAATTGTCAAATGAAATTTTTTAGTTTCTTCACCGATGTGGTAGCTCACTTTATCCACTGCTTGTTCATCATAATCAAACGAAACTACTAAGTTTTGTTTGCCTAACTCTGTTTGCAGTTTAGTCAAAACATCAAAGTGATCATCATTAATTTTTTTGGGAGCATATAGGCCAACTTCTTTGTTAAGATTTTGGCAACCAATAAATAACGCACTAGCTAAAGCAAGCTGATCGACTGTCGGTTTTTGACCCAAAATAACAGCCACTGATTCAGCCGACTGAAAATATTCTTTGAGAGAATTAACTTGTTCTAGCGCTATCATTATGATGTGAGTAGTATAGTACACTTTTGATTACTTTTGTAGTATTCAAACAGAGTTTTTGGGGTTTTGCTTTTCTCTTTCTTGACGTACAATATTTAAGCAATGAAGCATCTCACTCGGATTGCTATTTTCTTTGTTTTCTTGCTAATAGGTTCGTTTACTATGGCCAAACCGACTCAAGCAGCTAGTTTGTTTGATTGGTTCCGTGAAACTTTTGGGGTTGATAAAAATGTCGAAGAAACTTTAACAGGCCAGATAGAAGCTGACAAAGGCAAAATGTCTTTGCATTCTTTAGTTCCATCTGTGTCTAAAGTGGGTGAGGCTGACTGGTTTTTAAAACTCAATGGTGTACCTGCAGACAGTGTCGCTGTCCAAAACATGACCGATGAAGAAAAAGCCATTGTTTATGAGCACTATGGCAGAGGGGTAATCGGCGATACCACTCAAGCTTTGGCTATGCTTTATACTCCTCCAGCCTCTGGAACAACTTATGTTGCTCAACTATTAGAAGATGCTCATATCATTCCTCAAGCTCAAGCTCAAGGTTTGGGCTTTTCTTCACTCGATCCTGTATTAGAAACCTGGAAAGTTTTTAGAAACATTGCTTATTTCTTTTTTGTCGTAATCTTTCTAATGATTGGTTTTATGATCATGTTCCGCCAAAAACTCAATGGTCAAACAGTTGTAACAGCTCAACAGGCCATTCCTGGAATTATTATCTCATTGATTTTCGTTACTTTTTCTTATGCCATTGCTGGTTTTTTAATCGACTTAATGTATTTACTAATGTACTTAATGATCGGTTTATTTAGCCCTGAAGGTGGAACTGAGCTAATCAGTAAAACTTTCTTACAGATTGGTTGGGATGTCGTTACTGGAGTTAATACTAATGGTGCTTTCTCGAGTATGAATGAAGCTGTTAAGACCTTTGCTGCTAGTATTGATACTAGTGCGGTTGGTGACGTTCTTGGCTGGTTGGGTGGTCTAACAATGGGCCTAATTGTTTCGATTGCTATCTTGATCGGTGTTTTTAAACTTTTCTTCGAATTACTAAAAATCTATATCACTATTATTGTGGCGATTGTCGTGAGTCCTCTTTTACTAATGATGGGTGCTGTACCAGGAAAAAGTAACTTTGGTTACTGGATTAAAATTGTTTTTGGCAACTTACTAGCTTTCCCCATGGTGCTTTTTTCTCTTATCCTCTATGAAATGTTTACCAAAGGAGACCTCAGTGTTGGTGGTTTTATGCCCCCATTTTTGATCGGTCGTGGATCTGGCAGTGTAATGATGACGCTGGTTGGTATTGGTATTATTTTGATAATTCCAGAGTTGATCAAAGAAATGAAAAAAGCCATGAAAATCGATGGCGGTATTTGGGAAACCTTGGCCTTCAAAGCTGTTGATCA
>CAYSQA010000012.1:0-20924 GCA_964433225.1 uncultured Pseudomonadales bacterium
TGTTCATAGAGTTGAGGATAAACGTGATTAAAATCATCAACTGATTCCAGTTTTGTTACCCCTCGACTATGAGCACCAACAAAAGGTTTAAGCATGACTGGGAACTGGATATTTTTTAATAACTCAGCTACTTCAGTAAGTTGGCAAATAATGGTTTTGGGTCTGAATAGCTGGAGGTTTAGATCATCCATTAATAGATGTAAGTTGGCTTTATTCCCGACCTGGTTGATTGCAGCAAATGATGGTCCTGGCACTTCAAAGTAATCAACTAATTTACCATGAAGGTTCTCATAATGATCTGCTCTATTTAAAATTCCAACCACTTGCTTGTTTTCACTAAATTTTATGATGGTTTCAAACTCTTTTCCTTTGGGTAGAAAAAGTTGGTGTGGGTTTTTTTGTGGTTTACTACTACATTCAATGATGGTTAGATCTGGAATTATTTTTAGCAGGTGGGTTGAAAATTTATTGAGTAAGTTATTACCCAACAAGAAAAAGATTTTTTTCATGAGCGTTTTATACCATAAAAAAATAAAATTAGACTGGTCTTTTTTTACTATTTTTAAATTGGTAATTAATTTGTTAGATTTTTGACTACCACTTGAGGGGCTAGGCCTTTTTCAGCAATTTGATAATATTTATTTAATTGAGTGTCATATAGCCAAATAGTTGAGTTGTCTTGAGTAGTTTCAAGGTTATTCTCGGTTGGAGGAATATTACTAATATCGGTTATTTGATAGCTAATAAATCTTTGATCATTTGATAGATCGAGGTTTGATTTGGCCATAACACTATTACCATCATTAGTTAATCTCTTGGTAAACGAGCCATCTTTAGCTACTAGATATAGGTCACTATCAACTCCGTTGTAGATATACTTGGTGCTATCAAGATTGCTTCTGAGATAATAAAGTTGGTCTTGGCCAATAACTAAATCTGAAGGGACATCATTACTAAGATAAATTTTGTTATTGTTTGGTTGTTGCTTGAAAATACCCTTACTAGGGTTTCTATTACCGGTCATTTCAGACCACTCATAACGGTAACCATAAAGCCAGCCATCAACTAAGGTGACTAGGTTTTCCATACCGCCATAACTTGAAGAACCATAGCCTTCACAGTTTTGGGGTAGTTCTTTATCAGTTGTTAAATTAAATTTACAGTAAGAAATACCCTCATAGCCTCGACCAAGGGTAATGGTTTCATTATCTAGCCAGATGCCCAAACCAAGTCCAAAAAAGCCACTAGCTTCAGTTAAGACTTTTTCTGGTTGGTTACTTTTGCCATCCCAAACTAAGAGTTCTTGATAAAATGGTTCATGACCTTGAGAGATTTCTTTGTTAGGGTCTTTGCGGTTAACAACAAAAACTAATTTGTTTTTGTTTGGAGAAACCATAAGACTAGTCACAGAGCTTTCTTTGTCATCGAAATTAAAGATAGGCTTATTCTCAGTCATGTCATACACCACTAGACCAAAAAAGACTTCATTAGTTTCATCATTTTTGCCGATGACATCCTTATAGACTAGCCAATTACTATTTTCTCCCATAAGGTCAAAACTAGGACTAAAGTAATATGGTTTATCACGGTCATAGTTGGTTTCAACGATTTTTTGAGGAGTATCTTGGTCACTAGTAACTCGATAAATTCCATCGGTACGATAAAAATAAACCTCAACCTTTTGGTTAACTACGGCTTGGTTTTCTGGTTCTGGTTGATTTAAATTGTTAGCGGCAACTTGCCAGCCAAACCAAGTTGAAGCAGTAGCTACTATTAGTGAGATTAAAGTCAATAAAATAACATTGATAGGTTTTTTCATTTGCTAATTTCTCCAATCACTCTCATTGGGTAGACGTCTTTAATAGTTACTAAATCAGTCACATTAATAGTTGTGCCAGCTATTTTGAATGATTTAACTTCAGCACAAGCTTGATTTTGGCCACATTGACCAAAGCGATCAATAAACATGAAACTATCTTTACCTAGGTAGGTAAAGTTACCATTTGCCAAACCGTGACGATCATACTGTTTAAAAAACGGTTTAATCTCAAAATTAAGGATCTTAATTTCAGTAGCTGAATCAAAATTGAGTATTTTTAGTTGATCTTCCTCAGTATTGGCCAAGATAGTGTAACGGCCATCATAAGCATTAGCCACGAAATAAGTAGTATTAAGTTCATCACCCCCAATTCTCTCGATTTTGTCTTCATCCAATTTATAAACATAAAGACCTTCTCCGTAGGTTTGGTTTTGATGAGTGACTGGTCCTTTGATAACAAAGCGATTATGTCGTGCAAAAATGCCACCATACCACTGTCTTTCGATTGGTAGCTGTTTAATAGTTAATTGGTTGTTACTACAACCGACTAAGTAATAGTGGTAGTTATTCTCTACTCTGCCATAGATGATGGCTTGGTGATCATCACCAAATCTGACTCCAACAGGATCATGAGGATAGGACTGAGTATAGAGAGCAATTGGTTTGTTTTCATAGTAAAGCTGTTGTTTGCCACAAGCATTATCCTGGTTTCTAAAATAAGCGGCATTGTTGTCGCCATAAATAATTGCTGAACCACTTGGTGAGATTGACCAAAAGCTATCATCACTGATGTTGATTTGATTGAAAACTTGTTGAGAATAAACCATGTTTACCAGTGGATTATTTTTATAAAGAACTCCATCTTTTACGTAAAAAATATGGTTATCTCTAATTTCAAATTGAATCGGGAGAGTGCTGTTACTAAAAATACTACTAGAAGCAAATTGCTTGCCTTCTGCATCATAAAGAATGGCAGCACTAGCTTGAGTGACAAATAATTTGTTTGGTTTATATTCTCTTAATCCTAGCGTAATTTCTGCTCCAGTGTCATTAATTTTTAAATCTCGCCATTCACCAAAGATTTTTCCGGTTGAGCCATCTGTTGATTGAAAGATTTCATAGTTTAATTGTCCGTAGAAATGTCTGTCTTGGTTGTAATTGTTGCCACGATCAATGACATAATAACTAATCTCAAATTTTTCTTTACTATCAAGTCCAGTTAGTCTGATTACTCCTTCACCATCTGTTTCCACCCATAAAAAGGCTGCTTCTTCACCTTTTTTTCTAATATTGGCACCGATATCATATTGGTTGTTTTCCCATGAATCATGCTTACCATCATTATTACTATCCATCCACAGTTTAATCAGGACTGTTCCAGCTGGTAAGGTTTCTTTGGTAGCAAATTTTTCTAACAAAATCTCACCGACATCTTTGATTTTTATTTCTGGTGATTGAACTTGGTTATAGTTTCTGTTTTGCAGGTAATAGCCCACAGAAAAGAAAAATATTCCTAGTAAAACTAAGCCAAATAGCCATAGTAATGGTTTGATGATTGCTTTTTTTCTGTTTGACTGATTACCAGTAAAATTAGTTTGAAGAATAGTTGTTGGTGGTTCAACTGGTGGTAGCTCTGGGGTTATTTTTGAGCTGGTTGGAGTTTGTTCAATTGTTGGTTTTGGTTTACCTTCTGGTTTTTCAATTGGTTGTTTATTTTTATTGAAAATAGAATATTGAGAGCGTTGGAAAGAATCCATAATTCTTCCATTATACGGTTATTTTCAACTGATTAGCAAGGAAGCAATAAACTATTCTTCTTCTGGGAGATCCAAGTCTTCTGGAGGAGTACCAGGATTTTGAGTTTCCTCGTTTGTATCTTCTGGAACCCAACTTTCCCATTTTCTAGCACCTGGAGGAGTAAATCTTTCCATATCCTCTTTCTTGAGATCAGATTTAACTAGCAATAACTCTGTTTGATCTCTTTTGTGATTGTAAAGTGAAAAAAATGAGAGGCAACCCTCTATTTTTCAGTTTTAACTAGTTGAATCAGGGCTGCAGAAATATTACTTTCTATTACGCCATGTTGATCACTAAGTTCAACATATTGGGTGTGAAGGGCAAATTTGTAATCACCAGGTCTAACTGGTCTAATCTGGGTAATTTTCAAGACTAAATCACCATGTTTACTGGGGCAAGTAACTAGATCATCGACTTGAAAGTAAGTTAAGGAGTCTAACCACTCACCACTACTGTAGTCTGGTTTATGCTGTTGTTCTGGGTTTTTAATCATAGCAGTATTATACAAAGGCTTTTTAACGTAGAAAGGGCGCCTTTGTGGGGCGCCCTTTCACATTGATGGGAAACAGATGGGGATCTAGTCCCCGTTGTCTTCTTCGAGAGCGGACATGAAGTCTTCCACTCCCACGCTGGTAACGGCGGTGCGGGTGAAGGTCTCGATGGAGGCAAGGACCTCGCCGAAACCGGCCGCGCCTTCTTCGAAGATTTGCGCCTGGAACATGGTTTCGCGGGCTTCAGCCATGACGCGCGGGGCATCATCAGCCGCGCTCTTTTGGAACGCTTCGAGGACGTTGTGTCCTTTTTTGACCAGGAAGGTCATCAGGAACTTGATGGTAATCATCAGTTTCCGGACTTGCTTCTTGAGTTTGTTGATTTCGCCCTGGCGGTTGTCCGCACGCTGTTTCATGTCGGTGAGTTCGGGCACGTTGGCGAGCAAGAACTCGCGGCGTTCCTTTCCTTCCGGCAGGCTTTCGAGGGCTTCGAGCAACATCTCCTGGGCATCTTCGATGTCCAGTTTGCCGCGAAGGTTCGCGTCAACGGAGCGGGAAACATCATTGGCGATGCGTTGCCAGGTGGGCATTTCTTTCTTGGACTTGCGGGTTTTGACTTTGTCAGTCATGGGTTTTTACCATCCTTTACATAAAAATTTGGAATGTGGCAGTCCCTCAGCAGTGGCCTGAGCCACTACCGAAGCTTGCTCAGCTAAAGACCTTATAAAATAAAAAGTCCCTAACTGAGCAAGCTTAAAAAGGCTGCTAAAAATTGAGGGATGGAAAACCAAAACAAAAAAAACTTCTGTTTCAATTCAATGTGAATGTGCTGTCGTTCTTTCGCTTAGCACATCGTGTAGACGTGTTAGCGATTGAACAACGGGGAGTATGATATCAAAACAGGCCTATAGTGTCAATAGTTAAAATTATATAGATGTCAAACTGATTGTTTTAGCCTGGTATTATGCCGCAAATAGTGGCACACGTATAATAGCAGTTTTTAAATTATAGGTTTAATTTTTTAGCAATTTTTAGTTAATTAGCTTGTTTCTGAGTTTATCCCAATTAGTTCCACGACGGCACAAATTATTAATATCTGTGGGATTTGCTAGCAGTTGTTCAACCGCGATTTCTAACAACAAACTATTTTGTGATGCTTTCACTAAAATAGTGTCTGTGGCTATTAATTGTGGCTTTAAAAACTCAACCGCTTGTTGAGCAGTATTAAATAGTTGTAATTTCTTACTGTTAAAGGTTTTACTGTATTTACTCATTAACGGTCCCACTAATAGTAGGAGATCTACCTTATTAAGGGCTGACTCGATTAATTGTAGATGAGCTAATTCCGCCTCATCCCCCATTTCTCTCATATCACCCAAGATGGCAATTTTTCTTTTTGGCGCAATTTTATCAAGTAATGCTAGCATTTCTAAAGCTGGGTCTAGGGATGAATTATATGAACTATCCAGAATGTAGGTGTTATTTATTCCTGAAAGCAAGGTGGATCTGCCTGGTGGTATAACTAGGTTTTTTTCAAGACTACTAATAATTTTTTCGATACCCATACCTATGGCTAAGCCAGTGGTAATTGCGGCTGCCAGGCTGTACCCGAATTTTTTAGGTAGCACAAAGTCTTTGAAGTTTAGTTGGTAGGTTTTATTTTGATATAAGTAAGTGAATTTAGTGCCAGTAATTGATGGCTCCCAAGTTTTTAAAATTAAGTTAGCAGATTTTGTACCAAAAGTAATGGTTTTGGCCTGAGTTTGTGGTCCAAATTGAGCCACAACTGGGTCATCAAAGTTGAGAATTGCAGTATTATTTGCTTTTAAACTTTTGATTAACTTGCTTTTTTCCAAAGCAATTTGTTGAGTTACAGCTTGAGTTTTCTTGGCAGGATCAGTTTCTTTGACTAAATGATCAAAAGCCTCACTGTGCACAGCTGAAACATTGAGGAAAATACCGATTTTTGGTTGGAGGAAACTGAGCAAATAACTCATGTTTTTTGGAGGATATGGACTATCAATGCCCATTTCAGCGACATAAATATCGATTTTCTCCCAGTTAGTCAAAACTTTCCAACCAGCTAAAAAAAAGATTTTTACCCAACTCTTCAAACTAAAATCTTTAACGGTAATCCCCAAGATATTGAGTGGTAAGCCCACTTCTGAGTTGGCTTTATGGCTAATTTTAATTTTTTTGTCAGGTAAATCTTTTAAAATAGCCTCAATGGCATTTAGGGTGCTAGTTTTACCAGCTGAACCAGTTAGACCAATTACCATGGGTTTGGTTTTAAGCAGTTGGAGTTTGGCTAAAACTCTAATGTATTCAAGGAAAAGCTTCATTAACAATAATTTCATATACCAGATTGTAACGTATCTAGTTTCTTGATAATAGTTTAATAATTTGTCATACTGGTTAAACTAGTTTAGTAACTAAGTAGTTAGTGAAGGAAAAATTTATGAAAAAAACAGCACTTACTTTAGGTAGCGTAGTTTTTTTAATGGCAGTGTTTGTGTCACCAGTCTTGGCTTTGGAGATCGAGGTTGACCAACAGGGTAATATCAAGATGTATGAAGGCTATGTCTTAGGTAAAACTACCGATAGACCTAGTATTCAGCCAATCTCAGCTCCATCTTCAAACACTCGACCAGCTACAGCTCCTAGAACGCCTACCAAATACGTCCCCACCCAAGAGAATAAAGATTTGGTTGTGACTATGGAAGAATCAGGTCCTCAAGTTCAATTGAGAGACAGTTCAGGAGCTGGTTCAAGGGGCACCGCTGGAGAAACAATGATGTCTGATAACTTAGAGATGCGTTTCCCGGCTAGAACTAAAGAGTTATCTGAGGAACAACGAGAGAAAATGAGTGAGTACCAACAAAAGATTCAAGAAGCCAGACAAGAAAGAATTCAAGAAATGGTTGAGCTCAGAGAACGAAACATGGGTGAAGCAGCGGCTTTAGAGATTAGAACTAGAAATATCAAAGCTCACCTTAATGGAGCTGAGTTTGTTCTTGATTCAAAGAATAATGAGGTCAAGTTAACAACGCCATCAGGTCAAGAACACATCTTAACTCACCTTCCGGATCAAGCTTTGGCTAGGATGAAAGAAGCTGGTGTCTTAACAGATAGCTCATTTGACCCAGAAAATGATGAATTAGAAGCGGTTGCTACTGAAGATGGGATTCAGTATGTTGCTGATGTTGTCGAAGAGAAAAAGCTATTTAGCTTTTTCCCCAGAATGGTCGAGAGAAAAATAATTTTGGATGATGCTACTGGTGAAGTAACTCAAGATTATGCTTCTCAGGGTTGGTTTGCTAGAATGTTAGATAGATTTTCTTATTAGCTTTGCTTAGCGATTTGTTAAAACCCCGGCCAGTCGGTCGGGGTTTTTAGTTATTTGGTTAGATATTTTTTTCTAACAGGTTCGGCTAATCTTTCGATAGCATAACGTAGCATGGTTCTGGGCATTTTTTGGTTATGTTTGTCTAGAAAATTTAAAAGTGGTTTTTCTTGCATTTTCCCTACTTCTCTGAGCATCCAACCACTAGCCTTATGAATTAAGTCATGTTGGTCTGCCAAAACCTTAGTAGCTAAACTCAAAGTTGGTTGAAATATCCCCTTTTTAATAAAAGGAAAAGTAGTCAATAAAGCAATTCTTCGATCCCAAAGATTGGTTGAGTTAATTAAAGCAAAAACTTGCGGTTGTAACTCTGGCTTATTGAGAATATGTTGTCCAACTATTTTGGGAGTGGTGACATCTACCAAATCCCAGTTGTTGACTTGAGTTCTATGTTTGAAGTAAAACTCAAAAATCTTGTCTTGTTCATTTTGTTCTGCTTGTTCATATTGGTAAACCAAGATCAGTAAGGCAGTTAGTCTCTGTTCATGCACAGAACTGTAAATTAGTTTTTTTATTTCAGTTAAAGTCAAAGCTTTAAAGTTTCTAGCGATTTTTCGCTGTTCTGGTACGGTTATTCCCCAAAAAACATCACCAGCCCCATATTGACCTTGTCCTGTTTTAAAGAAGCTTTGTAAGACTTTGGCTTTTTGTGGATTGGCTAGTTTTTTCAGTTCAATGATTAAGTTTTGTGCGGTCATAATTAATAAAACTGTAGCATATTTGGTAAACTGTTGTTTTCACCCCAAGAGTTCAGGTATATAATTAAGCAATCCTCTAGTCAGGTATTTGTTTTGATTATAAAGGTAAAAAAAGAAAGTTATTCATGAACGATACTTTTAAAAGAACAAAAATTGTCGCTACGATTGGTCCAGCTACAGAAACAGAAGAAATCATTGGCCAATTAATTGATGCTGGAATGAATGTAGCTAGATTCAACACTAAACATGGTACTCCAGAATGGCACCGTGAAAGAGTGCAGCGAGTCAGAAAAGTAGCTGCTGAAAAAGGTTTGCCTATTGCTGTTTTACTCGATTTACAAGGACCAGAAATTAGGATTAATTTACGTAATGGTGAAGGTTTTGAGATGAAGGATGGCGAAACCCTAGTTCTCACAGCCGATGAAACTAGCAAAGAAGAAAAAGTTATTTTTATTCCTAGCAACGTGGTTGAAACTTTGCAAGAAGGTAACTTTGTGTTGTTGGATGATGGTCGTTGTGAGTTTGAGATTATTAAAAAAGCTGAAGATTATTTAGTTGCTAAGGCTTTGGGTGATTTTGAGGTTGCTCACAGAAAAACCATGAACACTCCTGGTATCACTATTGATATGCCTTCTTTGATTGCTGCTGATCTAGTTCAATTAGATGGAGCAGTTGAAACCGGAGTTGATTTTGTTGGCTTGTCTTTTGTCCGTGATAAAAGAGATGTGGAGATTCTTAGAAAAGAGTTAGAGAAGAGAAATTTGGGTAAGGCTAGTATTGTGGCTAAGATTGAAAACCAAGCTGCTTTGGATAATCTTGATGAAATCATTGAAGTTAGTGATGCTGTGATGGTGGCTCGTGGTGATTTGGCTGTGGAAGTACCTTTTGAGCAATTGGCTTTTTGGCAAAAACTAATTATTACCAAATGTCGTTTGGCTGGTAAACCAGTGATTACTGCCACACAGATGTTGAAATCAATGGTTGAGTCCCCTCGACCAACTAGAGCCGAGGTTAGTGATGTAGCGAATGCTGTTTACGACAGTACTGATGCAGTGATGCTCTCCGAGGAAACTACCATTGGTAAATTTCCGGTTAAAGCAGTGGCTACCCAAGCTAAAATTGCTGCTTTCAATGAAGAATTTGAAGTGTCTTATTTAGAAGAATGGGTGGATGAAAATGACTGCAGTTTAGTTACTCATGCGGCTGTTTATTTGCTGCAAAATGAAGACAAGATTGATAGTGTGGTTTGTTTAACTGAAACCGGTAACACTGCCAACTTAATTTCTCGTTTTAGACCAAAGGTCACGGTTCATGCTTTAACTAGCAATCAAGTTACTTATCGAAAGTTAGCTTTAAATTATGGTGTTGAACCTCATATTGTTGAGTTTCCTGAAAGCAAAGTTGAAGAGCCCAATGCAATTGTTGAGATGATGAAAGCTAAGGGTTTAATCAAAAAAAATGAAACCGTACTGGTTATTTATGGTTCAATTTGGAAAACTCCAGGATTGACTAATAGTTTGTCAATTGTTCATACAGCATAACCTTGACAAGTAGATTCTTTTTCCTGGAGAATAGAGTCATCACTAAGTAACAAAGATGGGATGGACCTATGGCAAAAAGAAAAGGTGGTTTGTTAGCTTTAGTAACAGGTTTAGCTGTCGGAGCTGCAGCGATGTTTTTTTCTAAAAAAGAAAACAGAGACAAAACTGTTAAGGTAGCCAAGAAAGCAGTTAGTAAAGCTAAGGTTGCTAAGAATAAAGCAGTGACTTCAGCCAAGAAAGCTGTTAAAAAAGGCAGTGTTGCCGCCAAGAAAGTCATTAAAAAAGCCAAAAAGAAATAGACCAAATTTTGTGCAATAAACACCCCAGTTAATGGGGTGTTTTTTTAAGTTAAAGATTTCACTAAAGTAGTTAACCAATCATTAATTAGTTGTTGATTGGTTGGTTGTTGTGGGTAGCCATCTATTTTAAGACTATCACCAATTTTTTTAGCTTGTTTCAAGGTGAGAAAGTCTTCAATCAGATCAGCTGCTTTACAAAAATCTTCATAACCAGAATCACCGCACCCAAAAACAATAAACTGTTTATTGTTAAAATCTAGTTCTTTTATTTCTTCAAAAAAAGCAGCAAAGTCTTCTTGAAATTGACCATAGTCCCAAGTGGACGAACCCAAAATTAGTAAGTCATAAGTCAGTATGTTTTTTGGTGAAAATTCTTGGGCATTAAATAAGTCGTTTTCGATGTGGTGATTATTCAAAAAATCAGCGATTTGGTTTGCTACAAACTCAGTATTACCAGTTAAAGAACCATAAAGAACAAGAACTTTCATGTAAAAATTGTAACATTTTCTACAAAAATCAATACAGTTAGCTTGACCATTCTAGTCTCAACTCCTACAATGTCGCTATGAAAGAATGGAACTGGAAAATTGCTGGTCAAGCCGGTGAAGGGGTAATGGCTGTTTCTAAAATGGTAGCTAAGTTGGCTAAACGTCATGGTTTATCGGCTTTCAACTACTTGGAATATCCATCCCTGATCAAAGGAGGCCATCAAACTGGTCAAGTTTCTTTTGCAAAGCAGCCCATTTATTCTCAACGAAGACATTTAGATTTGTTAATTACTTTTGGTAAGGCTGCTTTTAAGGAGCATCAACAAGAATTAACCAAAGATTCGCTTGTAGTTTATAACCAAAATGCTGGTGAGCTGACTCAAGAAGAGTTAATGGGTTTTTCTGGTAAAGTTGTTAGTTTGCCTTTGAATGAATTTTCTAGAACAACGACTAAAAGTAAGTTAGCAACAAATATGGTTGCTTTTGGAGTAACAACGGCTGCATTAGGCTTTGATCAACAAGCTGGTTTGCAATTAGTGGCTGAAGAGTTTGCGGACAAAGGTGAAGCAATTATTACTATGGACCAAGCAGCTTTTCAGTTGGGTTACGATGAGTTTTTAAAACTAGAAAAACCATTAGCCAAATTTACAGTTAGCCAACAAGATAATCAGGTTTTGTTGACTGGTAATGAGGCAATTGGCTTGGGAGCTTTGGCCAGTGGAATTCAATTTTACAGTGCTTACCCAATGACACCTGCTTCTGCTCTACTGCATTTTTTGGCTGCTCAACAAAAAAAATATCCATTGATTGTCAAACATGTTGAAGATGAAATTTCTGCTATTAATCAAGCACTGGGCGCTTCTTTTGCTGGAGTGAGAGCGATGACAGGGTCCTCTGGAGGTGGTTTTGCTTTGATGGTGGAAGGTCTTTCTCTGGCCGGAGTGATGGAGTTGCCATTGGTAATTCTTTATGGTCAGCGACCTGGTCCAGCTACTGGTTTGCCTACTTGGACTTCTCAAGCAGATCTACAGTTTGTGTTGAGGGCCGGTCATGGAGAGTTTCAACGAGTAGTCTTAACTCCTGGAACAGCAGCTGATCACTATCAGGCTACTAGATTAGCTTTTGATTTGGCTGAGAAATACCATATCCCGGTTTTCATTTTAAGTGATAAATATATTTTGGAATCTCATCAGACTATGCCTACTCCCCCAGCAGAAACCAAGGTTGAGCGCTTGGGTTTGGTAACAGCTGAAGAATTACCAGCAGATGATAGTTTCAGACGTTATGCAATGTCTGATTCGGGAGTTTCTCCAAGGTCTATACCTGGCCAACAACATGGTTTTTATGTCAGTAATTCTTATGAGCATGATCACTTTGGTTTTGCGACTGAAGAATCACAAATGACGATTGATCAAACCAAAAAACGAGCAAAGAAATATGATGGTTTAGTTAAAGAGCTGCCGCAACCAGTTTTAATAGGTAAACAAAAAGCTGCTACAACTTTTGTTTGTTGGGGGTCAACAATCAATGTTTTACAGGATGTAGTGGCCAAAACTGATCAAGTTAACGTAATTTATTTGCCAGCTGTTTGGCCGTTTCCTAAGGAGGGTTTTGCAGCATTAGCCAAGCAAACTAAAAGATTGGTGATGGTTGAAGGTAACTCCACTGGTCAAGCTGAACAACTTATTAGACAAGAAACTGGTATTGAAATGGATGCCTATTTGAGACGTTATGATGGTCGACCATTTTATGTAGAAGATATCTTGGCTTGGTTGGAGCAATAATTATGGCAAAAATCACTTTACAGAGTACTGTCTCCTCAGTGACACCAACTTGGTGCCCAGGTTGTGGTAACTTTGGGATCTTGGGAGCGATTAGACAGGCTTTTGCTCAATTAGAATTGCCTGAAGAAAACTTGGTAGTTTTTTATGGAGTAGGTTGTAGTGGCAATATGGCTGACTTTAATAAAGTTTATGGTTTTCATGCTCTTCATGGTCGAGCTATTCCCAATGCGATTGGTGCTAAACTAGCTAACCATGATTTGAAGATTATTGTTGTTGCTGGAGATGGAGATACTTATGGTGAAGGGATGAATCATTTACTATCAGCAGCGAGAGGGAACCATGATATTACTGTTTTGGTCCATAATAACCAAACCTACAGTTTGACTACTGGTCAAAGTTCTCCAACTACCGATAAAGGAATAAAAACCAAATCAACCCCAGACGGTTTGATTGAGGAGCCAGTTAATCCTTTAGCGTTAGCTCTTTCTGACCACGCTGGCTTTGTGGCTCGTGGTTATGCTGGAGATATGCCTCATTTAATTGGTTTGGTTAAAGAAGCAATGACTTATGATGGTTTTTCGTTATTGGATGTTTTACAACCCTGTCCAACCTTCAATAAAATCAACACCTACCAGTGGTACCAAGAAAGAATTTATAAGTTGGCTGATAGCTATCAACCCAATGATAAAAAATTAGCTTGGGAAAAATCTCAAGAAATAGAAAAAATGCCAGTAGGTGTTTTTTATAGAAACGACAACTTAGAGTCTTACCATCAACAGTTATACCAACTTGATACTGCAACCTTATTGCAACAGCGTCCGACTCAAGTTTCTATTGCTGAGACACTTAACGAGTTTAAATAAAAAAATAGCCCGCAGTGAAGCGGGCTAAATTATTCAATGTTTAATCAGTTGTTTTAGTTTTCACTAATGGTGATGGACTTGATGGTTACTGGTTTAACTGGTTGAGATTTTTCACCTGATAAACTCATTGAGACTGGTGCAGTGGCAATTTTATCCACCACTTCTAAACCATTTATCACTTTACCAAAAATTACATAGTTAGTTGGCAGTGGATAGTCTTGATGCATAATAAAAAATTGACTACCGTTAGTATTTGGTCCAGCATTAGCCATGGCGATCGTGCCACGAGTGTATTCACCTGTAAATTTTTCATCGGCAAAACGGTAACCTGGGCCACCCATTCCTGTCCCCTCTGGGTCACCACCTTGGATCATGAAACCATTAATCACTCGGTGAAAGATAGTTTCATCATAAAACTTATCGTTAGCCAAAAAAACAAAGTTATTGACTGTTTGAGGGGTTTGATCGGCATAAAGCTCAATGACGATTACTCCCTCTGAAGTAGTCATTGTTGCTTGATATTTTTTGGTGCTATCAAGTTGCATAGCAGGAGGGTTATCATATTGTTTTTTCATTGATTCCTTTGTGATTGGTTTAATACTTGGTACTACAGTTGGGCTTTTGCTGGGAAAAGTCAGAACCTGTTCTTCCAGCGAAGTGGTATTTTTATTATTGTTTTTTTCAATAATTAGGGCAACTACTCCGACCAATAAAAAGGCCAGAACCACTAAAAGTAAGCTTTGTTTTTTCATATTGGGCATAGTACCATCCCTAGGTTTTAAACTGCAAGCTGACTTCTTCAATCAAGGCTTTTCACTCCACCCCCTTTCACCCCGAGGGTAAGTGTCTCATATTAATCTGACAAATATATTTATAGTTATCAAACAATATCAAAACATATCATAAAACAAGATTGATATATCAATTTTTTTCTCAAGAAAAGCTAATTAGCAATAAAATTAAGTGACTGCTAAAGTCTTGTAATATTCTTGGATAGTCCAACCTTGAAGTTTTGCTAAAAAGTCTGCATAGTGTGATACACATCATGTCAGAAGTTCAACAGTTCTCTACACCAATGATGCAACAGTACCTGGAGATAAAAAAAGCTTATCCAGATTGTTTTTTATTTTATCGACTAGGAGATTTTTACGAACTGTTTTTAGAAGACGCTTTAACTGGAGCCAAGTTACTCGGAATTACCTTAACCAAAAGGCCAAGGGGTAAAGATGGAGAGATCCCAATGGCTGGGGTGCCCTACCATTCAGCAGAAAGTTATATTGCTAAATTAATTAAGGCTGGTCACAAGGTAGCAATTTGTGAACAGATTTCTGAACCAGATAATAAGGGCATTGTGGAACGAGCCGTGATTAGGATTATTACTCCAGGAACAGTAGTTGACGAACAAGCACTGAGTGCTAAGAAAAATAACTTTATATTGAGTTTGGCTATTGATAACAAAGCTGTGGGTTTAGTTTTTGTGGACTTGTCGACAGGTGAAATTTTTGGCAGCAACCATTATTTAAAAGGAAATGACTTTGCTACTTTGTTACAAAAAGAATTAACCAAGTATCAACCGAGTGAGTGTATTTTAGCTGAGGTTGATTACCATAACTACTCATTATTAAAGATTTTAAAACAGCAAGTAGGGTTAAATATTTATCCTTTTAGGCAATGGGATGAGTATACAGATGAAGCTGAGGCAATCATTAGCCGACATTTTCAAGTTGATAATTTAAGAAGTTTTGGTTTACATAGTAAGCCAGCGCTCAAACAAGCTTTGGCGGCTATCTTGGGTTATTTGACTGAAACTCAGTTTAATAAACTACAACATCTAAAGACATTTAATTTACAAAAATCTGATGAATATATTGCTTTAGATTCATCAACCATTAATAACTTAGAGATTTTTGAAACTATTAGGGAAAATAAAAAACAAGGTTCGTTATTAACCGCGATTGATTTAACTGTTTCACCAATGGGTTCCAGGTTATTACGCAATTGGCTTACTCACCCACTTAAGAACAAGGAAAAGATTGAACTTAGGCATGATTCGGTTGATTATTTACTCAATAACAGAGAGCTTAGATTTTTTATTAGAAACGAGTTAAATCAAGTTTTTGATCTAGAAAGAATTATTGCTCGGTTAACGATTGAAGAGCCTCTGCCTGCTTTGGTCATCAATCTTAAACAGTCATTAATTAACACTTTGGCGATTAGAGAAATTTTGGCGAGTCAACAAAAGCAGCTACCCAAATTACTCAGTAAATTTGAGCAACAAATCGATAATCAGTTGCTCAAAGTAGTTGAGTTGATTGAGCAGTTTGTGGCAGATGATGCTAGTGGTCTTCCTGGTGAAGGAAAAGTAATCAAAGTTGGAGTGAGTGCAGAGTTAGATCAGCTCAGAGTTTTGTCTAGGGGTGGTAAAGATTGGTTAACTGAGTATGAAGAAACCTTGAAAAAACAAACCCAAATCACCACTCTTAAGGTTAGATCAAACAAAGTTTTTGGTTACTACATTGAGGTCAGTAAATCATTTGTGAGCAAAGTTCCGGCGGAATTTGAACGTAAACAAACTTTAGTTAATGCCGAGAGATTTGTTACTAAAGCTTTGAAAGTTTACGAAGAAAAAGTCTTAACGGCTGAAGAACAGATTGAAGTTTTGGAAAAACAACTTTTTAAAAATTTTGTTAATCAGGTCTTGGAATATACTAAGTTGATTCAACAAGCAGCTACCACTTTGGCTAATCTAGATTGTTTAACTAGTTTTGCTCAGTTAGCAGAGACAAGAAACTATGTTAAACCAAAAATGGTTGAGACTGGTAAAACAGCAATTGTTCAAGGCAGACATCCCGTTCTTGAGCAACTATTAGTCAAAAAACAGTTTGTGCCCAATGATACTTTATTGGGAGTGCCAGCTAGAAACATGTTACTGGTGACTGGGCCAAACATGGCTGGAAAATCTGTTTATATGAGGCAAATAGCTTTAATTGTGTTGTTAGCTCATTTAGGCAGTTTTGTGCCAGCTGAGAAGGCCGAAATCAACTTAATTGATAGCTTGTTTGTGAGAAGTGGTGCGGCCGATGTTATTTCAGAGGGGTTATCAACTTTTATGGTAGAGATGGTTGAAGTGGCTTATATTTTGCGGCACTCTACAGCTAAGAGTTTGATTATTATGGATGAAGTTGGCCGTGGTACTAGTACTTATGATGGGATTAGTTTGGCTTGGGCGGTGGCTGAAGCATTAAGTAAGTGCCGACAGTGTCCTACTACTCTCTTTGCTACTCATTACCATGAGTTACAACAGTTAGAAAGTAAGTACCCAGATAAAATCAGTAATATTCACATGTTGGTGGATGAAGCTGATGATCAACCTAAGTTTTTACATACAGTCGCTGAAGGGGCCGCTCCCCATAGTTTTGGAGTAGCAGTAGCGAGGTTGGCTGGGGTGCCTGAAGAAGTTTGTCAGCGAGCTGAAGAAATTCTTTTTTCTTTTGAAGCTAATAGGAGTCAAGTAGAGACTAACTTTGAGTTTAATAAACCAACTAAAGATAAAAATTTACTGAAGCTTGAGAAGTTTCTAGCTGCCATAGAGATTGAGCAACTTACTCCCCTACAAGCTCAAACAAAGTTGGCAGCATTAATAACTAAATTTAAGAAAAATGGTAACTAAAATTAAAGAACTATCAGTTGAAGTGGTAAGCAAAATCGCTGCTGGAGAAGTAATCGATCGACCCGATTCAGTCGTTAAAGAGTTAGTGGAAAACTCTTTGGATGCGGGAGCAACTAAAATCGAGATTTACTTGGACAAAGGTGGGTTAAAAAGAATCGAGGTTCGTGACAATGGGTGTGGAATGAATGCTACTGATTTAAGAAACAGTTTTCTAGCTCATACTACTAGTAAGATCAGCAATTTAGAAGACTTAGAGACTTTGACTAGTTTTGGTTTTAGAGGAGAAGCTTTGGCGAGTATGGTAGCAGTAGCCAAAGTTACTTTGGAAAGTCGGATAAAAACTGAAAAAATAGGTCATAGGTTGATGATCAAGAATAGCCAAATAACTGAAGATGAAAAATTTGGGATGCCGATTGGCACTAGAGTTGTAGTTGAAAGTTTATTTAGTGGTTTACCAGCTAGAAAAAAATTTATTAATAAAGTTCAAAGAGAATTAGCTTATATTTTGAAAAAAATGACTAATTTTGCTTTAGTTAATCATACTGTCCAATTTGTTGTCTATCATGACCAAAGAAAACTATTTGAAGTTTTATCCCAGCCAAGTTTTGCAGACAGAGTGAGTGAGGTTTTTGGTCAAGAATTTATTGACCAAAGCTTGACTTATAAAGTTGACTTAGCTAATGAACTAAAAATCAGTGGCTTAGTTGGGAAACCTCAATTATCACTACGAAGCCCTAGCAAACAATACTTATTTATTAATGGCAGAATGGTGCGACACAGAAAGATTGCCAAAGTTATTCGAGAAGCCTATGGCTCATTATTAGAACCAAAGGCTTATCCTGTTTTTATTATATTTATTAATTTACCAGCTCATTTTTTTGACAGTAATATTCACCCAAGGAAAGAAGAGGTTTTAATCTTTAAAGAAGATGAGTTAATTACAGCGTTGTTTGAACACTTACAAGCATTTTTATTGGCCAAAGACTTAACTTATGTTTTGAATTCACAACAAGTAACTGCAACATATCTGTTAAGAGATAGAGCGACTACCGACCATCTGAAAGAAAATTTACAACCAGGTTGGCAAATCAATAACAATCAACAAGAGTTGGGTCCGGTTCTACAATTTCAAAATACTTATTTATTTTTTGAGCTTCATGGCGAGTTAATGGTTGTAGATCAACATGCGGCTCATGAAATGATTCTTTACCAAGAATTTTCTGAGCAATTGAAAAAAAATAAGCTACTTTTAGAAAAAAAAGTTAAAATTAATAAAAAAATAGATTTAAATCCAGAAAATCTTTATCTTTTTGTAAAAAATAAAACTATTTTTAAAAATTTAGGTTTTATTTTTTTAATTAATGACAAACAAATTATTATTAAAGAAATCCCGGTTATTTTTGAAGGTTTAACTATAGACCGAGTGATCACCGATTTTTTGGTTGATCTTGCTACCTATGGCAAGATTGTCAAACCTGATTTATTAACCAATCGAGCCTTGAGTTTTTTGGCTTGTCGAAGTGCAATCAAAGCGGGTGACTACTTATCACCTGTGGAGCGACAACAACTAGTTAAAAAAATTATTCAAAAAAATACTCTCTATACTTGTCCTCACGGCAGACCACTGAAAATAAAAATCTCCAAACAAGAGTTAGAAAAAATGTTTTTTAGAAAAAAATAATCTGCATGGTTTTTATGCTTATTTGCGACTAAATTTTCATGAACATCCCCAAGTATTGGAGAAACAGAGAGCAGTATCTACGTTTGACTGGTATAGAAAAAGTCGATCAAGCTCATGGTATTGGTTTAGCTCACATGAGGTCTTCAGCAGAAGTGATTGAACAGGTTAAAAAACTGAGGGCTATGATGGAAGAACAGCTAAAAAAAGATAGTCGAGATTTAGAGAGCATTAGAAAAGAACTAGAAGCAAATTTGTAAATAATTATATCCTATAGTATTTACAAAACTGTTGCTTTTTGTTATACTGAAACTAGTTCCTTAAAAAGGTCACAAATAAGGACTAATACCAGATGAAAGGAGACTATCCTATGGTAATTAGAATTAGAGGCTTCGTATTAGCCATTGAATTTGGCTATTTCCAGATTGGCAACCTGGCCTGGGAAGAAAAGATGGAAGGAAGTTTTACTTCTTCTTATGGCTATGTCGAAGTTTGGAACAGAGTTACTCCGAAGTACTAGACTAGTTTAAACCAAAAGGTAAAATTTATTTTTACCCGGTGTTGTAAAAAATAGTGACCAGAATCTTTTGTCTCAAATAACAATAGCTGTTTATTTTTGAGTCAGAGATTTTTAACAAAGAAAAACCCGTTGTTGAAACGGGTTTTTTTATTTGTTTTAAAGTTTATTTGCTTTAAATAAACGTTAAAGCAATGCCTTTTTTGTTGGCTCTACCAGTACGACCGATACGATGGATATAGTCCTCGTAAGTACCTGGTAAGTCGTAATTAATCACATGAGTAACATTATCAATATCCAATCCACGAGCGACTACATCAGTAGCAATTAAGGCTTGTAATTGGTTGGCTCTAAACTGTTGTAAAGCTTTTTGTCTTTGACCTTGTGACTTATTACCATGAATAGCATTGACCTTGAGACCTTTTCTTTGTAGGTCCCTAGAGAGTTTCTCGGCTCCCCTCTTGGTTCGGCCAAAAACCAAGACTTTTTCATAAGATTCATTGATTAAAAATTCGTGAAGCATTTCTAATTTAGATCTACCCTGAATTTTGACGATTTTTTGTTCAATGTTGCCAGAATTTTGTTTAGTTTTAATAGAGATATGAACAGGATCTGTTAAAAATCCTCGCATAATTTCTTCTACTCTGGTTGACATAGTGGCAGAAAAAAACAGTGATTGTCTGTTTTCTGCTAACGATTCAATAATCAGTTTAACCTCTTTGACAAAGCCCATATCAAGCATTCTATCGACCTCATCCAAAACAATATTGTTAAATTCTTCAAATCTAATTTTTCTTTTTTGATTAAGATCTTTTAATCTACCTGGAGTGCCAATCACAAAGTGTTGACCTCTTTTTAAGGAGTTAATTTGACTATTAATATTGGAACCACCAATACACAGGGTGGAATAAATATTAAGTTTATAGGAAAAAGATGCTAATTCGTCTCTGACTTGAACAGCTAACTCTCTGGTCGGGACAATAATTAACACTTTTTCTGTAGGATTCGTGACAACTTTGTTTAATAACGGAATCAAAAAAGCAGCAGTTTTACCGGTACCAGTATTAGCAATACCCACTACGTCTTTTCCTTCTAAAATATGAGGGATAACCTGATCTTGAATTGGAGTTGGAGTAGTATATTTTTTGAAACTAATGTTATTTTTTAACTCATCAACGATTTTAAAATCACTAAATTGGTTGGTAGCTTCATAGGTTTCTTCTGATTGTGGTTTGTAGTTAGTAGTTTTTGATTTAGCAATTACTGAACTAGGATCAAAGATGGATTGTTTCATTCCACTTCTTCTGTTATTACCTCTGTCACCGAAACCACCAGAAAAACCTCTGTTGCCATTTTGGGAACGACGACCATAGTCTCCACCATTGCGGTTACTAAAACTAGAAGATGAGCGTTTATTAAATTGACGCATAATATATTTCTTTCTTTAACTATTTATAGGTTAAAGACAAGAAACAAATGTAATTAAGGGAAAAAATTCTTCTTAAAGCCAATTGCGAGCTTAACCTGATTGATTGCATTAAAGAACAATCAATGAAGAAGCAGTTTAACATCTTTAATAGACAATGTCAAATTATAGGATAATTTGATGCCCGACTAGGATTTACGACTTCGCTCGTTTTACTCGCTTCGCATGCATTACCCAGGTCTACTTCGTAGACTTGGCGGTCGAGCAATTGTTGAATCTAGTTTTTGGACATAATATTAAAAAAACATCCAGTTGGATGTTTTCTTAATATTGATGCCCGACTAGGATTCGAACCTAGATTGAAGGCTTCAAAGGCCTCTGTCCTGCCATTAGACGATCGGGCAATAGCAGAATGTGGTAATTCTACTCTGAGATGTTAATTTTCTCAAG
>CAYSQA010000012.1:21024-23860 GCA_964433225.1 uncultured Pseudomonadales bacterium
TCAGCAATTAATTTTTTAATCTCTTCATCATTAGTGTAATGACAATAACGATAAGCAGTCACTCCTCTCTGCCAGTCAAGAATAAAGTCATTTTCTTCTAATTCATCAGGATCAATTTTAGCCAAAGTTGGATGAATTTGTTTTTTTTCAAATCTCTTTTCATTTAAAAATCTCCAGGCAGTAAAAACAAAAACACCATCATTGGTGAGATGATCAGCAATTGTATTAATGAGTTTTTTTCTTAATTTAAATGATGGGATGTGATGTAAGACGCCAAACAAAGTAATGACTTGGTATTTTTTTTGTGGAATTAGGTCGTTTAGATTGTCGTTTGTTAGGGCATCGGTGACGTCTAAATTAAATAGCTCTTTTTCAAATTCACAAGTTGCCAACCTTTTTTGAGCAAATTCTAAAAGTTCTTGGCTGTTGTCAGCTCCGTGATAAATAAAATTTTTATGAATTTTTTCTTTGTACAGAAATTCACCAAATCTACCATTGCCACAGCCGAGATCCAAAACTTTTAATTGAGGATGATTTTTACCAATTGCCTTGAGTGGTTCTAGTAATTCCTTCCAACCTTGCCAATAAAAACTTCTAGTTTTGCTGAATTCTTCGGCAGTAACTCTATAGAATTGCTTATTTAGTTTATTAAGCTGAGTAATAGTTGCTTGTTTCATTGGTATAATACTTTCTCTGATGAAAAAACGTTTTGATTATACCGATCATCTGGACCAAGTGGTAGCTGTACTGAAAGAGATTGAGCAACTACCGGTTTTGAGTAATAAAAAGTTGGCCCAACTTACTAAGCGATATCCACTTAAAAACGGTTCGATACTGTCAAAGACTCAGCTAATTGAAGCTTATCGTAATTTAGCTGGCCAGCATGGTTTAGCTATTTTTGATCAAAAAATTGTTAGGAAAATCATGATGAAACCTGTAAGGACTCTTTCTGGTGTCGCCCCAATTACAGTCTTGACCAAACCATTTCCTTGTCCTGGTAAATGTATTTTTTGTCCTAGCGATATTAGAATGCCTAAAAGTTATTTAAGTGACGAACCAGGGGCTCAGCGGGCAGAAAGAAACTACTTTGACCCTTATTTACAAACTTATAATCGGTTGGATGCGCTGTGGTCGATGGGCCACTCTGTAGATAAAGCAGAGTTAATCATTTTGGGTGGAACTTGGTCTTATTACCCAGAGTCATATCAAATTTGGTTTATTAAAGAATGTTTTCGCGCTTTGAATGATTTTGGTCATCATGATGATCGAGAAAAAATTCGGCAAGAATATAAAAAAATTCAGCAACAATTGGAAAAAAATAGTGATCTAGTCTTAAGTGACAATCCGCAAACTAATAAGGATCGGTTTGCTGTAATTCAATTTAATAGTGATAATTTAACCAAAAAATATAACCAAACTGTTTCTGAAGTTTATGTGGCTCCAGAAAGAAAACTTGGTTTAGATAAACTTCAAGCAGCGACTTGGGATGAATTGTTTGTTGAGCATCAAAAGAATGAAACAGCAGAGATTAGAAATGTTGGTTTGGTTGTTGAGACCAGGCCAGACAATATTTCTGAGCAAGAAGTAATTAGAATTAGAAAATTAGGTTGTACTAAAACCCAGATTGGAGTGCAAAGTACTAATGATGAAGTTTTGGATAAAAATCATCGTGGTCATGATGTCGCTGCTAGTAAACGAGCTTTTAAGTTACTTAGACAAGCTGGCTTCAAGATTCATGCTCACTGGATGGCTAACCTTTATGGTTCTGACCACAATAAAGATCAACAAGATTTTAACCAATTATTTAAAGGTCCAGCTTTCCATCCTGATGAGTTGAAAGTTTATCCTTGTTCTTTAATTGATAGTGCGGAACTGATGAATTATTACAAACAAGGATTATGGCAACCTTATTCTCACCAAGAGCTCTTGGCAGTTTTAGAACATGTCTTACAAACTACACCACCCTATTGCAGACTGACTAGAATTATCAGAGATATCCCATCACAAGATATTGTTGTTGGTAATAAAAAAACTAATTTTAGACAAATTGCTGAACAAGCTATTGAAAAAAAAGGAATATTTTCTCAAGATATTAGAGCTAGAGAAATTAGAGGCCAGGAATTTGATCCACTAGCTGCCAAACTAAAAATCGAAAAATATCAAACAGCTATTAGTAATGAAGAATTTTTACAATATGTGGTTGAGACAAAAGATGGTGAAAAATTATTAGCTTTCTTGAGGTTGAGTTTTCCTAAAGAAAACTTTATTGCTGAGCTTAGGGAAAGTGCGATAATTCGTGAAATTCATGTTTATGGTCGGGCTTTAAAAATTGGTAGCAAAAGTAAGATTGCCGCCCAGCACTTTGGTTTTGGCACTAAGTTAATTAATGAAGCTAAACAAAGAGCTAAGAATAATGGTTACAAAAAACTAGCAGTTATTTCAGCAATTGGTACTCGTGGTTATTACCGTAAAAAGGGTTTTAGTGATGGCCAGCTTTATCAGTATATGGAGTTAGCTTAAGCTTTTTCTTCATTCATCCCAAATCTATCTCTAGTAAATTTTAGTTTCTTTTTCATTACTTGCTCAACATCAATCTCCAATTCATTAGCTAACAAAATTAAGGAAGCTAATACATCAGCAAATTCATCTTCCATGTTTTCACGACTAAAATTAGCAATTTTTGTATCACGAGCTAAGTTCATACTGGTTAAAATCTCATCAGCCAGTTCACCTAGTTCTTCCACAATTTTCATCGTTCTAGCAAAAATTTGTTGATTTTTATCTTTTAGAGGCCAACGAGTATTTAAAAAATTGCCTACTTCTTGATAGTCTTGAA
>CAYSQA010000013.1:0-20317 GCA_964433225.1 uncultured Pseudomonadales bacterium
GCTGGTAAAACACTGGAAGCCTACCGTTTAAAACAGAAAGTTACTTATGATTTGGAGATGATCAAGGAGTTTGGTTTTGTCAACGGCATTGAAAACTACTCACGCCACTTTGATGGTAGAGAACCAGGAGATCCACCATTTACCTTATTAGATTATTTTAAAGAAAACACCAAAATCTTTAATCAAACTTCTTTTTTAACGATCATTGATGAAAGTCATATGACAATTCCTCAAATCAGAGGTATGTTTCATGGCGATAAATCGAGAAAAGAGACTTTGATCGAATATGGCTTTAGACTTCCTAGTGCTTTGGACAACAGACCATTGCAACAACATGAGTTTTTAGCCAGAACTCCGCAAAACTTATATGTCTCTGCCACACCTAATGACTGGGAACTTCAACAAGCGGGAGAACATGTTGCCGAACAATTAATCAGACCAACTGGCCTGACCGATCCAGTTATTGAACTTAGACCAACCAGCCACCAAATTGAAGACTTAGTCATTGAAGTCTTAAGAAGAAAAGCGCTAGGTCAGAGAACATTAGTCACGACACTCACTAAAAAAATGGCTGAGGCCCTCACTGATTATTTAAACAATCAAGAAAAAATCGATGCTCTAGTCAGCGACTTCAAACAAAGGCAAGAACAATTAAACCCAACAACTAGCTACCAACAACGTGAATTTATTCCAATCGAACAAATAGCAGTTGGACCTTTGGCTGATGATTTTTACGTTCAGCTTGATCCACTTAAAAACTACCAACTGACTGAATATCCCAAAGTTGCCTACCTGCACTCAGATATTGAAACTCTGGAGAGATCAGATATTCTGGATGACCTCAGAAAAGGAGAATACGATGTTTTGGTCGGGATCAATCTCTTGAGAGAGGGTCTAGATTTACCAGAAGTCAGTTTAGTAGCGATTCTCGATGCTGACAAAGAAGGCTTCTTGCGGTCCACTACTTCATTGGTCCAAACCATGGGTAGAGCAGCTAGGCATGAAACCGGTAAAACCATCTTGTTTGCTGATAACATGACTCGTTCAATGAAACAAGCCATTGAAGAAACTCAACGCCGCAGAGAAATTCAAGTGGCTTACAACCTTAAATACAACATTACCCCAGCAGGAATTAATAAACCAATCAGGGAAAAACTCCTGCTGAGAGAAGATAAAGATCCTGTAGAAGAAAAATTTAAACTCAAGAAGAAAGGACTGGTTATTCAGCTAAGTAAAAAAGACTTTATTGATCTAGAGGAATTAGAACCAGCTGGGTTAACACCTGAAGAAAAACAAAAACTACTTAAAAAACTTGATCTTAAAATGCGTCGAGCAGCAGCTGATTTAGATTTCGAATTAGCTGCTATTTTGCGAGACAAAATTCAAGCTTTGAAGCATTAAAGTTTGTGAGTTAGACAGTCGAAAAATTCCCGAATACAGGCTATAATGTAGTTTCTTTTTATGAAGAAAAATTCATTAGATCATATTATTATTTCTGGTGCTAGAGAACATAATCTTAAAAATGTTTCTTTTGCTATTCCTAAAAATAAACTAGTTATTTTTACTGGTCTTTCTGGTAGTGGTAAAACCTCTTTAGCTTTTGATACTTTATATGCTGAGGGACAACGACGCTATGTTGAGTCACTGAGTTCTTATGCCCGTCAATTTTTGGGCATTATGCAAAAACCTCAAGTTGACCAAATTGAAGGTTTATCACCAGCCATTTCCATTGATCAAAAAACAACTTCCCATAATCCTCGCTCTACTGTTGGTACTATTACCGAGATTTATGATTATCTCAGACTACTATTTGCCAGAGTAGGACACCCTCACTGCCATCAGTGTGGTCAAGAAATCAGCACCCAAAGTATTGACCAAATTATCAAGCAAATTGTTGGTTTAGTTGAAAAAAAAGTAGCCAACCAACCAACTAGATTCATGATTCTTTCACCAATTGTTCAGGCTAGAAAAGGTGAGTTTACTGCTTTATTTACTAACCTACAAAAACAAGGATTCACTAGAGTCAGAATTGACGGCGAAGTCTTTGACTTGTCAGAAAATATTACTTTATTAAAAAACAATAAACATACGATTGAAGCAGTGGTTGATCGGATCAGTTTTTCTAAAAAACAACTAAATGATCATCAAGAATTAAAAACTCTTAAATCTAGACTTTCACAAACCATTGAAGAATCATTAAAACTCTCAACTGGGTTAGTAATAGCCAGTTTTATTGACGACAGTTCTTTATCATTTCCAGAAAAACCCCAACAGATGGAAGATCACTTATTCAGTGAAAAACTCGCTTGTAGTGATTGTGGTATCTCTTTAAAAGAACTTGAACCAAGAATGTTTTCTTTTAATTCTCCAGAGGGAGCCTGTGAAACTTGTAACGGCATTGGTTCATTACTCAGAATTAACCCAGAAAAAATCATTGCCCCCAGCTTAACACTGAGTGAAGGTGCCATTATTCCGTTTGCTAGAACCATGAGCAATGACACCTGGTGGTCAAGATTAGTGAAAGTAGTGGTCGAAGCAGCCGGCTATGACTTTAGAAAAACTCCTTATGAAGAATTTAGCGATGAATTTAAACAAAGCTTGCTTCACGGTTCCAAAGAAATCTATAACGTGACTGGAGAGAATCGCTTTGGTAAAGAAACCATGATTCAAGAAAGATTTGAAGGTTTCATTACTAATTTAGAAAGAAGATATCAAGAAACTGACAGTGATTACATCCGTAAAGAAATTGAAGAATTCATGCACAAAGAAACTTGTCCTGCCTGTCAGGGCAATAGGTTAAAACCAGAATCTTTGGCTGTAACAATTGATCACAAAAATATTGCCGATACAACCAACTTAACTATTCAACGAGTTTTGGACTGGTGTAAATCTTTGACTGCAAGTAAAAAACTGTCTACTAAAGAAACCGAGATCAGCGGCTCGATTTTAAAAGAAATTATCACCAGATTAAGTTTCTTATCTTCTGTTGGACTTAATTACTTATCACTGGGCAGAGAAGCCTCTACTTTGGCTGGTGGTGAGGCTCAGAGAATCAGACTAGCTTCACAAATTGGTACTGGTCTAACAGGTGTGCTATATATCTTAGATGAACCAACTATTGGTTTACATCCCAGAGATAATGATCGATTGGTTGATACTCTTAAAAACCTCAGAGATCAAGGTAACAGTGTAGTAGTGGTTGAACATGATCGAGATGTAATGCTTTCTTCCGACTATATCTTTGATTTTGGTCCTGGAGCTGGCAAACACGGTGGGGAAGTTGTTGCTGAAGGAACACCTGAAGAATTAATGGCAGCCAAAAAATCTGTGACTGGCAAATACTTAGCCCGCAAAAAAGATGTTATTAGACCCAAGAAAAATGAAGAAAGAAAAGTAATTGGAATAGATGATATGCCAATTGTCAGAGGAACTAATGGTTCAATTCAACTACGAGGAGCGTCTCACCACAATCTAAAAAACATTGATGTCGAGTTTCCACTCAACTCTTTAACTTGTATTACTGGGATTTCCGGTTCAGGAAAATCTACTTTACTGCATGACACTCTTTACTATCAATTAATGAAACACCTAAACAGAAAAATCGATGAAAAAGCTGGCCATGTTGAGCAAGTAATGGTGCCTGAAACTGTTAAACGCTTAACTTTAATTGACCAAAGCCCAATCGGTAAAACTCCACGTTCAAACCCAGCCACTTACACTAAGATTTTTGACTACATTCGAAAACTTTTTGCCAATACTCAGGAAGCTCACATTCGTGGTTACAATCCAGGTCGATTTAGTTTTAATGTCAAAGGCGGCCGTTGTGAAACTTGCCAGGGTGATGGCCAAATAAAAATCGAGATGCAGTTCTTACCCGATGTTTATGTCACTTGTGATGTCTGTCACGGTCAACGCTATAACGAAGAAACTCTCCAAGTAGTTTATAAAGGTAAAAATATTTCTGAAGTCTTAAAAATGAGTGTCGAAGATGCTTTAGAATTCTTCAAAAGTAACGGAACCTTAAAACAAAAGCTCCAAACTTTAATTGATGTTGGCTTGGGCTACTTAGAACTTGGCCAACCAGCCCCGACCTTAAGTGGCGGTGAATCTCAAAGAGTTAAACTAGCCCGTGAACTGAGTTTGAAAACTAATGATCATGTAGTTTATTTACTAGATGAACCAACTACCGGCCTGCATTTTGCTGATGTACAAAAACTACTCAATGTCCTCCATACATTAGTAGCTCAAAATAACACCGTGATTTTGATCGAACATAACTTGGATGTCATTAAAAATGCTGACTGGTTAATTGACCTTGGCCCTGAGGGTGGAGAATATGGCGGTGAAATTATTGCTACCGGCACTCCACAGCAGGTGGCTAAAAATAAAAACTCATTTACTGGTAAATATTTGGCTGAAGAATTTAAAAACCAACACTAACCACACCCCTTTACCCCCGTGGGTAAGTGTCTCACAGCTGGCTGACAACAAACTTAATATATAAAACAATATCTAAATCTATCAAAAATAAAATTGATATATCAATGTTTTACTCGAGAATATAATATTAGCAGTCGTTTTTAATATCTGCCAAAAACTGTTTTAAGTCTTGAACAACTTTTCGGCCGTTACTTTCTACAATCCACAACTGACCTTGATGATCTCGCCTAATAATCTTTTCTAATTCTTGCTTCTTTTTAGCGAAATCATATTGACTGGCTAGGCGAGTCTTAATTTGTTCAACAGTTAAATCACGAGCTTCCAATCGTTGTCGCTGAATTTTTTCATCTGCTTTGACTAAAATTACATTATTATTTGATAAATAAGCCATATCAGACTCAGCAATTAAAGCTGCATTGAGTAAAATCAAACCTTTTTTGCCATAAAGCTCTCGTCTTAGCCTCACCAAAATCGGCGTATACATAATTTTATTCAGGGCGGCTAATTTATCTTCGTCGTGAAACACAATCTCTCCCAATATTTTACGATTAATTGTGCCGGCTGGGTTTTTTATTTTTTCGCCAAATTCTTTAGTTAGCTGTTGACGAACTTTAGCGTAGCCAGTTTCAGTTAACCTTTCATAGATATCATGAGCTAAGTGATCTAACTCTATGTGGTGAACTTCCAAGCCCTGTTCTTTACCCAGTTCAACCAGTTTTTGACAAACAAAAGACTTGCCCACCCCAATCTCACCAGTCACACTAATAATTATTTGCTCTGACATTTTTTTCTCTAACTTACTTTTCACCAACATTGGCACATATTCATGAATTAAACCCTGTTCTTTTTGGATCGCTTTCACTGAACTGGAACTAATGTGAGCTAACTTCGGATCAGCAAATAGTAATACGGTTTCCATGCCTAATTTTTGACTCTCACCCAATTGATTAAGATAACGCTCATATTCAAAATCTTTGGTGTCTCTTACTCCCTTAACAATTACTTCAGCGCCTTGTTCATAAGCAAAGTCAACTAATAGGCCAGTAAATGAAACTACCTTAACATTTTTTAAATGACGAAGAGAGTGACTAGCCATTTCGGTTCTAGCTTCAAGAGAAAACATGTATTTTTTATCAGGATTTACTCCAATGGCAACGATAACCTGATCAAAAATCTTGGCTGCTCGTTGAACAACATCAACATGACCATAAGTAATCGGATCACCAGAGAAAGCATAAATAGCTTTAGACATTGTCGCTTATTCTATCACCACTCGGGCATCAAGAACCTTAACCCCTTCACCTTGTGGTAAAACCAACAGTGGATTGATATCTAACTCAACAATTTCAGGAAAATCAGTTACCAATTGAGCTAACCGACCAATGCTTTCAACCAACATTTCCTTATCAGCTGGAGCTTGGCCTCTGACCCCATCAAAAAGCTTGGCTGAGCGAAGACCAGCAATCATTCTCAATGCATCATTATGAGTTAATGGTACAAAACCAAAGTTAACATCTTTTAAGACTTCAACATAGATACCACCCAAACCAACCATCACCATGGTGCCAAGTCCAGGAGCTTTGTTTACCCCCAAAATTATTTCAAGACCATTAGCCGGAGCCATTTCCATTAACAACACTCCATCAAGTTTGGCTTGAGGTTTATTTTGAGCTACTATTTTCATCATTTCAGTAAACTTAACTTTAACATCTTCCAGAGTAATATTGAGCATCACTCCGCCGACATCACTCTTATGCAAAATGTCTTGAGACATAATCTTCATCGCATATTTCTTATTTTCGCCCATCTTTTTAATAGCTAGGTAAGCCTCAACTTCGCTGACTGCTTGCGCTGTTTTTAATAGTGGAAAATTATAAGCTTGTAAAATCTCGATTGCCGCTGACTCCGGAAAACTGTGTTGACCGTTTTGCAAAGCTTGATCAAAAATTCTTCTAACAGCTGCTTGATCAACATCCTGATACTGAAGTAGAGGAGAGCTCTTGATTTTGGCTTGATCTACAAACTGACCAAAAGTGGCTAATGACTTAGCCGCTGGCTCAGGGAAAGTGTTAGTAACAACTCCAGCTTCTTTCATTAATTTAACTCCTGGCAAAACAGTTTCTTGTCCCATAAAACTCACCACGATTGGTTTCTTGGAACTCATCTTGGTACTAACTACGGCTTTGGCTGTCTTGGTAATTTCAGTCATTGATTGGGGAGTAAGCAACAATAAAATTGAGTCAGTATTGCTATCTTTAGCAATTAATTCCAAAGTTTGTTGATAACGTTCTCCTACTGCATCACCCAAAATATCAACTGGATTGTGAGTACTAGCAGCGTGAGGTAGGATTTCCTTGAGAGCCTCGACTGTTTTCCCTTCTAACTTGGCCATGGCCAAACCACTGGCCACAATTTCATCTGTAGTTAATACTCCTGGGCCACCTGCATTAGTCACTACAGTGACATTTTTCACTTCGGTTAACTCATTCTTGGAAAAAATCTGGGCATAATCAAATAATTGGCTAATGCTATTAGCTCTGATTACTCCAGCCTGCTCAAATAAAGTTTTATAGGCAACATCTCCGCCACTAAGCGAACCAGTGTGCGAGGCAATCGCTCCTGCCCCGGCTTCAGTTCTGCCTGATTTTAAAATAATCACTGGCTTAGGATTATCACCAGTAGATAGCTCTTTAACTGCTTTAATAAATTCTGGAGCATTTTCTAATTGTTCTACATACATTGATACCACTTTGGTTTGTGGATCATCAGCAAAATATTTAATTAACTTTAATTCATTAATATCAGCTTTGTTACCAATACTCATAAATTTAGAAAAACCGATTCCTAATTCCTTGGCATAATCCAAAACAGCCGTACAAAGAGCCCCACTTTGAGAGACAAAAGCGACATTACCTGCCTCTGGCATTAAAGCAGCAAACGAAGCATTCATTTTAATTTCTGGATTAATAATCCCCAAACAGTTTGGCCCAACCAATGACATTTGTCTCTCACGACAAACATCAGTTAGTTGTTTTTCCAATTCAACATTACCAATTTCTTTACAACCAGCAGAGATCACAATCGTTGCTTGTGCCCCCTGCTCATGAGCTTCTTTCACTACACTCGTCACATAAGGGGCTGGGACTGCTATGACTGCTAAATCAATTTTTTCTGGAACATCCTTAACTGCAGCATAAACTTTTTTGCCATAGAGACTGTCCGCTTTTGGGTTAACTGGATAAATTTTACCTTGATAACCCTGGGTAACTAAATTTTTAACAATATCATTGCCAACAGTTTTTAGTTTTCTGGAGGCACCAATGATGGCGATAGCTTTGGGATAAAAAAGAGCTTGAAATGACATAAATTCCTTTTAATTAATTATCTAATTACTACATTGGTTAAATACTGATCAAAAATCTGTTTGGCCTGTTCAACTTGTTGTTTAGTAGCAGGTTCAACTCCTGCCAGTTTATATGGTAACCCAAGCTCTGCATATTTATACACACCCAAGGTGTGATAAGGCAAAATCTCAACTCGTTCAATAGTTTCGAAATCCTTGAAATACTGAGCCCATTTTTCTAAATATTCTGGTTGATCTGTCCAACCAGGAACCAACACATACCGTAACCACAGTGGTTTACCAGTCTGTTCTCGGTAGGCTGCATTTTTTAAAACATTAGTATTGGAATGACCGGTTAATTTCTGATGCCAAGTTTCATCAATATGTTTAACATCTAACATCACTAAATCTACTAGGTTGTAAAGTTCATTGATTTGTTGGTTGTAAATTGCTCCACAGGTATCGAGTGTAATATGAAAGCCAGCTTCCTTAACCGCGATAAAAAGTTTTATTAGTTCTTTGGCTTGAACTGTTGGCTCACCACCAGACACAGTTAAACCACCCTGCTCGCCAAAATATGGTTTTTCTTTTTCTAAAAGTTCTAGAATTTCTTTGGTAGAAACTTGTTTAGCTTGATCACTTTTAATTAACTGAGAGTCTGGATTATGACAGTAAGCACAGGCGAAAAGACAACCCTGGATAAAAACCACCAGCCTGATACCGGGACCATCATGAGTGCCAAAAGTCTCAATCGAGTGAACTGACAACATCTATTAACCCTTCACTTTACATTGTCTCATGGAAAGTGCGGGCAATCACTTCTAGCTGTTGAGCTTTACTTAACCTAATAAAGTTAACAGCATAACCAGAAACACGAATCGTTAATTGAGGGTGGTCTTCTGGATGTTCCATCGCATCTAGTAGGGTATCTCTATTCAACACATTAACATTCAGGTGATGAGCATTTTTATTGAAATAACCATCCAACATACTAACTAAATTCTGTGTTTGTTCCTCTTTAGAACTTCCTAAAGACTTAGGCACCATTGAAAAAGTATTAGAAATTCCATCTCTGGCATCAGCATAATTAAGTTTTGCTACTGAGTTGAGAGAGGCAATTGCTCCAGAATTATCCCGACCATGCATTGGATTAGCTCCTGGAGCAAAGGCTTCACCTTTTTTTCTACCATCTGGGGTAGCTCCAGTTTTCTTGCCATAAACCACATTAGAAGTAATAGTGAGTACCGAGAGGGTCGGAGTAGCATCTCGATAAATATGGTGTTGGCTAAGTTCATGATTAAAGTCATGAACTAAAGCTTGGGCCAGTTGGTCGACTTGATCATTATCATTACCAAATTTAGGAAAGTCACCCTCAATCGTAAAACCAGTGGTTAAACCATTGTCATCACGTTCGGCTGTCACTTTGGCAAATTTAATTGCAGCTAAAGAATCAGCCGCCACACTTAAACCAGCCATCCCAAAAGCCATATTGCGTTTAATCTTGCTGTCCATAAAAGCTAACTGAGCTCGCTCATAGTAGTACTTGTCATGCATGTAATGAATCACATTCATGGTACTGACATATTGTTCGGCAACATAACTAATGGTTTGTGCAAAGCGTTTTTTGACTTCTTGATAGTTTAAAGGTCCTGCTGGTAACGGCTCAATTCCGGGTACAATCTCCATGCCAGTCAACTCATCTTTCCCTTCATTCAAAGCCAATAACAATGTTTTAGCAATATTGCAGCGAGCCCCAAAAAACTGCATTTCTTTCCCTGTTTCCATCATCGAAACACAACAAGCAATACAGTAGTCATCACAGTCACCAACTTGACTCATCAGTTGGTCATTTTCATATTGTAGAGAAGACGTATCGATTGAAACCTGTGCAGCAAATTCTTTAAAGCCTGATGGTAATTGATCAGACCACAAAATCGTTAAATTAGGTTCTGGGGCAGGACCTAAGTTATATAAAGTCTGTAAAAACCGAAAACTAGTTTTAGTAATTTTATGCTGACCATCTTGCCAAAGACCACCAATCACTTCTGTCACCCAAGTAGGATCTCCAGCAAACAATTGGTTATATTCGCTCATTCTGAGATGTCTGACTAATCTAAGTTTTAGTACAAATTGATCTACTAATTCTTGAGCTTCTTTCTCGGTCAAACTGCCATCAGTTAAGTCTTTTTCAAAATAAACATCAAAGAAATTACTAACATTACCTAAACTCATAGCAGCACCATCTTGTTCCTTAACCGCTGCTAAGTAAGCAAAATAAGTCCATTGCACCGCTTCTCTAGCATTACTTGCTGGGCGGCTAACATTAAAACCATAAGCTTGAGCCATTTCACCAATTAACTGGAGAGCTTTTATCTGTTCACTGATTTCTTCTCTTAATCTAATAAGCTCATCAGTCATTACTCCAGTAAGTTGGTTAAGATCAGTTTGTTTGGCTTCAATTAATCGATCTAGACCATACAAAGCCAAGCGACGATAGTCACCAATGATTCTGCCTCTGGCATAATTGTCTGGAAGGCCAGTAATTAGCCCAGACTTTCTTAGTTTACGCATTTCCTCTGTATAGGCATCAAACACACCATCATTGTGAGTCTTTCTATATTTACTACACAGTTCAACTACTTGTTCATCAAGTTCATAGCCATTTTCTTCACAAGCTTTTTTAACTACCCGCCAGCCACCAAAAGGCTTAATGCTTCTTTTCAGCGGCTGGTCTGTTTGAAATCCAACCACTGTTTCCAAATGTTTATCAATATATCCTGGTTGATGACTAGTAATTGTAGAAATAGTTTTAGTATCAATATCCAAAACTCCACCATTTTTTATTTCTTTAGTTAAAAGCTTTTTAGCTTTTTCCCATAATTGTTTGGTTTTCTGACTGGGGCCCACTAAAAATGAGCTATCACCATCATAGGCAGTAATATTAGTGTAAATAAAATCACGAACATTAATTTCAGCTTGCCAACGATTCATCTTAAAGGAAGTTTTACCAGTCATATTTATCCTTAATCTATTAATTAATAGTGATCATACTTTTTCAAAAAAATGTAATTTATCTTACATTTTTAAAAAGAAAATTATACAACAAATCTTTAGAGAAAAAAATTAAAATCTACCACAATTTTTGCTGAACCATAAAACAAGCCTGGCTGATGACTGTTAAACCATGTTGCTGAGCTAACTCAATTGCATCTTGAGATTCTGATCCAGGCTGCATCCAAATTGTTTCAAGACCAAGTTCCAAACAGACTTTCACTACCTCTAGGGTTGCTTTTGGAGGAACAACTGTTATAACTAAATCTGGTTTGGGCTTGATCTCTTTTAGAGAAACAAACAGTGACTGATTAACAACGACACCACCTTTGGGGTTAACCCCAACTACATTATAATCAGCTGCTACCAAATCTTTAAAGATTTTGGCACCATATTTTTGTGGATCATGAGAAACACCCACTACCGCTATCTTAGTTTGTTTAGTCAGATTCATAGTTAAAATCATACTGACTTAAAGATAAAATGAAAACAATGAAAAGGTTTTTTTTCAACTTGCTAGCTAGTTCATTTGTAGCTATTTATTTGCTGGGAGTTGCTGAAGCGCAAGCTCAACAAACAGAAGTTAATGCCTTTGAAAACAGATTAATCAGTACCTATACAGTAAATGAACTGGGCAACACTTATGTCGAACACACCTTCTCCATCAAAAACCTGACTCCAACTTACTACATTACTAAACACGGCTTAAAAACTAACTCACCCAACATTGCTAATATTCGAGTTTTTGATCAACAAGGCAGTAACCTTGATGCTGAAGTTACCAAAGTTGAAAACCAAACTAACATTGGGATTACCTTTCCAGATAAGTTGGTCGGGGAGGGGAAAGTTAGAACTTTTACTATCAGTTATAACAATCCAGATTTAGCTCAAGTTAATGGCAGTGTTTTGGAAATAGCCATTCCCAAACAAGCCGACTCCAATCAATATCAACAAGCAGAAGTAGTGCTCAATACCCCTCTCAGGTTTGGCAATGCGACAAGAGTAACTCCAGCCTCAAATTTTACTCAAAAACTAACCGATAAAGGCATCCAAATGACTTTCAGTGAGCTGAAAAATCAAGGTGTATCAGCCTTGTTTGGTATCAGTCAAGTTTTTGATTTAAACTTCACTTACTTCTTGGAAAACAATGATTCTCAACCAATTTTACTACAAACTGCATTACCGCCAGACACTTCTTTTCAAAGAATGCACTATCACTCTATTGACCCACTTCCAACCGAAATGGAAATAGACCAAGATGGTAACTGGATTGCTACCTTTTATATGCCTGGCAACACAGCCCAAACAGTCAAAGTTCAGGCTCAAGCCCTTTTAACTTTGGATAAAAATCATGATATTCCAGTTTATTATCCTCAAAATTTTCATTTATCTAGACAACCATTTTGGGAAATTGATCATAAAAACCTGCAACAAATTGCCGAAGAAAATAAAACTCCACAAGCAATTTATAACTATGTGACTACCACTTTAGAGTACCAAACAATTGATTCTCTAGAAGACTTTGAAAGGAAAGGTGCTGCCCAAATCATAGGACAACCAACCACCGCTGCCTGTCAAGAATTCTCTGATTTATTTGTCACCCTAGCTAGAATTAATAACATCCCCGCCAGAGTTGTCACCGGTTATGCTTATACCCAGAATAACAGCCTACGTCCCTTGAGTTTAGTTGAAGATGTCTTGCATGCTTGGCCAGAATATTGGGACGAAACAAACCAAGTTTGGCAACCAACTGATCCTACCTGGGGCAATACAACTGGAGGAGTGGATTACTTTAACCAATTTGATTTGAACCACATCGTCTTAGCCATCAATGGTCAATCAAGTACTTTGCCTTATCCTGCTGGCTCATATAAAACAGAACAACAACAGACTGAAAAAACACTTGAAGTCCTTTTTGGCAAAAACTTTCCAAGCCAAAAACCAGAGTTAACAGCTGATTTAACCAAAAGTGAGAATAACTGGTTAAAAATGCCAGGATTTTATCAACTAACTTTGGTTAATAACTCCGGAGCTGCTTGGTACAAACTAACTTTTGATATTAGCTCTAATAAATCTGGGGTGAGGGTGTTTGGTGATACCTCAATACCAGCAATTTTACCGTTCCAAACTATCTCTATTCCAATCTTTGTTTATAATACACAACAAGCCTTACCAGAAAAAGACAATTTAGTTTTAAATGTCTCAATGAATGGTGGCTCGATTTTACAAAAAGACTTCACTGTTACTAATGCGCCAAACTTCATCCAAAACTTTGCCCACCCATACATCCCATTTTTCTTGGGCGGAACAGCGATCATCCTGGCCCTCGGCACCGGGAGTATACTCGTTTTTAGACGAAAAAAATAAGATTCTCTACGTTGGTAAAGCTAAAAACCTAGCCAACCGGCTTACTAGCTATACACACTATTCACAGTTGACTCCCAGAATTAAAAGCTTGGTTGACACTGCTAAAAAACTTAGCTTTGAGGTCTTGGAAAGTGAACTAGAAGCCTTGTTAATCGAAGCAGAATTAATTAGAATCCACCAACCATTTTTTAATGTTAGATTAAAAGATGATAAATCACCAATTTACTTAATTATCACTAACGATCCTTATCCAATAATTTTAAAAAAAAGAAAAAATGATTTAAACAAAACCATAATTAATGGTCAAGTTTTTGGCCCTTTCCAAAGTAGTTATAAACTAAACGAAGTGTTGAAGATCGCTCGTAAAATCTTCCCTTGGTGTAATCAACCACTGCAAACAATAAATAAGAAACCAACTAAAGCTTGTTTTTACTACCACTTGGACCAATGCCCTGGAGCTTGTTTGGGTCTAATTTCTCCAAAAGATTATCAAGAGAACATTACCAATCTTAAGCTATTTTTAAAAGGAAAAAAGAAGCAAGTGATTAGAAACTTAAAAAAAAGAATGACTTTCTTTGCTGAACAACAACAGTACGAACAAGCCCAAAAAATTAAACTTCAACTGCAATATATTGAAGAAGTTACTCAAAAAACTTACCAACTAAAACCAGATTTGGTCTTACCAGGACTTGGAGCAACCAAAACTGAACTTGGTTTGGTTGAACTCCAAAAAATTCTCACCACTTACACTCATTGGCCCAAAAATAAAAAACTCAATCGAATTGAAGGTTATGATGTCAGTAATATTCAAGGAAAAAATGCAGCTGTTTCAATGGTAGTTACAAAAAATGGCCAACCGACCAATAGTTCATACAAAATCTTCAATATTAAGTCTTTAGATACTCCGAATGACTACCAGATGATGCAAGAGGCTCTACTTAGAAGACAAAACCATCCTGAATGGGAGACACCTGATTTAGTGGTAGTTGATGGGGGCAAAGGCCAAGTGAGAGCGGCTTTAGCAATTTGGCAATGGGACTGCCCAGTGATTGGTATTGCCAAAAACCCAGATCGCTTAGTAATTCCTTTACCAGCTGGCAGTAATGAAAAATATAAATTAGTCAGACTAGAGGCTAATCATCCAGCTCTAAATCTAATTCAACAATTGAGAAATGAAGCTCACCGTTTTGCCAAGAAACAATGGGGCAAGAGACATACCAAGGCAATGTTGAATAACTAGCCTAATGCTAGTAGAATTTTTCTTACAAATGCTTAGACTTTTTCTCAATACTGGAATTACTTTTTGGATTCTATCTTACTTCGTGCCAACTATCCGCTTTGCCAACTGGACCGCCTTAATCATTGCCAGCTTAGTGATGGTGTTTATCCAAAAAATAATTAAACCTATAGTTAAATTGCTATTCTTACCAATTAATGTCGTTACTTTGGGCTTGTTTTCTATTGTCATTAATGTTGCAATGTTGTGGTTAGTAACTTATCTAGTTCCAGGCTTCGAAATTACCAATATGGTCGTGTTTGGCTTACATTTAGATCGGTTTGGTTCGATTCTGTTTGCATCTATTTTGATTGGTTTTGTTCAAGGTTTTGTAACTTTGGTTATTTAGCTAAAAACTCAGCCTGTTATAATATTTTCCATGAAAAAGATTGTTTTGTTCGTTTTATCGATTGGTTGGTGGTTATTAACCACCACTACTACTATCCAAGCTCTAAATCTTGATCCACTTGGGGAAGTAACTGAAGCCTCTAGTCCGATCGAAGCCAGTGAGGCTGGTAAATTAGCCTCTTCTTCAGCGGAAGTCGACCAAAAAATCCAAGAAAAAAAAGATCAAGATATTACTGAAACTGGTGGTAAACAAAAAAGCAAACTAGCTGCTTACTTGGATGAACATCCAATTGGACCTTTATCTTGGCATAACCCTTTGCAACACGCCATTCGCCAAGCTATTACTAATGGTTTACCAGCTAACATTATCGTCTTATTGATGCTCTTCCCATTAATTGCTTCCATCATCGCTTTTGGTCGCCATATCGTTGGACTGAAAGGCTTTGGTGTTTATATTCCAGCGGTGTTATCAGTGGCTTTTGTTTCTACAGGAATTGTAATTGGAGTATTAATCTTCTTTGCTGTCCTAATAGCCGCGACATTAGCCAGAAAAGTAGTCAAGAGATTAAAACTACCATTATTACCAAGAACAGCCATGTTGCTGTGGGTGGTGACTTTTCTAGTTTTGATTTTACTAATCATTTCATCCTTGGTTAACATCTCGGCTTTACTTAGCATTAGTATTTTCCCACTGTTAATTATTATGTTGTTAACTGAAAACTTTATGAGCACTCAACTCTTTAATAGTCAAAAAGAAGCTCTTAGTATTACTTTTGAAACTTTATTGGTTGCTATTTTATGTGCACTCCTAATCAATCTAGAAAGTATTCAACAATTTGTTTTAATTTATCCAGAATTAAGCTTATTAGCGGTAGCTGGTTTAAATATGTTGATTGGAAAATATACTGGTCTAAGACTTCTGGAAAGAGTTAGATTCGAATCAATCATTGAAGAAGAGGAGTAATCATGGTCCAAACTAGAGATGTTCTGGGCATGAACGCCCGCAATCAACTCTTCGTTCCCCTTAACTCAAAAAAGGCTAGATCTTTTTGTATTTCTAAATATGCCACTAAACTGCTTTTACAAAGTCATAATATTCCCACTGCTCAGGTTTATGGGATTTTGGGAACCTCTGAAGATGTCGATGAATTTAATTGGCAAGACCTCAAAAAAGATTTTGTGATTAAACCAACTAATGGCCATGCAGGCAAAGGAGTAGTAGCCTTTAGAAGCCAGCATGCAGATGGTGAGCATTGGACTGATGCGGTTGGCACAACCTGGAGCTTACAAGATATTAAGCTTCATTGCACCGATATTTTATCTGGTGAATACAGTACCCACGGTTCTAACCACAATATTATTGTTGAAGAAAGAGTTCCTATTCACAGCAAGCTCTTAAAATATACCTATAAGGGGACTCCAGACATTAGAGTAGTTGTCTTTAACAGCGTTCCAGTCATGGCCTTGTTGCGTCTGCCAACTGAAGAATCGGGAGGAAGAGCCAATCAAAGCCAAGGAGCTTTGGGCGTTGGCGTTGATGTTGCCACTGGCATTACTACTTATGCAGCGGCTCATAAAAACCAGTTAATTAAATACATGCCAGATACTAAAGTTAAACTAAACGGCATTAGAATTCCTTTTTGGAATGAAGTTTTACTTACAGCAGTCAGTGCAGCCAGAGCTGCCGGCCTCACTTTCACTGGTGTTGATATGTTTATTCACCAAGAAAAAGGACCAATGGTGGTCGAACTAAACGCCTACCCAGGTCTATCTATTCAAGTGGCTAACAAAGCTGGCTTAAGAAGGAGATTGGAGCGGGTTCAAGATCTAAATGTCTTAAGTGCTGAACATGGCGTCAGAATTGCCAAAGCTTTATTTGCTGAAAACTTCGCCAGTAAAATTAAAGAAGAAGGAGAGTTCCCAATCTTAGCCACAGAAGAAACCATTGTTATTTATGGTGATAATAAACAAAAAACCGAAACAAAAGCTTTAATTAACACTGGTAGATTTAGATCAGTAATTGCTAGTAAACTAGCTGAAGAACTAGGGCTGATTGACGTTGAAGACTTACTTTGGTTTCAACAAATTTCTGGTGAAGGTAAGAGACCGGTAGTCGAAATTAAATTTAAATTAAAAAATAAAACCATTACTACCTCAGCTGTTGTTTCTAAAAAATTAAATAAAAATAAACAAAAAATAGAGCTTGGCCGTAACGACTTGGTTGGCTTTGTTATTAGGCCTTCATAAAAATCATGGGACTCATTGCAGATTTAAAACCACTCAATTTTCTAGAAGAAAAAAACAAGTTCTTAGCTGAGCCAAATTTTAATCCTCAATTCATTTACTCACGCATTTTTTCGCCAAAAGAACTAACTACTCACGGCTTACCAAATCATCAATATATAAACTTGGCTGAAAAAATTCTGGAAAAAACTTTCCATGAGTTTACTAACCATGAACTAACTCAATTTAAAGGACAACTTTTAAGTCAGGAAACTGTCACAAATCAAATTACTGAGTTTCTCAAAAAGCATCAAATTGAAAATAAATATAAAATTGTTTGGGCCGAAGATTTTGTCAGTCGAACGGCTATTAATGCTGACACGATTAAATTAAGACTTCCTTGCTCTGTTTATGAAGATGATTTGGCAGGACTGATTTATCACGAACTTGGCACTCATGCTCTTAGAAGAGTCAATTATGAACAACAACCATGGTTCAAAAAAAAGAAAAAATATGGCTTTACTGATTACTTAAAAACCGAAGAAGGATTGGCTGTTTTACATGCCTTATATCCCAGAAAACAACCTCTGGCTTATATGGCGGCAATTAATTTTTTAGCGGTGATCAAAGCTCAAGAAGAATCATTTTTAGAAGTGTGGCAATTCATTAATCACTATCTAGAAGATGATGAAAAATCATTTAACATCGCTTTCAAAAAGAAACGAGGTTTGGTTGATACTAGCCAACCAGGTGGCTTCACCAAGGATTATGTTTATTTTGAGGGGTTTGTTGAAACAGTCAGGTTTTTGCTTGAAAATGACTTACCAATCAAAGAACTTTATTTTGGCAAACTAGCTTATCAGGACATCGATAAGGCTGTGACTATGAATAAAAACTTTAAGCCATTATTACCAGCTTTTTATACAATTAACCCAAATGAATACAAAAACAAAGTGATTGCTATCGCCAAAACTAATTTTTTAGTTTAACTTTCTACCCAAATGATTATTCCCACCTACAAACCACTAGGCCGATCTAGTCACAGCCTGGCTCAAGAAATCGGTAAAAAATATAGTGAAAAAGCTACCCATACTGGAACTTTAGATCCTATGGCAGAAGGAGTATTAGTTGTTTTAACTGATGAAGATCGATTTAACAAAGCTAAATTTAGTAATTGGCAAAAAACTTATTTATTTCAAATCTTGGTTGGCATTGAAACCGATACTCATGATTTGCTGGGCATTGTAAAAAATATTGACCATAAAAAAATAAATCAACAAGTTTTGAAAAAAAATCTAAAAAATTTTATTGGTCAACAAAAACAACTAGTACCAAAGTTTTCTGCTCAAAGAGTTAATGGTCTTTCTGGTTTTGATTTAGCCAAAGCAAATAAGGATTTTCCCCTACAAAAAAATGATATAGAGATTTTTTCATTAAAAATTATCAAACAAGAAATTATTAACAACATTAAATTATTAAACTATATTCAAAAAAACATTGCTTTAGTAACTGGTGATTTCCGGCAGTTAGACATTTTAAAAACTTGGCAAGCTAGTTTGAAAAATAACCAAGTTTTTCAATTAATTACTCTTGAAGCTATTACTTCAAAACGAACTTATGTTAGAAGTTTGGTGCGAGATTTAGCTAAAAAACTAAAACTACCACTAACAACCTATTCAATTATTAGAACTAAAAATGGTGAATTTAAGCTAGAGGACTGCTTAAAAAGCCCTTAAGCTATAATATAGAAGTGAATTCAGAAAATAAATCAACTAAAAAAATTGTACTCGGTCTATCTGGTGGAGTAGATTCTGCTGTTAGTGCTATTTTGCTGAAAGAAGCCGGTTACCAACTAGAAACTGTCTATATCGAATGTTGGCATGAACCTGGTTGTAGAGCTGAAGGAGACCGCAAAGATGCGCTCAAAGTAGCCTTACAGCTAAATTTACCTTTTCAAGTTCTAGATTTTAAACAAGCTTACAAAGAAAAAGTCATGGGCTACTTTCTGAGTGAGTATCAGGCTGGTAGAACTCCCAATCCAGACGTGATGTGCAATAAAATCATTAAATTTGGCCTATTTTATGATTGGGCAACCAAACAAGGTTATGATGCCATTGCCACTGGCCATTATGCTAAAACCGACGGTAAAAACTTGCTTGTTCCAACCGATACCACTAAAGATCAAACCTACTTCTTATATGAAATAAAAACAGAACAGTTACCACAAATTATTTTTCCTCTGCAAGATTTAACTAAGAAAGAGGTGAGAGAACTAGCTATTAAACACAACCTACCAGTGGCTAACAAAAAAGACTCGGTGGGTATTTGTTTTGTTGGTGATATTAATGTACCCAAGTTTCTTAAAGAAAATCTGGGAGAAAGACCAGGTAATATTGTGGATGAGCAAGGCAATGTCTTGGGCCAACATCGAGGCTTATGGTTTCATACCATTGGCCAACGCCATGGTTTTACTTACAATAAGAAGAAATATTTTCAGCTAAATAAAAACTTAGATAAAGGTGATTTACCAGCTTTGTATGTCATTGAAAAAAAACCAAAGACTAATGAACTAGTCATTGGCCAAAAACAAGAAACCTTAAGAAATTCCTTTGAAATTACTAATTTACACTTAATTGGAGTAACTGAAAATAAACTTTTAAATAGTAAAAGCTTGGGCATTAGAATCAGAAATACTGGAGAGAAAATACCTGGATTATTAGAAAAAAAAGACGGAAATTTCAGTATAAAATTAGAACACCCAACCAGTGGTGTGGCCAGTGGCCAATCAGCCGTTCTTTATTTAGCTACAGCAGAACAAATTATTTGTGCGGGTGGTGGAATTATCCTTTGACTTCTGTGAATTACTTGATACAATAACTCCCACTTCACAATTCCAAGCTCATGGCTTAGAATTCAAACATTCGAGGGAGAGAAGAGACATCCCCATAAATGGGACTGTTTCTTTTTTTCTGTGAAGACTCAGAACTTTAACAAGTGAATATTTTTAGACAGAAACAACATCATATTTATATTTCTGATATAAACATGGTGGTGAAAATGATATATTGATGGATTTTTTTGATTAAAGATCCGTTCAATTCCAAAAACTCTGGTAGTCTACTTTAATTAGGAGACTATCAAACCAGAAACAATAAATCTTTTAGATAACGAAGAAAGATCAGTTTCAAACTTAAGAATAAAAATTTTATTTGAGAGTTTGATCCTGGCTCAGGATGAACGCTGGCGGTGTGCCTTAGGCATGCAAGTCG
>CAYSQA010000014.1:0-17992 GCA_964433225.1 uncultured Pseudomonadales bacterium
AATATTTTTTTGTTTTTTTTCTTAAAAAATCTTAATGACCAGGCAATTGCTAGTAAAAACATTAAAGGAATAATATTTAAACTTCTGAAGTGAAAAATTTTAAAGATTTGTAAAACAGATACTAAAAGAGTGCTTGAATAAAGAAAACAAGTGCTGATAAAAATTATTTCTGTGATTAAGTCAGTTTTCTCTTTTTTAAAAAAAGTTATCACTCCGTGGCTTAATAAGATGATGAAAAAGATACTCAGCCAAGTAAAAGCATGAGTACCCAAAAAATAAGGCAAGTGAAAAAGAGGATCGTAATATTTGACTGCCCAGCCGATACCTTCTTCTCCAGAAAAGATTAAACCAGGATTAAAACCTAGCCAAGTTAAGAAAATTAAAAACGAGCTTAAGTTGATTTTGCTGGTTGTTGATACTTTTTTCTCTTTGAATAATTCACTGATAATTCTAAAAAAAGTAAAACTCGCTCCATACCAGAAAAAAGCATAGTCAAAAAAATAACCAAGGGTGTTGATGAACAGAAGAGGTATATTTTTATTTTGTTTTTGTAATAGTAAAGAGGCTAATATCAAGGTCAAACTAGGAGTGTACATTCTAAGTTGCCAGTCAAAAACCAAGAAGTAACCTGAGAAAACATAAAGAAAAGTTATTATTTTTTGTAAATCATGATTATTTTCAAATATTTTTTTGATTAATTTAAGATTAATTAAAAAAGCACCAAAACTGGACAATCTTAGCCAGAATAAATGATCACTAATTAGGCCCCAAACTTTAATAAATAAGTAATAGCCAGGCGGGTGAACTGGATCTACAGAGTTATTAATGATTCCTAACCAAGCTTGTTCTGTTGCCCAAATAGAGTAAGCTTCGTCTCCCCAGAGTGGTAGTTTATAAATTAGGAATAATCTAGTTAGTACTCCGAAAATAATTAACCAGGAAAAAACTGAATTTATACTGAATGTCTCCAGCAACTTATTTTTTATTTTTTTCACCTACTAATCTAATAACAATTTCATCTATTTTGCAATTAAGTCAATCTTGATTTATAATGTCAGTCTTATCATCGCGGGATAGTGTACGGTGCACGTGAGGCTCATAATCTTACAGGCTAGGTTCGACTCCTAGTCCCGCAACAATAATAAAATAGACGGCTTAAGCCGTCTTTTTTATTATTACTGTGATTAAATATGAGTAGTGTTTGGCGATAGCCAAATCGAATCTGACCGAGCCCTAGCAAGGATTAATATATTGTTTGACTTGAGAGGCGAGGGAATGTCCGAAGCTACGGCGGAGGACCTAGTCCCGCAACATTTAAAACAAAAAAATCTCCACTTGGAGATTTTTCTGTTTTAATAGCTTGTGACTGATTGAGGATAGTGTTTGATTTTATCCCATGATTGAGATTTTTTATTTAAAGAGCAACTCTTTGATACAATACTAATATGTCTAAAGAAGTCATAATAACTTTAAATGAGCCAGCTAGTGAATTGAATTTACTATTAAGTATCTTACTTGTACTTTTAAATTCTTCACCTCAAATTTTAAGTAAGGATGAAAAAGAGTTAACCATTTTGGTGGCAGATTCCACAAGTGATGATTTTATTGAAAATGTTATTACCCAAAGTATTGGTGTTTTTGTTAAGAGTATTCAAATTAAGAGTTAAAAAGTACTTATTTGTATTACCTAAACTTTTATATTTAGTTTTATAATGTAGTTTACATGACTAAAGAAACGGGTGAACAAGTAAATATGGCTGAGTTAAAAACTCAGTCATCAATCCCTGAATTTGTCAAAACTGGTCTTAAAGAACTGGCTGATCATTTTGCAGAACTTTTTGAATCAAAACAGGAAAGTAAGTTTTTATTTGGCAAAATGATTCAGGATAAAGAAGTAAAAGTAGCTTTGGTCGCTTTGACTAGATCTCTTTTAAATATTGGTATTTCAATAGTAGATGTGGTTCCAGGTGTAGGAGATGTGGTTTCTGTTGGGGCTGATGTTGCTAAGTTAACTGAATTCGACTTAACTCCTGATGTTGGAAAAGGAATCGCTTGGGGATCAGAAATTTTAGAGTTTTTTACTGGTGGAACAATGCCAAGTCATGCGATAGAAACAACCATCCAAATGTTTAAGGATGTTCCGAGAATTGTAAAAGGCTTGAAAAAAGCTGAAAAAATTTGGAATTCTCATAAAGATGTAGTTAAATCTGAACAAGTACAAAATGCGGCCTCAATGTTTTTACCAGCAACCGCTTAAGGACGAGTATGCCGACTTTAGAAGAAAAAAAACAAGCTTTAGAAGTTTTAATCCGTCAAAGTATTTTGCTTGATGAGGCCAAAAAACCAGAATTAGTTTATAAAATTCCTCAGATGTCAGAGGAAGACATTAACAATTTAGGTCAATTCTTAGCTTTGGAAGTGAAGAATGCTGAACAGTTTTATGAGGAAAATTTACCCAAACTAGAAAAGTTTATTGCTGATTTGGATGCTACAGATGTTAATAAATAGCTTACTCTGAACTTTACTTAATTTTTTTGAATTTAGCTACAAACATTGGATCTAAATTATCCAACTGAGGTTGAATTCTTTTCACTAGTTTTTCATCAAAACCATGGACATAGTTTTTTAAACCAGCCTGGCCAATATCTAAGGTAATTGGTTGCAGTTGAGCATCACGGTTATTTTGCAAGAAATCGCTCACAACCTCTTCATTTTCCTCTGGAGTAACGGCACAAGTAGAATAAACCATTACTCCTTCAGGCTTAAGTGTTTGCCAAACAGCTTTGAGTAGATTTTTTTGACGTTTGGCCAGAGTTTTAACTCTGTTTTCACTCCATTTTTTAAGTTCTTTTTCCTCGTTAAGGATGTGTTTTTCACTACTACAGGGAGCGTCAATTAAAACTTTATCAAAGTAGTTGGGATATTTATAAAATAAAGTTTCTGCTTTTTGTCCCCACACCTCAATATGTTCTTTATGGTAATCAGCAAAAATTTGTCTCATAGTACCTCGGCGACCACTCGATAAATCATTAGCTATTAGGTGCCCTTTTCTGTCGAGAAAATCATCAATGACCATCGCTTTGCCACCTGGGGCAGCACAGGCGTCCAAGACGAGATCTCCTGGTCCAGCTCCCAAAGCCAAAACAGGTAGCAAAGAAGCTGCATTCATCGGATAAAAAAGTTTTTCTTTAAAACCTGGTAAAATCGTTTTGACGGGAGCTTCTTTAGGCCAGATTATGGCATAGTTATACCAAGATAGAGTTTGCCAAGTTAAGCCAGCTTGCTGCCACACTTCTTTTAGTAGTTGTTCATCATTTTGGTTAAATCTTAAGATAGGTAAAGTTGGTGTTTCTAAGGCTTTTTGCCAATCAGAGAATTCTTTTTCATCCTTAAAAAATTGCTGATAATAAGTTAAAAATGCAGTTTTACCGGTTAGTTTGGGAGGTTTATTTTTCATTGGTAAATAGTTTTTCCCAGGCTTCTAAGGGTGTTTCTTGGTTGGGGTTATTATTACTTGAGTAAGTATTTGTTTCCAGGGGGATTTGAAGAATGTATTCCCCAGGTTTTTGCAGTAATAATTCATCTCTAATAATTTTTTCTTTTTCAAACTCTGAGGACGCAATATTCAGAGCTTTTTCTTCATTGATAACTTGGTTATTTATATCCTGGAGCTTTTGTTCCAGTAACTCTATATTTTTTTGTGAAACGATACTCTTTGATGCTGTTTTTCTTAGAGAGATCAAGAAAAACAATGCTATAATCGTCACAATAATGATTATTAGCGGTTTTTGTAATATCTCTCTCATGATGGTTGCTAAAAATCCTTAAATATGATATTATAAGACGCTAGTTATTCGAAAATTAAATAAATAGCTGCCCCACATCATACACTGGTGAGAATTAAGTTTTCCACTAGATGTGAGGAAAGAAAAAAATATGCAACAAACAGTGTTAGTTGATGCCCATGCCAAATTTGAAAAAAGCCTTCGAGAAAAAGGTAAGGCTAATGCTACTGTGATTGCTTATAGCAAAGACATTGAGCAATTAGTTCAATTTGTAGGTGATAAAGGTAAAACTTTAGTAGCTGAAGTTACGACTGATGATATTGATGCTTTTAAAAGTGACTTGAAACAAAAAAGATATACCAGTAAATCTGTCTCCAGAAAAATTAACTCGATTAAGTCATTTTTTCGTTATTTAATCGGCGAAGGGATTGTTGAAGTTAATCCAGCTGGCTCAGTTTCTCATCCTAAAATTGATCAAGCTCCTCCTAGAGTTTTAACCAAGTTAGAATATCGAGCTCTTCGTGATGCTTGCCGAGGTGATATGCGTATTTTTGCGATTGTTGAACTATTACTTCAAACTGGCATGAGAATTAGTGAGTTAGCTGCTTTATCCCAAGAAGATGTAGATCTTGAAAGAGGTATTTTATTGATTAAAGCTCAAAACTCCAGAGAAGAGAGAAAAGTACCTTTGAACAAGGCTGCCAAAAAAGCCTTGATAGATTATCTAAAAGTTCGTCCAAGAGCTAAAGAAAAAACTGTGTTTTTGACTAAAACCTGCAGACCATTTTTGGTGAGAAACATTCGTACTGCTATTGATCGTTACTTTAGATTAGCTGGGATTAAAGATGCCAAGGTGAATGATTTACGCCATACTTTTATTGTCGAGCAATTAAAAGCTGGTACTCCTTTGGTTTATGTTTCTCAATTAGTTGGTCACAAAAGAATCACCACTACTGAAAAATACTTAGAATTAATTGAATCTCCAGATTTGAACCCTAATGTTCAAATTGAGGAATTGTAAGTTATAATTAAAAAACATGTTAATTAATAATTCCAAGACTATTTTTGCTTGGTGGAACCTCTTTAATTAAGGGGTTTAGTTTTGGTATTGTTATATGAAAAACCCCATTTTTTGGGGTTTTTTTAGTAATATCCCCCTGAAAAAGTTAGAGATTAATTTATAATAAGGAAAATATTTATGAAAACAACTAAACAAAGAATTTTGGCCGGAATTACGCCGAGCGGTAACTCGCTGCATATTGGTAATTATTTTGGTGCGGTAAAACCCCACATTGAACTGCAAAATAACCAAGAGCTAGAGACTTATTATTTTTTGGCAGATTTACACGCTTTAACGACGGTTCATGATCAACAAACTTTGGAAGCTAATATTACGGGTGTAGTTTTGGATTATTTAGCACTAGGTTTAGATCCAGAAAAATCAGCTTTTTTCCGTCAATCTCAGGTTCCAGCTCATAGTCAACTGGCAGTGGTTTTGGGCAACTATATTTCTTATGGCCAAATGCAAAGGATGCACGCTTTCAAAGATAAGTTGCAAAAGGATGCTAGTGTTGGCTCGATTAATATGGGTTTGTTTAATTACCCGATTTTGATGGCAGCTGATATTTTGTTATACAAACCATCTGGTATTCCGGTCGGTGAGGACCAAAGACAACATATTGAGTTGACTAGAGATATTGCGGAAAATTTTAATCGCACTTACCACCAAGAAGTTTTTCCTTTACCAGAACCAATCATTGGTAAAGAAGCTGGCAAGATTATTGGTACTGATGGCCAAAGAAAAATGAGCAAGTCTCTTGGGAATACAATTGGTATTTTTGAGGATGAAGCAATTATTCGTAAACAAATTATGAGTTGTTTTACTGATTCCAACCGTAAAAAAGCAACTGATCCTGGTCAAGTTGAGGGCAATCCTGTTTTTATTTATCATGATTTATTAAATGAAAATATAGCTGAAGTTGAAGAGCTTAAGGCCCGATATAGAGCTGGGACAGTGGGTGACGTAGAAGTCAAAGAAAAATTATTTTTGGCTCATCAACGCACTTTTGCTAGCGCTCGTGAAAAAAGAGTTACTCTAGCTAATAATCTAGAACTAGTCAAAACAATTTTGGTTAATGGAGCTCAAAGAGCTAACCAGTTAGCTGCCGCAACTTTACAAGAGGCTTATCAAGTAATTGGCATTAAAAACAAATTAAACTAGAAAGTAAACATGAAACCAATCATTGAGTATAGTGATTTTGAAAAATTAGATATTAGAGTTGGTAAAGTGATTGAAGCCAGCGCTCCAGAGTGGAGTAAAAAGCTGTTACAGTTCACAGTTGATTTTGGTGCAGAAATCGGGACTAAAACTATTTTGTCTGGAATTAAGGAGTGGTACTCTCCAGATGATTTTATTGGCAACAATTATATGTTTATTGTCAATCTGGCTGAAAGAAAGATGGGGGATGGCGTCAGTCAAGGAATGATGATTATGGCTGATGGGACTGGCCAACCAGTGCCTTTTGCTCTCACCCCAACAGTAGAGCCAGGAACGGTTGTTCGTTAGCAAAATGCATAACTGCCCTAGTTAAGCTAATTTGAGAAAAGAGTTTTTATCAATTGTTAACAATCAAGAAGAAACACCCAACCAGCTTTGGTGGTGGTTAATTGGAGTTGGGGCTATCGCTGGTTTATCTTTAGCCGCTGCTTCAGATAGTGCTAAAAGAGGAGTGAGGGAACGAGCCGGAGGAAGGTGTGAGAATTGTGGTGAACAGGTTGGGTCAGCTGGGGTGGTGGGACATTTAGATCACACAAAGATTTTAGAGAAAAATGGTCATCGTTCCAATCGCTATAACACTTTAAATAACTTGCGTTTTCATTGTTACTCTTGTGAAGCTGAATGGCATTTGCAACATATTGGAAGAGCTAGAGATATTGGTTTATCAGAAAAAGATAATTATTCATCTTCGATTGGTAACTTAATGAGTTTGTATTACTTCTCAGCACCAAAGTTTTGGTTGCTTTATGAAAAACATCAAGCAAAAATCGAAGCTTTGTTTTCAAAGTTGGGTAAAGAACTACCTAGTCGTTAGTTTTGTTTATTTTTGTTTGTCGTACTTTTTTGAGTTGTTTTGCATGCTACAATACCTGTCACTATGACTGAAAAGCCAGGCAACAAACAGGTTAATAAAAAACCTACACCAGATCAAAACAAGCAAAAATTACCAAAAGATATTAAAGTTTTTCAATTTAATATGAACCTAAATAACCTTTTGAATAAAGGTTTCATTTTCTTGATTTTATTTTTAATTTTTTGGCCATCACTCAAGAGTTTATTCGGTTTTAGTCCTGCAGAATATATTTCGATCAGTCAATTGGTTCGTGATATTCGGGATGATAAAGTCGAAAAAATTCAGGTTTCTAGCACAGAGTTAAGGGGAATTTATAAGGATGATTCCAGAAAATATGCTATCAAAGAAGAAGGCCAAGAAGCTTTGTCTGTTTTAGATCGGGCTGATATTGATATTGCTACCGTTGATGTCACAGTTGAAAATGTTTCTTTCAGACAGCTTTTTTGGGAGTTAGTGATTAACTTTTTACCAATTGGGTTAATGATTTTCTTTTTCTTGTTTATGTTCCGTCAGGCGAGAGGAACTCAAGATGGGATTATGGGGATTGGTCGTAGTAAAGCTAAAGTCTTTATTAAAGGTAAACAAAACGTTACTTTTGCTGATGTTGGGGGGATGGATGAAGCCAAGAAAGAGTTACAGGAAATCGTTGATTTCTTGAAACATCCCAAAAAATACATTAAGGTTGGGGCGAGAACTCCTAAAGGAGTGTTATTGGTTGGTCCTTCTGGAACAGGTAAAACTTTATTAGCTAGAGCAGTGGCTGGCGAGGCTAATGTGCAGTTTTTATCAATTGCCGGTTCTGAGTTTATGGAAATGTTGGTTGGCGTAGGAGCTTCTCGGGTTCGTGACTTATTTGAGACAGCTAAAAAGCTTTCTCCAGCAATTATTTTTATTGATGAGATTGACGCAATTGGCCGAGTTAGAGGTCAAGGTAGCATGGGAGGACATGATGAACGAGAACAGACTCTTAACCAAATCTTGGTTGAGATGGATGGTTTCGCCAGGAATGAAAATGTGATTGTGATGGCTGCCACTAACCGAGGCGATATGCTTGATCCTGCTTTAGTTAGACCAGGTAGATTCGATCGTCGGGTCACTGTATCTCTACCAGACTTGGAAGAACGTAAATTTATCTTAAAGATTCATGCCAAAGGCAAACCTTTGTCAAAAGATTTAACTTGGGAAAAAATTGCCAAACGAACAGTCGGTTTTTCTGGTGCTGATTTGGAAAACATGATGAATGAGGCAGCGATTGCCATTGCTAGAGAAAATAGAGCTGAGATCAATATGGAAGATATCGAAGAAGCCTCGATGAAGGTCAAGTATGGGCCAAGTAAAAAACGACTTCATGATGAATATGAACGGGAAATGACTGCTTATCACGAAGCGGGGCATGCGGTGTTGGCTCACGTTTTGCCATATGCCGATCCGGTACATCGAATTTCGATTGTGTCTAGAGGTCATGCTCTTGGTTATACCTTTACTCCACCAGAAAAAGATAAAGTTCAGCTACTCAAATCAGAAATGTTAGATGATTTGGTGGTAATGATGGGTGGTCGAGCAGCTGAAATGTTGGTTTATAACGAGCAAACAGCTGGAGCGAGCAATGACATTGAACGAGCTACTAGAGTGGCTAGAGCCATGGTAGTTGAGTACGGTATGAGCGATTTGGGTCCAATGAATTTTGCTCCTCAGTATGACAAAAGCTATTCTAGAATTTGGGGTGAACCTCATAAGATTTCTACCAAACTTCAAGAAAAGGTTGATACCGAAATTCAAAAATATATTGATCAAGCTCAACAAAAAGCTAGTACTTTGTTGAAAAAACATCGTAAGCAACTAGATGCTGTCACCAAGAGACTTTTGGAAGTTGAGACCTTGGATAGCGATGAGTTTGAAAAAGTCATGGCAATGAAGAAAGCCAGAAAAGAGTTAACAAGATCTTAAACCAGAGATTGTTCTCGTTTGAGTTTTTCAGTATATTTAAGGTATGTCTGCTCCAATTGTGCGTCGTTTTCCGTTGGCTCGTCGGTTAAGTCGAATCTTGATAGTTATTTTCAGCTTAACTATTTTTGCTGGCATGACAGTTATTCCCTTTGAAATAAATGCTGAAAACTCACAAATCAAGACGGCTGTTGATGGGTTATGGTGGGCGATCACTACAGTGACGACGGTTGGTTATGGTGATGTGGTTCCGCTTACAATTGGTGGAAGAATTATTGGGGCTGTCTTACAACTTTCTGGGGCAGTAATGTTTGGTACTTTAGTTGGTACGATTACTGTTTATTTAAACCAAGTTCAAGAAGATTATGAGTGGCGTCGAGTTCACGAAAAACTAGATAGAACAGAAGATGAATTGGTTGCTGTTAAACATAAGCTTGATTTTTTGATTAAAAATAAAGATAAAACTCCATCAACCCCGCAAAGATGGAGGATCTAAAAAAAACCCAACCTGGTAAAATAGTTAATTACTATGGAACGAAAGACTTTTTTATTAGTTGATGGTCATGCTTTGATTTATCGCTCGTTTTATGGTTTTCCTAAGGAATTAACCACTAAGACTGGTCAATTAATTAACGCCGTTTATGGCTTTTCCAGAATTTTATTAACAGTGATCAATAAACAAGAACCAACTCATATTGCGGTGGCTTTTGACCATCCTAAACCTACCAACAGACACAAAGAGTTTGCTGATTACAAAGCAAATCGACCAACGATGCCCGAAGAGCTCCAACCTCAGGTAGAAATGATTAAAGAAGTGGTTAAGGCTTTGAATATTCCCCAATTTGAAGTTGAAGGTTTCGAGGCTGACGATCTAATTGGCACTATCAATCGTAAAGTAGAGACTCTAGATAAAGAGTTACTGACGATAATTTTGACTGGGGATAAAGATATGTTGCAACTAGTTGATAATGATACTCATGTTTATTTACCAGCTAGAGGTAAGTTTCAACAGGATAAGGAGTATGATATTCAAGCAGTAACGGAGAAACTTGGTGTGATGCCGGCACAAGTTCCAGACCTTAAGGGATTGATGGGTGACAGTTCAGATAATATTCCTGGAGTAAAAGGAATTGGTCCTAAAACGGCTAGTGTTTTAATTCAAAAATTCAAAACAGTGGAAGGCGTTTATCAGGCTTTGGAAACTGGAGTTGAGGATCCAGTCTTTACTCCACTAGTTAAGAAAAAATTACTAGCAGACAAAAGCAATGCCTTCGCTAGTAAAAGTTTAGCCACGATTGTGACAGAGGCACCAATTGAGTTTGCCCTGAATGATTGCTTGGTGAATTCTTATGACAAGGAAAAAGTTGCTCAGTTATTTATTGATTTGGATTTTAAATCACTTATTAGAATATTACCTCAAGACACTTTTGAGACATCGGTACAGGAGGCCTTGTTTTAATGAGTTTAGCAGTCAATCAACCTCTTAAAGTAGCTTTAGTTCATGATTACTTGCGTGAATTTGGAGGTGCAGAAAGAGTCCTTGAAGCCTTACATCAACTTTACCCTGAAGCTCCAGTTTACACAGCATTTTTTGATCGAAAAGCTTTGGGGGTCCATGCCGAGCGGTTTGTTGATTGGGATGTTAGAGAAACTTGGTTAGCCAAATTGCCACTATTCAAAAAGCTTTATTCTCCGCTTAGATTTTTGGCTCCATGGGCTTTTGCATCATTAGATTTATCCGCTTATGATTTAGTGATTTCTTCTTCTAATGCTTACTTTGCTAAGGCAGTAAAAGTCAAAAATGGCAAGCACATTTGTTACTGTCACACACCTCCTCGAGTTCTTTATGGTTATTCGGCAATGAGTGATTGGCAAAGTAATCCCTTGATGAAGTTTGCTGGCCAGCTTCTTAATCATTTTATGAGAATAGTTGATGTTAAGATTTCTAGAGAAAGAGTTGATTTGTTCATAGCTAATTCCCAAGAAACTGCCAGTAGAATTAAAAAATTTTATCGTCTAAATGCAGAAATTGTCTATCCACCTGTTTTTTTAACAGTTCAGCAGCCAGTTCAAACTAAAAAAGGTGATTATTTTTTATATGTTAATCGCTTGGCTTTAGCTAAGCATCCAGAATTGGCAGTACAAGCTTGTACTGAGTTAAAGCTACCTCTTAAGGTTGTGGGCACAGGTAAAATGCTTGATAAATTACAGCAAATCGCCGGTGATAATGTTGAGTTTTTAGGTGCAGTTTCTGATGAAACTTTAACCAAGTTGTATCAGGAAGCAAAAGCTCTGCTTTACCCGGTTGAGTATGAGGATTTTGGAATGGTGCCGGTGGAGGCAATGCTTTATGGCACACCAGTCATTGCTCATGATTCTGGTGGTCCCAGAGAAACGGTAGTGAATGGTAAAACAGGAATTGTTTTTACAGATCTAACGATCTCAGGCTTAAAAGCAGCAGTTAAAGATTTCAATAATAGTCAGTTTTCTAGTTCAAAAATCAAAGAATGGGCAAAGAACTTTGGTAAAGAACAATTCAATCGGGGAATTAAGCAGGCTGTTGACTCTATTTTGGCCAAATAGCTGCAAACTATTGACTTCCTAGCACTCAGCCCTTATTATTGCTAATATATGATCGATCTCGTCGCGCGCCAGATACAAATTTTACGGGCTATTATCGAGGAATTTATCGAAACTGCTAAGCCAGTTGGTTCTGAGACGATTGATAAAAAATACAATATTGGTGTTTCCCCAGCTACGATTCGTAATGAAATGGTTTACTTGACTAAACAGGGTTATCTTAGAAAATCACATATTTCTGCTGGCAGAATTCCTACTCCTCTGGCTTTACGTCTTTATGTTAATGAATTAATGAAAGAAAAAGAGTTATCAGTCGCTGATGAAGTCAGCGCCAAAGAAAAGATCTGGAAACATCGCCAAGAAACAGATGCTTTACTTTATGAGGCAGCGAAGTTATTGGCTGATAAATCTGGAGCGGTTGGTTTGGCTATGTCTGATACTGATCATCGAATTTACCACTCTGGTTATGCCAACTTACTCAATATGCCAGAGTTTTTTGACATTAGAGTGACTAGGAATGTGCTTAACCTAATTGAAGAAGTTGATATGATTAAGGAAGTTTTTGGTCTTGGTCAAAGTGAGAACCTAGTTCACTTGGTCTATGGCAAAGAGTTGGGAAATAAAAACCTAGAACCAATTAGTGTTATTTACACTAATGTCAATGCTGCAGGTAGACCGTGCAAACTAGGGGTGCTTGGTTCTCACCGTTTTGACTATCCATATGTCATTCCAATGTTAAAGTACTTTAAAGGGTTAATTGAAGAAATAGCAGGGTAAATTAACAAATTTGTCACGAAAAGTGTCAGGTTAGTATGAGATAACCCCATTAGGGGCTGGGGCATTTTTCTTTTACTTTGAAATTATGAAAAAAACAACATCGCCAACCAACCAAGATAAGAAACTTGAAGTTAAGCTTCTTGCTTTGGAAGAACAGCTTAAGGTTGCTTCAGAAAAAGAAAAAAGATCTTTGGCTGATTATCAGAATTTATTGAGACGTACTCAAGAAGAACGGTTGAAAGGTATTAAATTAGCAAATCAATCATTAATGGAAGATCTAATTCAACCTTTAGAACATTTGGAAATGGCAGCTGCTCAACTTAACGATCCAGGTTTGAATATGGTTTTAGACCAGTTAAAGAAAGTTTTAGTCAATGCTGGCTTGGAAGAAATTGAAGTAATGGGAAAAGAGTTTGATGTTAATTTAATGGAGGCAGTTGAAAAAAAAGGTCAAGGCAATAAAGTGATTGAAGTGGTGCGCAAAGGTTACAAACTTAACGGAGTAGTGATTCAGCACGCTAAAGTAACCTTGGCATAACTTTCAGCACCAATATCAAACTTATGCTAGCAGTCATTTGACTTGTTTGCTAAAATATAGTACAAATAACAATTATTAATTAGTAAATATTTGCAAAAAAATAAACATAAGGAGGAAATATGGTAGACTCTGGAAAAATCATTGGTATTGATCTTGGAACCACCAACTCTGCAGTGGCAGTGATGGAAGGTGGCTCCCCCAAAATTATCGCAACCGCAGAAGGAAGAAATACTTTTCCTTCAATTATTGCTTTCAAAGGTGATGAAGTAATTGTCGGTGACGCGGCTAAGCGACAAATGGTAATGAACCCAACTTCAACAGTTCATTCAGTGAAACGTTTCATGGGTCGTAAAGCTGGTGATAAAGAAGTGAAAAATGCTTTGAAACATATTGCTTACGAAGTGACTGATGGTAAAGATGGAATGGCGGTGGTTAAGGTGAGTGGTAAAACTTTAACTCCTCAAGAAATCTCTGCTAAAGTGTTGGCTAAAGCTAAGGCTGATGCTGAAAGCTATTTAGGTGAAACTGTGACTAGAGCGGTGATTACTGTGCCAGCCTACTTTGATGATTCTCAACGCCAAGCTACCAAACAAGCTGGTGAGATTGCTGGTTTGAAGGTAGAACGGATTGTTAATGAGCCAACCGCAGCGGCTTTGGCTTATGGTTTGGACAAAAAAGGCAGTAAGACCATTGCTGTTTATGATTTAGGTGGTGGCACTTTTGATATCTCGATTTTGGAGATTGGTGATGGTGTTTTTGAAGTCAAATCAACTAATGGGGATACTTTTTTGGGTGGTGATGATTTTGATAACGTGATTATTGAACATGTTCTGGCTGAGTTCAAGAAAGAGCATGGTAAAGATCTTTCTCAAGATCCTCAAGCCATGCAGCGGATTAAAGATAGTGCTGAAAAAGCTAAAATTGAACTATCTTCAGCCCAACAAACAGAGATTAATCAACCTTTTATTGCCCAAGGAGATGCTGGTCAACCACTCCATTTAACTATGACTTTAACTAGATCAAAGTTAGAGGAATTGGTCGATGATTTAATCAAAAAATCTTTTGAACCAGTCAAAAAAGCGATGAGAGACGCTAAGGTAGAACCACAAGATATTGGTGATGTAATTTTGGTCGGTGGTCAAACCAGAATGCCCAAGATTCAAGAAGAAGTCAAAAAATTCTTTGGCAAAGAGCCACATAAAGGGGTTAATCCAGATGAAGTAGTGGCGATTGGTGCGGCTATTCAAGCTGGGGTAATTGGTGGTGATGTTTCTGATGTGGTCTTGCTTGATGTGACTCCTTTGACTTTGGGATTGGAGACTCTCGGTGGAATTAGAACGCCTTTAATCGAAAGAAATACCACTATTCCCACCAGTAAATCACAGGTTTTCTCTACGGCGGCTGATAATCAAACTCAAGTTGAGATCAATGTTTTGCAGGGTGAAAGAGAAATGGCAGCTGATAACAAGAGTTTGGGTCGATTTGTGTTGGATGGGATTCCACCAGCTCCCAGAGGGGTCCCTCAGGTTGAAGTAACTTTTGATATTGATTCTAGTGGAATCTTAAATGTTTCTGCCAAAGATAAAACTTCTGGTAAAGAACAAAAAATTACCATTCAAAACAGTACCAATCTCTCTGATGACGAGGTGGAAAAGATGAAGGCAGATGCAGAAAAGCATGCCGAAGAAGACAAACGTAAAAAAGAACTTATTGAGGCCAAAAACAAAGCCACGAGTGTTGCTTTTGAAATGGAAAAACAACTCAAAGATTATGGTGACAAACTAGATAAGAAAGATAAGGAAGTCATTGAAGAGAATGTTAAAAAACTCAAAGAAATGGCAGGAAAAGATGATGTTACCAAGGAAGCTTTAGATAAAGCGACCGAAGAAACCTTAAATTCAGCGCAAAAATTGGGTGAAGCGATGCAGAAAGCCCAAGCTACCGAGGCCAATCAAGCCGCCGGTAAAGATGATAAAGGTAATAAAAAAGAAGCAAAAACTGATGATAAAAAAGCTGCTGAGGAAGGTGAAGTAGTTGATGAATAACAAACTTTAAGTTTGCAGAACATGGAAAAGCCCCGCTTTGCAGCGGGGCCTTTTTTATTTTAGAAATAAATCATCTCCCCAATTTTAAAAAAACTTGCTATGCTCAGGTGATGAAACTTTCGGTGATTGTCCCAGTTTATAATGAGCAAGCAACTGTCGCAGAAATCTTGAAAAGATTGGTAGTAGTGCCAGTAGTTAAAGAAGTAATTGTGGTTAATGATGGTAGTTCTGATAACACTGACAAAGAAATTACTAAATTTTTACAGTCAAAGAAAACAGGGGTGAAGAAGATTTCTTACTTCAAAAAAACAAACGGTGGTAAGGGTTCAGCTATTCGTTTTGGTTTAAAGAAAGTCACTGGTGATTACACCCTTATTCAAGATGCAGATTTGGAGTATGACCCAAGTGACATCCCAGCTTTAATCGAACATATTATCAAAGGAAGAGTGGATGTAGTTTATGGTTCTCGCTTTATTGGACCACATTCTAATTTGTTATTTTGGCACCGTTTGGGCAATAGTTTACTGAATTTTCTAGTGAATATTTTATATGACACCACACTGACTGATATGGAGACTTGTTACAAAGTAATGCCAACCAAACTTTTTCGTGAACTGGACATTCGATCTAACAAATTCGATATGGAGCCAGAGATCACTTGCAAACTGTTAAAACGTGGGGTTAAGATTTTTGAAGTACCGATTACTTATGTCGGTCGTGATTTTTCTGAAGGTAAAAAGATTTCTTGGCGTGATGGCATTGATGCTTTGCGGGTGATTTTTGGTTTACGAATTTTACCGTAAAGTTAAAACTAAAGTCGGGAAAAATTTATGAGTTTTTTAGCTAGTTGTAAAGAATTTTTTACTAAAGAAAAAAAACAATTTTTTTTCTTCTTTTTAATATTTATTGTCCTTAGATTTTTACCCTTTTTATTCGGCAAAACTCTAGTTTTTGGCGACAATTTTTCGTTAATGATGCCTGGCAAAATTTTTACGGCAGAGTGGCTCAAACAAGGTGTTTTACCACTTTGGAATCCTTATGTTTTTAGTGGGATGCCGTGGGTAGCAGACATCAATCAATCTGTCCTTTATCCCAGTACATTGTTGTTTGTGATTTTTTCTCCAGCCATTGCTTTGAATTTACTTTTAAGCAGCCATGCTTTTATTGCTTATATTGGTATGTATCTTTTAGCAAAACAGTGGTTGAAGGATTATTGGTGGGCCATGTTGGCTGGTGGTTTATGGATGTTTTCGACCCAAGTTTCTGGCAGTATGAATAATTTTTCGACTTTGCAGTCAATTGTTTGGTTGCCACTGTTAGCCTATTTTGGTTTGAAACTAGTTAAAGAGCCAAAGAATAGGATTTGGTTTGCGGTGGTAGTGGCCCTGCAGTTTTGGGGTGGTTACCCACAACATGTTTTATATGGTATCTTCCTGGCTGTCTTGTTATCTGCTTTTACATCTTTTCAAGTTAAAAATAGTGATTTTATTCAATGGTTTAAAGCTTGGTTTATCAGTGCAATTTTAGTACTACTAGTTTCGGCAGCGGCTTGGCTTCCCTTTGTGGAGATGTTGTTAAATTCCACTCGGATGGAGCAAACAACCCAACAGGCTTTAGTTGGTTCATTAAATCCAGCCATGCTGGTCAAGTTTTTCTTGCCTTATTTTTTTGATAATCCAGCTACTGGAATGAAGTGGGGCCCAGCATGGAATGGTCAACCCAATGTGGGTATTTATGTGACGTGGCTGGGGTGGTTGGCCATTGGAGTAACTTTTATTCAGCGTTTATTTAACAAGTCAAAAACTTGGTTAAAAAAACTTGATCACGAAACGATGTTATTTGGTTTTTTTACCGTGGTAACACTAGTTTTTTCACTAGGTGAATACTTGCCTGGATTTAATGTTGTTCAGCAATTTATTCCATTTTTTAGAATTGCTCGTTATCCCAGTATGGTGATGATTATGACCAATGTGGTGTTGATTTTATGGACAGTCAAAGCATTGAAAACTTGGCAGATTACCAAACGACAACATCGGTTGTTTTCTATTTTAGGTGGAATGGGCATAGTGGGTGGTTTGGTGGGTTTGGGAGTGTGGCGGTACGGGTTTGAATCGGTTTGGAAATTGATCGATCAGTTCGTTTCTTTTTCGCTTTCTAATAGCCCATTTCATACTCTGGAAAGAGATAAAATTATTTTACTCGAAATATTAAAAAATATTTTATTTAACAGTCTTTTTTTTGTTGCATCATTGTACTTTTTTTACCAGAAGAAAATCCGAATGGTGGTGGCGATTTTAGTGTTAGAGATTTTATTCAACACCCAAGGCATGTTTTATTTTGCACCCAATAAAATTTATGACACCGTCACGGAAAGCTCACACCAATTGATCCAACCAATGGGCTTGGGAAAAACCAAAAATAACTACCGAATTTTAACTCGTAATGTTAATACTCCTTACACTGATTATGGTTCATATTGGGAAGCAATGGTGGTACGAGCACCATTTTCTGATTCTTTTGTGGATGAACAAGAACTAAAGGAGTTTAACCATGTGCAGCATTTACGTGATGGGCTGACGCCAAATTGGAACATGGTGTTTGGAGTGCCCACCATCCACGGTTACACCACTTTATTGCCACAAGCTTATGCTCATCTTTGGCAGGTTTCTGAAAATCCAAGAATTAATTTTATTGATCAAGTGGAACCAACCAATAAATTACTGGATGAGTGGGCAGTGAAATATTATGTAGTGGATAGTTGGTTTAAAGTTGATGAAGATCTCAGTCAGTTCAATAAAATTGGTGAAGTGGGGACGGTGGAACTAGTGGGTGGCTCTGGGGAAACCACTAATGAAAGTCGCTGGCAGATTTTGGAAAGGCAGAATGCTTTACCAAGATTAAGATTTGAAGATGGCAGTAGTGAAGGGATAGAGATTCTAAAAGAAAATCCCAACAGAATAGATCTCACAGTTAATAATCGTGAACATGAATATTTGGTCATGGCAGATCGTTATGATCAAGCTTGGCGAGTGTTTATTAATGGTGAAGAACAAGAAATAGAGAATTTTAATGGGATGAGAAGAGTGGCTTTGGGGAGTGGAGAAAATAAGATAATTTTTGTTTATTATCCCCAAATGTTTATTTTAGGTTTAATTATTAGTAGTTTAACTTTGTTGGGATTGGGAGGTTGGT
>CAYSQA010000015.1:0-2600 GCA_964433225.1 uncultured Pseudomonadales bacterium
CTTCCTCTGCCCAACCATCATCGAGGGTTAAGTTAATTCCCAGCCAATCTAGAGAAGGTTTGGTTTGAAAAGATTTCTCGAAGTAATAATTGGTGTTACCTGCAAATAAGTTTTGATAGAATTTAGCGGTGATCGGATATTTATCAGGCAGTCTGGACAGACTGGCCCAACCTCTATTAGAAGATAAGATATAAAAATCTGCTGTCGCTAATTGTTGATCTATTTTCTGCCATTTTTGGTCATTGTCTTGGTCAAAAATAGAGATTGGTTCTGTTTGGTAAGCAATATGTTTTCCTGGAGCATAGCCCAAAGGCAGTGCATCATCCCAATATTCGTAAATAATTTTTTGTTGAGGATCAATATTTTCTCTGATCCAGTAGGTAGCACTAATCCTAGGATGATCGACCAAGAATACTTTTAAAAACATTAGTGGCCATAATAAGATTAGTGAAATAAATAATAAGTTAAAAATAAATAGATTCCTTTTAATTTTTTTCACTTGCTGAAGCCGACCAATTCCAGCAGCTCCGATAATGGCAAACCAAGGATAAAGAAAATAAAAATAGCGAAGACTTTGTACAAATTGGAGTCCTTGAAAAATAATGAAACCAACCAGCCAAATAATGATAGTTCCCAAGAGTGATTTTATTTTTTTACTGACTATCCAATAAAGACCAATTAAAACAAAGGTGCTTTGCCAAATACCCAAACCAAAAAATAAAATATTTTTTAAACTAAATAAAACTGGAGTTCTTTCTAACCACTGCATTGATGGAGGATAATTGGCCGCTGGATTGGTCCAAGATTTTAGAACAGCTAAGTTCTTGATTAGTTGAGGAGAGATGGTTGGCTTTAGCCAGGAAGTGAAAGCAAAATATTCAGGGTTGAATAATCTTAAACTTAAATATATTGCTAAAGAAAAAATCAGTCCATAATGAATTAATTGGCTGATGGTTTTGTTTTTTTGTTGAGAGTTAAAAACTAAGCTAAACATGAAAAAACCCAGTAGAGGTGAAAAGAAAATAGCTGATAATTTACTGGCCAAAGCCAAGCCAAAACTAACACCAGCTGTTATTAAATAAAACATTCCTAGTTTTTTAGTTATTTTAGTCAGAAGTTGTAAAGTTAATAAACAAAAAAAAGTCAAAAATGGATCAACAGTAAAGAAGTGGGAAAGTTGAATTGGTAAAACAGAGAAAGCATAAAATAGGCTACTCCATAGAGGTAATTTATGGTCTAGTTGGTGTTTTTTACTGATAAATTCAGCCAGCTTATAGACCAAGAGAATATTGAGTGTCTCTAAAATAATAGTTAAATATCGGCCTAAATTAGTAATGTTGGCAAAACTTGGTTGATCGATTAAAAAATGGCTGATAAGTTTGGTTAAAACTACTGGTAATGAACCATAAACATAAAAAGAATAGGGAGTATTTCTAACTTGTAGTGGTGAATCAGCTGAAAAATAAGCTGAAAAAGACTCAGGAATTTTGAGTGACTCTACTACCATGACTAAAAATCTTTCATCCGGATGCAAAAAACTGCCTTGATCCCAATTAACTCCAACTAATCTAATAGCCAGGCCTAAGAGCAAGATAGTCAAAACAGATAAAGTTTTTTTCACAGTCACCATTATAAGCAATTCATACAGGTTTTTTCTCTTAGGTTTTTAGAGTTAGTTTTGGTATATTTAAGCTTATGTTTTCAAGTGTTATTTATTTGCTTTTTTTAGCTTGTGCTACACTTTTAATTCAAGTCATTGGTTTTGGTTTAATCTTAATTTTTTCACAAAAAAAACAGTTGAATGAGAATCTTTGGGCTTTTGGTAGAATTGTTGGTTGGTTAGCGCTGGGCTTAGTAATTTGGTTTATGGCTCATTTTATTGGAGTTAATAGTGATTTTGGTTTTTGGTTAGTATTTACCGGTTTTGTTGGTTGGTTATTTTTCAGTAAGTTAAATATTATTAGTCAATTTAGATTTTTTCTAAAAAAACATCGAAAAATTATTCTCTTTCAAGAATTAATTTTTTTACTTGGTTTTATTTTTCTTGGTTTAGTGAGAGCTCACAACCCAGATGTGTTGGACTTAGAAAAATTTATGGATGCTGGTTTGATGCAGAGTTATCTCACTTCAGCCAAGTTACCAGTTGAAGATATGTGGTTAGCTGGAGAGAAAGTTAACTATTATACTTTTGGTCATTTTTTAGGTAGTTTAATGATTCGTTTTTGGCATTTACCAATTGAGTTTGGTTATAATTTTTTATTAGCTTTTATTTTAGGCTTAATGATGGTTGAAAGTTTTGCTTTGGTGAGAATTTTTTTAACACCTTTTTTAAAGAAAAAAAATCAGAGTTTAGTTTTACTAATAACAGGTTTGGTTGGTTTATTATTAGTTAACTTTGGTGGTAACACTCATCCAATTTGGTATTTTATCCAACATAACTTTTCTTTTGATAAATATTGGTATCCAGACGCAACTAGATTTATTGATCGTACTATTCATGAGTTTCCAGCCTACAGTTATATCGTTAGTGATCTGCATGCCCATGTTTGGGGAATGCCAGTGGTGTTGTTGATGATGCTCGTTTGTTGGCGCTGGATGGA
>CAYSQA010000015.1:2700-9578 GCA_964433225.1 uncultured Pseudomonadales bacterium
TTTGGGGAATGCCAGTGGTGTTGTTGATGATGCTCGTTTGTTGGCGCTGGATGGAGACGATGCAACAGGCCAAATTAAGCAAAAAACTAGCTTGGACAAACTTAATCAGCCAACAGTGGCTAAAAGAAGCTGCTGTTTTGGGAGTCCTTTTGGGGGTATTAGCTATGACTAGTACTTGGGATATGATGATTTATGGTCTTTTATTGGTAGTTTTGGGTTTTTCACTTTTGATTTTATTTACTGAAAAATTTTGGCTGTTTTTTATGGCTGGCATTGTGGCTGTAGTTTTTGCTGGAGTTACAGTTAGTTTGTGGTGGCTAAATTTTACTTCTATCTCTGAAGGGGTATTTTTGGCCTATGAACACTCCCCTCTTTGGCAATTATTAGCTTTGTGGAGTGGTCATTTTGGGTTGAGTTTAATTGGTGTTGGGTTGGTTTATTTAATTTTTAAAGATCAACAAAAAAATCCGCAAAAAATATTTATAGCTAGTTTATTAATTACGGCTTTGATTTTATTGATTTTGCCAGAAGTAATCTTTTTTAAAGATATTTATCCCAATCATCCTCGAGCTAATACGATGTTTAAATTTACTTTTCAAGCTTTTATAATCATGAGTTTTTTGGTGGCTTTTGGTTTGGGATTATTGACCCAAATTACTAATAAAACTAGCTTAGCTAAGCTAATTAAAACTCTTCTATTGAGCTTATTTTTGTTGGTTATTATTGGTTTTATGACTTATCCTTTTCTGGGTTACCCAAGCTACTATGGAGAATTTAAAAACTATAAGGGTTGGAATGGTTTGGATTGGATGAAAAAGAGTTATCCAGCTGATTATCAAGCTATTTTATGGTTGAGACAACTCAATGATAAGGCAATTGTGTTGGAGGCTGTTGGTGAGAGTTATAGTAAAAAAGCTCGAGTGTCTGTTTTTACTGGGTTGCCTACTGTGTTGGGTTGGCGAGTTCATGAATGGTTGTGGCGAGGTGGTTTTACTATTCCAGGTCAAAGAACCACCGAGGTTAAGACTATGTTTGAACAGCCTCTTTCAGCTGAAGCTCAAGCTTTATTTAAGCATTATCAGGTAAAATATATCTTTATTGGTAGTCAAGAAAGAGAAGTTTATAAAAGCTTAAAAACAAACGATCTTCTCACTTTAGGAGAACTGGTTTATGCAAAAGATGGGACTTTTATTATTAAATTGAACTAAACTATGAAAATCATTGTCGGCCTAATTCCTTTGTTAGCAATCTTAACTGGCTTGTTGGTTTACAATCACAACGGCAAAAAAGAGATTTTACGTTTTGATTTAGTGCAGTTTTTTTATGCTTTTATTTTAATGCCCATAGCCTATATTTGGTTTAAAGGTTTTATTTTTATCCTTTTAAAAAATGAATTGGGAAATGAGATTTCTCAAAATGAACTGTTTTTTTGGGATACAGTTTACTCAGTCTTTTTCTTGTTTTTATCTGCTTTTGTGGTGATTCATTCCTTAACTAAAAGTTTTGAATTAAAGAGAAGAAAAGATCCTCTTTATGATATGTTTGAACATTCAGAGTACTATCATTTATGGTTTTCTCACACCAGCTTATTTGTTGGAGCAATGGTGCTTACGACCTTAATTTCAGCTTTAAATATTTGGGTTGATTTCTCTTTTTTTATTCCTAAAATGGTTTTTTATTTAATTTTGTTAACGACCCCATTGTTGGCAGGTGTTATTTTTAAGGCTTTTATGATTTCTGATTTTGGTGATTTTCGTTTTCTTAAATTAATGAAGTTGTTTGTTGGGATTTTCTTTTCAATTCATGGATTAATTTATATTTTAATTGAACCAAGTTTCTCTGGTGAAAAAATAATGTATTGGTACATGACTAATGTTTTTGGCTTTTTATCAATGATTTCTTTATTTCATACTTCTGAACCAGGCCCGATCCCTATTCATAAGCGGTTGACTAGTAAAGCCAAGTTAGTGATTAATAAGATCGTTAGAAAATAAAAAAAACTCCCTATTGCTAGGGAGTTTCTATTTTTTTTGCTTTTACCTAATTTCAAAAATAACAGTGATTGTTTTGGTCATTTCTTGAGAACCTGGCTCAAGATTAATGGCCATATCTTCCATGCCGCCACCAGCCATTGGTAGCATTGTTTTATAGGCAATTGGATATGGTTGAATATAGCCACTCTCACTTACTTGAATGATCTTCACGATTTTTTGTTTTGAGTCTTTTAAAATCGTGTTGGCTTTAGCTTCGGCATCTTTCATTGCTTCTGCTAATAATTCTTTTTCTAGTTCGGCGGTGTCACCAGCTTCAAAACTAGGTCCGCTCACATCAGTAGCATCTGAATTGATTAGTAAAGTTGAAAGTTCTGATGATTTACTAGCGTCTTCTACCGTAATTGATAATGAGTTGCTGGCTTTCCATTTTTTCACAGTTTTATATGGTCTGCCGGGGACTCGATACATTAAGTCACTTTCCATTGGCATGATTTCATTATCGCCCTCATAAAGGATGTCTTCATACTCATAGACTTGTAGATTTTGAGTTTTAATATTTTTGGCTTCGATCCCAAAATTCTTGACTTTATCAACCAAAGCATTAGTTTTTTCTGTTAACTCTTTTACAGCTTGATCCTTATCAACATTTTCAGCGTTTACCGTTGCATAAAAATGAGCTTTTTGATTAAGTTGAGAACCATCAGCATGACCAGTGACAGTAATAGTGGCAGGACTGGCCAACTGGATTGTCCCCCAGGAGAATCCGCGAACTTGGGTGAGAAAAACTCCAGCTACAAGCACTATTAATAAAATAGGTAAAAATAAGTTTTTAGGTTTATTTTGGAGAGGGGTGGGCATTTCCGTTTGCATAGTGCCTACACTATAGCAAACTTAATTCTGCTCTGCACTGGTTGAAGCAGTTTTTTGGCTATATTGGTTGCTAATCCAACCCAATTGATTTTGAAATTCGATGCCAAACCAACCTTCAACCTCTTCTTTAAGGGGGTAGATTTGGCCAACGACAGCAAAACCCAGTTCTTTACCAAGGTTCGATGGTTCTTCTCTGACTCTTAGTACTTCTTGATCATTAACAAAAAAGCCAGTGGTTAGAATTTGGATATTATCTTGGTTAACCTTACCGAGCAAACTAGTTGGCTGAGCTGAAGTTGTGGCTGGTACTACTTCTAGTTCCTCTTTTTGTTCAATTGGCTGAAGTTCTTTAGCCAAAATAACAGTGAGAGTAATATGGTGATTTTTAATCACATTAATAGCTTTTTGTTGAGTCACATAAGATGGGAGGCTGATCTCAAAAGTGTGATTACCCTCTGTGATATCTTCTATAATCAGTGGGCTGAATTGTTTGACTCCGTCATCAAGGGTCAAGATGGCGTTATTGGGGATAGTTTGAAACTCAAGCTTAGTGTCTCCGGTTTGGGCCATTTCGTAAATAGTACCACCAGAAGTTTCTAGACTAATATTTGGTTGCCACTCAACGACAGTAATGGTTCCTTTATTCAGAGTAATCGGGATGTCATAAGGGACCAAGCTGGAGTCATCAGGCTGGATCCTGAGGTTGTAGTTTCCTGGTTTGATTTTTTTATTAATATAGGGAGTTTTATCTAGGTATTGATCGTCAAGAAATAAGCTGGCACTGACATCATTAGTAATAACTTGAAGACCTGCTTGCTGTTTCCAAGTGAGAGGATTACAACCAGCAAAAACTATAGAAGAAATCAATAAAAAAACGCCAATAATTAGTTTTCTCATTTAAAGATAGTTTACCAGACTTTTACAGAGTTTTTGTCAGAGCTAGTTTTAACACTTCAGCTACTGAAGAAACTGGTTTAAAAGTAACTGATTTTTTGACTGATTTGGGTATTTTTTCTAGATCTCTTTCGTTTTCTTGAGGGATAATAACTGTGGTGATTCCTGCTCGGTGGGCAGCAATTGCCTTTTCTTTTAAACCACCTATTCTCAGGACTTTACCTCTTAAAGTAACTTCGCCAGTCATAGCGACAGTTCTTTTTACGGCTATAGAAGTAAAGGCAGAAACAATCGCGGTAGTCAAAGTTACTCCTGCTGAAGGGCCATCTTTAGGGACTGCTCCTTCAGGAACATGAATGTGAATATCGGTTTTGTTGATTTTATTTTCACTAATACCAAGTTTTTTCAGGTTAGCTTTTACATAAGTAAAGGCAGCTTGTGCCGATTCTTTCATCACTTCACCTAATTGACCAGTGATTTGGATCCTGCCTTTGCCTGGAGCTAGGGCTACTTCAACAAAAAGAATGTCGCCACCCACTGCTGTCCAAGCCAAACCAGTGGCTGCTCCGACCATGTCTTTTTTCTCTGCCAGGCCATCATCAAATTTTTGTGGACCGAGAAATTTTTTAAGATCTTTAGTATTCACAACGACTTTTTTCTTTTTGGGGTTGAGCACCAGTGTTTTAGCTATTTTTCTAGCAATAGTTTGTAAAGTTCTTTCTAAATTTCTTACTCCAGCTTCCCTAGTATAGCCACTGATAACTTTATTAATGACCTCATCTGCTAGCTCAATATTTTCTTCTTTCAGGCCATTTGACTTGATAACTTTAGCTAATAAGTGTTTTTTAACGATATTAAATTTTTCCTCATGAGTATAGCCAGAGTAGGTGATGATTTCCAAACGATCTCTGAGAGCAGGTGGAATAGTATCCAAGGTGTTAGCAGTAGTAATAAAAATAGTTTTTGAAAGATCAAATGGAAGGTCTAAATAGTGATCAACGAATTCTTTATTTTGTTCTGGATCTAATACTTCTAGCAAAGCAGCTGCTGGGTCACCACGGAAATCATTACCAATTTTATCAATTTCATCCAGCATAAAGACTGGGTTCATAGTTTTGGCTTGTTTAATGCCAGCGATAATCTTACCAGTCATGGCTCCGACGTAAGTTTTGCGATGACCTCTGATCTCAGCTTCGTCTCTAATGCCTCCTAATGAAACTTTGATAAATTCTCTTCCAAGAGCTTGAGCAATAGATTTTCCAATACTGGTCTTACCTACTCCTGGAGGACCGGCAAAACATAAAATAGTAGGGGTAGCATCGTTTTCTGTAGCTTTATTTCTTTGTTTAAGTTGTAAAACAGCAATGTACTCCAGAACTCTATCTTTTACGTCTTCTAAACCATAATGATATAAATCTAAGACTTTTTGAGCTTGTTTAAGATCAACTTTCTCTTGAGAAGTTTTGCCCCAAGGCAAATCAAAGATAATGTCTAGCCAAGATCTAATGTAACCGGTCTCTGGGTTGTTAGGAGACATTTGTCTTAAACGTTTGATTTCTTTTTTGATGGTTTTCTTGATATCTTGATTGACTTTTAGTTTGGTGAGTTTGGTTAGATATGAGTCAGCCAATTCATCTTCATCATCGATTTCACCCAGTTCTTTTTGAATGGTTCTTAATCTTTCTCTTAAAACACTCTCTCGCATGTGTTTATCAAATTTTTCTTGAGTTTTATAAACCACATCTTTTTCTATTTCCAAGATTTTAATTTCTCTAGAGAGGTGATCAGCAACAGTTTTTAGTCTTTCTTTAACATCAATAATTTCCAAAATTGATTGTTTGATTTGAGTAGATAAATTTAGAGTACTAGCAATTTGGTCAGCTAGTTCTCCAGCTTTGACTCCACTCAATAATTTCATGAAATTAAGAAATTCAACTGGTTTGCCCATTTGCACTGTTTTACGGAATGATTTTTGTAAATGGTTAGCTAACGCTTTGGTTTCATCATCATTCAATTCGATATCTCTAACTCTATTAGCAGTTGCTTCTAAATAGGGTTTTTCTTGAGTGAACTGTTGAATCTTGATTCTCCCAATTCCTCTTACCAGAGTATTAACTGTATCATCAGTTTTGATGGTTCTTTCTACCACCGCCAAAGTTCCGATTTCATATAAGTCTTTGGCTTTGGGACTAACAATTGAGGTTTTTTTCTGTGCCACTAGGATCACCAGTTTTTTGGGATTTTGAGTGGCTGCTTTGAGACCAGTTAAAGAAATTTTTCTTCCAAAAGTCAAAACAGACTCAGTGGCTGGGAAAAGAATTCCCTCTTTGAGAGGTACGACTGGTAGTTTTAATTGGTCAACTGGTAAGTTATTACTAGTTGGTAAATTAGTTGGTTGGTCTGAGGTAGTTTTTTCAGATATCCCGCTCATGAGTAAATTCCTTTTAATTGGATTAGCATTCTATATTTTGGACTGCTAAATAGCAAGGTTCAAATTTAATTTACTTATAAGATGTTTCTATTTTAGAGGTCCATAGTTTGCTTGGAGACCATTCAAGAAAATGGACAACATATTCATGTATTATTTTGCATGGAAGTAAAAACACTAGTAATAGTTTAATATTTTCTGGAAAAGTATCAATTAGGCTTGGATTATATAGCCAGGTCCAAAAGTATAGTTCAAAGATATTAGGGAAAAATATTAATATTTTTTCATTTTTAATAAGAGAAAAAATTATTTCACCAATAGTTCTAATAATAAAGTAAAAAATAGTAAATTGTAAAATAATATTTGTTATTTCTAAGTTAATTAACATATATAACATAACCAGTATGTATCCATAGTGATCCAAAAATTTATCGTATAACTCGTAAGTAATTCGTTTTACTTTGTATAAACCAACAATAATTTGATAGTCTATTAAATCTAAAAAAAACATAGTTATTGCTCCCCAAACAGGGTTAGTAAAAATAACCAATGGAAAAAATATTCTTAAAAGAGATAAAAAAAACAAAATTTTAATTTGTTTTTTTGTTAGTTTATTTTGCTTGCGCATTTCTTCATCAGTGTAACTATAATAGTCGCCATGTTTCAACCCTGGATTTTTCTAGTTATCACCG
>CAYSQA010000016.1:0-9547 GCA_964433225.1 uncultured Pseudomonadales bacterium
AGTTTGTTTTTATCTTTACCCTTCCTTGTAGACCTCTTAAACGATATAATCTGAGTAGGTATGCTTATCGATTCACTCAAACAACAGTTGCTTCAAGTTTTGCAGACCTTGGGAGTGACTGAACCACAAGTAACTTTAGAACATCCAGCTGATGAAACCAGAGGTGATTGGAGTACCAATGTAGCGTTGCAATACATTAAGCAATTACCAACTTTCAAAAATCCTCGTGCCTTAGCCGAAAAAATCATTGAAGAATTAGCAGACTTTACTGCTAACAAACCAGAAATCTGGGCTGTAGAGATTGCTGGCCCTGGTTTTATTAATTTTAGGTTGGCTAGAGAATACTTTCGAACCAAAATCATTAAAATGGCTGAAGAAAAACAAACAGATTTGTTAACTAATCTCAAAGTAAAAAATCAGGTTAAAAAAGCCATTATTGAATATTCATCACCCAACATTGCCAAACCCTTTACTATTGGTCATCTGAGATCAACGATTATTGGCGATGCTATTGCTAATATTTATGAAGCCAGTGGTTGGCAGGTTTTTCGTGATAATCACTTGGGTGATTGGGGAACTCAGTTCGGCAAGTTAATTTATGCGATTAAGACTTGGGGTAATCAAGAAGAAATTTCCCGATCAGCTAGGCCGATTAAAGAATTAGTGGAACTTTATATTAAGTTTCATGAACAAGCAGAGCTTGAGCCAGAAATAGAGAATGCTGGTAGAACTTGGTTCAAAAGACTTGAAGAAGATGATCCAGAAGCTAGAAAACTGTGGCAATGGTGTATTGAGTTATCTTGGAAAGAATTTCAAGGCATTTATGGTGAGTTGGGTATTTCTTTTTCAGAAAATAATGGCAGAGGTTATGGTGAATCATTTTTTGAAGATAAAATGGAGGCAGTAATTAGGTTATTAGCTGAAAAATTAACCCCCGAAAAAGCTCAAGAGCATGGAGCTCACTATGGTGAGGGGAATGATGGTGCCAAGTTGATCTTTTTTGAAAACGATAAATTTCCACCTTTAATGGTGTTAAAAAAAGATGGGGCCACCCTTTACTCAACTCGTGATTTTGCGACCGATTATTTTCGTTTGCACCATTATAAACAGCCAGATTTAATTATTAATGAAGTCGGCGCTGAACAAAGCCTTTATTTTCAACAGCTCTATGAAGTTGAAAAAATTATGGGCTGGTTTAGTGAAGGTCAAAGAGTGCATGTTAAACATGGTCTTTATCGGTTTAAAGATAAAAAAATGTCAACTAGAAAAGGCAATGTAATTTGGTTAGAAGATGTGATCGCTGAGGCCAAAAAACGAGCAGAAGTGTTAGCGGATAATAATCAAAGCATTGCTCACGTGGTAGCGATTGGTGCTTTGAAATGGAATGATCTGAAAAGCGAAAGTAATCGTGATATTGTGTTCGATTGGGATGAAATTCTCAGTATGAAAGGTAACTCTGGACCTTATGTTCAATATGCAGCAGTGCGGGCCAAAAGTGTGTTAAAAAAAGCAGCTTTAGAAGAATTTTCTCCTGGGTTTGGTGATGATTCCTGGAAAATGGATGGGGTTGAGTTGGGCTTAGCCAGACATTTAGACAGATTTGAGGAAGCTGTGGAAAAAGCATTAACAGAGTTTGCTCCTCATCAATTAGCTAGTTTTTTATTTGAATTAGCCCAGAGATTTAATGGTTTTTACAATACTCATCAAATTATTAATGCCGAAAACTCAGATGCTAGAGAAAGACGTTGTATCTTAACTCAAGCCACCGCTAATACTTTGGAATATGGTTTATCCTTGTTGGGTATTCAAACCCCAGAGGAAATGTAGGCTAATTTTTGCTACGATATTATTATGAAAAAATGGCCGATTTTACTGAGTGTGCTTGTTTTCCTGGTGGCTATTTTTCTCAGGTTTTATCAATTGGGAGCAGTTCCGGTAGCTTTATATTGGGATGAAATAGCGATGTTGGTGGATGCCAGAGCGGTGGCCGAAAGCGGCCTGGATATGCATGGCAACTCAATGTGGCAGGCGATTTTTCCTTCTTATGGAGATTATAAATTACCAGTTTATATTTGGTTGGCTAGCTTGAGTGTGAAGTTGTTTGGTGCTAGTGAGTGGGCATTACGATTGCCCAGTGCTTTGGCTGGTTTGGGAACAATAGTTTTTGTTGGTTTAATTATTAGCAATTTGTTTGCCAAGCAAAGTAAACAAATTAGAACTTGGCTGGGTGTTTGGGCGATGCTGATCGTAGCAGTGGCCCCATGGTCAGTTTTATTTTCTAGAACAGCTTTTGAAGGCCATTTGGCTCAATTTCTGCTTACAGTTAGTATGTGGCTAGTGTTGAGAAAACAACGCTGGGGAGAGTGGAGTTGGTTAGCTGCCTTGTTAGGAGCAGTGGCAACTTACACTTATTTTTCGGTCAGGTTTATTTGGCCTGCACTATTTGTGGTCTTAAGCTTGTTGTTTGTATTGGATTTTGGCAAAAGAAGATCACTTTTAGATAACTTTAAGATGATCTTTAGTTTTATTATTTTACCGGTGGCTATTTATTTTGTCAGTTTACAACCAATGTACAAGTCACCTCTTTATGCAGTTAGTAACCAATTTAGACTGAGTACAACTTCGGTGTTGAACATGAAAGATTGGCCTGTAGAAAGCAATCAATACAAACTTCTAGCAGGCAATCAACTAATCGATAAAGTTACTTATCACCCCTATGTCTTAATTGCTCGTGAACTAGTGCAAAACTATGCTGATAATATGTCAATCAGCTTTTTGTTTTTTACAGGTGACTCCAATTTACGTCATGGTACTGGTCAACATGGCTTATTTTTATGGATCTTTTTGCCTGGTTTTATTTATGGCTGGTATAAATTGTTTCCCAACTATTGGCGACAGGGAGTGGTGTTATTAATTTGGTGGCTATTAGCCTTACTGCCTGCTTCAGTGCCAGAATCAACTCCTCATGCTTTGAGATCGCTTAATGCTTTGGTGCCATTAGCCATCGTAATCGCTTGGGGTAGTTATTGGTTAGTTAATGATTTAAATAACTTAAAAGTTTTGAGTAAATTTAAGTTACTATTAAATATAGGTCTATTTTTATTAACTAGTATAGTTGTTTTTAATTTTTCCAGCTACTTATTTAAAATTTATCCGGGAAAATCTGCCAGTAGTTGGCAGGCTGGGTATAAAGAAGTGGCAGCAATAATTGCGGCTGAAAAAGAAGGCAAAGATACGGTTTGGGTCGAGCCATTTGATAGTCGTTTCCACTTATGGGTCTTGGGTTATGAGACGCCAGTGGCGAGTTTTTCTGAGATAGAGTTTCATAATTATGTACCAAAGAGGATAGGCCAAATTGTTTTTGAACCTTTTGATTGGCAGAAAGTAACTACCATGGAACCAAAAACAATTTTGGCAGGAAGAAAAGAACTAATTGATCAAAAATTAGCTCTGTCTCCGGTCAAGCCAAGCTGGTATAAAACAGTAACAACTGCTGATGGGGAAACCCCATTTGCGATTATTTATTTTGAAAAATGATAAAACTGCTTAAACAATATTGGATCTTAATTTTGGCCTTAGTGGTGGGTTTTGGCTTGCGATTTTACCAAGTTGATTCTTTGCCCAACATTTTAAACCGAGATGAAGCAGCTTTGGCTTACAATGCTTATTTATTGGCAGAAACTGGTAAAGACGAATGGGGTAGAGTTTGGCCATTGGCCCTAGAGTCATTTGGTGACTATAAATTACCTGGTTATGCCTGGACATTGATTCCATTATTTAAGGTTTTTGGTTTATCTGATTTGGTGGTTAGATTGCCTTCTGTGATTGCGGGGACATTGTTAATTTTAGTGAGTTATCTATGGTTTAAAGCACTCAAGATTAAAGAAACTTTTGCCTTAGTTGGGGCTTGGTTGGTGGCTTTATTGCCTGTCTCGATTTTTTATTCCAGAATGGCCTATGAAGCCAATATTGCTCTAACCTTGATGGTGATGGCTTTATGGTTGATTACTTGGTTAAGTCAAAAATGGTCCAGAAATAAGTTGTGGTGGTTGATAGTTTGTTTGTTTTTGGCAATCTTTACTTACAATACCCCCTGGTTGTTGTTACCGTTTTTGATGATTTATGTTTATTTACTATTCCCGCGTAAAAATTCTGCCCAACAAAGACAAGCTTGGTGGTTAATTATTGTTTTCAGCATGATCTTTCTTGTAGGAGCTAAGGTTTTTATTCCTCTGACTGGGCAGAAAAGTGGCATTACAATTTTCACTGATGAAACAGTTTGGAGCAATTGGATTGCTTATCGTGAAGCTTTAAACCCTCAGTGGTTGTGGCTATTGGGCAACAAATATGTTTATTGGGTTGGGTTGATGTGGACGAGGTTGTGGCAATCATTTACCCCTCAATTTTTGGTGACAAATGGTGATAGTCATCCTTGGCATAGTTTGACTACGTGGGGTCATTTAACTTTCTTGATTTATGGTTGTGGTTGGCTTGGTTTAATTTTGACCATTAAACAGTTATGGCAAACTGGTTGGCAAAAAATCTTGACTTTAAAAAACTTATCGGTAGCAACCAAGACCGATGTGGCTAATTTATTTTTATTTATAGTGACTTTAGCTCCAGCAGTGATTACGGTGGATGCACCTCACACTACCAGGAGTTTATTGTTTTTTATTTTTTGGGTGTTATGGGCGGTAAAAGGTTTGGCTTGGTTGGTTGATCAAAAGTTTTGGCCTAGCAAAGCAATTTACTGGTTATTATTTGGTTTATTGATTTGGGTGGAAACTTTGTGGCACTTACAACAACTATTTATTGTTTATCCACAGCATCAACTCACTTTTCAACCTGGTTATGCTGGGATGGTGCAGTTAATTGAAACTACAGCACCAGCAGCTAATGTCGCTGTGGTGGATCCAGATGGCTATCTTTATATTTTGACAGCTTGGTACTTGAGAATTACCCCTGAAGAATATTTTGCGACAAATGTGAGACAATTGCCTGACCAGATTGGTTTTCGCTATGGCGAACGAGTAACTCATTATCATTTTATTGCTCGACCTTCTGACAGGGCAGCTACAGAAAAAGTATTGTTAGAATGGCATGGAAAGGGCTGGAAAATTACTGGTTATTAATATGAAAAAAATCTCAGTAGTTTTGGCTACTTTTAATGAGGCAAAAAATATTGGTATGTGTCTGAATTCTGTCCGTGATTGGGCTGATGAGATTGTGGTCGTGGATGGTAGTTCAACCGATGCAACGCGAGAAATAGCTCAAAAAGAGTATCGTGCCAAAGTGATTAAAACTACTAATAAAGCCAATTTTCATATTAATAAACAACTGGCGATGGATGAAGCCAAAGGAGACTTGGTTTTGCAACTAGATGCAGATGAAGTGGTTGAACCAGCCTTAAAAAAATTTATTTTAAAAATCGCCAAACAAGACAAAACTGAAGAAGCAGCTTGGTGGGTGCCTCGCAAAAACTTATTTTTGGGCAAGTGGCTGACCAAGGGAGGACAATATCCTGATGCAGTTATTCGTTTATATTTGGCTGGCAAAGCCAAATTACCACAGAAGGATGTTCATGAACAAATGGTGGTAACTGGGAAAATTGGTTGGGCAGAGGGCCATTTATTGCACTATTCTAATCCTAGTTTTGCTGACTATATGCGCAAGTTTAATACTTATACTTCTTTCAAAGCTCAACAGTGGTTTGAGCAAGGGAAAAGAGTTAACTTTTTGGGAAGTTTGTACTATATGGGTTGGCTACCGCTGTGGATTTTTGCCAAGCTTTATTTCCGACATCGTGGTTATGTTGATGGTTATCCAGGGTTTATCTTTGCTTTGATGAGTGGTTTACACTTTAGTATTGCCTACCTGAAGCTGTGGGAGCTCCAGCAACAATCATGATGAAAGTTCTAATTAATGTTCAACCCTTATCTTCTGGGCATGCTGTTAGAGGGGTGGGAATGTACACTCGTTTCTTGACAGAAGCTTTAGAAAAAAATAATCAGTTAGAGGTTTATCGATCTGGGTTGAATGAAATTAAAAATCCAGATATTACTCATTATCCTTTTTTTGATTTATTTTTTCCTACTCTACCATTTCTAAATAGAGGTAAGACGGTCGTCACGATTCATGATGTTATTCCGTTGTTATTTCCCAAACAATATCCTCCAGGTAAAAAAGGCTCTCTCAATTTTATGAGACAAAAACTGGCGCTCAAAAAAGTGGCTGCTGTGTTGACAGATTCTCAGGCTTCTAAAAAAGATTTAGTTTTTCATCTGGGTGTGCCAGCAGAGAAAGTTCATGTAGTTTACTTGGCGGCTAATCCATTTTTACAACCAACTACAGAGAACTATGCTGAGCAGGTGCGCAAGCAACTGAATTTACCCAAGACTTATGTGTTATATGTTGGTGATATTAACTACAATAAAAATGTGCCACAACTAATTAAAGCCTTAAAGTATTTACCCAGACATGTTCATTTGGTTTGTGTGGGCAAAAACTTTGTCGAACAAGATATTCCAGAGTGGCAAGCAATCGAGGCACAATTAGCCTTGAGTGATGTGACTGCCAGAGTGCATTTTGTCCCAAATATCTTGACTGACGACTATGCTACTTTATCAGCCATTTATTCTGGAGCCCTAGTTTATGTCCAACCATCTTTATATGAGGGTTTTGGTTTACCTCTATTGGAGGCAATGCGCTGCCAAACGCCAGTGATTAGTGCCAAAAACTCTTCACTTAAAGAAGTGGGTGGAGAAGCAGTGATTTATAGTGGCACAACAGCTGAAGCTTTAGCTGAAAATATTGAATTAGTGTTGGAGATGTCAGAGCCTCAACGACAAAAAATAATTAATCAGGCTAGTCGTTGGGAACAAAATTTTACCTGGGAAAAAACGGCCGAAGAAACACTCAAGGTTTATCAGTCTTTGTTAACAAAATAAAATGAAAAAACTATTATTACCGATCTTATTGATTATTGGTTTACCCCTATGGGCAGTGATAAAACCGTATTTTCATCTAGGAGTGCCTTATACCCATGATGGGGAAAACCATTTGGCTCGTTTTGCCAATTACAAAGTTGCAGTTAAAGAAGGTCAGTTTCCGCCTCGATTTGCCCCTAATTTGAATAATCACTATGGCTATCCAGTTTTTAATTACAATTATCCATTAGCCAATATTTTGTCTTTACCGTTTAGTATTGTGGGCATTTCTTATGAACTAACCTTTAAACTATTGATGATTTCAGCTCTCTTACTTGGTAGTTGGGGAGTTTGGTCGTGGTTGAAAGACTTGAAACTAGGGGATGATCAAGCTAGATTGTTAGCTGTAGCCAGTTTCTTGTTAGCTCCCTTTACGGTTAACCTAATTTATGTGCGAGGTAATATTGGTGAAGCTTGGGCGTTGGCGTTATTTCCTTGGTTGTTGTGGTTGACTCATCAGCTTAAAAAAGAAGCTGAGTTGCCTTACTTGGTGAGTACCAGCATTATTACGGCTTTTTTGTTGTCGCATAATGTCTCGGTGTTGTTTGGTGGAATAATCTGGCTAATTTATAGCTGGGTAGTTTTGCAAAATAAGAGGGCAGACTGGGGTAGATTGTTGTGGCGAGGGAGTTTGGCGCTGGCTATGAGCTTGTGGTTTTGGTTGCCGGCGTTGGCAGAAAAAAACCAAATTATTTTGGATCAGGCTGATTTATCAAATCAATTTAAACAGCACTTCCCTAGTGTTTTACAATTAATTAGCTCTCCCCTACAGTTTGGTTATTCGATGTTGGGGCCAGTGGATACGATGAGTTTGGCGCTGGGTGGAAGTGGTTTGGTGGCTTTGGTGTTAGGAACAATTTTAGCTATAAAAACCAAGCAAAAATCTTTAAAGAAAAAATATTTATGGTTGACTGTGACACTAGGCTGGAGTTTGGTGTTTTTCCAAACCGAGGCTTCTCTTGGTCTATGGCAGAAACTTCCGTTAGTTCAGTTTGTTCAGTTTCCTTGGCGGTTAAGTTTGTTTTTGGTTATACTCGTTTTACCATTACTAGTAGCACTAGTTACTCACCATAAGATTTTCAAGTCTTTGTTTATTTTAATTTTGGTTGGTCAGTTATTAGCAGTTTGGCGTTTTCAACCAGCTGATTACTTACATAAAACTACTTTGGATTATGATTTGTTTTCTCAAAGTACGACTACTGGCAACGAAAACCTACCCAAAACCTTTACTTATCAAGAGATTGCTGATTGGTCACCTGAACCCAGTGTTCTGAAGGGGCAAGCTAACTACCAAGTGAAGCATTGGACAGGGACTAACAGAAAATATACGGTGACAGTAACAGAAAAAGCTTTGTTGGTAGAACCAACCATGTATTTTATTGGTTGGCAAACTTATATTAATGATCAACAAATTGACTATGCAGTAATGACCGAGACAGAGGGCCGAATTGGTTACTGGCTGGAACCAGGTAACTATGAAGTAACTAGTCAATTTACGCAAAAAACTTGGTCTAGAAGATTGGGCAATGCAAGCAGTATTATGACTGGCAGTATTTTTTTGTGGTTGGCTGCTCATGAAATAGTTAACTTAAAAAAAAGAAGCTGGCTTTGAGCTGGTTGTTGCTTATAATAAACCCATTGCTCTTTATTCAAGGCTACTGGGTAGCTTAAAACAAAGTAAACGAAAGGATTGTTATGAAGATTTTAGTCACTGGTGGAGCAGGGTTTATTGCTTCTCACGTAGCCGATGCTTATCTAGAGGCTGGTCATGAAGTAGTAATTGTCGATAATCTTTCGACTGGTAAAACCGAGTTTGTCTCTGATCAAGCCAAGTTTTATCAAGCTGATATCACTGATCAAGCCAAGATCCAACAAATTATCCGAGCAGAAAAACCAGAAATAATTAATCATCATGCCGCTCATATTCAGGTGGGCTACTCAGTTCAAAATCCCCAATTTGATGCGGAAAATAATGTAATTGGTTTACTCAATGTCATGGAAGCAGCCAAAGATGTAAAAGTCAAAAAAGTGATCATGGCCGCCACTGGTGGCGCAATGTATGGCAACAAACAAACCCCTTTTGTTGAAACCATGAAAGAAGAGCCATTGTCTCCCTATGGTATCTCCAAAAGAGCTGGAGAACTTTACTTGAATTACTATCATGAACTTTATGGTATTCCTTATGTGTCACTGCGTTACTCCAATGTCTATGGTCCACGCCAAAATGCTCATGGTGAGTCTGGGGTAGTGGCGATTTTTTCAGAAATGATGATGGCCGGTAAAACGCCAGTGATTAATGGTGATGGCACTCATACTAGAGATTATGTCTATGTAGGTGATGTAGTCAAAGCCAACTTATTAGCCTTAGAAACTGAGTTTGTGGGTGAGCTCAATATTGGTACCACCACTGAAATCAGCACGAATGAGGTGTTTGATGCAGTAGTGAAAGAATTAGGGATCGATCTGAAAAAGCAATATGGTCCAGAGAGACCCGGTGAACAAGTGACTAGCTCATTGAGTTACCAAAAGGCGAAAGAAAAACTAGGTTGGGAACCAACAGT
>CAYSQA010000017.1:0-6774 GCA_964433225.1 uncultured Pseudomonadales bacterium
AAACCAGGTGAAGTTATTCGTCGAGAAGGTTTTAGTACCAAGATTTACGATCGTGATGGTGAGTTGCTTTATGACTTATATGATAATGAAAGACGCAATCCCATTACTTTAAATCAGCTTCCAGAATACTTAAAGCAAGCCACTGTAGCGATTGAAGATAAAGATTTTTATAAACATGGTGGTTTTGATTTATTGACCGTTATTCGTATTCCCTACAATATGGTTTTTAGACAAAGAGTGGTTGGTGGCTCTACGCTCACCCAACAGTTGGTGAAGAATGCTCTTTTAACTAACGAACGAACGATTTCTAGAAAATTTAAAGAGTTAGTTTTGTCAATTCAAATCGAAAGAACTTTTACCAAGGACCAAATTTTGGAGATGTATTTAAATGAAGCTCCTTATGGTGGGACTGCTTGGGGGGTTGGTACTGCTGCAGAACTTTATTTTAACAAAGATGTTTCTGAATTAAGTTTAACTGAGTCGGCTTTTTTGGCTGGCTTACCTCAACGTCCTAGTGTCTATTCTCCTTTTTCTGGCAAGAAAAACGAAGCGGGTGTTCCCTATTGGAAGATTAGAACAGAGAGTGTTTTGAGGGCTATGGAAAAAAACGGTAACATTACCAAACTACAAATGGAAGAAGAAATTGCCAAGTTGGATTCTTTAGAATTTAATACCACAGAGACAGATATTAAAGCTCCTCACTTTGTATTTTATGTGCGAGACCAATTGGAAGAAATGTTTGGTCCAGACTTAGTGGAAAAGGGAGGTTTGAAGGTAACAACGACACTTGATTTACCATTACATCAACAAGCTCAAAATATTGTGACTGAAGAGGTTGAAGGAGTGGAAGCCTACAACATTACTAATGGAGCGGCAGTAGTAATGAATCCTAAAACTGGAGAGATTTTGAGTATGGTTGGGAGCAAAGATTTTTTTGATCAGGATATAGATGGTCAATTCAATGTTGCGGCTGACGGTTTGAGACAACCAGGTTCTTCGATTAAGCCAGTTACCTATTTAGCAATGTTCCGCAGAGGTTATAGTCCAGCTTCAATGCTGGTTGATGTCGAGACAATCTTTAAACCCAATGAAAATGCCGATGAATATAAACCCAAAAACTATGATGGGGAATTTCGTGGACCGGTTAGTTTGAGGAATAGTTTGGGTAGTTCTCTTAATATTCCGGCCGTTAAAAGTGTGGCGATTGTAGGAGTCAAAGAGTTTTTGCAGACAGCTTATGATTTGGGCTTTGTCACTCTTGAGCCAACTGATGAGAATATGAAACGGTTTGGTTTAGCCGTAACTTTGGGTGGTGCTGAAGTTCATTTACTAGATACAGTGACGGCCTACAGTGCTTTTGCGAATAGTGGTTTGAAAGTTAAACCAGTAGCAATTTTAAAAGTTGAGGATAAAGATGGTCGGGTGTTATTCGAACACAAACAAGTCGAAGGTAAACGAGTAATGTCAGAGGGTGAGGCCTTTTTAATTAATGATGTTTTAACTGATAATAATGCTAGACTGTTGGCTTTTGGGGCCAATTCTCTACTCAATACCGGTAAGCCAATTGCGGTTAAAACTGGTACGACTAATGATCAAAAAGATAACTGGACGATTGGTTGGAGTCAGGAAGTAATCGTTGGTACTTGGGTGGGTAATAATAACAATACTTCTATGACTAGAGTGGCTTCAGGCGTGACTGGTGCTTCACCAATTTGGCGAAGAATTATTTTTTCAGCTTTGGATATGGGTTATGGTGCACCAGACTGGGTGGTGCCTGGGGATGTTGAGCGAGTTGAAGTAGATAGTATTTCTGGTTATCCTGCTCATGACGGTTTTCCAACTAAATTTGACTACTTCCTAAAAGGAACAGTGCCAACTGTTCCAGATCCAATTCACGCCAAGCTAAAAGTTTGTCGTGATGATGAAGGAAAGTTAGCTACTGCTTCCAAAGTGAGTGGCGGTGACTTTAATGAAAGAGAGTTTATTATCTTGCAAGAGACAGATCCTTTTAGTCAGGATGGGAAAAATCGTTGGCAGGAAGCGATTAATGCTTGGATTGGTGGTCAAGATGACTATAGGTATAAAATTCCTACGGAATATTGTGGCGATACTAGTGAGGTATTTGTAAGAATTAGTAAACCAGAAAATGAAAAGGTTTATGGTGACAATAAAATCGAGGTGCATATTGATTCAGGCAGTGATGCAGGCATTGATCGTATCGAGATTTATCTTGATGGTGAGAAGAAAGAAACCATCAATGATTATAAATACCGGGGCTGGTTGAATTTTCCAACTGGTAAACACGAGCTTTATGCTAAAGCTTTTTCTAGAGATGGTAAGGAAGCCAAAAGTAACACCATTAAGTTAGGGGCTGGTGGCGCTGATTGGAAGGATCCAGAACCAACTCCAAGCCCCTCTCCTACTCCTACCACTGCTCCAATTCCAACTGGTGTAGTGCCTACAATAGCGCTATAGCTAACACCAGCAACCATCCGCCCAACCATTGGGTGAGTAGATAGTGGTCCAGAACGATGATCGGGAGAATGATAAACAGAGTTGTTAAAACATTTATTTTTTTAAGTTCATCTTTGAGACAGACAATTAAACTAGCTCCGATCAAGCCAACTTCGGCCAACCATAATAATAAGCTGTGGTGAACTGGTTGAACAAACCTAATTACCTCGTTGGTATTAGTTTTTAAATAGTAAAGAAAATTATTTAAACCAGTTCCCCAAAAAAAATGACTAAGCCAAATATTAATTGCTTGTTGATTTAGGAAAACTCTTCTATTAATTGAAAGTTCATTTGTTTGATTAAACCAACTCAAAATAATTGGGATGATGATTACACTTAGGATAAGCCAGTTAAGTGATAGTTGTTTTTGTAATTGTTTGAAAGTTTGCAAAATTAAAAAAATAGAAAAACTAGCAATAGCTGAATAGGCCTGAGTGAGAAATAGCGTCCAACTAGTCATGATGATTAGTAACCAGCCCAAGTAAATCGAGGTTTTTTTATTGAGTTCAAGTTTTTTTAACAAGATAATCGCAGTGATTACTAAAAATCCAGCCAAGATATTTGGGTGAGCAGTTGAGCCGTAAGGGTTGATGACTTGGCTTGTCTTAAAGTTAACTTTGGCGATATTTAATGAGTTAGTTAAGTTAGTTTCACCAAAGTAATGGTAGTCAAATAGATTGCTTTGTAAAAAAAATTGGCCATTGGCTAAAAGAATTTGTCCTAAGAAACTCATACCAAAAGCTAAATAAAGCAAGTTTTTATTTAATTGGTCAAAGTTATTTTTAAGAAATAAAAGTAATAAGCCCAATTGTAAAAATCTAAAAAATGAGATTATTGCTAATAAGTCATTGCTAGTAAAAAATTGTCTAATAAAAATTGCTAATAATAAAAAAATAAATAATTTATTTTTAAAAAAAATAGTAGGTTGTTTTTTAATTACATCAAATAACCAAATAACGATGATTAAAAAAATTGGAATTTCTGCCAACCAAATTTTTGCTATTAAATAGTCACTAAAAATTCCATTAAGGTAAGCTTGGTTTTCTAACCACCTCAAAAATAAATTAAGTGGCGCTAACAAGATTGCTCCTGTTAATAACCAACTATAAAGTTTACTTAGGTAACTGGCCATAGTAGTTATTTATCCTACAACCAACCTTAAATTTTGCCTACTAACTTAGCGGTATATTCTTGTTCAACTTTCTTAACAATCTTTTTTCTAATAGGTTTAATATCATCGCCAGCAAGATTACTTTTAGAATCCCAGTACTCTAGGGCAAAGGTATAATTATTTTTATAAATATCTGTTAGTTCAACATTAATTAATTTCTGATCTGAGTTTTTAATTGTGAGCAATACTTCTCCAACTAAAGTTTTCTCCGGTAATGTAAAAGTTAGGGTTTCTTTAACACTAGCTGTTTTGGGGAGTGGTTGATAGCTAGGGTGAAATTTAATTAAAGGTAATAATTTTTCAATTTCTAATTCAACACAGGTATTTTTTTTCTCGACCCAAATTTTTCCAATGATCGTATCTTTGATTTTAACTAAGCCTTGGTTACTCTCTTTTGTTTGTTCAACTGAAAATTCTGGTAAGTAAAACTTAGTTAGTAGCGCTGCCACATCACCCTTGGTTTGTCTCAATGTTTTTTGTGAAACTAAACTCAAGGTTAATTTTTCAGTTGGAAGTTGATTTTCTTTTGGTTGATAGATATTGGCTATTTCAAAAACAGCCAGCTGCTCTTCTTGAGTATTATTGGCGATAATTTCTAACAAGGAGGGAATGAGAGATCTTCTTAAATAAACTTTGTCTTCAGTTAATGAATTGGCTAAGCTTAGGTGTTGTTCAATAGTGAAGCCAGATTGTTTGGCTAGCTTTTCGCTCACCATTGAGTAGCTATAAACTTCAAACCACCCCAGCGCAGCCAAAAAATGTTTGACTTTTTCTTCAAACTCAAAATTAACAGTTTTTGGTTTGATTAAAGGAATGCTAGTCGGCATTAAGACACTTGGTAAGTTGTGGTAACCATAAATTCTAGCGATTTCCTCAACAATATCTACGGGAATGTTTAGATCTTTGCGGAAAGTGGGTGGTTGGATATGAAGAGTGTTATTAACTGTTTCAACTTGGCATTCTAATTTTTTGAGAATTTGTTCTATTTTACTTTTTTCAATTTTCAAACCCAAGTAATTATCTATTTTCTCGACATCCATAATAATGATTGGTGGTTTGTTAGTTTGAGTAAATGAGTCATAAATATTGCTAGCAATTTTGGCCTGACAAAGATTTTGGTAAAGTTCGATTGCTCGATAAAAAGTTGCTGTGGCCAAGTGAGGATCTAGACCCTTTTCTGTTAACTGTGCTGCAGTCGTTCTAATGGCATGGGTCATTGAGGCAAATCTGACTTTTTTTGGCTCGATTGACTCAATCCATAATAAGATGTTTTTGGTTTGGTTGTTAATGGATGAATTGGCTGTTCCTTTAATTGAAGGTAGATCAATAATTACATCAGCTTGATTTTTAAAAACAATCTCTCCACCTACACACTCATAATCTTCACCATCTAAAGTAGTAAATTTGTCCCCTTTTTTGGCTTCGGTGACATGAATTTCTCCACCCAGCTCCATGATTTTGTCATAATCAAAGGCGTGGATAGGATGTCCCAACTCATGAGTAACATAGTTGGTGATATCAATCGCACTCTCGTGAGAGTTTTGTTCTATTTGCATTAATCTGTCTGCCATCCAGTTGGGTGTGGGAGTACGTTGAACATCTTGCAAGACAACTCCCAAGATTCTTTGGCAAAGTTTTTTTTGATCAATAATTTTGGGCAAAGGTAAGTGACTTTTGGAGTCAAGTTTTTTTAAAGTGGTTGGTTTGACTAATTTAGCAGGAATACCAAATTGTTCCAAAATAACAGCAGCTTCTCTAGCAAAACCCCTGACTGACATGCTATCAACTCTGTTGGTGGTGATTTCAATGTCATAGACTTGATCTTTACCTCGTTGGTAGATCCTTTCAATTGAGGGGCCACACAAAGAGACATATTCTTGAACTTTTTCTGGTTTAAGATCCGTTTTAAGTTGTTCTAATAACCATTGGTGAGGAATGAGAATATTCATAGTTTTGTTTTCCTAGAATTGTTTTAAAAACCTGGTTTCTCCAGAATAGAAATACCTAATGTCATCAATATTTAGACCTTTTTGTAGAGTGTAGGTTCGTTCTACTCCCCAACCAAAAGCAAAGCCAGTATATTTTTGGGGATCGATACCGCCTGCTTTTAAAACATTGGGGTGAACCATGCCGGCTCCACCCACTTCATGCCACCCTGATTTGCATAAACCACATTTTTGTTTATCACCATGTTCGTTTTTAATCAGACCGGTACCATTGCAAAGATGACAACTAAAGTCTACCTCAAAGGAAGGTTCGGTGAATTGAAAGTGAAAGGGTCTAATTCTACTTTTAGTGCCAGGCCCATAAAATTCTTGAGCAAAATAATCCAAAGTGCCTTTAAGATGTTGAATATTAATCCCTTGATCGACCACTAAGCCTTCAAATTGATGAAACATTTGGGTGTGAGTGACATCTTGTTGGCGACGATAACAACGAGCAATATTAACCATTCTAATAGGTGGTTTACTTTTTAATCTCTCCATCTCTCTGACTTGGCCATTAGAAGTATGAGGGGTGAGGACCATTTTACCCATTTTTTTATTTTGAGGAGCTTTAATAAAGAAAGTTTCCCATTCGTCACGAGCTGGATGATCAGCAGGCATATTGAGGGCTTCAAAGGCATAGTAATCCCAATCGGCTTCTGGATATCTGACTCTAGTAAAACCAATTTTTTCAAAAATATGAGAGATTTGTTCAATTGCCTGAGAAATTGGATGAAGATGACCAATAGCCGGTTTGGTTGCTGGCAAAGTCAAATCAACCCAATTTGTTTGGTCTGGTTCAGTTTTTTCCAAGTTGATTTGTAAATAATTTTTTAGTTCATTTAATAATCGGCCAGCTTGTTTTCTTTGTTGGGGATCCACATGCTTAATTTCTTTAGAAAGTTCATTAAAAAGACCTCTTTTACCTAAATAAGTTATTTTTTTAGTTATAACCGAATTATGATCCTGATCAAACTGATTTTTAGTTTTTTCAATTTCTAATTGAAGTTTTTCTAAAGAGTGATCTGACATAGTTTCTCTATTCTACCAGGCTAAGGAAAATAATTAACAGGAGTTTCTTTAGCTTTGATTATTTCTTTCTTT
>CAYSQA010000018.1:0-5521 GCA_964433225.1 uncultured Pseudomonadales bacterium
GCTAAAGAATACAAGCTTATTCCTTTGGTTAGATTAACCACTAGTTTTGAAGCAGGGGCTTGGAAAGTGCCCAACAGAAAGGAAATTACTTCGTATTTTGATTTTCTCAACCAATTTTCTTGGCCTTCTGAAGAACGATATGTGATTGTATTTAATGAAGTTAATCATGCTAAAGAATGGGGCAACTCGATTGACCCAATTCAGTATGCTCAAGTGCTGGCTTTCACTAGTGATTGGGCGCATTCAGAAAATAAAAACTATAAAATTTTACCAGCAGCGATGGATTTGGCTGCTCCTAATGGTTATGACACTATGGAAGCTTTTAACTACTTGGATAAAATGTATAAGTACGATCCTGATATTTTTCAAAAGCTAGATTATTGGAACTCGCACTCCTATCCGAACCCTGGATTTAGTTCTTCCCCGACTCGGACTGGTAAAAACTCCTTACGTGGTTTCCACTATGAATTAAACTACTTAAAAAATAAAACAGGCCTGGAACCAGAAGTATTTATTACTGAAACTGGTTGGGTTAGTAATAAATATAATAATCGTTGGTTAAGCAACTATTACACTTATGCTTTGCAACACATTTGGTCTGATGAAAAAGTTAAAGGGGTGACTGTCTTTGTGTTGCGAGGAGATCCTGGTCCTTTTGCTGAGTTTGGTTTTTTGGATAGTAATAACCAGCCAACCAATCAATATTTTGCGGTTAAAGAAGCCATTAAAAACGTACAAAAAGAGTTATAGGAGTTAATTTTTTATAGTTGCTTTACTCAAGAGATATGATAAAGTCTTAGTTATCTTGTAACTGCGGGTGTAGCTCAACGGTCAGAGCTTCAGTTTTCCAAACTGATGACGAGGGTTCGACTCCCTTCACCCGCTCATAGAAAATGATAAAACCTAAATTTATTTATTTTGATGTAGGTGGAGTCCTCCTCCACTTCGAACACATTCGTCAGATGATCGCAGACGATCTTGGTATTCCATTGGCAGATTATTTAGCAGTCTTGAGTTCTTTCCAGCCAGCTTTAGCGGAAGGTAAGGTAACTGAAGTTGATGTTGAGCTGGAGTTGAAAAAGCAATTTAATTTAGATTTTCCACCAAACTTTTATGCTGATAGTCACTGGGTAGATAAATTTATCCCCATTAAAGAAATGCAAGCTTTAGTGGTTGAACTTAGTCAACATTATCGTCTGGGTTTACTAACCAATGTAACTAAGTTGGTTTGGGATAGAGCTCAAACTATTTCAGGAATGTATCCTGAAGTTGATTATGAAGTGAAGATTAAGTCTTTTGAAGTAGGATTGGCCAAACCAGATCCCAAAATCTATGAATTGGCAATTGAAGAAGTTGGTTTAAAACCTAATGAAATCATGTTAATTGATGATTTGGAAGATAATATTCAAGTGGCAAGTGATTTGGGGATGAAAACATATAGATTTGACACGAAAAATGCTTTAGAAGAGGTTAAAACTCTCAGCAAAATTTTGTTATGATAGTTGCTTAATGGATGTCAGAAACTTTTGAGGATGACTCTCTCAGACCAACTAGTGGCGTAGAAGAACAAACATTTCAAGTTTTAAAAGAGATTTTTGATGGTAATAAGGGTTCTTTTTTGAAAACTTTTGTCAAAGATATTGTTCCGATGCTGATGAGACAAGACTTATATGGCAAAATGGCCAGAAGGGTGGCAAAAAAGTTGATCAGAGCCAAAGTGATCGATGAAACTGATTTGGCAATAATGAAGTCAATTCGGGATAGGATAAATAAAAAGTAATCTTGAAAAAAATTTAAACTAATTTTCAATAGCTTAATTCAGGGCTAGGGAACTGTTGTTGTAGCTAAGAATAATGATTTATGACCAAGTTATTTTTTCAACTTTCCACTCGCTTTGATGGTAACATGAGATTGGGTGATGGTTTTGATCCCAGCCAGAATAGGCAAAAATTTCTAGCAAAAATCGGTTTAAAAACAACTAATATTATTAGTGCTAAATTAGATCATGGTAATAGAGTCACAGTTGTTAATGAAAATAATTTGGGTCAGGTTATTGATAAAACTGATGGCTTGATTGTTGCTCAAACAGGTGTTTTTTTGGCTGTGACTGTTGCCGATTGTTTACCAGTGGTGATTTATCAACCAGCTAAGCAAGTAATTGCTTTACTGCATGTTGGTTGGCAAGGTCTGGCCAAAGGGATTATTAAACAAGCAATTACTCAATTGGAGCAAAAGTTTGGTCTTGAAGCCGCTGATTTATCGGTTCTAATTGGGCCTGGAATTGGTGTTTGTCACTATGAAGTTCAGCCAGATTTTTTGGATAACTTTATTGGAGTTGGAGTAAGTCAAAAAAAGCAAGGTGAAGTTTTTTTTGATTTAAAAAAGACAACCCAAAACCAATTATTAGCTTTGGGAGTTACTGAAGAAAAAATAACTGTTAGTTCAGTCTGTACTTATTGTCAGGCAGATAAGTATTTTTCTTTTAGAAAAGATCAAACCAAGCCAGTTGAAGCAATGTTGGTGGTAGCTGGCTTAGTGTAAGAAAACATCCTATAACTTTGACAAAATAGCCTAATTGTATTACAATAACCAGTCTGTTTTTATATATTTATTTTGCTCCTTAAAAATCTATAGATAGGTGGTGAGTTTTTTATAGTTGAAGTTTATTTCTACTATAAAAAGGTCGCCATCTGTCGTCTAAACGAATCATTCATTTTGCCTAAACAGGTTGAATGGATAGAAGGGAGTTTTCCAGATGAATATCTTGCAATTTGCTGGTTTTTTCATGGCTGTGGTTAGTGCCATCTATCACGAGAAAATTAGTTTTTCTATCAGAACCCGGAAACGAAAGTTAACGGGCTATGTCATCAACTGGACCGGTGTGGTTGCTGCCTTGGTGAGTATTATTGCTGCGGCACCCTATGACAAAATGGTTGGGAGTTTTCACCTCTCGGCTTTTGTCTTAATACTCAACCTTTTCTGCATCTGCTTTTTCTTGTTTGAAATATCAAAAATCAAACAGATGAAAAAAAGAATGCGGGACGACGATCACGGCGTTCCTTATTAGTTAGTTTGGCGACCAAGAGTTATTTTTTCTTTCTCAGCAAGCTTGAGAAAAAGAAGAAGTTACTCAATCAAGAAAAGAACATCCGCTGAAAGGCGGATGTTTTTGCATCTCAATCTATTTTTTTGACTTCTAGGTTGCTTTTCTTCATAATCGATGGTTGTATGAGAAAAAAATCTGTCGGTCCAAAGAAAAAAGCTCCCAAAAAAATCAAGAGATTTTCTCTGTTAAGAATAACTGAACTGTCGGTTTTAATGTCTGTTATTTTATCAATTTCCTTGATTGTTTGGGCTGTTTATACGGTTAAAGCTGCAGTGGTTCCAATTGTTTATGTTCAAGATTTTGAACAATCTCCCAATCTTGATGCAGGTGGAACATATAATTATGATTGGTATCTCCCTAATTCAAATGAGCTTGCTATTACTCAGGTGGCTGGGAATAACACTCTGCAGGCTAGTTCTGGAGATTACTATGGTTTAGTTAGTAAATCAGGCAGTTATTCCCATTTTGGGGAATGTCTTTCTGGAGGAACTACAGATATTTGGTTAACTCAAATTGATGTTTATTTAGATAGCGGTTGGCAACCAGGTCAAGGATTTAACTATGCCATAGAAACAAGGATGGATAATCCAGAGGGGCCCACTTATAAACACTTTATTTTTAATGTAGTCAAAGACAAATCAACAAAAAGTCTTTTGATTAGTGTTTCAGATGAGCTTAATTATGAACTGAGAGAAGATTTGGAAAATTTTAATCATTATAAAGTTAAAAAAAGTGGTTGGTTTACTCTTAGGTCTAAAATTAGGTCAGAAAAGTATCAAATTTTTGTTGATATGTTTGTCTTGGATGAGAGCAAACGGGTTGTTTGGCAGGATACTCTGACTAGTGAAGATTTTTCTTATAACAACGCCGCGTTACTTTGGAACTGTAAAGCAACTTTTACGGTTTTATACAACGGCTACACTGTTAATGATCCAGCTTCAGAATTACCTTCGGAAGACAGTGGTTTTAACTTACCAATCGATAATCACAAGTTAGTTTTATATAAGGAAATTGATTTGGTAGGTCCGCCACTAACCAAATCAGAATGCGATAATGGTGGTTGGCAAACATTTAATTGGCAAACCTTCAGTGAGCCCACTTTTAAAAGCCAGGGAGATTGTGTCAGTTATCTTGAAAGCAGTAGTAATGCTGAGGGGAATTTAAAGTAAGTTTCTAGGGTAAAGAAACTGATACTTGGTTTGTGCTACCCTTTTCTGCTTAAATGATAGAACGATGATTAATGAAATCTTGTTTTTCATGTTGGGTTTGGTTGGATTATTATTTGGAGCAGAACTAATTACTCGTTCGTCCTTGTTGATTTCCAGAAAATTTGGTTTGAGTGAAGGTTTTATTGGTTTGGTTGTTTTGTCCTTAGGAACTACTTTACCAGAGATTATGGTGACGATTGCTGGAGCTTTGGAAAAAAGAATGGGAGTTGAAAGCTCGGGAATTGTGATCGGGAATGTAATCGGTTCTAGTATGACGAACATGGCTTTGATCTTTGGATTGTCAGGATTGTTGGGTGGAGTAATTCACATTACTAGAAAAGAAGCTTGGTCATATGGTTTTTCTTTAGTGGCCGCTACTAGTCTCTTTGTTTTTACTGCTCAAGATGGAGCTATTACTCAGAAAGAGGCTTGGTTACTGGTAGCTGGTTATTTTGGTTATGTTTTTTTGGCAAAAAAAGTTAATTCTCAACATAACCAAACTAAACCTTTCAAAAAAAATCAAGTGAAAAAGCTTGGCAAATTATTATTTCAATTAATTGGAGGATTGGCATTGATTGCTCAATCTTCTCAATGGGTGATTGAAGCTGCAATTACTTTGGCGATTGAACTTGGGGTTAGTCAGGTAGTTATTGGTGCTATCCTGATTGGTATTGGAACTAGTTTGCCAGAGTTAGTAATTGCTTTGACAGCATTAGTTAAAGGTTCTAGGGATTTATCAGTGGGCAATTTATTAGGTAGTAGCATTGTTAATATGTTACTCGCTCTAGGTGTTGGTGGATTAATAGCTGGTTGGACCATAGAAAGAAGAGTGGCCACTTTTGACTTACCCTTCTTACTGTTTTGTGTAGTGATAATTACTCTGTTTATGTTGTCTCGCAAAAGACTTGAACGTAGAGAAGCAATTTTAATGTTATCTTTATTTGTGGTTTATGTTTCTCTAAAGCTAATGGGCTGGTAAAATTCAGTCATGAAAAATTGGCAGCAAATCAAATATTCTCCAGAGTTAAAAGCTAAACTTTTAGTTAGAGAGCAGGTTTTTACTGGCATTAGAGATTTCTTTAAAAAAGCTAGTTTTCATGAAGTGGAAACACCTTTGTTAGTTAGACATCCTGGTACAGAACCCTATTTAGAGGTTTTTGAAACTAAAATTTTTGACGATCAACACAATCAACAACAAGCTTTTTTA
>CAYSQA010000019.1:0-2993 GCA_964433225.1 uncultured Pseudomonadales bacterium
TTTAGAAAAAAATAACAAATATGATCAAAAAAAACATTGTTGCTTCAGGAGTTAACTACCTTTACGGAATTGTTTTAGGAATTGCAGAAATTATTCCCGGGGTGAGTGGTTCCACTTTAGCCTTACTTTTTGGTATTTACGATGACTTTATTGAGTTACTTTATCAAGGGACTGAGTTTGCCAAGTATTTATTGTTGTTTTTAATTGGAAGAAAAAACCTTGTTGCTGTCAAAAAGCAGTTTTTAATTATTCGTTGGTGGCCATTTGGGGTACCTTTAGTTTTAGGAATGTTTTCATCGATCTTAGCCCTTTCCTCAGTAATGACTTGGTTATTGATCACCTACACCAGTCAGCTTTATGCGGTTTTGTTTGCTTTGTCATTACCTACAATTAAGATTGTTTATCGCCAAATGGAAAAGAAATCAGTTGCTAACTTTACTATTGCTTCAGTAACTTCCTTGGCTTTACTGTTGGTTTTTGTTTCATTCCTGGGTGGTGGCACTAATGTTTACCAACCTCATCCCTTATATTTATTTTTTGGTGGTCTAGTGGCTATTTCAGCCATGGTACTTCCAGGAGTAAGTGGTTCTTTTATGTTGCTAATCTTGGGTCTTTATACCTATGTAATTGGTTTAGTTTCTCAGTTAGTTCATGGCTCGTTTGTGGTGGGTGACATTGTGAATTTGCTGTTTTTGGTGGCTGGCTTTGGTGCTGGATTTTTGACTACGGTGAGAGTTTTAAAAATAGCTTTTGCTAAGTATCGAGATAAATTGATGGCAGTATTACTAGGTTTACTGATTTCTTCTTGGTATGTTTTATGGCCTTTTGTTAAAGTAACTGAAGTTATCAATGATGAACCAGTAGTAGTAAAAATTTCTCCTTTAGAATTTGGTTTAGCTAATAGTTTACTAATTTTATTAGTTATCGCAGTCATAGCTTTTTTGGTTGGTAAATTACAATTCTTAATTGATAAAAAACAGAAGCCAGTTGATGATGGCTTTGATCGTTTGTAAGTAAAAAAATAATAATTTTATGAGCTATCAGTGGAGTCCAAAATTTTGGCGTGCTTGGTTAACTCAAGCGCCAATATTATGTGTTGATGTAGTTATTTTCAACGATAGCAATGAAGTTTTGTTAGTTAAAAGAGCCACAGAACCATTTAAGGGTTTTTGGCATTTGCCTGGTGGAATTATTAGAAAAGGAGAATCTTTAAAATTAGCACTTCAAAGAGTAATTGCTTTTGAAGTTGGTTTGAAGAAATTTAAAGTAATAGAACAAGTGGGTATTTTTGATGACCCTCAAAGAGATCCTAGAGGTCATTTTATTACAGTTGCCTTTCGAGTGAGTACCAGTGAAAAAGTTAATGAGTTTAATTCCCAGCAAGAAGAGATCAAGTTTTTTAAGCTTTTGCCAACTAAGTTGGGTTTTGATGCTCAGCAAATCATTAATCAAGCTAAAAAATAAAATCAGCCCTTCTTAATTGAATGGGAAGGGCTGATTGGTCTAAATTGTTTTTTAAGCCTGAGGGGAATTATCTTCTTCAACTACTGGTGTTTCCTCCATTGGTTGTGGGTTAGTAGGTTGGCTTGGTGCAACTGTTTCTGCACTAGGACTAATTTCAGCGACCGTTGAGTTAATTGCTTCTTGAATGTCAGTGGCTACAGCTTCTGTTTCTGCTGGTTGTGTTGGAGGAACACTAGGAGCTGCTACTGGTGGGGCTGGATTATTCATTGGTGGCTGGGGAGCAACTCCTAGACCAGTAATTGGTTGAGTTGGAGTTGATGCTGGAGTTTCACCTAATGATAAGTTTTGAATTGGAGGTGGAGTGGTTGCCTGAGTTGGTTGCTCTGTAGCAGCAACTACTGGTTGTGTGTTAGCAGGCTGAGAATTCGGATTGACTTTAGTCTGGTCAACAGTTGGTGGAACTGATGCAGTGGGAGTAGTCACTGGCGTTTGTTGGACCGGATTAGCAGTTGTTTCTTGATTCATGAAAGGATTAACTGCTGCTTGTTGTTGGTCAGTAGTTGGTTGAGGTGGATCCTGAATAGGTGTAACTGATGGTTGGACTTGATCACCTGTGACTTGGTTAGTAATAGGGTCTTGGGGAGGGGTTTGATTCATATTTTCTCCTTCCAGCATTTGCTGTTCAATTTCTAAATAAATATCCGCTAAACGGTTGTATTTTTCTACGGACTCTCCTCTATTTGTTGGTCCAAACTTAATAAAATCTGCACCAATCCCAACAGCGAAGTCAGCTAAAAAGTCGTCATTGGTTTCACCACTGCGTTGTGAAACCACCACGCTCCAGCCAGCATCTCTGGCTGTTTTAACTGCTTGGATCGCTTCAGTGACCGTCCCGATCTGACTTGGTTTGATCATAATAGCATTGGCATAACTATTTTGGATAGCATTTTGAATTCTAGAGTTGCTAGAAACAGTAAAGGCATCCATGGCTATTTTGGTTGAAGAACCAAACTCTTTGGTAAATTCTTGCCAAAGACTCAGATCTTGAATGGTGAATGGATCTTCAAAATAAGTTAAATTATATTTTTCTTTCAAGTTTTTATAAAAATCATAGATTTCTTTGTTGGTATAAACGGTTGATTTATCTCTTAAAACATATTTTCCTCGATTGACCAAGTTTTCTGCTCCAGCATCCAACCCAAAGAAAAAATCTCTGGAAAGAATGTAATCTGTCCTGTGAGCTGCTTCAATCATGAACTCAAAAACATCAACATTTTTTTGTAATGATGGTGTAAATCCACCCAGAACTCCAGTTGAGTAACTAGCTTTTCTGTCTTTGAGTAGTTGTTGTAAATTGGTGCGCAAACCATCTTCTATCTCCAAAGAAACCCGGTAGTCCATATGACTAGCTGGAATAATGAGAAATTCTTGTAAATCAAGATTGTTTGAACCATATTTTCCCCCATTAATTAAACCAAAAATACAGGTTGGGATTTTTAGATAGTTGGCAAGATGATATTGTTCAAATA
>CAYSQA010000019.1:3093-5080 GCA_964433225.1 uncultured Pseudomonadales bacterium
CCAAAAATACAGGTTGGGATTTTTAGATAGTTGGCAAGATGATATTGTTCAAATAGTCTTTGATAAACAGACATCCCTAGGGAAGCAGAACCTGCTTTGAAAATAGTTTGAGAAAGTGCTGCGAGAGTATTGGCTCCATACTGAGTTTTTAATTCAGTACCATCAAAACCTAGTAAGAGTTGATCTAATTGGTCTTGCTGAGTAGGATCTTGGCCAATTAACTGTGGAGCGATGGCTTGGTTAATTGTTTGGACCGCTTTTTGTACCCCCTTACCACTTTTATGATCTGGGTCATTATCTAAGAGGACCTTGGCCTCGTAAGGAAATGAAGATGAACCATTGGAGACTGAGCTCTCAACCATAAAACCATCGTCTGTCCAAATTGAGACACTGATGGTGGGATTTCCTTGAGAATCTAAAATTTCTTTAGCAAGTATTGCTCTAATAGCAGACATAGTCTCACTATACCGAATTTTTATTGATCAGACTAGTAACTATCCTCTTATTTTTTAATTTCTTCTTTGAAATAATCAACAAAAGGAATTGGACTAGGATCAAGCCCCTCTAGAATACTGAGGTAAAATCCAGCATAAGCTAATAAAGTGATTAGTTCAAAGACTTGAGTTAATTTTGTCTCACTCACTAGTTCTATTTTCATGGTTTCAATATCATTGTTCTCAACTACTTGTTGGGTAACCTCAATTCTTTTTTGGTTTCTAGCTAGGTAAAGCTTGGAATAAAAAAACAAGAAAAAATGAGTAGTAGCATTTGACTTGGGGAATTTTAGACCTTCCATCAGATGATGATTCAATTCAGGAACAATTTTATAATCGGCAAAGATTTTGGCATTTTCATTCCACTGGTTAGCTGCAACATGAAGTCCTCCAATGAGAAATTCACTGCCGACAAAAACAGGTCGTCTTTCGATACTGGCAAAAGCTAATAATTTAGCTTTATTTTCTTGCTGTTTAGTTTCAACATTTAGGGTTTCGGAAGTTTGTAAAATGGTATGAATGATTTGTTCAATTTCTTCCTCATGAATTTTAGTAATACCGGTAGCATTCATTAAACCAAACAAGCCAATAATGGCATAACCAATCGCCATTCTTGGTTGATTGGAAGGATTGTAGATTGGGTCAATAATGTAACTTGGATAGTTATTTTCTTTAGCTATTTTTTCCAATTCTCCGCCAGCGCAAATGACCGCAACCTGAGTTTTTTTGGCTTTAACTTGTTGAACACAGTTAATTACTTCCTCGGTGGTTCCAGAATAGCTTGAAAGAATCACTAAGGTATGTTGGTCAGCATATGCTGGGAGAGTGTAACTATTATAGATTTCAAAAGGGACGGTTAATTTTTCTTTAAACAAATGCTTAAAAACATCAGCACCAATTGCCGAACCACCCATCCCAACCAAAATCACATTATTAATTTTTTCTTGATGTGCAATGGTGATTTTTTTAGTTTTTTCCCAAGCATCTCTAACTTGATCTGCTAAGGCTTCGATTGAGCCGAGCATATTAGATTTATCTAATTCAGCAATTTTTTCTCTAGAGTCTAAAACTGAGGTATTATTGAGTTTATCCATATATTTCTCCTTTTTTTATTTGAGATACTCTTTAAGTTTCTCAATAGTTATTTTTGTATTTTTAAAAGCTAGATTGTTAGGTATTTCTTCAAGTGAAAACCAGGCTAGTTCCTCAACGTCATCTTGAGGAATTGGTTCCTGATCTAGTTTAATTAGTTTGGCTTTAAAAATTAAAGGTATCACGGGTAGGTCATTATAAATATCCGCAACTGAGCCAATGTATTTTTCTATTTCAATATCTAAGCCGGTTTCTTCTTTCATTTCTCTAGCGATTCCTTCTTCAACAGTTTCTCCAGGATCAACAAAACCTCCTAACATATCCCAAGCTCCCTTACTTGGAGCTTTTTTTCTTTTGGCTAATAAGATTTTTTTATCTTTAATTAAAGCAATTGAAGTAGC
>CAYSQA010000020.1:0-1647 GCA_964433225.1 uncultured Pseudomonadales bacterium
CATCCATACTTCTGGATTGTTCTCTACCTCTAGAGTAAGGGACAATACAGTAAGTGCAAAATGAGTTGCAGCCCGCAGAAATAGGAATCCAGGCATGTTTTTTATCTCTTCTCACAGCTGCTTGGTTAAAGCCAACTTCATTGACTGGTAGAATTTCATCAATATCAGGAATCATTTCCAAAATTTTATTGTGGCCATGATGAAGCATGCAGCCAGTAAAAATAATTTTTGGCTTGGGAAGATTTTTAGCCTGATAGTGTTTAACTACCTTTAGGACAAAAGCTCTAGCTCTATCTTCAGCACTTTTGCGGATCGCACAAGTATTGACCACTAATTCAGTGGTATTTTCCCAGGATTTAGCTGGTTGATAACCTCTGGCTTCATAATCTCCGGCGACTCTTTCTGAATCACTTTTGTTGGATTGACAGCCAAAAGTGTGAATAAAATATGTTTTCATGATATTAATTTTTAAATCTTGAGGCAGTATAAACTTCGAACCCGCAACTTCCTTGTTGCTTAATTTATTGAGGCACGAGCGGGATTCGAACCCGCGAACGAAGGTTTTGCAGACCTCGCCATTGGACCACTCTGGTATCGTGCCGGCTAGTATTGAGGAATTATACTGGGAGATTGGTTAAATATCGAGGTGATATTTGTGTATGATAAAGCTGTGCCAACTGATTTTCAAAATAAAGTTTACTTAGCTTTGAAAAAGGTTCCTGCTGGACAAGTAACTACTTATAAAAAGTTGGCTGAACAAATAGGAATCAAAGCTTATCGGGCTGTAGGAGTAGCCCTAGCCCAAAATCCCTATGCCCCTCAGGTACCATGTCACAGAGTAGTTGCCAGTGATGGTTCTATAGGCGGGTTTATGGGAAAAAAAGTTGGTCAAACTATAGCCAAGAAAATAAAAATGTTAAGCACTGAAGGAGTTAGAGTTAAAGATGGCAAGATAATTGATTTTAAAACAAAACTTTTTAAATAATAAAAGAGATTTGTTGAAATTTTTTTTTGATTTGTTATATTGAGCGGATGAGTGGTCATCCAGAGATATTTTACTCAGCACATCCGACAGATTTAGAGCTCGTTGAGGCCATGGTTGGGTCCATTGTTGGTATTTATAATAGTGGTGGTCAGTTGCGTGATCCATGGCTGGATGCATTTTTTAGGTTAAGGAAAGTTTTTATTTCTGATGAAAAAAATAGAAGATCAATTGCTGAAAAGATAAATAAACAAGGACGAATCATTAAGCCTCTTTTACCTCATACGAAAATTTTAAAAGTTGGTCAAGAAATGAGGGCAAAGCATTATTCCCAAATGTTTTTATGGGGAGATGAAGGTGGAGAACCTATCTCAGCTGAAGCAGCCTGTCGGCAAGCTATTGAGATTTTGGGATCAGAACTAAGCATTTTGGCATTGGTTAATGGTTTTGATGGAGAAGGTAAGTTAGTTAATAGTGTTCATGATTGGCCACACGCTCATCTTTATTTATTGTGGTTAAGTGGAGACCGAGAGTTATTTAGTCAAAAATTAGAAAAATCAGTTAATGGTTTTGTAAAATAGATTCAATATCTAAATATGGGTTCAAAATACAAAAAACACGCTTGTAAGCGTGTATTTTTATCATGTGACCCCATGGGGAATCGA
>CAYSQA010000020.1:1657-5009 GCA_964433225.1 uncultured Pseudomonadales bacterium
GCAGTTTGTTATTGATCGAGATTTTGACGGGAAAGACCCAAGAAATTAATCTTTGTTTAAATTAAGATTATAATCCCCATGTAGAATCAGGGTTTCACTTCATTTGCCGCACTACTCAGGTTGATTCAGATACAGCTTCATCAACTTAATTATTAACCGCGCACTATTGTGCAGAGTTCTCTTCTAATCATAGTTTCATAATACAAAAAAAGATCCATAAATGGATCTTTTTTGTCTTGTGACCCCATGGGGAATCGAACCCCAGTTGCAAGGATGAAAACCTTGAGTCCTAACCACTAGACGATGGGGCCTTTTTTAAATTAATAAATTAAGGCCAAGTAATATTTTCAAAGTGCTCTACTCTGCCAGGAGTGATAGTAATGATATCAAACCTGTAGAAATTTTGTAAATCTGTATATCGTAAAAAAAATTCAGCACCAATTTTCATGGTTCTGATTTTATGTCGGTTAACAGCCTTACTAGGATGACCGTAAGTATCTGATTTTCTGGTTTTAACTTCAACAAAGACCAGTTCATTTGACTTGCGATCCAAAGCTACAATGTCAATTTCGTACTTTTTAAAGATCGGATTGGCTGAAACTATTTGAAAATCTTTTTTAAGCAAATAGTTAACAGCGATTCTTTCACCTAGCTCACCCAGTAAAAAATGTCTGAACTTACTCTGTTTTGGTGAAAGTGTTTTTTTCTTTAATTCTGGAAGCGGCTTTACCAATCTTCTCACGAAGGTAGTATAGTTTGCTTCGACGGACATCTCCCTGACGTTTAACTTCAATTTTCTTGATAGAAGGAAGTAAAACTGGGAAGATTTTTTCTACGCCAATAGCGTTAGCGCCGATTTTTCTGACCGTGAAGGATTTACCATTTTTTTCGTTTTTGATCACGATAACGATTCCCTCAAAAATCTGGATACGTTTTTTGTTACCTTCTTTAATTTCCTGGTGAACTCTAACAGTATCTCCAACAGAAATTGTTTGGTCGTTATATTCTAAATGTTGTGCCATTACTGATGTTTCCCTTCTTTATTTCAGAATTGTTGTTTGGGGTATAGTAGTTGTCCCAAAGACAGACGAATATTTTACTCTGGAATGATTAACTTAGCAAGTCCTTTCCTGACTGGTTAAGATTCACTAAATTTATCAGGTTTACTGGTAGCTCCTTGGTCATGCTTGAAATCATAATCCAAGACTGCTTTCATGTATTCGATAAAAATAGGATGGGGTTTTAATGGCTGAGATTTATATTCTGGATGAGCTTGGGTAGCTACAAAGAAAGGATGGGTTTCACCAGGTAGCTCAATCATTTCAACAAAAAAGTTATCAGGACTGGTACCTGATATAACAAATCCTTTTTCTTCTAAAACTTGGCGATACTCATTATTGAACTCAAAACGATGACGATGTCTTTCTGAAATTAGGTTTTTCTTCTTATCTTTAAAAGCATTATGTTTGCTATAGATTTGATGAGCGAGTGTTCCAGGTTTGAGGATACAGTCATAACCACCAAGTCTCATGCTAGCACCTACCCCTTTGATAGTTTGATACTTTTCATCAAAAGGAATGTCATGAATCACTGGATGTTCTGTTTGTGGATTCACTTCTTTGGTGTGGGCATCTTTTAGTCCAACCACATGTCTAGCAAATTCTACCGAGGCTAGCTGCATACCATAACATAAGCCTAAGTAAGGCACCTTATTTTCTCTGGCATATTTAATAGCATCGATTTTTCCCTCAACACCCCGACTTCCCCAACCAATTGGTACAACAATCCCATCGGCTCTTTTAAGATCAGTTAAAGCTTTTTGGTTTTTCTTTTCTAGTGATTCCGCGTTAATAAAAATAATTTCCAAGTCGGTGTCATTATGCCAACTAGCATGATCAAGTGACTCTAGTAATGAAGTATAAGAATCTTTTAGTTCGTAGTCACCGGTGGCAATGTATTTAGCAATAATGGCAATCGAAACTTTTCTTTTTTTAGATGCCAAAATCTTTTTAACTAGTTCTTTCCAGGAAGTGAGTTTGGCTTTTTTAGTTGGTAACTTTAATTTTTGATTGATTCTTTCATCCAAGTTTTGTTCTAGAAAATTCAATGGAATTTGATAAATGGTTTTTGTATCAGGGTTAGAGATGACATCTTCTTTTTGCATATTGCAAAAATAAGCCACTTTTTCTTTTCTCTTATCATCAATCGTTGATTCTGCTCGCCCAACAATGAAGTCAGGTTGGATACCCATTTCATGTAGGTTCTTGACTGATAACTGAGTTGGTTTTGACTTTAATTCTCCCAAGTGGTGTGGAGTTGGGAAGTAAGTGACATGAACCAAAATTACATCATCTGGTAAGCTTTGCTTCATGATTCTGTAAGCTTCGTAATAAACAATGTTCTGATATTCTCCCGCAGTGCCACCCAACTCAATTAGGACTACATCATAACCTTCGGCTGCTTTTCTGATGCGGCGAATGACTTCTTCAGGAACATAAGGAATAGCATCAACAGTGACACCTTCATATTCAAGGTTTTTTGCCTTCTCAATTACGGTAGAATAAATTTGGCCCATGGTGGTGAAGTTTTTGGAACTTACTTCATTACCAATAAAGCGTTCATAAGTACCAAGGTCTAGATCAGCTTCCAAACCATCTTCACACAAAAAAACATCGCCATGCTCGACTGGATTGATGTTTCCAGAGTCAATATTGAGATAGTTTTCACACTTTAAGTTGGTGACAGAATAGCCTTGATCCTTGAGTAAAACTCCAATTGAAGCGGCTGTAGCCCCTTTACCAAGACCAGAAAGAACACCTCCAGAAACGAAGATATATTTTTTTGGTTTTTTGCTAGAAAAATTTAATAACCCGTCTAATCTCACGGGATTGAATTGTACTGCCAACTTTAAACTTGTAAAAGCACTAATTTTGTTTTTTACCTACAACAGGTTGTGTTGGATCTGGGAAAATACACACATTGTGTAGTATGACTATTACTAAATTAGCTATTTATTTGTACAATCCTCACTATATGGTTAATGTTTCAACGAAAACCGGTGATAAGGGAGAAACCTCTTTAGCCAATGGTCAAAGAGTGGCCAAAGATGACTTAGTGGTTGAATTGATTGGTACTTTGGATGAACTAAATTCTCAACTAGGTCTAGTTAGAGCTAAATTGAACTTGGTTTTAAAAGAATCAACAGATCAAGAGTTATTGGCTCAAGAAAGAATAATTTTTTTAATTCAAAAACAGTTATTTGTTTTGGGGGCCTATGTAGCTCAGGCTGATATTAAGCTCTCTGTTGATTTTCTCCAAAAAATAGAGCAACAATCAACTAATTTACAAGATT
>CAYSQA010000021.1:0-4943 GCA_964433225.1 uncultured Pseudomonadales bacterium
AGTGTAACTATAATAGTCGCCATGTTTCAACCCTGGATTTTTCTAGTTATCACCGCTGCAATTATTGCTGCTTTTGCCAGAATTTTTCAAAAAAAAGTGATGGCCAATCCCAAGCATGATTCAATTACTTTAAGTTTTACTTTTCAGTTTTCAGCAGCCTTGATCTTTTTACTTTATGGTTTGGCAACTAATACTTTTGCTATCCCAGACTTAAGCAGTGTGTGGCTCAATGTTTTAGCAATGATAGTTCTTTATGCCGCTGGGAATATTTTGTCTTTTCTAGCTTTTGAGTTTGCCGAGGCCTCGGAAGCCAGTATTTTATTTCCGACCAGTACAATTTGGTCAGTAGTAACGGCTCTATTTTTCTTGGGAGAAAAACTAACCCAGCTCCAGGTTTGGGGAATTATAGTTATGATTCTGGGAATTATGTTTACCTATTTTGAGAAGACTAGCTGGCGGTTCAACAAAGGGCATTTGTTTGCTTTAGTGAGCTCCTTTTTTTATGGTATCGCTTTTACTAACGATATTTTTATTATGAAGTTATTTGAATCAGTTGCTTCATATATGTTTATGATTTTTTTGTTACCAGCTCTGGCTATTTTACTAGTGAGGCCAACTTTAGTAACTAAAGTTAAGTTTTATTTCACTTCTTTAAAATCAATTAATTTACTATTTTCATCAATTATTTTTTACTGTTTTGCCACCATCGCTTACTTTACGGCCTATCGTTGGGGTGGTCAGGCTTCACTGATCTCGCCAATTTTTCAGACTAGCGTGATTTTTACTGTTTTACTAAGTGCTTTGTTACTAAATGAAAAAAAACACCTTGGCCAAAAATTTGTTGGGGCTCTAATTACTTTTGTTGGCGTAATTTTAATTATTAACATGTAGAATCTCATCATTGTGAAAAATAATTTATTACGCAGAGTAGCTATTGAGTGGGGTTATTTTCAAGAAATGGGTCCGAATCTGCAACGGCTGATGTTGTCTTATGCTTTTTATTTAATGGCTAGGCCACTTTTAGATGTTTTTATGAATACTTTTTTATGGAGACAGACCAATGGAGCGTTATTAATTATTTTGTATTATGTCGGTTGGGTTTTAGGGTTACCACTGGGTTTTTGGGTTAATGGTTTGATCCTAAAAAAATTTCATGTCAAAGACTTATATTTTTTTGGTGTGGTTTTTCAAGGTGTTGGGGCTGCGTTGGCGATTTTCTCTAAACAGTTAAACCCTAGCTTAATTTTATTTTATGGTTTGATTTTTGGTTTTACGGCTTCATTTTTCTGGGCCAACAAAAACTCTTTAAGCTATTTACTTAGTAGAGGTAAAAATCGTCTGTACTATAACTCTATTGAGACAGCAATTCGCTTAATAGTTGGAGTGGTCATTCCATTGTTGGTGGGTTGGTTTATTGTTTCAGGTGAAAGGCTGGCTTTTTATTCCGTTGATGGTGCTTACAAAATTATGATTATTTTAGCGCTGATACTACTATTCATTAGTGGTTTACTGATGAAATTAGCAAATTTTGCTGATATCGGTTCTGCTAAGTTATTGGTGACCAAAAAATCAAAGAACTGGACAATGGCTAGGTTAATTAATTTTATTTATAGTGTTTTTTTTGGTATTAATTTGTTTTATCCCACTCTTTTAATTTTATATTTTGGAGCTAAAGAGGGACTAGTGGGTACTTTTCAGGCCGTTACCCAATTATTGGCAGCGGGTAGCTTATATATCATTGCTAGAAAAATGAAGACTAGGCAATTTGTTGGTTTTATGAATCTGGCTCATTTTTTATACTTAGGCAGTTTTTTATTGCTCAGTTGGCAGTTTTCTTTATTAACAGCGATTATTTATTTGGTAGTAGTGACTTTATTTGAAGTTGCTAGGTGGAATAGTAGTTATACTTTGGTGATGAATGCTATGGATCAAGAACTAGCTGGCCAGACAGATGAGGCTGGTTATGCTTATGTAGTTGATAATGAAATATTTTTTAATTTGGGCAGAATTATTGGTTTATTGAGTTTTATTGTGGGGATGAGTATTTTTGGTTTGGAGACAACGATGAAGTTTTTACCAATCTTTTTTATTTTGTTGCAATTTACTTTAGTTTGGCCAATGAAGTATTTAGTTAAGCAACAACAATAATTTTTTATTGGGGAATAAAAAAAGTGGGTGTGCCATGACTCGAACATGGGACCTCTGTCTTATCAGGACAGCGCTCTAACCACCTGAGCTACACACCCAAAAAACAATAACCAGTATTGTAGCACGGTCTAGTTTTTTTTCTAATAGAAAAATTAGCTTGATTGAAAACTAATTTTTCGACCATCAAACTCAGCTTTTATTTTGTCACCTTCTTTAACTTGTCCTTGAATAATTTCTAGAGAGAGCGGATTCAACAGCTCTTTTTGAATCAGTCTCTTTAGTGGCCTAGCTCCAAAAACTGAGTCGTAACCAGCGCTAGCAAAATATTTAACTGCTTTATCTGAGATAACCAACTGTATATTTTTGTTTTCTTTAAGTCTTTTTTCTAGTTCTGCAATTTGGAAAGTAACAATGTTTTTAATCTCTTTTTCAGATAATGGTTGAAAGATGATAATATCATCAATTCTATTTAGGAATTCTGGTCGAAAACGTTGTTTAAGCAGTTGATGAATTTCTTGTTCTTGTTTAATCAGATCATCTTTAAAGTCAGTGATTAATTCACTACCTAGATTTGAAGTCATGATAATAACTGTGTTTTTAAAATCAACTGTTCTCCCCTTACTATCGGTTAACCTGCCGTCATCTAAAACTTGGAGTAAGGTATTAAAAACATCGTGGTGAGCTTTTTCGATTTCATCAAAGAGAATGACTGAGTAAGGTCTACGCCTGACTGCTTCGGTAAGTTGTCCCCCTTCTTCATAACCAACATAGCCCGGAGGTGAACCAATTAATCTAGCCACAGAATGTTTTTCCATGTACTCACTCATGTCGATTCTAATCATCATCTTTTCGTCATCAAACAGCACTTCAGCCAAAGTTTTGGCTAGCTCTGTTTTGCCTACTCCGGTTGGTCCCATGAAGATAAAAGAACCAATAGGTTTACCTTCTTCTCCGATACCAGCTCGGTTGCGACGAATGGCATTAGCTACAGATACAACAGCGTTTTTTTGGCCGACAACTCGCTGGGCAATTTCATCTTCAAGTTTGGTTAATTTATCACCTTCTTCGGCCAACATCTTTTCTACCGGAATCCCGGTCCAGCGAGCTACCACTCTAGCGATATCTTCTTGAGTAACTTCTTCTTTGAGGATTTTTTGATTGGTTTGAATCTTTTTCAACTCTGCTTTAGCTGTTTTTATTTCAGTCTCTAACTCTGGAATTTTGCCGTAATTGATTTCTGCCACTTTTTGTAAATCATAATTACGTTCAGCTTGGATCGCCTGTTCTTTAAGTTCATCGATTTGCTTGCTGGATGTTTTGATTTTATCAATGGTATTTTTTTCTGCTTGCCAATGTAGCTCCAATTGTTTATGTTTTTCGGTTAGTTCAGCGATTTCTTTTTCTATTTCTTTGAGCCGCTCTTTACTTTGTTCATCTTTTTCTTTGGTTAAGGCGGCTTTTTCGATTTCTAGTTGGCGGATTTTTCTTTCCAAAGAATCAATGACAGTTGGTTTGCTTTCGATCTCGATTCTAATGGCTGAGGCGGCTTCATCCATTAAATCAATCGCTTTATCAGGTAGAAAACGATCAGCAATATAACGATGGGAAAGTTTAACGGCAGCCACTAAAGCGTTATCACGGATTTTGACGCCATGGTGAGTTTCATACTTTTCTTTAATCCCCCGTAAAATTGAAAGCGAGTCATCTACTGATGGTTCTTCCACTATGACTGGTTGAAAACGACGCTCCAAAGCAGCATCTTTTTCGATGTACTTCCGATATTCTTTTAAGGTAGTCGCCCCAATGGTTCTAAGTTTGCCACGAGCAAGTGCTGGTTTGAGTAAGTTGCCAGCATCAGTGGAGCCTTCTTGAGCGCCAGCGCCAACAATGGTGTGAAGTTCATCGATAAATAAAATTATTTCACCATCAGCAGCCTCAACATCTTTGATGACAGCTTTGAGACGATCTTCAAACTCTCCGCGATATTTGGCTCCAGCAATTAAAGCCCCCATATCCAGATTGAGGATTTTTTTGTTTTTTAATACATCTGGCACATCATGGTCAATGATTTTTTTGGCCAAACCTTCCACAATCGCAGTTTTACCAGTACCAGGTTCGCCTACAAGGACAGGATTATTTTTCGTTCTTCTAGAAAGAATTTGGGTAATGCGCCGAATTTCCTCATCTCTGCCAATAACTGGATCGATTTTTCCTTGCTTGGCTAACTCAGTAAAGTCTTGAGTGTATTTTTCTAAGGCTTGGTATTTACCTTCTGGATCTGGATCAGTCACTTTTTGGTTGCCTCTGATTTGTTTCAGTGTTTCTAAGACAGCTTTTTTATCCAAGTCAGTTAATTGTTTAATCTCTTTGTTATCAAGTAAACCTAAAAATAAGTGTTCAGTACTAATGTATTCATCGCGTAGTTTACCTGCCTCCGTTTCGGCTTTGGCCAAAACTTGTTGCAGCTCAGGAGAGACATAGGTTTGAGTTGCAGTATCAGTCGTGGGAAAAGTTATGAGTTTATCTTTAATTTTTAGTTTTAAAGCAGCCAAATCTTGTTCTAGTTTTTGTAGTAAAGATGGAATTAGTCCATCTGTTTGCTCTAGTAAAACCAGCAATAAGTGTAAAGGATGCATGGCTGGATGTTTAAGTTTGCCAGCTAATTGCATGGTGCCTTGAATGGCTTCAGCAGATTTAGTAGTAAAACGATTTAAATTCATCATTAACTCCTTTATTAAGAATAATAAAAGTAATTAGCAGTCATTATATATCATTGCTAAAAAGAGATTCAAGGG
>CAYSQA010000022.1:0-4145 GCA_964433225.1 uncultured Pseudomonadales bacterium
ACTTACTGTATTGTCCCTTACTCTAGAGGTAGAGAACAATCCAGAAGTATGGATGAAATTATTAAAGAAGTGGAAAACTTAGTAGCAAAAGGCTATTCAGAAATAACTTTACTCGGCCAAAATGTCAATTCTTGGGGATTAGAAAAAATGGGCATTGGCTTAAGAAAAATGTTAATGAGTGACCAAAAATTCACTAGAGAAATGATTCCTTCCAACCAATCCCAATATTTAAAACCACAAGGTACACCACCTTTTGTGCAGCTACTAAGAGAAGTTTCCAAATTCCCAGAAATTAAAATCATTAGATTTCTTAGTAGTAATCCTTGGGATTTCCACGATGAATTAATTGAAGAAATTATCACTAACAAAAAAATAGATCGTTATGTTCACTTGCCAGTCCAATCTGGTAGTAACTCAGTGCTGGAAAGAATGAACCGTGGCTACACTACTCAAGATTATGCAAAAATTGCCAATAAGCTCCTCAAAGGAGACCCTAATATTGTTTTAGGAACAGACATTATTGTTGGTTTCCCTGGTGAAACCGATGAAGAATTTGCCGAAACAGTTGAGTTCGCTAAAAAAATGAAGTGGCAAGTTGGTTTTGTTGCGATGTACTCACCTAGACCTGGAACCGCTGCTTACAAGCTTTACCAAGAAGAAATTCCTTATAAAGTCAGAAAACAACGTTGGGAAATCCTAGACAAAATCATTAATAAAAATAATTTAAAAACTAGACCAAAAGTGGTTTAGCAACACCCTTCTTTAATCTCTTTTCTTTTTTTATCTTTGTCGTAACAATAAATTTTATCTTTTTCTTCATCAAGAGTCAGTTTATGAGAACCATCACAAAATGGTTTATTGCTACTCAAACCACACTGACAAACAAACTTGTCACCAACCTGAGCAGGTCCATGTTGGTCATGTTTTACCATTCTACTCATATCTTTTCCTTTATTTATAATAAAACTACTCTATTCATCACAGGTGCAGGGGCTATTGCCACAGTCTGGACAAGGAGCATCTTTTTGATTATGTTCTGCACAAGTACCACACATGACGGGACCTTTCGTTAATTTTATAAACTAGCTTCATCCTAACATAATTAACTGCTCTTTATAAATCTGTCGGCTATAATACCAACAATGAATCAACCCAAATTTATCTCGATTGTTGGCCAAACCGCTACAGGGAAAACAGACAAGGCTTTTGTTTTAGCTGAGTTGTGGTATCAAAAACATCATCAAGAAGTAGTTGTTATTTCCGCAGATTCTAAACAAGTTTTTACTGAACTAGAAATTTTATCTGGAGCTGATGTTCCTAAAAACTTTAAGAGAAAGAGTAATGAAAAACTTCCTTATTCATTTTTTATTAATCCTGATTTACCAATTTTTTTACATGGCACCAATTGTTTGAACGGCAATCAAGAATGGTCAGTAGGTCATTTTCATAACTTAGTCAAAAAATTAATTGAAAATCACCCTGAATCATTATTTATCGTGGTTGGTGGCACTGGTCTTTATCATCAACAAATCTACCATCCAGCTGAAACTCTACATATAAAACCAAACCAAGAACTCAGAGAAGCCTTAGCCAACAATACCCTAGCCGAACTCCAAGTTATTCTGGAAAATAAAAACCCAGAAAAACTAGCTAACATGAATAACTCTGATCGAAATAACCCCAGAAGACTTGTTAGAGCTATTGAAACAGTTGCTGCAGAAATAGAACCAAGCCATTATCCCCAAATCGAGCCACTACTACAAATTGGTTTAACTACTACCAATATTGAAGAAAAAATTAGGCAACGTGTTTTAAAAAGATTAGAACAGGGAGTAATCGAAGAAGTTAAAAACTTTGAAACCAAATACCAAGAGCCAAACCTTCAAGCCAAAGCTACGCTTGGTTATCAAGAAATTTTAAAGTTTATTAACCAAGAAATTAGTGACAAACAACTGCTTGAAAATTGGTCTTTGGCTGAAACCCAATATGCCAAAAGACAAACAACCTGGTGGAAAAAAAGAGAAAATATTCAGTGGTCAGAGGCCAATAAATTAGATCTTGTTGAGGTTATCAGTAAATTATAGGCTGATTTGCTAGTAAATCAGGTATAATATATCTAGCGTACAACCGGGTGTTGGCCTCTATCTTCTGATAGGGGAGGAAAGTCCGGACAGCTGAGTAGACGGTGCCTCATGAAAATGGGGGCTTTGACAGTTAGAGCAACAGTGACGAATCGGGTGGCGCCGAATGAAACGATCAAGCTTCTGGATATAACTTCGGTTAGGGCAATCCTCCCGGCTGCAACGAACGATCTTGACCTAAATGAACCTACTCTCTATATTTCTGCCTAGCAGAATGAGGTCATCAAGCTTTCGGCATTAGACAAATCACACCTAAAACAGAATCCGGCTTACGGGTTGTACGCTTTTGTGTATATAATGAGATCATTATGAATGAAAACCTTCAATCATCTTTTCAATTTTTAGCCACTCAAACCATGCAAAGCTTGTCTTTGCTCCTTCCCAAGATACTAGGCGCTTTGACCGCGCTAGTTGTTGGTGTAATTCTGGCAAAAGTCGTTAAAGGCCTAGTTAAAAAAGTTTTAAAAACCATCAATTTTGCTGGATTTATCAATAAAACTCCTCTTCAATTAGCCTTTGAGGGTTCAAATATCGGAGAAAGAATTGTCTTTACTATTTCCAATCTCTTTTATTGGTTAACGATGCTGGTGATCATTCACACCATTGTTTCTATCTTGGGACTTGGCTCAATGACGATAATTCTCGAAAGAATTCTTGGTTACATCCCAAATGTAATCTCAGCCATGTTCATCTTGCTATTTGGAGTACTAGTAGCTGGTTGGGTAGAGAGCTTAGTTAAAGGTGCAATTAAAACAATTGAACCTAAAACTGGCAGACTATTAGGAAAAGTTTCTGGCTATTTTGTGATTACTTTGACAGCGATGACCGCTTTTTCTGAGCTAGGCATTGCTGCTGAGTTTCTAACCATTGTCTTTATCGGTTTTGTAGCGATGTTAGCTCTTGGCTTCGGTTTAGCAATTGGCCTCGGTGGTAAAGATCTCGTGGGAAAAATTCTCAATGATCTTTATGACAAACAAACCATCCTCAATACTGAAGAAGATAAAAAAGAAAATTCAAAGAAAAAATAAACCATGAATATTTGGCAAGCTCTAATTCTAGGAGCTTTGCAGGGCTTAACTGAGTTCCTGCCAGTTTCTAGTTCCGGTCACCTAGCCTTAGCACAAAACTGGTTTGGTTTAACAGAACCATTATTAGCTTTTGATGTTTTTCTTCATGGAGTTAGTCTAGTTGCCATTATTATTTTCTTTTTTGCTGAATTGAAAAAAATCAATTTTCAACAATTAATTGTCTTAGGTTTTGGCACCCTACCAGCTGTCTTGGTTGGATTCTTTTTTAAAGATATCTTAGAAAACTTATTTCATACTCCGATACTAATTGGCGGAGCTTTGTTAATCACTGGAATTAATAACCTAGTTTCTCATCGACTTTTACAAAGAAACATTGAAGAAAAACCAATCACGATCAAACAATCACTGATTATTGGCTTATTCCAATCACTCGCCCTAATTCCAGGAATATCTAGATCGGGAACAACATTATTGGGTAGCTTGGGCCAAAATTTAGAAAAAAAACAAGCTTTTAATTTTACCTTTTTATTAGCTGTACCAGCTATTTTAGGTGCTTTAACTTTACAAACTTATGAATTACTCCAAGGCTCAGTGGTGATGCCTCAATTATCGCTCCTTCTAGTTGGTGGCACCGCCACCTTGACTACTAGCTTGGCTAGTTTAGGTATAATGCGGAAACTAATTAGGGAAGCTCAATTCAAACCATTCAGTGCCTATGCTTTAGCCTTAGGCATATTTGTGATTATTACTACTTTAATTTAATCTATAACTAAAAGCCTCACTAATGTGTTGAGTTGAGACTTGGGCGGAGTTTTCTAAATCAGCAATGGTTCTAGCCACTCGTAAAATCTTTAACAAACTTCTATTTGATAATCTAAATTTATCAGCCAACTTAGTTACTAGCTGCCAACTTGACTGATTAATCTGACCGAACTTTTTTAAATCACTAAGCTGTAAAAAATGATTTTCAGTTCCT
>CAYSQA010000023.1:0-3502 GCA_964433225.1 uncultured Pseudomonadales bacterium
AGCTGTGCGTCCCGGGTTCGAGTCCCGGCGGACTCACTTGATAAAAAAATCCTCAAATTGAGGATTTTTTTTATCAAAATGATTCGTCTAGAGATGAGAGGACTTGGTTCTCTCTATTAAGTACATAGTGCAAACGCAGAGCACTATGCTGGATAGCGTGAGGAAGCGCAAGTGGAACCAAAGACATAATTGAAAGTTATGCTGGTGAAACGAGCAAGCTCTCCAGTCTCTGGTTTTTGAGGTTGAAGATCCTCAGTAAGGATTTTTTTAATTATTTGATAAAATAAAATTATGTTTGAGCAACAAAAACGACACATTATTCGTGAGCCAGAAGATTTTAAACCTGGTTTGAAGGGTGAGTTGGTGTTTGTTGGTTCAGCTCTGAAATGGGTTAAAGGACTTTTAGCCATGAGACCACCTTACAGAAGAGACAGTCTTAATTTTGATAAAGAAACAGGTTTACCAACAATTCACTTTAAACAAAAAAATAAATAACTTTTACTTAATTCAAAAATGTTTTTGTTATAATAAGACAAGGTATTTCTTTGGGGAGAAAGCCTCCCAAATTTTAGGAATACCTTAAGGAGGTGAGATCATTGAAAAAATGGTTTAGCCTGTTTGTGTCGTTGCTGAATTCTCTTGGTTGCAAAAGAACCAGGCGTCGGTACAAATAAATTCAGTTGTAAGTAGCCGGGACTGTCAAAGCTCCGGCTATTTTTTTAGATCTTAAATTTAAGCGATTTTATCTGTATTATGGAGACAGGCCTGTTTTAAGTTTAAAGCTTCAGATGAAAATATTTAAAGTCATTAGGAAAGCCCTAGCTCCTGCTGTTGGTGATTTTTTGAAGAAATTTGCAAAAGATCTCAGATTTAGTGCTTTTTTATCAGGCTTACTAGGTCAGCGTGAGGTTAGTAAAAGGGCCAATCTCTCAAAAGTTAAACAGACTTACTTAGAATTAATTCAAAGTAAATTTTATCAGCCTAATCACAAGTTAGAAATAGAAAATATTTTTTTAACTCAGGCTGGTGTAGTAGTTTTTTATCACTTTTTTCAAAATGAAAAAATCGAGGTTTTGGCGATGCTATTTGAAACAGCTCACCCAAGAAATTTATTGTGGCAACAACCAAGGTTAGTTTACGAATTTGTAGATGATAATGATCGGTGGCGATTTATTTCTTTGGAGAGAACAAATACTAAATTAGTGGCCAAGTGGCATTCAGCTAAGTTTGGTTTAGTAGTTAAAAACTACCCCAAATATCGTTTTGAGAGGCAAATAGAAGTTAAACATCCAATTCCTCTACTAACTAAACATCATCGTCACAATCCAATGATTGAACCTCAACATAAAAATAATTGGGAAGCTTTTACTACTTTCAACCCAGCCGCTTTTGTTGCTGCTGATAAAGTTCATATTCTCTATCGGGCTCAAGGGTATGATTATGTTTCACAGGTAGGCTATGCTGTTAGTAGTGATGGTTTTAGAATTGATAAAAGATTTTCTCAACCGGTTTATAAACCTTCCCAAAAATTTGAAGGTGTAAGTTTGCCTCCTGGAGATCCAAATAGTCCTTTTGTTTCTGGTGGTGGTTGTGGTGGTGTTGAGGATCCCCGAACAACCGTGATCGATGACAGAGTTTATATGACCTATGTTGCTTATGATGGTTGGAGCCCTCCCAGAGTGGCTCTAACTTCTATCTCTTTAGAAAACTTTCTGAACAACAATTTTCTTTGGGAAAAACCAGTATTAATTTCTCCACCTGGAGTAGTTGATAAAAGTGCAGTAATTTTTCCAGAGAAAATAAATGGTAAGTATGTCATTATGCATCGAGTTTTTCCAGATATTTTGCTTGATTATGTTGATTCTCTGGCTGATTTCGATGGTTATAAGTTTATCTATGGAGAAAATAAGATTAGTCCTAGATCCAAAGAGTGGTGGGATAGTAGAAAAATTGGGGCAGGTGCTCCTCCACTCAAAACCGAAGATGGCTGGCTATTAATTTATCAAGCTGTTGATGACAAGGATGCCAGTGAATATAAAGTTGGAGCGATGCTTTTGGATTTAAATGATCCCACTAAAGTGTTAGCACGATCAGCCGAACCAATTCTTTTACCTCGTGAAGAGTATGAAAATGTTGGTTTTAAAGCTGGAGTAGTTTATCCTTGTGGAGCTGTTATAAAAGATAAAACCTTATTTGTTTATTACGGCGGGGCAGATTCATATGTTTGCGTAGCTACAGCTGAGCTACCTGATTTTATTAATAAACTCAAAAAGACCGGTAATACCGACTTAGATTCAGTTTTATTAGCAGTCGAACAGGAGTCATTAAATGAATAAAATTATTGCTGAACGTTGTAGTCATAACCCAGTTTTATCCCCAAATGAAAGGCTTTTGTGGCAGGCTAAGGCAGTTTTCAATGCTTCAGCGATTGATTTGGATAATGGAGACATAGGTTTGCTTTATCGAGCAGAATCTGCAGAACAAGAGCTAGAAGGTCAAACTTATCGTGTTTCAACGATTGGTTATGCTCAGGGCAGCGAAGCTTGTGAGATCTCTCAAGTCAGACAGCTAATTTCTCCTTCTGAACCATGGGATAAATATGGTTGTGAAGATCCAAGGGTAACCAAAATCGATGGCAAGTATTATATCTTTTATACTGGGTTGGCTAGTTTTCCCCCTAATGCTGATAGTATTAAGGTTTGTTTGGCTATTAGTGATGATCTAAAAACAATTAAAAGTAAGTACTTGGTAACACCATTTAACGCCAAGGCAATGGTGCTTTTTCCAGAAAAAATTAACGGTCAGTATGTGGCTTTGTTGACAGTTAATACTGATCAACCACCAGTTCATATCGCGATAGCTAGATTTGATTCTCTAGAGCAACTTTGGGATCAAGATTTTTGGCATAATTGGTATAAAGAGCTGGAGAAACATGCTTTACCTATTCCTAGATTAAACACAGATCATGTTGAAGTCGGCGCTGTGCCAGTAAAAACTAAAGCTGGTTGGGTTTTTGTTTATTCTCACATTCAAAACTACTATAACCAAGAAAAAAGAATTTTTGGGATCGAAGCATTATTACTAGACATAAATGATCCAGCAAAGATTATTGGGCGGACTCAGCAACCTTTTTTAGAACCTGAATTGGATTATGAAGTAAGAGGGTTGATTCCTAATGTAATTTTTCCTTCAGGTTTAATTTTGAGAAACAATGAATTATGGATTTATTATGGGGCGGCTGACACAGTTGTAGCGATGGCAAAACTGAAAATAGAGGCCTTTCTTAGCTATCTTAAACAAAGTAGTTATAAGGCTGTTCCCAAATTAATTAGAGAAAAAAAAGAGCCCATTTTACAGCCTAGTTCCATGCATAGTTGGAAAGCTCAGGCTGTTTTTAATGCGGCGGCCACCTTGGTTGGTGACGATGTCTTTTTGTTTTATAGAGCGATGTCTTGGGACAATACTTCAACCATTGGTTTTGCTGTAAGTAGAGATGGAGTTA
>CAYSQA010000024.1:0-3079 GCA_964433225.1 uncultured Pseudomonadales bacterium
CCAAAGTAGTGTTCAAATCAGCTGTTCCAGCTCTTAGGTAGGGCACAAACACCTCGTTCTTTTCTGCAGAAATCTCTGCAGACTCTTCAGCACTAGCTCCGACCACTTCAGTTACTGTTTCTTCAACTGTATCAACTGGTTCTGAGGCTTGAACTTGACTAACAGGAACTTTAACTTTGCTGTCTAATAAAACAGCATGCTCAGTCCCTGTCTTGGTTTCTTTGAAACCAATAGTCCCAACTCCAGGAAGCAAGCCAAACCAATTATTAAATAATACAAAAAAGAAAAAAGACATGAAAAAAGGCATAAAAAAACGGGTCTTGTTATGATCACCCGTTACTCCTTGGACCATGTTATAGAGTCCTTCAATAATGAACTCAGCCAAGTTTTGCAAACCACCTGGCTTCTTTTTATTGCCCAAACTTCTATTCACCAAAAGAAAAAAAGTCACCATCAGAAGGGTGACAATCGTACTGGTAAAAAGTGAGTTTGAGTAGTTGAGAGATCCGAATTTAGCAATCGTTTCGGCTGAAATAGAAATATGCAGATTTGCTGCCATTGTGTCTTTCCAGATAATTAATAATTTATATCAAACAAAAACAAAAACACGACCCCGATTATACATATTGTTTTTATTCAGACAAGAGCAATTTTCAAAATTACTCGGCCAGAACAATTACAAAATCATATTTATCAGTTGCATCTTCAAGCTCTTTTTCCTCTGAAAACTCCAAAGTTAAAGCCATATCTTCCTCTAGAGTTTTGGTCAAATTTTTATTGTCTTCTTTAGCCAAAATGAAATTACCTGTCTCGTAATCTCCCTTGGCATTCGCAGCCTGAACGTCAACAAAACCCGCTTCTTCCAAAACTGCAGCTATTTCTCCAGCATAACCAGCTTTGGTCGTAGCATTAACCACCAAGACAGTATAACTAGCTCTATCAACTGGCTCCAAAGTAGGTGTAACTGTTGGTTCTAGAGTAGGGGAGATCTCAGTGACAGGAGTTGCCGTCGTCTCATTAGCGGTCTGTTGCTTGTTGGTAAAAGTCAAGAAACCCAAACCAATGCCCAAACCAATGCCGACAGTAATAAAAAAACTAACTAAAGCCACAAAAACCATCTTGACCATGCTATTCACCCCAGCATCATTTTTGATTACTTTTTTGGCAATCTGGCCCTCTTCTGGCTTAGCTTCTGTTTTATCTGGTGAAGGTGTTTTAGCCCCTTCTTTATCTTCAGAATCTTCACTCATAAATTGACGTAAATCAACCTCTTCGGCAGAAATATCAGTTTTTTCTTCAAGCTTATCTTCTTTATCCAGAGCTTCTTCTTTGGTGACTTTTTCAACTGGTTGTTCTTCGGCTTCTTCTACCTTTGGCTCTGCTTTAGTTTCTATATTCTCTTTGGCTTGTTCTTCAGATTCAACTATTACTTGGTTCTCAGCATCTTTAACATCTTCAACCTGTGATTGAGATTCTTCAGCTGTTGTGCCGATTTCTGTTGGAGGAGGGAGAGGGCTCTCTGATTCAGCTGGTTCATTCTTACTGGCTGTTAAATTTTCAGCCTGATCATCAGCAGCCACTTTAGAAGAATCTGCTGTAACCAAAAAACTAAAACTTGGTACTTTGTAATCTGCTATTCCAACAGATTTAATTCCAGCCTCGATGACTTGTTTCACATAAGAAGGCATTTCAGAGTCTTCTAATTCTTTAGCTAACTGTTGAACAGGTAACGTTCCCTTCAGTCCATTATTTAATTTATCTTCTACTAACGCATTAGCTAATAAATAAACTGTCTGAATACTTGGCTCAGCTCCTTTAAGAGTTTTAATCGATTCAATAATCTTCTCTACATCTTCTACCTCAGCATTGTTTGCTTGATCAATGCCAATATAGTGTTGAGCCATATAAAGATTAGCTCCTAGCTGCACCACACTAATTGATGGCTCTAGAGAGATAAGTGATTTAGTCACCCAACTTAAAGGATAAATCTTATCTACTTTTAAATCTTCATTCTGAGTAAAAATCGTTTGTAAAGGCTTGAGAACAGTCTTCTCCAAGGCTGAAAGTTGAACTTTGGCTTGACCTTTAAATTCTGTCAGAACAAAAGTGTGAAGTTCGTGAGTTTCAGCTGAAATGTCTAAATCTGGAATAATCTTGCTTTTAACATATTCTAAAATCTTTTCTTCTCCAGCTTCTTCAACATTAACCACCGTATTAGTAAATAAAAAATCAGGCAAAACCAACTCATAAGTTTTTGGCTGAAGTCTACTTGCTAGTTTTTTGATACTGTCTGTTAAAATTTCATTGTCGTCCATGAAACTACCATTAACTTGCAAGTAATCTCTGATCTTAAAATTTTCATCATCTTTAGCTTTTACCAACTCGACAATATAGGCTACATCTGGAAGAAGATAAATAAAATTTTTAGTGGTTTCTGCCATAACTAGAAATCCTTGCAAGACTAATAAACGAAAAGTTTCTTCGACTATTATGGAGGAAAAAGACAAGAGAATCAACGGTGGTTGTATCTAATCAATCGCAGGAACTGGCTCCAGTAGTTTTTTCAACTCTAGTGAAGCTACACCAATGACTCGATCTGCACCCCCATAATAAACAAATAGTTTATCGTCTTTTATCACCGATCCACAAGAAAAAACCACATTATCAACAATACCTTGTTTTTCCCAACTAAGCACTGGTTCTAAAATTGGGTACTCACTTCTGAAAATAACTCTAAACGGATCATTAATATCCATAACTAAATAACCCAACCGATAGTTTTTATCTTCCTGACTAACCCCATGATAAATCAATAACCAACCTTTTTCAGTTTTCATCGGTGGACCAGCAATACCAATTTTGGCACTATCCCAATGATCTAATCTTGGAGAAATTGCTCCTTCTTTTTGTAACCATTCTCCTGACTTAAAATTTAAGTCATCAACTAAATCAATCGCTATTTCATGCCCCATGGCCCGATGTAAAAGCACATATTTACCATCAACTTTTTCTGGAAATAAACAGGCATTTTTATTATCAATTGTTGGATCAGAAATAAGAATTGGTTCACTCCAAAGCC
>CAYSQA010000025.1:0-3064 GCA_964433225.1 uncultured Pseudomonadales bacterium
CCAAAGTAGTGTTCAAATCAGCTGTTCCAGCTCTTAGGTAGGGCACAAACACCTCATTTTTTTCAACAGAAATCTCTTCAGATTCTTCAACACTAGCACCAACCACTTCAACAGGATCAACTGGTTCCGAAGCTTGAACTTGACTGACAGGAACTTTAACTTTGCTATCTAATAAAACCGCATGCTCAGTTCCTGTTTTAGTTTCTTTGAAACCAACAGTCCCAACCCCAGGAAGCAAACCAAACCAATTGTTAAATAACACAAAAAAGAAAAAAGACATGAAAAAAGGCATAAAAAAACGGGTCTTGTTATGATCACCCGTTACTCCTTGGACCATGTTATAGAGTCCTTCAATAATGAACTCAGCCAAGTTTTGCAAACCACCTGGCTTCTTTTTATTGCCCAAACTTCTATTCACCAAAAGAAAAAAAGTCACCATCAGAAGGGTGACAATCGTACTGGTAAAAAGTGAGTTTGAGTAGTTGAGAGATCCGAATTTAGCAATCGTTTCGGCTGAAATAGAAATATGCAGATTTGCTGCCATTGTGTCTTTCCAGATAATTAATAATTTATATCAAACAAAAACAAAAACACGACCCCGATTATACATATTGTTTTTATTCAGACAAGAGCAATTTTCAAAATTACTCGGCCAGAACAATTACAAAATCATATTTATCAGTTGCATCTTCAAGCTCTTTTTCCTCTGAAAACTCCAAAGTTAAAGCCATATCTTCCTCTAGAGTTTTGGTCAAATTTTTATTGTCTTCTTTAGCCAAAATGAAATTACCTGTCTCGTAATCTCCCTTGGCATTCGCAGCCTGAACGTCAACAAAACCCGCTTCTTCCAAAACTGCAGCTATTTCTCCAGCATAACCAGCTTTGGTCGTAGCATTAACCACCAAGACAGTATAACTAGCTCTATCAACTGGCTCCAAAGTAGGTGTAACTGTTGGTTCTAGAGTAGGGGAGATCTCAGTGACAGGAGTTGCCGTCGTCTCATTAGCGGTCTGTTGCTTGTTGGTAAAAGTCAAGAAACCCAAACCAATGCCCAAACCAATGCCGACAGTAATAAAAAAACTAACTAAAGCCACAAAAACCATCTTGACCATGCTATTCACCCCAGCATCATTTTTGATTACTTTTTTGGCAATCTGGCCCTCTTCTGGCTTAGCTTCTGTTTTATCTGGTGAAGGTGTTTTAGCCCCTTCTTTATCTTCAGAATCTTCACTCATAAATTGACGTAAATCAACCTCTTCGGCAGAAATATCAGTTTTTTCTTCAAGCTTATCTTCTTTATCCAGAGCTTCTTCTTTGGTGACTTTTTCAACTGGTTGTTCTTCGGCTTCTTCTACCTTTGGCTCTGCTTTAGTTTCTATATTCTCTTTGGCTTGTTCTTCAGATTCAACTATTACTTGGTTCTCAGCATCTTTAACATCTTCAACCTGTGATTGAGATTCTTCAGCTGTTGTGCCGATTTCTGTTGGAGGAGGGAGAGGGCTCTCTGATTCAGCTGGTTCATTCTTACTGGCTGTTAAATTTTCAGCCTGATCATCAGCAGCCACTTTAGAAGAATCTGCTGTAACCAAAAAACTAAAACTTGGTACTTTGTAATCTGCTATTCCAACAGATTTAATTCCAGCCTCGATGACTTGTTTCACATAAGAAGGCATTTCAGAGTCTTCTAATTCTTTAGCTAACTGTTGAACAGGTAACGTTCCCTTCAGTCCATTATTTAATTTATCTTCTACTAACGCATTAGCTAATAAATAAACTGTCTGAATACTTGGCTCAGCTCCTTTAAGAGTTTTAATCGATTCAATAATCTTCTCTACATCTTCTACCTCAGCATTGTTTGCTTGATCAATGCCAATATAGTGTTGAGCCATATAAAGATTAGCTCCTAGCTGCACCACACTAATTGATGGCTCTAGAGAGATAAGTGATTTAGTCACCCAACTTAAAGGATAAATCTTATCTACTTTTAAATCTTCATTCTGAGTAAAAATCGTTTGTAAAGGCTTGAGAACAGTCTTCTCCAAGGCTGAAAGTTGAACTTTGGCTTGACCTTTAAATTCTGTCAGAACAAAAGTGTGAAGTTCGTGAGTTTCAGCTGAAATGTCTAAATCTGGAATAATCTTGCTTTTAACATATTCTAAAATCTTTTCTTCTCCAGCTTCTTCAACATTAACCACCGTATTAGTAAATAAAAAATCAGGCAAAACCAACTCATAAGTTTTTGGCTGAAGTCTACTTGCTAGTTTTTTGATACTGTCTGTTAAAATTTCATTGTCGTCCATGAAACTACCATTAACTTGCAAGTAATCTCTGATCTTAAAATTTTCATCATCTTTAGCTTTTACCAACTCGACAATATAGGCTACATCTGGAAGAAGATAAATAAAATTTTTAGTGGTTTCTGCCATAACTAGAAATCCTTACAAGACTAATAAACGAAAAGTTTCTTCAACTATTATGGATGAAAAAGACGAGAGAATCAACGGTGGTTGTATCTAATCAATCACAGGAACTGGCTCTAGTAGTTTTTCCAACTCCAGTGAAGCCACACCAATAACCCGATCTGCACCACCATAATAAACAAATAACTTATCATCTTTGATCACTGATCCGCAAGAAAAGACTACATTATCAACAATGCCTTGTTTTTCCCAATTAAGCACCGGTTCTAAAATTGGGTACTCACTTCTGAAAATGACCCTAAATGGATCATTAATATCCATAACTAAATAACCCAATCTGTAGTTTTTATCTTCCTGACTAACTCCATGATAAATCAATAACCAACCTTTTGCTGTTTTCATAGGTGGACCAGCAATCCCAATTTTAGCGCTATCCCAATGATCTAACCTTGGAGAAATTGCTCCTTCTTTTTGCAACCACTCTCCTGCCTTAAAATTTAAATCATCAACTAAATCAATCGCTATTTCATGACCCATCGCTCGATGTAAAAGCACATATTTACCATCAACTTTTTCTGGAAATAAACAAGCATTTTTATTATCAATTGTTGGATCAGAAATAAGAATTGGTTCACTCCAAAGCC
>CAYSQA010000026.1:0-2804 GCA_964433225.1 uncultured Pseudomonadales bacterium
AAGGACCAGAAAAAAGTATGTGTTATGGTAAAGTTGAGTATCCATGGAGCGAAGAAGCAGCTGTTGAAAAAGCTCTAGCTAATACCAAAAAATGAATATTTTAGATTATTCTTCTTTTTATTTTGTTGGAATTAAGGGTGTGGCCATGACATCCTTAGCTCAAATGTTGCTTGACGCAGGCAAACTGGTAAGAGGAAGTGATGTTGAACAAGCCTTTGTAACTGAAAAGAAACTTCAAGACTTAGCTATTAAAATTGACCATTTTGAACTACCTCTACCCAAAAATATCGACTGTGTTGTTTACACTGCTGCTCATCAAGGCATCGATAATCCACAAGTTAAATGGGCTGTAGAACAGAATATCCCTACTTTTTCTCAAGCTGAAGCAATCGCTTCCTTATTTAACCAAAAACAAGGTCTAGCTGTTTGTGGAGTAGGAGGAAAATCAACTGTTTCGGCAATGATCACTTGGATTTTAACTAAAATAGGGCAGAATCCTTCGTTTTCAGTTGGAGTAGGCAATATTCCTGGTTTAAAAAAAACCGGTGCTTGGACAAACTCCCATTACTGTGTGGTTGAGGCAGATGAATATGTGATTGATCCACATGCTCCACAAAAAAATCAACCAATTACCCCTAGATTTTCTTTTCTCAAACCAGCGATCACGATTTGTACAAATCTTCGTTATGACCATCCAGATGTCTACAAAAATTTTGATCATACTAAACAAGTTTTTAAAAAGTTTTTTCTACAAACTAGTGATTATTTAGTCGTTAATGCTGATGACCAAGAGCTACTACAACTAGCTCAAGAAACAAACTTAAAATTAGTAACCTTTGGCAAAAGCCCTCAAGCTGATTTTGTCTTAACTTCTTATGCCTCTAATGATGGTGTCACCAAAGGCAGTTTTAGTTATCAGGGTCAAAACTATAACTTGGAACTAACTATTCCTGGTAAATTCAACTTACTCAATGCTCTGGCTGCCATTGCTGCTGTCACACCTCTTCAACCAAAAGCTTTAACTGGTCATCAACTGCATGGTTTCAAATCAACAGCTAGAAGATTTGAGAATAAGGGACTGATTAATGGAGTTCAGTGCTTTGATGACTATGCCCATCATCCCAATGAAGTCAAAGCTGCTATTAAAGCCATCAATGATTGGTACCCCAATAAAAGAAAAGTGTTTGCTTTTCAATCACATACTTACTCTAGAACCAAACAACTATTTAATGATTTTGTTGATGCTTTTGCAGCTACCCAACAAGTAATAATGATCGATATCTTTTCTTCAGCTCGAGAAAAAGATGATCCAACTATCTCGAGTGATTTATTGTGTCAAAAAATAGAAGCAAAATATCCACAGATTGAAGCTAAAAACTTAAAAAACATCAAAAATTTAGCTAGTTTTTTTAAATCAGCATTAAAACCAGGAGATGTCTTTGTTACTCTGGGTGCTGGTGATATTTATGAGGTTTATGACCTAATTTAACCTTTTTAATTTTCACTAAACTAAAAAATATAATTTCAAGCTATGATGTTAAAGCTTAATGAAGATAACTACCGAAAAAAAATTAGTTTTAGAAAAAATTATTGCCTGGTTAAAAAATAAAAACCGTCAGCCATATATTACCTTAGGTGGCTATGCTGGTACTGGTAAAACCACCCTCACTGCTATCATTAGACAATTACTTCATAAAAGTAATCCTAAAATTAAAATTGCGCTAGTTAGTTATACTGGTAAAGCAGCTAGAGTCTTGGCTGACACTTTAAAAAAACAAGAAGCCAAATTCAAGCAAGATCATGTAGGAACTATCCACTCACTAATTTATGCCCCGATCATCAACCGAGCTAGTGATATTACTGGTTGGAAAAAAAAAGATAAATTGGACGTAAAACTGATCATTGTTGATGAGGCCTCTATGGTTGATTACCAACTTTGGCAGGACCTACTATCATTTAATATTCCTATTATTGCGATTGGTGATCATGGTCAACTTCCACCGGTAGAAGGCAACTTCAATTTAATGGAAAAACCAGAACTCAAATTGGAAAAAATTTATCGTCAAGCTGCTCATAACCCAATTATTCAATTATCAATTGAAGCAAGAACTAAAGGTAAAATTGCTATTGGTAAATATAGTGATCATGTAGAAAAAATCAATCGACAAGATCCTTTGTCACAAGAAAAGGTCCAGGAACTACTAGAAAAATATAACAACGAAACCATGATCCTCACTGGGTATAATCATACCAGAGCAAAAATTAATGATTTTATTCGTCAACATAAATTCTTTGATATCACTCCAGAGCCAATTGTTGGAGATAAAGTTATTTGTTTAAAAAACAATCACCTTAAAAATATTTACAATGGAATGACTGGTTATATTACTCATCTAGAATCAATTGATGAGGATGCCTATTATGCTGAAATAGATTTGGGTGAAATTCAATATAAAGGCGACATCTATAAACCTCAATTTGGTTCGCTAAAAACTAATAACTACGTTCAAGGTAAACGCAGTAAAATAAGAGGATTGGATTTATTTGATTTCGGTTATGCGCTAACAGTTCATAAAGCTCAAGGCAGTCAAGCAAAAAGAGTAATCTTATTTGAGGAAAGATTTAAACAAATGGATGATAACCAATGGCGCAGATGGCTTTATACTGGTGTGACTAGGGCAGAAGAGGAGTTATATATTATTGGAGAGTAGAATTTATGCCAGAAAAACAAATAAACTATCTCAATCTTTCATCACCAACTATTAGAGAATATGAAGATGGCAATGATTTTGTAAAAACCTTTT
>CAYSQA010000027.1:0-2299 GCA_964433225.1 uncultured Pseudomonadales bacterium
TTTTTCTTTTGGCTAATAAGATTTTTTTATCTTTAATTAAAGCAATTGAAGTAGCTACAGCTGGGTTGTTGTACCATACAAAATCGCAGGTTTTACAAGTCACATGATTATCCAAGTGGTTTAATTGTTGCTTACACTTTGGACAAAATTTAAATAGCTCGTGAAACCTGCTAGTTGTATCCATTTTTTTAATCTAAGGCGTGGGTATTAACTCCAGATTTCCAATCAATTTCTTTGTACTTACTCAAAATTTCTTTGAGGATTGTTTTCATTTCATCATATTGTTTTTGAGTTTTGCCTTCGAATTTCACAGTAATGTAAGGACCATTCTGTGAGGCTCTGACAATCGCCATTTCTTGCTCAGTATCCATTCTGATACCATCAATATCAATGTATTTGGCAGTTGGCCATCTTTTCATAAATTCTGCCCGAATTTTAGTGTCAATGAACTCAAATTTAATTTCATCGGCCAAACCAAATTTAATTTCTGGACTACTGACATAAATAGTAAGTTGCTTTACCGCTTGAGATAGGGTCATGTTTTTTCTTTCCAAATATTGTAGTAGTCTCAAGCTAGCGTAGGCTCCATCGTCGTGGCCATAAAAGTTGTCCATAAAGAAAATATGACCAGATAGTTCTCCTCCAAAAGGAGATCTGGCTTCTTTTACTTTGGCTTTAATAAAAGAATGACCAGTCATCCACATTACTGGTTCACCACCTGATTTTTCAATCGCTTCGGTGACCTGTCTAGAACAGAGAGTGTTGTAAACAATTGGAGCTCCTGGCATGAAATCCAGCACATCCATGGCAAATAAAGCCACAATGGTATCCATCCATAAGACTTGGCCATGTTCATCAACCACAGCCATGCGATCACCATCAGTATCATAAGCAAAACCAAGGTCGGCTTGATGTTTTTTGACACCTGCAGAGAGTCTTTCCAAGACTTCCACTTCAGTTGGGTCTGGTACTCCCAGAGGGAAATTACCATCAAGATCACAGTTTTGTTCAATTATTTCACAGCCAGCCTGTCTTAAGATTTCTGGATAAAATTTTCCGGAGGCAGTGTTACAGCCCTCAACAACAATTTTCCATTTCTTCTTAAGTTTGAAGTATTTGTTAATTTCATCTCGGTAAGTTGGAAAGAGATTTTCGGTCCTATTTTTTCCCTGACCTGATACAAATCTGCCCTCCTCAACCAGTTGTTTCATGTATTGGATTTCTTCGGTAATCATCGTATCTGAATAACCGACGCCTAGTTTTAAACCATTAAATTCTTTGGGATTGTGTGAAGCAGTGATCATGGCACTGCCTTTAGTTTTATATTCGTAACTAGAAAAATAAACAATTTGACTTAAGCTTAGACCAATAAAAATGGTATCGACGCCGCCATCATTGAGGCCTTTGATAAAAGCAGCGCTAAACTCTTCACTAGTTAAGCGATTATCATGACCTACAGTTGCTTCAAAAATTCTTCTTTCACTTAAAAAAGTAGCGTAAGCTCTACCTAAAGTGTAATAAACATCAGCATTAAGTTGTTTGCCAGTGACACCTCTAATGTCGTAACCCCGGAAAATAGTTGAGTCAATTTTTTTAACAAGCGAATACATAGGTTTCCTTTCTTCTTTTTTTGTATTTTTAACTGTATAAGGTTGTGGTTAAGACATCAAGTTCTTGACTAAGAGTCAAGTAATTTTGAGATGATTTCATTTTTTGATCAAGTTTAAAGAGTTTTTCATGAATAGTGAGTAGTTGATTTAGGCTAAAAGATTGAGCTTGTTTTTTGAGTTTACTAATCATAAATGGAGCCCCAGCTGGAGTTCCTCCATCCTTGATGTAAATTAGTAAGCTGATTTGTCTGATTAACATCACTAGGCACATATAGTCGCCATTATTTTCGATGGCTTTACTTAAAGCCAATAGGTTTTTAGGAAGAGGTGTTTGAGGATGGAACAGATCCAACCAAGAAAAAAGTGAGTTGCTAAGTTTGAACTCCTCGGTTTCTGCTTGAGGAAATTTCTTGAGCATAGTTTTGGTCAAGGCTCTTTTTTCCCAAATAATTACTGTTCGATTGGTATTAGAGACTAATTCGATTAGTTGGTTTTTTCTGTTTGACTTGGGTAGAGAGTGAAGTTCTTCGATTAGAATCACCTCTTGATCACCAAAAAGATTGGTTTTTGAGAGCGTCTCTTCTAATTGTGGTAATTCTAGTTTTTTGGCTTCTAACCTAATGACTGAATAATGATCAGTTTTGAATTTATTGATTAGTTTGACTAATTTATCTCTTGATTTAATGGTG
>CAYSQA010000028.1:0-2123 GCA_964433225.1 uncultured Pseudomonadales bacterium
CTGTGAAGAAACTGCGAAGGCAATTCTGGTTGGAATGTTGGCTTTAATTAATCCAGTAATAACATTAACAGATGGTCTCTGTGTCGCTAAAACCATGTGGATACCAACAGCACGACTCATTTGTGCAAGTCTAGTAATTGCCTCCTCAACTTCAGCTGGTGACAAAAGCATTACATCAGCAAGTTCATCTATAAAAAGAACTATGTAAGGCAAGGCTTGAAAACCACTCATTTCGTTATAAGCGTCAATATTTCTTGCTCCAACTTCTGCAAATATTTTGTATCTTCTGTCCATTTCTCTCGTTAACCACTTTAATGCTGATAAGACCTTATCTGCCTCAACAATTACAGGAGACAATAAATGTGGAATGTCGTTATATCCAGTTAGTTCCACTCTCTTAGGATCTACCATTATAAACTTGACCTCTGAAGGACTACTTCTAAATAAAATTGACGCTAAGAAAGTATTAATTGCTACAGACTTACCAGAACCAGTTTGACCTGCAACCAAAACGTGCGGCATCTTAGCAATATCTGCTATTACTGGCTTCCCAGAAACATCGAGTCCAAGTGCAACGGCAAGCTTTGACTTTTTAGAAACCATTTCATCTGATTCAAGCATTCTCTTTATAGGTACAAATTCAGGTGACCTATTTGGAAGTTCTATACCAACCAAGTTCCTACCAGGAATTGGGGCTTCAATTCTGATTGCACCCGTTGGTGCAGATAAAGCTAAAGCCAAATCTCTTTCTAGTGCAGTTATTTTGCTGAGTTTTGTACCGAGGGCCACCTCTATCGCATACTGTGTAACTGCTGGACCCAAGTTGACTTCTACAACTTTTGCTGTAATACCAAATGATTCAAGTGTTTTCTCAATGGTGTCAGCGTTGCCATTTATATCACCTCTATCAACTTTGCCAATTTGATCACCCGAAAACAGGTCGAGGGTCGGATATTTCCAAATTGAGTCATCGCCCTTAACATTACTAACAAGCTTTTCGTCCAACGGCTCTTTTGTTTTTTGACCATCTGATAAATTAACTGTGGATTGAACAACTTTAATTGGCGAAGGAGCTTCCGATCCTCCTGATATCTTGAAATCTTTTCTTGGTGTTATTCTGCCACCACCAGCAGTTTTTTGGCCAAAAATGTAAACTGATGCAGCTCCAAAAATTGTTTTTAACATTTTGAAAACCTGGTCAAAAGAGGTGTTAAACAAAACAATCAGACCTGTCAGTGCCAAACCAAAAAGTATTATGAAAGCTCCTATGGGTGTAACTAAAGTTGAAACACCTTCCCAGAAAACAAGTCCTAAGTTGCCAGATTTACCTAAAGCTGCCACCGATAGAAAAAGTAAAAGTGATCCAACAATTACGTTAGGTTGAGAAAGTGGTAATTTGATTTTACTGACAAAAAAAGCAAATGAAAGAAATATAAATGGTAAAAATATAGTCGACCATCCAAAAATACTCATAATAAAATCGTTAAAACGAACAAGAATTAAACCGCTCCTAGAAAATGAAATAATGATAAGTCCAGCTAGCGCGAAGAAAAACACTTGTGCGATAGAAGTGTAGGTTTGGGGTTTTAACTTTAATTTAAAAGCTCTCTTGTCTGCTTTTCTTTTTTTAAGTCTTTTGGCCATATGCAAATATCATCATATCAAAATTGAGAGGTTGAAGCTAGTAAGTTACTGCCATCTCTATACCTCTACCACAACAGGAATAATCATTGGACTTCTACCTGTTGTTTGGAAGAAATAATTTTCCAAAAATTTAACTGTCTCTTCCTTTAGCGATTTTGAGTTCATTCCATTTTTATCTTTTAAATGTTTGACCAATCTTTGTATTGAGTCATTAAGCAGTCCACCCGAAATACCTTCAAAAACGAATCCTCTTGATACGATTTCTGGTTTATCAATAACTTTTCCTTTTTTAGTTGCTTTTATTGCAACAACAACCATACCCTGTTTACCCAAAAGCGTTCTGTGACTTAAAACTGTCTTACCAATGTCTCCAATACCAAGTCCGTGAACCATAACTTCTTTAACCTTTATTTTCTTACCTAGTTTAGCTAAACCATTTTTAAACTCAATGCTATCGCCCGGTTTTAACTTGAAAACAT
>CAYSQA010000029.1:0-1951 GCA_964433225.1 uncultured Pseudomonadales bacterium
TCTTCGCTCCATGGATACTCAACTTTACCATAACACATACTTTTTTCTGGTCCTTTGCCAAACAGCGCCACGACATCACCTTTTTTGGCTAGATTATTAATAGCAAAATCAATGGCTTTTTCTCGATCAGCAATTGAAACTATTCGGTTGTGGCCAGTTTCTAGTTGTTCTTTCATTTGTCTGATGATTGACCAGACGTCTTCAGTTCGGGGATCTTCAGCTGTAAAGACAGCTAAATCAGAGTGTTCTAGTCCAATTTTTCCCATAACTGGTCTTTTTTTGGCATCTCTAAGGCCAGCACAACCATAAACAGAAATTAGTTTACCGGTTATTTTATGTTTTCTCATGTATTTTTTAATTCCAATCAAAGCATTTTCCAAAGCATTAGGAGTATGAGCGAAGTCAATCACAACAGTTAGCGATCTTTTTTTACTTTTAATAAATTGCATTCTACCTTCTACTCCAGGGAAATTTTTAATCCCTTGAGCTATTTCTTCGGCTGTTAAGTTTAATTGTTCAGCAATTTTGGCTACTAATTTAGCATTGAGTTGGTTATATGAAGCTAAAAATTTGTTTTGGATTGCTTCTCTAACTTTTTTAGTTAATTTTTGTTCAACACCATAAGTAACAAGTTGATTTTTATTAGATAAATATTTTTTAATTTTGTTAAAAGAAGCATCATCTTCATTTAAAACTACTACAGGAGCTTTTCTGATTACTTTGGTTTTTGCTTCTAGATAGTTGTCATAGTTTAAGTGGTAATCCAAATGTTCATGGGTAACATTAGTAACACCGACAATAGCTGGTTTGATTCCCCATAGTCTATTTTGATAGGCCCCATGAGAGGTGAATTCTAGAACTAAATACTCAATCTTGTTTTTAACCATTCTGGCTAGGAACTTTTGTAATTTATCTGCATCAGGAGAAGTTACATGAAAGCCAGTATCTATTTTTTCATCACCGATATAAGCCGCTACAGTAGAAAGAAGCGCTACTCTTTTATTGGCTGTTTTTAGCACATGGTAAAGCATGGTTGTTGAAGTGGTTTTACCATCTGTACCGGTGATAGCAATAATCTTTAGTTTGTTTGCTGGGAAGTTATATTTAATCGAAGCTAAGGCACCCTTGATTAACCCGGTTTTAAAAAAGTGGTACCAATACTTTAAATTGTAAATAATTTCTTGCATTGATGGGTTCATTATACCAGGATTTACCTAGATCTCAGCTTAACTCATCGGGTCAGTTTTGTTAGTTAATATCAATGTTATGGTTACGAGAAGTTATTCAATGGTTTTTACTGGTTTGACCTCAACTTTAGTTGAGGTCGAGGTTAATGGTACAAGAGGTCAGCCCTCACTAGTTTTTATTGGTTTGGCTACTAAAGCTGTTGATGAAGCCAAGGAGAGAATTACTTCTGCTTTTGCTTGTTGTGGAGTCAAAGCCAAAAACATGAAAACGGTAGTTAATTTAGCTCCAGCTGAAATAAAAAAAACTAGTAGTGCTTTGGAATTAGCAATTGCTGTTGGCTTACTTAATTTATATGGTTTTTCACTTAAGACTGAACACTCGCTTTTTTTGGGGGAGCTATCACTGGATGGCAAGGTTAAGTCGGTGCGAGGTGTTTTTTCAATGGTTTTGGCGGCTAAGGAGTTAGGTATTAAGCAAGTATTTTTTCCTCAGGATAATCTTGGTGAAGTTAAAGTAATCAGTGGAATAGATTTAATTCCACTGGAAAGTTTGCAACAGCTTATTAGGGGAAATTGGCAGATTTTTAAGAGTCAGGCTGATTTTAACTATAGTTATAAACTTGCTAGGAGTGATGGTGATTTTTGTAGTGTTATTGGTCAATACCAAGCTAAAAAAGCCATGGCAATTGCAGCTGCTGGTAACCACAACCTAATTTTTATTGGTTCTCCAGGCTCTGGAAAAAGTATTTTAGCCAAAACGCTTA
>CAYSQA010000030.1:0-1908 GCA_964433225.1 uncultured Pseudomonadales bacterium
TATATTTGGCTTTTGGCCATCTTTTCATAAATTCTGCCCGGATTTTGGTGTCAATGAACTCAAACTTAATTTCATCGGCCAGACCAAATTTGATTTCTGGACTACTGACATAAATAGTGAGCTGTTTAACTGCTTCAGATAGGGCCATGTTTTTTCTTTCCAAGTATTGCAGCAATCTCAAGCTAGCGTAGGCTCCATCATCGTGGCCATAAAAGTTATCCATAAAGAAAATATGACCAGATAGCTCTCCTCCAAAAGGAGATCTGGCTTCTTTTACTTTGGCTTTAATAAAAGAATGGCCAGTCATCCACATCACTGGTTCACCACCTGATTTTTCGATTGCTTCAGTGACTTGTCTAGAACAAAGAGTGTTGTAAACAATTGGAGCTCCTGGCATAAAATCAAGAACATCCATAGCAAATAAAGCCACAATGGTATCCATCCATAGAACTTGCCCATGTTCATCAACTACAGCCATGCGGTCGCCATCAGTATCATAAGCAAAACCAATGTCAGCTTGATGTTTTTTGACGCCAGCCGAAAGTCTTTCCAAGACCTCAACTTCAGTTGGATCTGGTACGCCTAGAGGGAAATTACCATCAAGGTTGCAGTTTTGTTCAATTATTTCACAGCCAGCTTGTCTTAAGATTTCTGGATAGAATTTTCCGGAAGCGGTGTTACAGCCTTCAACAACAATTTTCCATTTTTTCTTAAGTTTAAAGTATTTGTTAATTTCATCTCGGTAGATTGGGAAGAGATCTGCGGTTCTATTTTTCCCTTGGCCTTCCACAAATCTTCCTTCTTCAACTAGTTGTTTCATGTACTGAATTTCTTCGGTAATCATTGTATCTGAATAACCAACACCTAGTTTTAAGCCATTAAATTCCTTGGGATTATGTGAGGCCGTGATCATGGCACTGCCTTTAGTTTTATATTGGTAACTAGAAAAATAAACAATTTGACTTAGACTGAGACCAATAAAAATGGTATCAATGCCGCCATCATTGAGGCCTTTGATGAAAGCAGCGCTAAACTCTTCACTAGTTAAGCGATTATCATGACCTACAGTTGCTTCAAAAATTCTTCTTTCACTTAAAAAAGTAGCGTAAGCTCTACCTAAAGTGTAATAAACATCAGCATTAAGTTGTTTGCCAGTGACACCTCTAATGTCGTAACCCCGGAAAATAGTTGAGTCAATTTTTTTAACAAGCGAATACATAGGTTTCCTTTCTTCTTTTTTTGTATTTTTAACTGTATAAGGTTGTGGTTAAGACATCAAGTTCTTGACTAAGAGTCAAGTAATTTTGAGATGCTTTCATTTTTTGATCAAGTTTAAAGAGTTTTTCATGAATAGTAAGTAGTTGGTTCAAGCTAAAATACTGAGCTTGTTTTTTGAGTTTACTGATCATAAATGGAGCCCCAGCTGGGCTCCCTCCGTCCTTGATGTAAATTAGTAAACTAATTTGTCTGATTAACATTACCAAGCACATGTAATCACCATTAGTTTCAATAGCTTTAGCCAAAGCCAACAAGTTCTTAGGTAGTGGTGTTTGAGGGTGAAATAAATCTAACCAAGAAAAAAGTGAGTTACTAAGTTTGAATTCTTCGGTTTCTGCTTGAGAAAATTTCTTAAGCATGGTCTTAGTCAAAGTTCTTTTTTCCCAAAGGATCACTGTTCGATTGGTGGTAGAAACTAATTCTATTAGTTGGTTTTTTTTATTTGACTTGGGTAGTGAATGAAGCTCTTCGATTAGAATGATCTCTTGGTCACCAAAAAGATTGGTTTTTAAGAGTGTTTCTTCTAATTCTGGTAATTCTAGTTTTTTGGCTTCTAACCTAACGACTGAATAGTTATCAGTTTTGAATTTATTGATTAGTTTGACTAATTTATCTCTTGATTTAATGGTG
>CAYSQA010000031.1:0-1754 GCA_964433225.1 uncultured Pseudomonadales bacterium
CTGGCTTGGTTTGATCTTTTCTAAAAGAAAAATACTTATCTGCCTGACAATAAGTGCAGACTGAACTAACAGTTATCTTTTGCTCAACAATTCCCAAGGTTAACAGTTGGTTTTGAGCTGTTTTTTTCAAATCAAAAAAAACTTTACCATCCTGTTTCTTACTCACTCCTGTTTCAGGAAAATTAGCTAAAAAATCTGGTTGAACTTCGTAATGACAAACCCCAATACCTGGACCAATTAGAACCGATAAATCACTGGTTTTAACTTCAAACTTTTGCTCTAACTTACTAACTGCTTGCTTAATAATTCCTTTAGCCAGACCTTGCCAACCAACATGTCACAGCCAAAAAAACTCCTGTTTGAGCAACAATCAGGCCATCGGTTTTATCAATAACCTGACCCAAATCATTTTCATTAACAACTGCAACTCTATTACCGTGGTCTAATTTCGCACTAATAATATTAGTTGGTTTTAAGCCAATTCTTGCCAAAAAACTTTGTCTATTCTGACTCGGATCAAAACCATCACCCAATCTCATATTACCATCGGAGCGAGTGGAGAATTGAAAAAATAAATTAGACATAAGATTGGTTTTAGAAAGTCATCCTTAAAAATTACTCAGATAGTCTGCCTCTTTAATATAATTATTCGTGTCAAATCTATATGTTTGCATTCCCAAATCGCTAGCCGCTTGAATGTTATCTGCCAAATCATCAATTAACATGATTTTGCTAGGTTCTAAACCAACTTCTTTAATTGCCAATTCATAAATTTTGGGATCTGGTTTTGCCAAACCGACCTCAAAAGACTTAATCTTTACTTCATAATCAACTTCAGGATACATCCCTGGAATAGTTTGAGCTCTGTCCCAAACCAACTTAGTTACATTAGTCAATAAACCCAGGCGGTAGTGGTGACTAAGCTTAACCACCAAAGCTTGCATCTCTTTAATGGGAATGAATTTGTCTACCCAATGACTATCAGCATAAAAGTTTGGCGGAAAATCCAAGTTGAAACGCCTTTTCAACTCTAACTCAACATCAACTTCAGTCACCTTACCTTCAGCTAATGCCGGCTGGAAAGAGCTCAAGACTGTTAAGTAGTCTTTTAGTGGAATGCCAAGATCTTCTGCTATCAACTGACGAATATGTTCAAAATGGAGCAGAACCCCACCTACATCAAAATAAATAAATTTAGGTTTTATCATTTTAGCTTGAGCGGGTGAAGGGAGTCGAACCCTCGTCATCAGTTTGGAAAACTGAAGCTCTGACCGTTGAGCTACACCCGCAGTTACAAGATAACTAAGACTTTATCATATCTCTTGAGTAAAGCAACTATAAAAAATTGACTCCTACAACTCTTTTTGTACGTTCTTAATGGCTTTTTTAACCGCAAAGTATTGATTAGTTGGCTGGTTATTACTATCCAAAAAACCAAACTCAGCGAAAGGACCTGGATCTCCTCGCAACACAAAAACAGTTACTCCTTTGACTCTTTCATCAGACCAAATATGTTGCAAAGCATAAGTGTAATAATTGCTTAACCAACGATTATTATACTTATTACTGACCCAACCAGTCTCAGTGATAAATACCTCTAGTTCTAAACCTGTTTTATTTTTTAAGTAGTTTAATTCATAATGAAAACCACGTAAGGAGTTTTTACCAGTTCTGGTCGGAGAAGAACTAAAACCTGGATTAGGGTAAGAATGTGAGTTCCAATAATCTAGCTTTTGAAAAATATCAGGATCGTA
>CAYSQA010000032.1:0-1752 GCA_964433225.1 uncultured Pseudomonadales bacterium
TGGGTTGGTGGTATTTTTGGTAAGCTAGAGTTAGCCACAACAAGGAGTTAATTAGTGTTCCAATTGAAGAGAACATGAGACCTAAAGAAAACTGGGTTAAAGCTAGGACAATGTTAATACAACCAGTCATCAAACTGGTTTTTAATGCAGGTTTATCTCGAGACAAAAGTGTGGGTACTAAAGCTATATTAAACATCACGTAAGCAGAAGTTATGATAAGGTCTTGCCATTTCATAAAAACTCATTTGTTACTTCCAGTCAATCCTTTTCCCACTATTTAGCTTAAGCAAGATACTACCAATGGTTTTCCATAACTCAAAATTACTACCTCGTGCAATCTACTGAGAGTTAATACTATACTGTAATGTATGAAAAATAAACCACACTCGTGGGCTGTAAGCATGTCAGGGGGAAGTTTGGGTTGTTTAGCTTATGCCAGCTTTATTCAGACATTGAGAGATGAGTATAAACTTCAGCCAAATATCTTCGCTGGTTTGAGTGGTGGAGCCATGGTTGCTTCGATGATTGGTGCTGGAATGGACAAAGAAGAAATCTTTGATGTGATCAGCCATATCTCATTGAGAAATCTTGTAAACTTACACGTCAGTCAATTTGAAATCTTAGATCATCATAAGTTAATTGAATTTTTTCGTTTCAACTTACCCGTCAAGAACTTTGAAGAATTGAATACCCCAGTTATCATTTTTGCTACTAATGTAAAAAGACAGGAAGTAGAGATTTTAACTTCAGGTGACCTGGCTTCAGCAATAGTTGCGAGTTGTAGTGTTTATCCATTACTAAATCCCGTTAAAAGATTGGGAAAACTTTTAACCGATGGCGGATATAGTACTTACTATGGGTCAAACCTAATAAAACAACGTGGCATAGATAAAGTTGTAGGAGTTGATGTCACAGGTCTGAATGAAGGAACTACCCCTAGATTTTTAAGAGCCTTCTATCTTTCTGTTAATGCAGTGATTACATCTAATGCTCGCTATGAGCTTAGGGAGTTTCCTGTAGACTTAGATATTAGAATTAATGTTAGTACTCCATCTATATTTGGACTAAAAAAAAGCAAAGATAAAATTTTTCAACTTGGTGAAGAAGCAGCTCATGTTTATCACAACAAGATTCAACACCTAATAAAATGAAAAAATCTAATCAGCATTTGAGTCCACTACTTTTAGGGGTTTTTATTTTTCGAACCCTTGTGCCACTTTTACTTTTCATCAAGCCTGCAATAGCTATTCCTCTAAGTCTGTTTCTTGATGCAATTGATGGTCAGCTCTTTTTTAACTCTGGATTTAAGTGGAGAGCTTATAACCTGATTGATAAGATACTTGATTACTGGTGGTATATATTTTTACTCACCTTTCTTATACTTCAGCATCCCCAAACTGCTTTAATTGGAGGAATCTTGTTTTTAGTGAGATCCATAGGGCAGTTTTGGGGGGCAGTTTTTTCTAAAGAAAAAGCTTACCTGTTTTTCCCAAATGCTTTTGAGTGGTTTGCCTTCTTAGTCATCTTATCTAACCTAAACATGAAATCTGCTCTTATTATCAGTTTGGTGGTAGGTGTATCTGTTGAGTTTTGGTTTCATGTCTTCAAACCCAATCTTGGCTCAAGATTTGTCTTCCGAAGAGAAATTAAGTGGAGCAAAAACTAAAATTCTTAAAGAGCCAACAAAATAGTTGGTCTATTTTCCTCAAGTTGATAGCATTGATATAATGTTCTAACAAGACTTCTTACTCT
>CAYSQA010000033.1:0-1633 GCA_964433225.1 uncultured Pseudomonadales bacterium
TGAGGATTTTTTTATCAAGTGAGTCCGCCGGGACTCGAACCCGGGACGCACAGCTTAAAAGGCTGTCGCTCTAACCGACTGAGCTACGGACCCATCTTTTTTTAACGAACAGTATTATACCCCAAAAAATAGGATACAAAACATCTGGATTTTAGTTTGCTCTTGAAACGTATTCGCCAGTTTCGGTATCAACCAATAAAATATCGCCTTTTTTAACAAACAAAGGAGCCTGAACAATCAAGCCTGTTTCAACCGTTACTGGTTTTTTACCAGCATTTTGTCTATCTCCAGCCACGGCTTCTTCGGCTTCAGCCACCACCATTTTAATTTTTGGCGGTAAACTAATTCCAATCGCTTTTTCTTGGTAAAACTGAATATAAGCTTTGATTTCTGGTACCAAAAATTTTTCTTTACCATCAAGCAATTTAGTTAACACATTAACTTGATCATAAGTTCTAGGGTCCATAAAAACAATCTCATCACCCATATCATATAAAAACTGCATTTCTTTTGATTCAACTTCTAGTTCTTCAACAGAATCATGAGATTTATAAACAAAATCAAAACCAGAGCCAGATTGAATATCTTGAAGTCTGGCTCGAGTAAAAGCAGAGCCCTTGCCAGGAGAAACAAATTGAGTTTTAGTGACTAAATGGGGACGGCCGTTATGTAAAACGTAAATCCCTTTTCTAATATTGCCAGCTTTTAATTTCATGAGCTGGATTGTAACTCAAGGAATAACCCTTGTCATTAAGGAGAGAAAACTTCTGCTGCTGGAAAAAAAATAGTCTCATTAATATTAGTAGTATCAGCCATCAACATCACTAACCGATCAACTCCTACTGCAATTCCTCCAGTTGGTGGTAAACCCAACTTCAAAGCTTCCAAATAATCTTGGTCCAAACTATATTCAGTTTTACCCAACTTTTTTCTTAAAGCCAATTCTTCTTCAAAACGCTGTCGCTGTTCTACAGCATCAGTTAATTCACTAAAAGCATTACCTAACTCCAATCCAGCTAAATAAACTTCAAACCTCTCTGCGTAATCAGGGTTGCTAGCTTTCCTTTTGGAAAGAGCAGCTTGACTCGCCGGATAATCATAAAGAATGACTGGTTTTTCTTGATTAGTTAACTGAGGTTCAATCTCATTGAGAAATAGTTGGTTATAAACACCCTCCCAATCTGTTTGATTATTAACTTGATAACCTTTTTCTTTAGCAATTTTTTTCAACACTTGTTCAGAAAGCAAATCTTCTTCATTAACACCCAAGTAATTGGCAAAAGCTTCTGCTACAGAAATTCTAGTAAAGGGGGGAGTGAGGTCATAGGTTTTACCTTGATAAGTTAAAAAATTATTATTTGTCTGGTGAATTTTTTGATGTAAAAATAGTAGTAAATTTTCAAAATCAGCCATGATTTCCAAGTAACTAGCATTAGTTCGATACCACTCCAAAATAGTAAATTCTGGATTATGCCTGTCACTTAAACCCTCTCCATTGCGAAAACTTTTACAAATTTGAAAAATGTTTCCTAGACCACCAGCTATTAGTTTTTTCATCGCGTACTCTGGACTAGTCAGTAAAAAAGCTTGTTGTTGATTGTGTTGATCGTCAAAAATTTTAGTTTCAAAAACC